>CAZYKT010000010.1:0-144851 GCA_964648165.1 uncultured Polyangiaceae bacterium | reverse complement strand
ATTATAGCCCTAATCAAAAAGAGCCTCAGCCTCAGCCTCAGCCTCAGCCTCAGCCTGCCCTGCGATTCCCACCGAACCACGCTCCCGTTCCTTCGGTTCAACTCTTGGCAAAGCGACATTCTGCTGGATCACGCCACCTATCGAGTCGACCCTCGAGTCGACCCTCGAGTCGCAAGCTCCGGTCGGTGCAGATGGAGCTCCTCGCCCGTGGGCGGGGAGGGCCGAGACCGGGCGCCGGGAGGCCCCGAACGGGACATGCCGGAGTTCCCCATCGTTCGAGGGCACCATTGGCTTCTCGGTTTCCGGTCCATGTCACCCTGCGCGCCCTGGCTGGGCTCCCTTCTTTGCGGGAGCAATCCACTCGTCGCGCCCTCACCGCGGCCATCGCCGCGGGTAGCGAGCGTTTCGGGTGTCGGATCGTTCATTTCAGCATCCAGTCCAACCACATCCATCTGCTCTGCGAGGCCCGGGATCATGTCGCGCTGTCGCGCTCCATCAGAGGCCTTGCCATCAGGATGGCGAGAACCTTCAATCGCGAGAACGACCGTTCGGGAAGGGTCTGGGCTGACAGGTATCACTCGAGAATCCTTCGGACTCCGAAGGAGACCCGCGTCGCGTTAGTCTACGTCCTGGGCAACTGGCGGCACCACGGCGGTAGCCGGTATCCGGAGAATTGCCTCGACCCATGCACCTCCGCCGGTTGGTTCGACGGATTTCGCGAACCGGTTCTTCGTCCTGCGCCCGCGCTCCCTCCGGTCGCACGGGCTCGAACCTGGCTACTCGTCAAAGGCTGGAGGCGGCATGGCAAGCTCTCGGTGACGGAGGGTGCCTGGCGCCCCTCGGTTCGGCGCCCGAGGAATTGATGACGACGGAGTCGAGCGGCCCCGCGCCGCGCCGCGCCGCGCCGTTCAAGCGCGGCCAAACGTCGCGGCCGCCGTTCACGCGCCGCCACCCATCGCGACGCGCCGTCACCCGTGGCCTCGCCCCGTTCAAGCGCGGCCCCGCGCCGCGCCGTGGCATGTTACGGCGCGAGTCGGCCAGAGTCGTCGCGCGGCCCCGCGCCGCAGGATTCCTGCGCGGTGGAAACCCAGGGTCGCCCGAGGTTCGGCTTGCCATGGGTTCGCGGAGGCTGACCGGGCGTGCTAGTTTGGGGGTCCCATGAGCTGGTCATTCTCCGTTGCACGATGGTCAAATAGGCTGGGCCCCCTGGTCCTGGCTCTGGCCGTCGTGGGTGGAGTCCTCTTGGCGGCCCCCCAGGTCCTTCCCGCGCCGCGGGGTGGCTCGTGCAAGGTGCAGAAGCCGCAGCGGTTCCTGCAGCGTCGTCACTACGTAAAGAACGGGATGCTGGACGGACGCGCGCACAACAAGGCGTTGGCGTACCGGGTGCGTCATTATGGACATGTTCCGGGGATGGGCCTGGAAAAGCTCAATTCCGTGGCTGCGGCGAGCCAGGCAATCTCCACAACCTTCTTCGACAAGCCCCTGACCGTCCACAAGAAGATCGTGCCAGCCCTGGCCTGTGTGGAGGACCGGATCAGGAGCCGCTGCACCTCGTCCGACTCACGCTACGAGCCGCGCCACGTGGGGGGGCTGCGCACGGAGAACACCATCCGCGGCGGCGAGATCTCCAATCACCTGTTCGGGATCGCCGTCGACATCGATCCGGAGCGCAATCCCTGCTGCCACTGCGTCAAGAAGTGGCAGAGCAACCCCAAGTGCAAGAAGCCCTCCAAGTCCCCCTTCGATCGAGCCGACCTGCCCCGTTGCTGGGTGGAGGCCTTCGAGCGCTACGGCTTTCACTGGCTGGGCAGGGACCAGCTGGAAGACACGATGCATTTCGAGTTTCTGGGTGACCCGGACAAGCTAACCCGTTAGCGCGCCGCGGATGCCTCCTGGTTCGTCCGAGACCAAGCCATCCACGCCCAGATCCGCGAGTTCTTGAGCCCGCTGTGGGTCGTTGACGGTCCACACGGTCACGAAGTCCGCGAGCTCTCGTATGGCCACCAGGCTCTTGGCGGTGACATGCGCCTCGGCGGGGTGGAGCCCGGTGATCCCGGCGCCGTGCGCCTCGGCGGGGTAGAGGCCCGTGATCCCGGCGCCGAGAATGCTCGGCTCCCGAGGCGGGAACGGCTCCGTCGACTCGATGAGCCACGCCAGAGGTCCCGGCAGTCCCAGCCGGCTCGCCTCGAGCAACATGGCTGGCGAGAACGAGGAGAAGACCAGACTGCCCGCTCGTCCAAGCTCGGGATGCTCGGCAAAGAGCAGAGCCAACGCGGCGCAGAGCGAGTCGGGTTGGGGACCGTCTGCCTTCAGCTCCACGTTCACCTTGGCGTCGTGGCAGAAGGCGAAGCAGAGGACCTCGAGCAAGGTCGGGATCCTGGCGCCACCCACCAGCGCGATCCCCTCGAGTTCGTTGCACGTCACATCCGAGATCGAACGCTGGTCACGCCCTTGGGTGAGCCGCTCCAGCGTTGGGTCGTGAAAGACGACTAGCTGTCCGTCACGGCTCAAGCGCACGTCGAGTTCGAAGCCGTCGGCCCCCTCTGCCAGGGCGGCCTCGAAGGACGAAAGGGTGTTCTCGGTGAACCTTCGAGGAGAGCCTCGGTGCCCGAGCAGCCAGGGACGAGGCCCGTCGCGCCGCGGGAAAGTGGTCATGGCAAAACCGCAGCTCCGCCTCGATTGCGTCGGGCCAACCGGAGGCCGGAGAAGGGGGATAGGGGCGTTTTCATGGCAGAAAGTCAGGCTCTGGCCGGACGGGGGACAACGGGATAAGCTCGCCCGCCATGAGCTCAAACGCTGAACATGCCTGGGGTCGTTTCTCGGTTCTGTCGCTCCTCTTGGCGGGGGCTGCGGCTGCATTCATCTATGGATGTGGCAAGGGGGGAGAACAAGCTCCGGCCAACAACGCTCAGTTCAATGCAAGTTACGGAACCTCACCCACTGGTTCCGGTTACCCGCCGCCGGGACCCAACAACTACACCCTGGCCGGTGCTCCGGGTACTGGCCCAGCTCCCTACCCGCAGGGTGGCGGCATGGCGCAGGGTGGACAGCCTGGCTATGCGACCCAGCCGACGGGTTCTGCTGCTCCGGCGTCTTCAGCGCCTGCGGCCAACCCGCTTGGGGCCATTCTCTCCAATCCCGAGCTGATCCAACAGATCGTGACCGGGGCGCTGGCGGGTGGGGCGGCCCAGATGGGAGGGCTAACCGGCGGTGAGCTGGGGCCCGTTCAGTCCGGCATCAAGATGAAGGCCAAGCAGGTTGCCCCTGGCATGAAACCGGTGGGGCAGCTCATGTCCGCGAAGCTCGGGCAAGGGCAGCATGCGCAGGCGCCTCTCCAGCTGGCCGCCGGGGGCTGCTACGCGATCGTGGGCTTCGGCGGGGCGGGTGTGTTCCGCTACCAGCTCAACATGCTCTCGGTTGCTCCCCCCGGTGGTCAGGCCCAGGTTCTGGCGCAGAGCCCCGACACAGCGTCTGACCCGGTGATTGGGCCGAACGGACAGTGCATCTCGGTTCCCACGCCGATGGCCGTCACTGTGGACATGTATGTCGTGATGGGCCAGGGAATGGTCGGCGCCCAAGTCTACAAGAAGTAGCTCGGTCCCAGGCAACCGGTCCCTGTCTCTGGTCGACCAGAGGCGCGTGAGTGTCCCTCGCCTTGGCATTCTGTCCGGCGCTTGCCTCCCGGCGCGGATCCGTGATCTGCCCGAGCCTCCCTCGCGGCTGCATGTGGTCGGTGAGTGGCCGCGGTCGCCATCGGTTGCGATCGTCGGAACCCGCAAGCCCACGCCGGAGGCGGTGAAATACACGCTCGAGTTGGCCAAAAGCCTGGCAGGCTCGGGCGTCGTCGTACTGTCCGGCGGCGCCGAGGGGATCGACACCGCGGCACATCGGGGGGCCCTGCAGGGTGGCGGCTGTACCGGCGTCGTCGCACCCGCGGGATGGCAGCGCCCCTACCCGGAAAAGAACCGTCAGCTGTTCATCGACGTGCTGGAGGCGGGCGGCGCCTACCTTTCGTTGGTGTCCCCCGAGATCCCCGCCGCCAACTCGGCCTTCTTCCCAAGGAACGCGCTGTTGGTGGCTCTGTCCTCGGTGGTGGTCGTGGTTCAGGCGGGGTACCGGAGCGGAGCACGCAACACGGCGGCCTGGGCCCGGCGTCTCCGCCGCAGCCTCTTCGTGGTCCCGTCCTGTCCCTGGATCAGAGAGGGGCTGGGCTGCAATCTGGAGTTGGCCAACGGGGCCCGCCCGCTCCACTCGCCCCGGCAGCTGGTGGCGCAGCTGGAACGACTGGGCCAATCGACCCTGCCCCTGTCGGCGCCGGCTCCGTTGGGACTCGCCCGGGGCGACCCCCTGGAGGAGCCGGACTCGTCCGAGGCCACCCTCGTGGCGGCTCTGACCCAGGGGATAGACAGCCTCGATGGGCTATGCCGGACCACGGGAATGTCCCCCTCATCCGTTCAGGTCGGGCTCCTGCAGCTGACGCTGACTGGTCGGGTTCGGCAGGATCCCGCGGGGCGCCTCAAACTCGTAAAATGCTGAAATTATGAACAAAGTTCCCTAAAGGCCCGCCGGCGGCTTGCGCCGGGCACTCCCGGATAGCATTCAGGGGGCGGAAAGGACTCTCCTGCCGATGGGCAAAACCCTCGTCGTCGTCGAGTCGCCGGCCAAGGCGAAGACCATCAAGAAGTATTTGGGGGCGGGGTATGAGGTCCTAGCCAGCAAGGGCCACGTCAAAGACCTCCCCAAGAAGATGGGGATCGATGTCGACCATGGCTTTCGGGAGACCTTCGAGATCATCGAGTCCAAGGCGAAGGTTTTGGGCGAGCTGAAAAGCAAGGTCAAGAGCGCCGACCGCCTCCTGCTCGCCACCGACCCGGACCGCGAGGGAGAGGCCATCGCTTGGCATCTCGCCGAGGAGCTGGGGCGGCCGGGACTCCAAGTGGACCGCGTCGAGTTCCACGAGATCACCAAGAAGGGTGTGGCGGCCGGTCTCGATCAGCCCCGAGCCCTGGATGGGGATCTGTACGACGCGCAGCGGGCCCGTCGCGTCCTGGATCGGATCGTCGGCTACGACGTCTCGGCCCTGGTCTGGAAACAACTGGCCTTCGGCTTGAGCGCGGGACGGGTTCAGAGTGTGGCTCTGCGGCTGGTGACCGAGCGGGAACGGGAGATCGAGTCGTTCGTCCCCGAGGAATACTGGAACATCGGCGCCACGCTGCAGACCCAGGGAAAGGTGCCCTTTTTGGCGCGCTTGGCGACGGTCGACGATAAGAAGGCCAAGGTCGTCAACGAGGCGCAGGCCTCGGAGCTCCGCGCCGATCTGACCACCGCTCGCTATCGCGTCAAGGAGGTGACCCGTCGCGAGCAGAAGCGTCACGCCCCGGCTCCCTACACCACCAGCAAGCTCCAGCAGGATGCGGCGTCCTATCTGCGCTTTGCTACCAAGCGCACCATGAGCGTCGCGCAACACCTGTACGAGGGCGTGGATCTGAAGAAGGACGGTGGCCCGGTGGGGCTCATCACCTACATGCGTACCGACTCGGTGCGGGTGAGCGCCGACGCGATTGAGGAGGTTCGGGGTCACATCCAGGCGCAGTACGGGGACGGCTTTCTGCCGGCAAAGCCCAATTTCTACAAGTCCCGCAAGAATGCCCAGGACGCGCACGAAGCGATTCGTCCCACGTCCATCGAGTTCGCTCCGGAGGTCGTCAGAAAGCACCTGACCGAAGAACAGTACCGGCTGTACAAGCTGATCTGGAACCGATTCGTTGCATCCCAGATGGCACCCGCGCTCTACGATCAGACCTCCGTCGAGATCGAGGCGATTCCTGGCCGTGCCAAGCCCAGCGCCAAACGCCTGGGACTGCGGGTGGGAGGCCGGGTTCTGAAGTTTTCTGGGTGGCTGGAGGAGTACGGCAAGGGTCAGAGTGACAAACCCTTCGGCGAGGACGCCCCCCAGGAACTGGCGGGCGAAGAGGAAGACGCGGGTCCCGAGGCGGCGCCGGAGTCTGGCAAGGACGAACAGCAGGAGACGCTGTTGCCCGAGCTGAAGACCGGTGAGGCCCTGACGTTGCGTGAGCCACCTGGGGTGGCGACGGAGCAGAAATTCACCCAGCCGCCCCCCCGTTACAACGAGGGTTCGCTGGTGCGGGAGCTGGAGAAGCGAGGCATTGGTCGCCCCAGCACCTACGCAGAAATCATCAGCAAGGTTCAGGCTCGAGACTACGTGGAGAAGCTGCCGGGTGGGCAGATGAAGGCCACCGAGTTGGGCAAGGTGGTCGTGGACGGTCTGGTCAGCACCCAGCTCGATTTCATCGATCCCAGCTTCACCGCCAAGATGGAGGAAGAGCTGGACGAGGTGGAGGCCGGCAAGATGGGCCGTGAGGCGCTGCTACGTCGTTTCTACGACCGCTTCCGCGCCACCCTGGAGTCGGCCAAAAAGCAGAAGCGCTGGACCCCGGAGCCGCGACCCCTGGGGCAGGCCTGCCCGGAATGTGGAGCGGCCCTTCACGAGCGCTGGAGCAAGAACGGGTGGTTCGTCGGTTGTGAGGCGTACCCGCGCTGCAAATACACGCGGAGCCTGGGTGACGCGGGGCAAGGCGGTGAACCCCGCCTCACCGAGTATCGCTGTGACAAATGCGGTCGCCCCATGGCCATCCGTACCGGTCGTTACGGCGAGTTTTTGTCTTGCACCGGTTACCCGGAGTGCAAGACCGCGCGGCCGATCCCCCTCGGGGTATCTTGCCCCAAGTGCGGACGCGACGTCGTAGAGGTCCGCGCCAAGAAGAAGGGCAAGAAGGGCTTCTTTGGTTGCGCTGGTTATCCTGAGTGCGACTTCAAGCTCTGGCAGCGCCCGGTGCCGGAGCCCTGTCCGAACTGCAGCTCTCCCTATCTGTTGCGAACCGGCGGCGAAAAGACCGCCAAGCTCAGCTGTCCGGACAAGGCCTGTGGGTACTCGCGTCGGCTCGAGCCCAACCCGCCGGCAGAGAGCCCCTCGGATTCGCCGGCGCTGCCCGTGGCCCGTTCACGCACCCGCAGTGGTTCGGAGGGGCCCGAAGCGTCCCACGTCTCGGTTGCTCCGTGAGTCGATCCCGAGAGGTCACCATCGTCGGTGCTGGCCTGGCTGGCTGTGAGCTGGCGCTGCAGCTCGCCTCCCGCGGCCACCCGGTTTGCCTCGTCGAACAGAAGCCCCTGGCTCGCCCCCTCGCCCACACGACGGATCAGTTGGCGGAGTTGGTTTGCTCGAACTCCTTGCGCAGTGACGCCACCAAGAATGCGGTTGGTTTGCTCAAGGAGGAGATGCGGCGGGCGGGTTCCTTCGTGATGCAGGCGGCCGAGCAGACCCGGGTTCCGGCGGGGAGTGCGCTGGCCGTGGATCGGACGCGATTTTCGGCTCTGTTGACCCAGTGGATCGAGCGTCAGCCGCGGATCACTCGCCGCACCGAACTCGTCCGCACCGTGCCGGCTTGCCGCCCCTTGGTTCTGGCCACGGGGCCCCTGACCGGAGAGGCTCTGGCCCTCGAGCTTGAGCGCCTCTTGGGTTCGGAGCACCTCGAGTACTACGACGCGATAGCTCCCGTGGTGACCGCGGATAGCCTGGACCACGAACGCATCTTCGCTGCTTCCCGCTGGGACAAGGGTGACGACCCCGAAAGTCGCGCCGCGTACCTGAACTGTCCCCTGGACAAGCCGATCTACCAGGCGTTCGTGCAGGCGTTGCGCGAGGCTAAGGTGGTCCAACCCCGACCCTTCGAGCAAAACCGATTCTTCGAGGGATGCCTGCCCATCGAGGTCATGGCGTCGCGCGGTGAGCGCACGCTCGCTTTCGGTCCGCTCAAACCCACCGGGTTGACCGACCCCCGTACCGGGCGCTGGCCCTATGCCGTCCTGCAGCTGCGCCCCGAAGATCTGGCCGCCACGGCGTACAATCTGGTGGGCTGCCAGACGCGCCTGACCGTGCCCGAGCAGGCCCGCATCTTTCGCATGGTTCCGGGTTTGGATCACGCCGAGTTCGAGCGCTGGGGAGCCGTGCATCGGAACACCTTTCTGGACGCGCCGCGGGTGTTGGACGGCTTTTTTCGGCTCCGCTCCGAGCCGGAGCTCTTCTTCGCCGGGCAGTTGACGGGTGTCGAGGGTTACGTGGAGAGCGCGGCGTCGGGCATGATCGTGGCCTGGCTGATCGACGATCTGTTGGCCGAGCGCCCCTTGGAGCTCCCGCCCGCCAGCACCTGCCTGGGCGGGCTGGCTCGTCATCTGTCTCGAACCGAGCCCGGCTACCAACCCTCCAATGTCACCTTCGCCATGCTGGAGCCCCTGTCCGGACCGACCCAACCCCGGCATCGCACCGAGCGAGTCACGGCGTGGGTCGAACGCTCCCTATGCTGTCTGTCACAGTGGTTGGCCAATCGGGCTCTCGATTCGTCCCATGGCTCCAGCTGACCTAGAACAGGCGCGCGATGATGTCGTTGGAGAGTAGCCAGTTGCTGGGACTCAAGCACAGGCGACCTTGATCCTGGCTCAGCCGTCCACCTGCCACCAGCTCGCGGATGGCCCGGAGGCGTTGGGGCGTAGCTGCCCGTAGCTCGGGCCTTCGACACAGGGCCGCAAAGTCGACGCCTTCGCGCAGGCGCAAGCCCAGCATGAGCGCCTCGCGCAGCTCGAGCTCGGGACCAAGGACCTCCCGGTACTCGAGGATGGAATCAGGCCCGAGCTCCCAGAGTTGCTGGCGAGCAGACGCCAGATCGGCTCGCAGGTATCGCTCGATGTCGGGGCGATTGCGATAACGCAGGCGTTGCCCGTTGCGCTGGACGGTCCCCACCGCAGCCGGTCCCAGCCCCAGATAGTCGCCGCCCCGCCAGATCCCCAGGTTGTGCGCGGCGGTGTGTCCGTACCGGGCGTAGTTGCTGATCTCGTAGTGCTCGAACCCGGACTCGCCGAGCAGCTGGTGCAGGGAAAGGAAGGTATCCGCCACGTGGTCTTCTCCGGCGGGGGCGAGCGTCCCCGATTGAACGCGTTGCCAGAGCGCGGTACCTGGTTCCACACTGAGGGCGTAGAGCGACAGATGGGTCAGCGGGCGGGCGGCCAGTTCGCTGGCGTCGGACAGCTCCGAGCCGACCCCCGCACCCGGGACACCGAAGATGAGATCGGCCGACACCCTGGGGAACCCGACCTCGAGGACCGCGTTCAGACAAGCGAGGGCCTGTTTGCGATCGTGAATGCGTCCCAGGAAATGGAGGGTCACATCGTCGAGGCTCTGGATCCCCAGACTGACCCGGTTGATGCCCAGCCCGAGCCATTCCAGGGCCTTGATCTGATCCAGACTGCTGGGATTGGCCTCGACCGTGATCTCGCTGCGGCCCAGATCGACCGAAACCAGGGCAGCGATCCCCTCCAACACACGGGCCAGGGCCTTGGTCTCCCACAGCGACGACGTACCCCCGCCGAAGTAAATACTATCCACCCGTCGAACGTCCAAGTCCCGAAGACGAACCGCACACTCTGCCACAATCTGGTCGGCGTAAGCGAGCGTTGAATGCCTCGTTGGATCGGGCTCGGCCACGCTATAGAAATCGCAGTACGCGCATTTCCTCTTGCACCAAGGGAAGTGGACGTAGACGCCGATGGTTGCGAGGGTGGAATCGAAGGGTATCGGCCCATCGGCTGCCGCTTCGCAATCGGTGGGATCTCGGGCCTGTCCCGGGTCCGACCAGTCTGATGGTCCGGACGTTGCGTGGGACCCACGGGGTGTTAGGTTCTCGTGGTAGTACTTCTCGTTCAAGTCTTGACCCATGCCAGCCACAGCTCGCCTGCTGGGAATCGACGTTCTGGTACAGCGGGTTCGAAGTTACCACCCGACCGCTGATCTGGAACTCATCGAGCGAGCCTATCGGTACTCCGAGCTCGCCCACCGGGAACAGACTCGGCGCAGCGGGGAGCCCTATTTCGTACATCCCGAGCGGGTGGCCGGTATCATTACCGAGCTCAAACTGGATGCGGCCAGCGTCTGTGCCGCGCTGCTCCACGATGTCGTGGAGGACACCCTGGTCAGCGTGGCCGACATCGAGCGCGATTTCGGTGAAGAAATCGCGTCGCTCGTGGATGGGGTCACCAAACTCGGCACCATCAACTTCCTCTCCCGGGAAGACCGCCAGGCCGAGAGCTTTCGCAAGATGGTGGTGGCCATGGCGCGCGACATTCGCGTGCTGCTGATCAAGCTCTGCGACCGGCTGGACAACATGCGCTCGCTCGAGTTCATGCAGGTGGAATCCCAGGAGCGCATCGCTCGTGAGACCATGGACATCTACGCGCCGTTGGCGGGGCGCCTCGGGATCCAGGCCATCAAGGCCGAGCTCGAGGATCTGAGCTTTCGCTACCTGGATCCCAAGGCGCACGACGACATCCTGCGCCACGTGGACAGGACCCGCAAGGATCGCGACCGCTACATCGAGAACGTATGCCGAACCATCACCTCCCGCTTGGCGGAGCAGGCCTTTGCCGTGGACGTCACCGGTCGGGTGAAGAACCTGTACGCCATCCAGCGCAAGCTGCGCGACAACGCCTGTGAGCTGGAGCAGCTCTTCGACATCATCGCCTTTCGGATCTGCGTGGAAACCGTGTCGGACTGTTATGCCGTGTTGGGGGTCATGCACTCGCGGTGGACCCCGATTCCAGGCCGGTTCAAGGACTACATCGCCCTGCCCAAGCCCAACATGTATCAGTCCCTGCACACCACCGTGGTGGGGCCGGGCCGGCAGCGGATCGAGATCCAGATCCGCACCCACGAGATGCATCGGGTGGCGGAGTACGGCGTGGCCGCCCATTGGAAGTACAAAGCCCGGGCCTCGGGCGGCGTCGATCCCAAGGATGCCGAGCGATTCGGCTGGTTGCGCGAGCTGGCCGAGTACCAGCGGCAGGTGCGCGATCCGGTGGAGTTCGTCGAGAACGTCAAGATCGACCTCTTCCCCGACGAGGTGTACGTGTTCACGCCCAAGGGCGACGTGCGGGTCCTGCCCCGGGGCTCGACCTCCATCGACTTCGCCTTTGCCATCCACTCGGAGGTTGGAGAGCACTGCTCGGGGGCCCGCGCCAACGGTCAGATCGTTCCGCTGCGCTACAAGCTGCGCAGCGGCGACGTCATCGAGATCATCACCTCACCCAACGCGCAACCCACCAAAGACTGGCTGAACAGCTGCAAGAGCTCGCGGGCCATCTCCAAGGTGCGCAATTTCCTTCGAGCCGAACAGCGCGACAAGAGCATCAACCTGGGCAAGGAGCTGCTCGAGCACGAGATGCGCGCCGCCGGGATGAGCTTTAGCAAATTCACCAAGAACGAAGCCGAGGTGCGACGGGCCGTGTTGGCCCTCAAATTCGGGAGCCTGGAGGAGCTGCTCCTGTTCATCGGCTATGGCAAGCTGTCGGCCGAGGACGTGGTGGCGAGCCTTCGCCCGCGCGGGGGTGTGGAGAGCCAGCCCCCGCCCCCCCAGCTGCGCGAGGGCAAGCTCGAACAGCTGGCGCGCCGCTTGAGCGGCAGGGATCACTCGGGGATCCGGGTCAGCGGCGAAGACGACGTATTGGTTCGATTCGCCCGATGCTGCAACCCCCTGCCCGGCGACGCGATCATGGGCTTTATCACCAGGGGCCGAGGGGTCACCGTCCACCGGCGGCAGTGTGTCAAGACCTTCGATCTGGACGCCGAGCGCCGGATCGAGGTGGAGTGGGACTCCAAGGCCAAGGCGATCCGACCGGTCCAGCTCAAGGTCACGACCTCCACCTCGCCGGGCATATTGACCATCATCAGCGAGGTGTTCAGTGCGCAGAAGCTGACCATCAGCGAGGCGAACTGCCGGGCCGGGGAGGACGGGCGCGCCCTGAACACGTTCACGTTCAACGTTTCGGACCTGTCCGAGCTCAAGACCGTGATGCGGGCCATCCAGAAGATTTCCGGGGTCATGGAGGTGGAGCGCCTCTGAGCCGGTCAGGCGGGTCCGGCCCCCTCCGAATTCCGGGCCAATCCCGCTTGACAGACCCCCTTCCCCTGGCTAGGAATACGCCCGCTCCGCGGGAGTAACTCAGTGGTAGAGTGCGACCTTGCCAAGGTCGACGTCGAGGGTTCAAATCCCTTCTCCCGCTCCAGAACAACGGTCTGAACGTTGATCAAATCACCGGGGCCCGTGACATCGAATGTTGCGGCTCGGTGTGTTCATCAGCCGCAAGTGACGCGCGAGGCGACCGGGGAGAACAAGTTAGACGCCGCGTGTGGCTTTTCGACGCATCGTTTTGCGTGCGGCACCTCACGTTTTCCGTGCATGGTTTTCCGTGCCGCACGTCACGCTGCGGGTGCCGATTCGTCTCAGAGGCAGCGCCGCTCGCCGACCGCGCCGCACCTCACGCTGCGGGCGCGGCGCGTCACGCTCTGGGCGCGGCACGTCAATTGTCCGGCGCGTCGCCCCACGCTTCTGGCGCACAGCGACGGTCCAGCTGCGACGACACAAACAAACATCGGAACCCGGAGCCGGTCTGGCTTGCAGGTGAGTATCGGTCCATCGCAACGGGGTACTCACACGTCCAATGAACTGCATGCAGGCTTCTGATGTGACTGCAATTTGGCATCCGACGTGCATCGGTGGCGAACAAACGCCCGGGCCCGTTCGCCCGAGGAGGGGAAATTGGGTAAGTTAACCGAGCCGGTGGTTTCGGCGCGCGCCCTAGAGGGCTCCAACCTCTTTCTCCGCAAGGACATCGAGCTATGCAATTTCGTCCCAAGTCTAGCTTAGCAATTGCCGTCGTACTCTCATCGCTCTGGGGTTGTTCGAGCGACCCAGATGATCCCGCCGTGACGAGTGGGGTAGGAGGCGGGGGAGGCGCGACCGCGCAAGGGGGTGGCGCGGGCGTCCCTGTTGCGCAAGGAGGCGTAGCCGGAGCCAACTGCCTTCCGGATTTCGAGGTCTGCGATGGATCTTGCGTGGCGAAATCCAGCTACGCTACTGACGCTCAGAACTGCGGCCGATGCGGTAACGTTTGCTCGACGAGCATTACCGGTCCCTCTGCCTGCGCCAACAATACGTGCGGCTGCATGAGTGGGTACAACCTCTGCAACGGCAACACCTGCGTCGACTTCACGTCCGATCCCAATAACTGCGGCAGTTGCGGCACCAAGTGTGCCTCTGGGCAGTGCAGCGGGCGCCAGTGTGTCGGCGGAGGCACCGGTGGCACGGGTCAGGGCGGAGCTGGCCAGGGTGGAGGACCTCAGGGTGGCGTGGGCCAGGGTGGCGTGGGCAAGGGCGGCGCCGGGCCTCAGGGCGGCGGTATCGGCCTGGGTGGCGTGGGCCAGGGCGGCGCCGGGCCTCAGGGCGGCGGTATCGGCCTGGGCGGCGCTATCGGCCTGGGCGGCGATATCGGCCAGGGCGGTGCCCAGCTCGGCGGTGGCTCGCAGGGTGGCAGCAGTGACGGCGGCACCGGCCAGGGTGGCGGCCCCACCGCTGGAACCACCAGCGGCGACAGCATGATTTCCGACTTCGAAAATGGCGAGGCCATCGCGTTGCCCTTGGAGGGTCGCTCCGGCTGCTGGGAACGGTTCTTCGAGACCGACGTTGCCGCGTTCACGATGGAGATCGAATCCTCGGACGCTGGTGGCAATGCGCTTCATGCCGTCGGCTCGTCCTCTGCCGGCTGGGGTGGCTGGGTTGGCATGGGTGTCAACCTGAACGAGACCGGCACCTGCGGCAGCAACGAGACCACCAATCCGCAGCGTTACGACGCCAGCAAGTACGCCGGGATCCGTTTCAAGGCCAAGATCGGCAGCGGACATGACTCGAAGTCTGCCGTGCGCTTCAACGTTTCCATCCCGGAGACGGAGGGTCCAAGCACCACCAATGGTGACTACCTCTGCGACAACGCCAACTACGGTGAGACGACGACCAAGGCGGCGCGAGATTGCTACCAGCACTTGGGGCGTTTCCTCCATGTTGTCAGCGGCTTCGACAAGTCCGACTACGCGGACAATGAGCTGTCCTCGGACTGGAAGACGTTCACCTACTGCTTCGCCAGTGACTACACGCCCCTGTCCTTGCCCGGTAATCTGACCAACCCGGAGCGCAACACGTTTGCTGAGCGGATCTTGAAGATCCAGTTCCAGTTCAACCAGGGCAAGGATTGGTATGTGGGTTGGTTGGACGGGGAACACACTGACATCGAGAAGACCAAGCCCTTCGACTTCTGGTTGGACGATCTGGAGTTCGTGGGAGCAGAGGCCTGCCCCAAGACGACCGTGTTCCCCTCGCAGGGTGCCAGCAAGCCCTTCCCCCAGAACCAACCCGCCGGCCCCAACTGCCAGGTGGCGCAGAACGCGCCAGCCATGGCGGCCAACCTCTCCCACGAGTACTGGCGTTGGACCAAGAACTTCGTTCGAGACAACAAGGTCATCGCTCCGGAGCAAGAGGGTGGCGTCACCACCTCGGAGGCCATGGGTTACGGCATGCTCATCGCCGCCTCCATGGGTGACAAGACGGCCTTCGACAAGTTCCTGGGTTACGTGGAGAGCCAGGGTGGCTCGGGTGGCAACCTGATGACGTGGAAGCCCGGTGGGTCTGGGTCGGCCACGGACGGTGACGTCGACATTGCTTATGCCCTGCTCATGGCCGAGGCCCAGTGGGGCGGCTATCAGGGCAAGGCGGATGCCATGATCGGTGGCATCAAGAGCGGAGATCTGGCTGGCGGATCCAAAGTCAATCCGGGCAACAGCTGGGACTCCTCGTTCAACCCGTCGTATTTCGCCCCCTCCTACTTCCGGAAGTACGGGGGACTCGATAGCCTCATCGACTCGACGTACGGGTTGATCGAGACCAACACCGGCAGCAACTTCCCCACCGACTGGGCGGACTGGAGCGGGAACGGGATCGCGCCGACCGGTGACGTCAAGTCCTTCAACGTGGCGGCCTACGGGTACGACGCCGCCCGCGTGCCCTGGCGAGTCGGGCTCGACGGTTGCACGTCCGAAGGAACCAGGGGCAAGGCCCTCGCCGGGACCATTGTCGACTTCTTCGCGGGCAAGTATGACTCCGGCGCCACCATCGACCTCCTGAAGGCCGGATGGATCAAGTCGTCGGGGAATCCGGCGGCGTCGGGGGAGGGCGAGGCCGCTCCGGCCCGCGATTTCCAGGGCTCCTTCATCGGTCCGATCGGTGTGGGTGCCATGGCTTCCGGGAACGCGACGGTCAGGGATCGTTCCTTCCGGACCATCATGGACATCCTGGACAACGGTGCGTTCAACTCGACGTACTTCCCGTCCACGGTGGGGCTTATCACCGCGCTCATCATGAGCGGCAACTTCCCGGCCCCGTAAGGGCAGAAGTCCCGCCAAGGGCAGTTTTTGCGCCGGTCCGAGCCAAGGCTCGGGCCGGCGCAGCTGTATGTGCACCTGGCGTTGGGGTGCCGCACTGCAACGGAGCCTGCTCGGCGCGGGCCCGTCGGTACCGGGTCGCGCAGCAGTCCTATGCCCTGTCGCGAGGCGGCCAGTCTAGCCGCGGGTATGGCCGGCCTTGGCGGAGATGAGCGCTGCCAGCGCCTCGCGGGTCACACCCAGGCGTTCGGCGGTCTGTGCCGCCAAGGAGCTCGTGGCCACGCCCGGGATGAATTGGAACCTGGGCCTCTGTTCGGAATCGAGCTCCACCTGCAGAAAGCTCAGATCGGCAACGGGTCGTTCCCTCTGCAGGCGCGCGGCGAACTCCAAGAAATGGGTGCTGATGACCGCCTGGGGTCGCAAGCGGTCAAGCAGCGCTATCACCAGCTCCACGATCTTCTCGCCCTCCGAGGGGTTGGTGCCCGAGCAGAGCTCGTCGATGAGGATCAACTGTTCGAAACCGGCGCGTTCGAACAGGCGGCGTATCCGCAATAGCTCGGTACCCAGACGCCCTTCCTTCTGATCGGCCGTGACCTCGTGGACCAGGGAGACGAACAGCCCCTCGCGAACAGAGAGCTCGGCATACTCGGCGGGCACCGGGCAACCGCTCTGGGCGAGCAGCTGAACCAAACCCAGGGTCTGCAGCAGGCGGGTCTTGCCGCCCGAGTTCGGCCCGGTCAAAAGGTAGATCCCGGCACTGTCCAGCTGTAGATCACAGGGAATTGGAGGGGTCTCATCCAGAAGGAGCAGGGGATTGTAGACGCGTCGCAGTACCGTCGGACCGCGTGGCTCGGTTGACGGGAAGACGGGCAGCGTACAAGAAAGGCCGCGCGCTTCGGCTTGCGTGCAAAGGCCGCGGAGCGCCAGATAGAATTCGAGATCCAGCCGCAGCTGCAAGAGGGACAGAATGGTCGGTGACAACCCCTCGAACACGGCTTCCACCAGGCGCCCCACCACCTCCTGTTCCCGGATGGGGTAGCCACGCAGCCGGGCTAGCAGGCGCTCCCAGAAACGGCGCCACGCGCCGACATGGTGGGGATTGTCGCGGTTCTCCCGCTGCTGCAAGATGCTAAGCTCTCGGATCTGCCCGTCGAGCCCAATGCGAACGCCGAGCTCGAGAGTAGCCAGGTGCTCGTCGTAGTCGAGCAACTGTTCCAGCTGAACGAAGGCGGGACTTTCCCGAACTCGTTCGAAGAACTCGGCGATACGCGAAAGGGCCGAGCGGCACCCCGAGAAGGGCTCGGAGCCGTCGCGGAGCACCCCCGCTAGCTGTCGCAGGATCTCCAGTCGGCGCGCAATGCTTCCCGAGCGCTTGCCGAGCCCCGCTGACTGCAGGGCATTCAAAAACCCGTCGATGCCCTTCCAGAGGCGTTCCAGGGCCAGGACCAGCTCGGGCGCAGTCGATAGCTCGCCAAACACCCCTTGACGCAGCATCACGTCAGCGGGGCGACGGGGCGGCAGGGAGAGCAGTGCGCGCAGGGCGGCCCGATTGAAAGGGCGCGGACTGCCTTCGACCGAGGTCAGCAGGCATCGCTCCACGAAATCGGAAAGGAACAGATCGGCCCCAAAACACTCGGGGCTGAAGCTGGAGGCGACTGGTTTGATCTTGCCCAGCAGCCGTTCGAACGCATCGCCGCCGCCACCCGTGGCAAAGGCGAAGGTCAGCGTCTGGTGAGCCAGCGCCGGATCGAGACGCAATTGGGGCACCTCGTGCAACAGATCGACTCCGACTTGCATCGCAGGAGCTTCGACACGCCGCTGCGTGTCGCTCTTGGTCGCGCCAGCGCCGGTGATAGAGCGAGGTGCCGCGGAGTTGCTCCCGCTGCCATTCGCTTCGTTGCGGCGGGAGTCCAGGCGCTTTTCGACGGAACGCTGCATCGAGCCCGATCCCGCATCTACTCGAAGTTGGGGGGCGGAACCAGACCGAGGCAGAGGGGCTCGATGTTCGCGCCGAAGCGGCGCCCGACCTGACCCCTCGACCCGACACGGGAGTGCCGTGGTGGCCGCCACGGCCCGGTGGATGCCGGCCAAGGGTGGTGCGGGGTGTTCGGGCCCTGGGGCCGAGAGCCGATGAGGTCGAGCCGGGGCGATCCCCCTTGAACCAAGGCGCCGGCTGTCCCCAAATGGACCGGGCATGGTGAGTCGACTGCGCGCCGCGGTGTCCGCCTCGATCAAGCCCGCACCGGGGTCGATGCTGGACCGCATCCACCGGGTGGGACGGTTGCTGGCTCGGGCCGGGATTGGCTTCCTTCGCGATCAGGGCCTGCACCGGGCCTCCGCGTTGGCCTTCGACACCGTGCTGGGCCTGGTTCCCTTTTTGGCCTTCTTGGTCTCGGCGCTCAAGGGGTTCGGCGCCTATCGAAGCTTGATGAGCGAGACCATCCGCCCCGGGATCATCTCCACGATGCTGGCGATGGGTGCCGAGAAGGATCACGAGGCGGTGGGATTGCTCAGTGTGTTCCTCAAGGTTCTGGACATCGTGGAGCGGAGCAGCTTCGCGACGCTGGGCGTACTGGGCCTGATTCTGCTGCTTTACATCGTGGTGCTGCTCCTGGTCTCGGTGGAGGAGACCATGAACCACATCTTCGGTGTCGAGCGCTCCCGCACCGTGACCCGGAGGATCACCGACTACTCGGCCATTCTTTTCATCACGCCCATCGGTGCCACCCTCGCAGCCAGTGTCGCGTCAGGCAGCGAACGGATATCCTGGCTTCACGGCGGCCCCTTCTCGCAGTTTTCGGCGGCGCTGCTGATGGCCGCGACCCTGACCGTGATCTACTGGGTGATGCCGTGCCGCCGGGTGCGCCTCGGTTCGGCGGCCCTGGGTGGACTGGTGGCGGGCTTCATCTGGTACGTGGTCTTGGTCGGGCACGTGCGTTTCCAGGTCGGGGTCGCGCGATACAGCGCCCTTTACTCGACGTTCGCCGCGATCCCCCTGTTCCTGGTGTGGATCTTTGCCAGCTGGATCGTGGTCCTGTACGGGGCGGAGCTGGCGGCGGCCCATGACAAACCCGAGCTGTTCGCCTTCCGCACGCGCGGCGCCTGCATCGACCACGCCACGCGGGTCGGCGTGGTCCTGCGGGCGTTCGCCGCCATGGCCCAGCGCTCGCTTTTGGGAGAGCGGCCCATGCCCCTGGGGGCGCTGGCCGAACAGATCACGGTTCCCGCGGAGCTGCTGCGTCGCGAATTGCAGCGGTTCGTGGAGCACGAGCTGCTGGTGCGCAGCATGTTCCACCACGAGCCCACCTTCGTGCTGACCCGGGATGTTGACACCATCACGGTGGGGGAGCTCCTGGAGGTGCTGGAGGGACGGCTGGGGGATGGTTCGCAGGATTCGGGACCGGAGCCTGCGTTTTGGTCCCAGATCCACGCCCGCATCCTGCAACGGAGCCCGAGCGCGAACGGTACCACCCTGCGTCAGCTGGCGAGTTGGTTGGACGAGGGCAAACCCGCAGAGCTCTGTTTGCCCACCGAGCCCCAGGCTACGGCTTTGGATTCGTCCCGTTGACGCTGGCGATCTCGCGAGCCACCGCGGCGGCGTCCTCGGCTCGGACCTTGGCCTGTGCCTTCTGCTCGGGGTTCCTGAGCAGCTCTGCGGCGCGCTGGAAGCGGCGCTGGATGCCGTGCCACAGCTCGGGGTCGGGGTTGGCTTGGGGCAGAATGGACAGGATATGTGCGGCGTCGAAGGCTGCCATCCCTCCCAGCTCGTTGGCTTGCTTGGCCAAGGCGTCCAGGGCGGTGACGTCGCCCATTCCTTCCGGCAACATGGGCCCGGTCAGCATGAGCTGCACGGCGTTCTCTGGCCCGCCGCGCAGGGCCAAGGCCAGGGCACCGAGCAACTCTGCCTCGCTGCGTCCCACGCCAGCGCCGGCGGCGCCCCGCGCCAGCTCCGACGCACGGGCGAAATCGGAAGGCCGGAAGTAGCGGCGACCCAGTTCCAAGAGGGCTCGCGCGTACAGGCGCCCGACCTCGGGCGGAAGACGCCCGGCTTGGTCCAGTTGTCGCTGCGCGGACGGGGGCAGTCCCTTGACCAGCCCGGCGCGCAACATTGAAGGCTCCAGCCAAGAGCCGCCGCCCAGCAAACGCTCCGTATAGAACGTGGGGAGAACGGCTGCCAGGCGTGCCGCGACACTGCTATTGGGCTCACTGGGCAAGGGCGGCAGCAAGAGGCTGTCCAGGGCGTCGATTCGACTGCCCGAGAAGATCCGGACCAGCTTGGCCCGCGCGCGCGCGAGTCGTGGGTCGTCCAGCACACCGAAGCGGGAGAGGTTGAGCAGACCCACCAGCATCGCGTCGCGACCTCGCACCTTGCGGGGCTCCAGGGCCTCTTCCAGCGATTGATGATAGGCCTCGGACAGCTCCGGATCGGAGGAGAGCTCGACGGGCAGCGGAATCGCCCGGATGTTTTCGACGAAGCGCAGATCGGCCATCCCGGCCTCGATGGCCGCGATGGCTTTGCCGTAGCCGGAGAGTCGGGCCCCTTGAAGGGCTAGCCCCTCGATCAGCCGGGCCTGACTCACGAAGAACGGTCGCAGGCTGTTCTCCAGGAAGGCTTGGAAATCCTCGCGCGTGAACGGCTCGGGCAGGCGGGGTGGTTCCGAGGAGGTGCGCGCCAGTTTGGCGGCCAACGAGAGGCCCTTGTGGAGCTGGGAGAGCTCGAGCGTGAGCGAAGCCGGGGGCTCGGTGAGCCAAGGGTCGATGAGCACGTCCGCGCACTCGACGGGCACGAGCTCCGCGCGCAGGGCCAAAATGAGCCCGGTTTCGTAGACGCTGCACTGGCCCAGGGCCAAAAGAGCCAGATCCCGAGCCTTGGGGTCACCCGCGGAAAGGGCGATGTCCAAGCGCTCGAGCTGTTCGGTGGAGGTCGTCGGGCAGGGCGCGCCGGGGGCGGGTGAAGCGTCAACGGTGCAGTAGTCCGGGGCTGGGGCGGTTCGCACCAGGGGCTCGGCCGGGGTCGGTGCCACCGCCGGGGCCGTCGCTTCGGCGGGAGTCGGTTGGGGAGTCTGGGGGGGAACCAGCGGAGCCGAACCGCAACCGCAGAGCAACCCCAGCAGCCCCGAAAGGAAGAGGGTTCGACGCCTCAAGGCCTCTCCCCGGCGTCGGCGGTGTGGGTGTCATGCTGGGACTTGCGCATGGGACGTTTCTCGAGCAGCGGCGCTTCGCCGGTACGGATACGAACCGCGGCTGGCTCATCACCTTGGATGGTCCCAACGAACCCATCGATACCCAGCTCCTCCCCGGAGAACATCGCGTCGAAACGAGCGTGAACCAGGTACAGCCCGGGCATTGCGAAGGTGCCCCGCGGGCACAGCTCGGCAAGCCGGACGGCGATGTTGCGGCGTTCACCGCGGCCCAGCGTCAAAAAGGCCTGCTTGTCCGGTGCCCGTTCATCCGGGGTCGCATCGCAGCGCACCAGCCCCGGGGGCCCCTTGACCTCGAAGCTCACGAATTCGCGGCGGAAATAGACTCGCTGCCGCTCCTTGCTCAGGTTCTTGAGCACGAGCTCGACGGTGGCAAAGGTTTCGGCCTCCGCATCGGAGCCCTGCACCAGGCGTAAGGACAGCGGGGCATTCTCGGGAGACTCCGTCCGGGGTCGCGCCCGCGACCAAGCCTGGTACTCCGAGCGCAACGCCAGGGGTGCGCCAACCAGGCGCTTTTCTCCGATCGGTGCAGTTGCCAACCCTTCGCGTTTGGCGTTGCTGGGTCCCGGTGGGGCAGGGGGCTCGACCGTTTTCGATTCTGCGTCGGGGTCGGGCAGCAGGGTAGCCACGTAGGGAGGGGGCTGCTCGACGGGCTCCTGCACGCGGCGTCCGCGTTTCCATCGGACCTTGGCAGGGAGCTCGGCCCAACCGAAACGGGGCACGACGATCGCTCCGGGCACCAGCAAATCCTGTCCAGCGGCGGCGAAGCAATAAAGCCGTGGGTCGAAGTGCTCCTCGACCCCTTCGCCCGGACCCAGTGTCAACACCAGGCGGGGTTCGGCGCGGTGCGGCAGTTGGCTGTCCGGGATCTGGCAGTTTGCGCTTTTCTTCTTGCCGGGTGCGGTGACCTCCAGGGAGAGCAGGCGCATGTCAGCAACCAGCTCGGCTTCGTCGGGTCCCGCGTTCCAGATCTTGATCGTCCAGGGCAGACCGGGGCCACGCTCCGAGACCGCCATGACCAGTCCGGTGGAGCCCGGGTAGCGCGTGGCGTTGATGGGCGGCTCCTCGATGGGCTCCAGGAGCTTGGAGGGATCCGGTGTCGACATCGGGAGGTTCAGGGCTTCGGGGGACGCACCCGCATCCGGGTTCGCATCGAGCCGGTGCGCGGGAGCGGCCGAGGCGGTGGGGGCCGTAGCGGCCGGCGCCTGGGCACTGGGGCTCGAGCGCGAGCAACCACTGGCGACAATCAACAGGCCAATCGGGATCCGGCTCCATCGACGCCACATGTTTGGACGCGTAGCACATCTGCCCCAGATTCGGCCGACAAGAAGTGGCTTCCTGCCCAGGGAGCCGGTTCGGTCAGTCTCACCATGCTGGCCGGACCCGGCCGCCAGAGCCATGCTTGCGCTCGTGGTGCTGGCGCCGGGTTTATACGCCATCCTGGACATCGATTCGATTCGAGGGCGACGGCTCGACTGGTTGGCCTGCGCTCGTCAGATCCTGGCAGGCAGACCCTCGGCCCTTCAGCTTCGCGCCAAGTCCGCGCAGCCACGGGAGACGTTCGATCTGTTGAAGACCCTGGCGCCCCTGGCCCGCGAGGCCGATGTCCCGTTGGTTGCCAATGACCGTCCCGATCTCGCCGCTCTGACCGGGTGCTGGGGGGTGCACCTCGGTCAAGAGGATCTGCCCATCGAGGCGGTCAGGACGGCCTTCTCTGACTTGGCGGTTGGACTGTCGACGCACTCCTTGGCAGAGCTGCGGTTCGCGCTCGCGGCTCGTCCCGACTACGTGGCGTTCGGTCCCGTTTTTGCCACTTCATCCAAGAGCGATGCAGAACCAACCGTCGGTATCGAGCAGCTGCAGCGAGCCCACCAGCTGTGCCGGGCCTGCGAGATCCCTCTGGTGGCCATTGGAGGGATCGACCAAGCCAACGTAAGCCAGATCGCTGGTGCGACCGATCGAGCGGCGGTCATCTCCGCACTGCTACCCGCGAGCGACGAAGAGGGCTCGATCACGAAGCGGACCCGGGAGCTTCACGCTGCGCTCCTCGCCCGGCAACCCTGACGCCCCGTTCGCGGCGGCGACGTTTCGGACGGGCTCGGAGTGCTTCACGCTGCGCTCCGGTTCGGTCAACCCTGACGCAGACGGGACAGCAGCGATTCGAGCGTCAGCTGGGGCTGAGCGTTCCTTTCCAGATCGCGCAGCGCCCCCAGGATCATGGCATGCTGGTGTGCCAACCGCTCGGCGCGGTACGGATCCGTGGTAACCGTCTGGGTTGCCTTCTGTGCGTGACGGGCCGCCAGCCATCCCAACTGGGCGCGCAGGCTGTCGCGGTCCAAGTGCTTCGAATCCACCTCGCCCAGGGCGCGGGCCAGATCGGGTGCGGCCAGGGCGCGTTCGATCGATTCCGCAAATCCACGGCGGATCGTCAAGACCTCTGGGTCAGCGAGTTCGAGTGCGGCTGAGGCGCTCCCCGCGGCCATCGGGATGACCTCCCGGGATGCCCCCTTCTTGTCCAGGATCTGACCCAACACCGCATCCGAGAGAGGCGCGAAGCGCACCGCCAGCGTGCGTGAGCGAATGGTGTCGAGCAGGCGACGCGGGCGACTCGTCAACAGAATGAAGTAGACGTTGTTTTGTGGCTCCTCCAACGTCTTGAGCAGGGCGTTGGCAGCGGCGACGGTCAGTTCGTCGGCGGCGCGGACCAAAAAGACCAAGGCGCGGCCTTCGTGGGGTGGAAACCCAGCTCGAACCAGGATGATCCTTCGCACCTGGTCGATGCCGATTCCCGCCGTCTCGCTGCTGGAGCTGCCCAGCAGCGAGGCGGGATAGAGCCCCCTGGCTACCAGCACCAGATCCGGGTGAAGCGGAACGATGGGAGACTCCGTCGTGCACTCGAGCACACGACGACACGCACTGCAGCCTCGACAGGCCAAACCCTCGCTGGGCTTTTCGCACAAAAGTGACTGCGCCAGAGCTCGTGCCGCAAGCTCCTTACCGACCCCCTCGGGCCCCTCGAACCGATAGGCATGCGGAACCCGTCCCGCGCGCAATGCGGCAATCAGTGAAGCGACAGCGGGCTCCTGCCCCAGGATTTCCGAGAAGGGCATGGCTCTTTCCTCTGCCACCCAGAGCCGAAGCCAATGGCTCGGCTCTGGGCAGAAGGAATCGGGGCGAGCCCTACTTGGCCTTCAGCGTCTGATCCATCAGGTACAGGAAGGTCTCATAGGCCTTCTTGACCTGACCCGCGTTGTCTTCGACGCAATCGGAGATGCTCAGGCCGTTGAGAACCGCCTGAACCAGCACCGGCAGGCCTTCGAGGTTGGGGCGCTTGGTGGTGTCGCCCGCGCTGCTCAAGGCCTCGTCGATGATCTGACGGGAGTCATGCTGCAGCATGGCGGCACGCCGCTTCAGCTCCGGGTCGCGACGCGCGGCGCTCCAGACCTCGATGTTGAGGCCTGCTGCCGTCTGATCGCTCTGCAGCGCGTCCCAGAGCGCTTCGAGCGCTCTGCGTACGCGGGCTGCACCCGTGCCTTCCGTGGCCGATCCAGTCGCCTCGCGCACGCGGTCCAAGAACTTGCGATAGGTGAAGCTCTGAACCTCGTGAATGAGCGCCGCCTTGCTAGCGAAGTAGTAGTGGACGATGCTCTTGCGCAGACCGAGTTCTTTACCGATCTCGGCCAGCGTCGTTGCGCTGAATCCGCTTCGGGAGAAACACTTCGCAGCAGCCGTCAAGATGGCGGCCACGCGGGGGTTTTCCCAATCCACCGCCCTGGTGGCGGTGGTCGTGTTGTTCGAGTCCTGCGATTCCATGGGAGCCTGGGGAACGTTGTCTACGGTGTTCATGATGCCTTACTTGGACCGGTCAGCCGGTAAACACAACTGACCTACATCGACCTGGCGCATGAGTCAAGCAACCACGCCGGCCCTCGGTGTCGCGGGTTGTGCCTCCGAACCGATTCGGAGTCAAGCGGCAGATGAACGTCCGGTCGAAAACCGAAGAAATGCGGCCAGATAGAGAGCGCCGGAGGCGCCCTCCTATGGCCGACTGGTCGCACGAGGAGCTGATTTGGAGAATCTTCGCCAGAGGCAGGCCCGAAATTCGGCCGCCGGGTTTGCCAACCAGCGCGCCTGTGCCGGGGACGCTCCCAGTGCGCGCGCCTTTGCATTCGCCACTCGCTCCAGAGCCTCGGGAAGATCGAGCTCTGGATCCTCGGAGCAGAGGACAGCCACGACGACACTCACGCTTCGGCTGATCCCCGCGGAGCAATGGACCAGCACGTTGCCCAGCTCCCGCCGTCGCGCCACGAAGGGCAAGGCGAGTTCCAGAGCTGCCTCGAACTCCGCGTCGCCCAGGCCGCCATCGGAGATTGGAACATGGAGCCACTCGGTGTCTGCGCGGGCCGGACGGAGGATTGACTGCCCACCGTCGAGCGGCATCGGACACAGCGACAAGACGCCATGGAACGGAAGCAGCGGACCCGACGGCTCGCCGGCAACTCCTGCACCGAGGAGTGCTTGTTCCCCGGACCAGTAGTTGCCGAGGTAGAGGCGCTGAGCGACGGGCCACATGGCGGCTGATCCAATAGCGTAACACCACTTGGTGGCAGAGAGCCGGTTCGTCGAGGCCTTCAGTGAGACTGCGCAGCCGGCTTGGGCTGTGTCTTTCGGTTGGTCGGCTCGCTCGACTCGGATTCCGCGGGTTGGGTCGCTTCCCACCAAGGCATACCGGCGGCTTTCGTCCAGCCGGCTTGTCCGGTCTTCCCGGGTTCGCGCCATTCCTTCAGATTGTCCGGTTGGCCGCGCGCCCCCGGCTCGTCTGCTGCGTCGTCCAGACCATAGGTCATGACCAACAGCTCGTCCGCCAGATACTCGGTGTGGGGATCATCCTCGACCTTGACTGAGTCCTTGGCCATGTCGCCGGTTCCGACTCGAATGATCTGTTGCGTGGGGGGATAGCGATCGAGCCATCGCTCTCGTGTCGCGTGTGGACCATCGCGAACGATCCGGTACCGAGTCACGGAGAAGCCCGCGACGCCTCGCTGTCCGAGCACCCGGACTCCACGCGGCAGGCGATCGTCGGGACGCTCCACCTCTTCGTAGGGCTGAGCCTCCGTGATGCGACGAATCAGTGTGACGGTGTGAGGCCGGGCGGGTCCCAGGATCTCCGCTCGCACCACGCCTTCCTTGACCGTCTCGTGCAGGACCACCGGGTAGTCGAAGGGGTTCTTGAATCGGAAATCGAGGGTCGGATAGACCACCGTCGCGTCCAGGCCCATCTTGATGTACGAGCTGGGTCGGGTGTGCGGGACGCGGGTCACGATGGACAGGCCCGCGAAGAACACGGCGCCGTGCAAGGTGCCGGAGATCTGGCAGGTTCCTCCGCCAATCCCGTCCACCAATTCCCCCTCGGCGATGACCGTCGCCACCTTGTAGCCGTTGGCCTCGTCGCGGGGACCCACCACCTCGTTGAATTCGAACGTCTCGCCGGGCAGAAGGACATGCCCATCCAACTTCGATGCGGCCAGGCGGAGGTTGAAGGTTCGCTCCTTGGCGCGTTCCGAACGGTCGTAGCGGGTTTCGAAGGAACCGAGCACCGTCCCGAACTCGACGTTGGATAGCTCCTTGGCCAGGCGCTTGGGTCGGACCCTCTCCACGACCACCGGGATCCGCCGCTCCCCTTGTGAGAGCCCCTGCTCGATACTGACCCAGGTGGCATCGACGTCCAGCAGCAGTCCCTCCACCTCGGGGACCAGCTTCCTGTGCTCGAGGTCGAGCCGGGCATCCGAGGGCAGTCGGTCGACCTCGTCCTTCAAGCGCAGTAGCGTCCCCAACCCGTCCCCGGGCTCGAGCACCAACGGAACCGGCAAGGTCAGATGGGCGCGGTTGTCTTCTGGCTTGTGACCGCGACGCAACGGGCTGGTTCGGTCCTTGGCCTCGCGGATGAGTGAAGCCATCCGGACCTTGTCGATCTGAACGCCAATCTTGCCGAGGGGCAGGGAACGAACACGGCCGTCGGGCAGCACCAGCTCCAGGGGGGCCGCCACGAAGCGCCGCACCCGGTCCAGGGCCGAATGCGTGGCGTTGTCATCGAGGTTCACCGGCTGGCCCAGCAATCGGACTTCTGGCGGCTTGGTGTCGGTGTCCGGTCCGCCCGGGAATCCCGGTGCGATGATCAGGCCGATGGCGATCCCAGCCAGGGTGGCCACCCCCAGGGCCTGTGCAGCACGGCTCCTCGGAAGGTACCTCGTCAAACGGCCTGTCGACATACGGATGCGTGGCATCTTGAAAACCGTCCGCCCCTCCGTCAAGAAAAGCCCTTCGTGACCCCCGACCAAGCCCCCTCGAATCCGCAAGGCGACGAACCGGCCCGCCCGGTGGGGATCGATCGGGACCAGTTGGCGGCGTTGCCCACCGAGCCTGGCTGTTATCTGTTCCTCGGCCCCTTGCGCGAGATGCTGTACGTGGGCAAGGCCAAAAACCTCCGGGCCAGGGTACGCAGCTACTTCCAGGAGCAGAGCCAGGATCTGAGGGCCTTCATCCCGTGGTTACGCAAGCGTGCGGTCACGCTCGAGACCATCGTCACCGCCAACGAGAAGGAAGCCGCGATCCTCGAGAATACGCTCATCAAAGAGCATCGGCCCCGGTACAACGTCAAGTTGCGGGACGACAAGGAATACCTCAGCCTGCGCCTCGATCCGACCCTCGAGTTTCCCCGTCTGGAACTGGTGCGTCGCCCCGCCTCCGACCAGGCTCGATACTTCGGGCCCTATCCGAGCGCCACGGCGGCACGACGCACCCTGCACCTGGCGGAGCGCCATTTCCAGCTCCGCACCTGTTCGGATCGGGAACTATCCTCCCGGAAACGCCCCTGCGTTCAGTACCAGATCAAGCGCTGCCCGGGGCCCTGCGTGCTCCCGGTGGACGCCCAGGCCTACGCGGCGCAGGTGCGAGCCGTCGGACTGTTCCTGGAGGGCCGGCACGACCAGCTGGGCGAGTTGTTGCAGGAGCGTATGCAGAAGGCCAGTCTCGACCTCGATTTCGAGCAGGCAGCCATCCTGCGTGACCAGCTGCAGGCCATCCGCGGCGTGCAGGAAAGCCAGCGCGTGGTCAGCGCCGAGGATCGGGATCTGGACGTCCTGGGCCTGTATCGCCAAGAGGATCAGGTGGAGCTGGTCCTCCTTCTGGTCCGTTCCGGGCGCGTCACCGACGTTTTGCATTTCGGCAACCTCCACACCGAGCTCGACGATCGAGAGCTGGTGGCCGCCTTCGTGCGCGACCAGTATGGCGCTGGGGTGGCGGCCCGGACCCTGCCCGAGGAGATCCTGGTGCCCGCGCTACCCGACGCCGCGGAAGGGATCGAGGAGTGGCTGTCGGGGCAGCGCGAGGCGGATCAAAAAAAGAGAGTCCGGTTGATCCAGCCGCAACGGGGCTCCAAAAAGAAGCTTCTGGAGCTAGCGGTCGAGAATGCTCACCACGCTTTCGAGCAGCAGCAGAAGGCCAAGAGCGACGCGACCGAGCGGCTCACCCGCCTGCAGCAACGGCTCCGTTTGCCCCGTTTGCCCCAGCGCATCGAGTGTGTCGACATCTCGCACCTGGGCGGGGAGGACACGGTGGGTGCGGTGGTGAGGGTCACCGACGCCAGCCCCGACAAGGCCCATTATCGCTCGTACCGCGTCCGTACCGTGTCGGGGGGAGACGACTACGGGGCGCTGCGCGAGGTGCTTTCCCGCCGCTTCCAACGCGGCAAGGACGCGCCACCCGGTTCGACGCTGTGGGAGCTGCCCGATCTGTTCGTCGTCGACGGGGGTCGGGGCCAGCTGGCCGTGGCTCAGGCAGCGGCCGCAGATCTCGGTCTGGTTGATCTCCCACTGGTGGCTCTGGCCAAGGAGAAAGACACCCCCAAGGACAAGCTGACCGACCGCGTTTATCTCCCCGGCCAGAAGAACCCCATCCCCTTGCGCCCGGGCAGCGATGAGCTTTTGATCCTGGCGCTGGCGCGCGATGAGGCGCACCGCTTCGCCAACCGCGGTCGTGACAAGGTGGGGCGCTGGCGGCTTCGCTCGAGGTTGCGCGAGGTGGAAGGCATCGGGGACAAGACGCAACGGGCGCTGCTGCTGGCCTTCCCCAGTCTGGCCGCCATCGCCGAGGCGAGTGACGAGGCCCTGCTCGCAGTCCCCGGGGTCAACCGGCGCAACCTCCAGGCCCTCCGGGAGGCCTTTCCGGCCGAGCCCACCTGACCTCCGCAACCAGGTTGGCACTTCGGTGCCTATGGACAACCAGGTTGGCACCCACAGCTGGGCTAATGAGCCGAATCACTCCAGAGCCTTCGGGGCATGTTCATTGCAACTGCAGGTTGAAAGCCGGCGTGGAAGTAGCGATCCAAGCCGGAATCACCAATTGACACGGGGAATCCGAGCAAACTACCCTACCGCAGCCACTCGTGAGCCGGCCCACAGGTCCGGCCGGGAGCTGCACTACCGGACGTGAATTCGCCCACCAGGAGCCAATCGATGACTTCGAAGTCCACAAGGATCGGGTCCAAGCCAAGCCGGTTCGGCCGCGTCGCGCGCGCCGGGCTGGTGGGGCTCACCGCGGCAGCGGTAGCAGCCGGAATCGCCACGGGCTGCCTCGACCGCCCCGTCCACCCCACCAAGCCGGAAACGAACAACGTCTTCATCACGCAGTTCCAGAACACGGTGGTCGACAAGATCGACCTACTTTTCATGCTCGATAACTCCCTGTCCATGGCGGACAAGCAGGAGGTGTTGTCGGAGGCGGTTCCGCAGCTCTTGAACCGCCTGGTGAATCCCGACTGCGTGGACAGCCCCATCGCCCCGGTTGCGCGGCAACCCGGCGCGCCCGGCACGGTGGACTGCCCGGAGGGCCTGCAGCGTGAATTCCAGCCCATCAAGGACATCCACATCGGGTTCTTGAGCAGCAGCTTGGGTGACTATGGCGGGGATGTCTGCCCGGAGAACGGCGAGCCCCAGAACGTCGCCCAGAACGACCGTGGCTGGCTCCTCTCCACGCTGCCGCGAACCGCGGAACTGGGCCTGGCCCCGTTCTTGAGCTGGACGGATGCGGACTACAACGGGGGTCAGGACGCCCTGAATGCCAAGAGCGCAGAATTCACGACGTTCGTGAAGTCCTCTGGCGAGCTCGGCTGCGGTCTGGAGATGAGCCTCGAGGGTTGGTACCGCTTCCTCGTCGATCCGGTGCCGCCGCTGAACATCGTCCATTCTAACCCGGCCGATGAGCTCTCGGCCATCGTCCGGGAGGGCCTGGACGAGACCATCCTGCAGCAAAGAAAGGCCTTCCTGCGACCCGATTCCCTGGTGGCGGTCGTCATGCTGAGCGACGAGAACGACTGCTCGCTCAAGGACCATCGCGCGATCAGCTGGTTGCCCGCCCGCGCCTACACCGGTTCGCGTCGGTTCCTGATGCGCTCCGGCTCCACCGCCTGCGACAGCAATCCGAACGATCCCTGCTGTTACTCCTGCTGGACGCAGCCCCCCAGCGGCTGCGCCGCGGACGCCCGTTGCACGGAAGCTGGCAAGGGCGAGATGCCCGAAGCGCTCGATCCGGTCCAGCTGCGTTGCTACAACCAGAAGGCACGGTTCGGTTACGACTTCCTGTTCCCGGTCACCCGCTACGTGAACGCCCTCACCAAGCCGGTGATCTGTCCCTTCCAGGATTATGGCGATCTGGATTGCGACTGCACGGAAGCCAAGGCCAAGCAGGTGTCCTGCAATCCGAATCCGGACGGCCTGCCCAATCCGACCGACTGGCAGCGGCCCAATGCGCTGTTCAGCTACCTGGACGAGAACAACACCGATCCGGTTCGGACCACGACCGATCTGATCTTCTTGGCGGGCATCCTGGGCGTCCCCTGGCAGGACATCGCCACGCCGGAGTCGCTGAATGACAACAATGTGCTCAGCTACAAGCGCGCCGCAGATATCGACTGGTCGTTGATCATTCCCATGGGTACGGACCCTGCCAAGGATCCCTTGATGGTCGAGCAGCCCGATCCGCGCGCCGGCACCCACCCCATCACCAACGAGGCCATCAGCGTCGACGCCGTCAACGGCATCAACGGCCATGAATGGCAACCGGGCGGTACGGATCTGCAGTACGCCTGCATCTTCGACATCTCGAACATCTCAGAGACTGGTCCCAAGGACTGCGACGACATCAACTGCAATGTCGATCCGGCCTGCACGGGTGACACCTGCGAGACCGACCCCCTCTGCGTCAAGCTTTCCAACGGCTGCGCCTGCCGCGAGGAGGACAAGCCCGAAGAGACGCAGAACCCCCTGTGCCAGCAGTCCATGGGTCAGGGCGCCTTCACGTCGACCCAGTATTTCGCCAAGGCCTATCCGGGGACTCGGCAGCTGCAGGTCTTGAAGGGCTACGCGGACGCCAGCATCACCAAGAACAGCATCGTGGCTTCGGTGTGCCCGAAGAACCTGAATGCGGCGGACAAGACCGCAGCCCAGTACGGCTACAACCCCGCCGTCCAGGCCCTGGTGGATCGCCTCAAGGAGAAGCTGGGTGCTAGCTGTCTGCCGCGGCGCCTGGAGCCGGATGACGAGGGCAATCTGCCCTGCGCGGTTGTCGAGGCCATGAAGAGCAACAGCCCCTACTGCGATTGTGCCGCCAAGGGTCGCACGCCGGTGGAGGGCAACCTCAAGAACGCGGTGATCGAGGAGCTCAAGGGCCTGGATCTCTGCGCCGAGGAAGAGGGAGTTGCGACCTCCATGGGGCTCTGCGAGAACCTGTGCCTGTGCAAGCTGCAGCAGCTGCAGAACAACAAAGACTGCCTGGAGCGCCCCGGCATCGAGACGGAGAGCGCCACCCCGGGCTACTGCTACATCGATCCGGAACAGGGGTTCGGCTCGGCGGAGCTGGTGGAGGACTGCCGCTCGACCGAGAAGCGCCTGTTGCGGTTCATCGGGCGTGAGCCGGCCCTCGCCCCGGCCCCCAACGCGGCCGTGTTCATTGCCTGCGCGGGTGCCGCCTACGTGGCCCAGGAAGGGGCCCCCGCGGGTGAGGCCGGTGCACCGGCGGCCACGGCTGGAGCTGCGGGTCAGTAGCGGAACGCACCTGCGGCTAGCGCGCAACGGGGGCGGCCCTCAACGGCCGCCCCAGGCGCTCGTAGCGAAGTCATGGAGCCCAAGAAGACCATCCTGGTGGTCGACGACGAGCCCGACCTGGTGCTGGGGCTCACCGATGCCCTCGAGTTCGAGGGCTTTCGTGTGGTGACCGCAGCCAACGGCAAGGACGCGGTGCAGGTGGCCCGCCACGAGCACCCCAGCGCCATCCTGCTCGATCTGATGCTACCCGACAAGAACGGGTATCAAGTCTGTGAAGAGATCCGGCACTTCGATCAGAGTGTGCCCATCCTGATGTTGACCGCGCGCAGTCAGGAGGCGGACAAGATCCGCGGCCTCGATGCGGGTGCCGATGACTACGTGACCAAGCCCTTCAGCCTGGGGGAGCTGGTGGCTCGCCTGCGCGCCCTGTTCCGGCGCGCCCAGCGCTCCGCGGAGGTGGCGAGCTTTCGCATCGGCAGTGCCACCATCAACGTGGCGGCGCAGACGCTTCAGCACGACGGCAAACCACCGGAGCAGATCAGCTTCTACGAAACCGAGCTGTTGCGCCTACTGTACGAGCGGCGCGGCCAGCCGGTGAGCCGCGAAGACATCTTGAACAAGATCTGGGGGGTGGGGGCCAACCCCACCAACCGCACCATCGACAACTTCATCGTCAAGCTCCGCAAGAAGCTGGAAAACCAGCCCGACCACCCCGAGCACATCCTGACCGTCTACGGCTTCGGGTACAAGCTGGCGGTGGACGAGGAATTGACGCAGGGTTAAAGCCCGGGCTCCATGGGGAGCAGCGGGAAGACGTTGCGGGGATCGCAGGCCACGGTGCGGGCGTTGTCGAGTAGCTCGCCGGGAGCCAGACCGTGCGGCTCGATGCCCTCGCGAACCTGACGCACCTCCAGGTGAAGGTGGATGGCGCCGGGACTGTCCGAGTCGCCCACCGTGCCGAGCAGCATGTTCGGTGGCGCGGCAAGTCCGCGGGATACCCCCGGCGCCGGTCCCGCCAGATGGCCGTACACCACCAGATACTCACGGTGACTCTTGGCTTCGAGCAGGGTGTGCAGGGTCACCACCGAGTTGCCAACCAGAGGCCCCACGTACAGGACTTCCGCGTTGCCAACCTGGTGTTCCAGCGGGATCAGGCGGACCGGGGCACCGCGACGCTGTCCCAGATCGATCCCGCCATGCCCCACGGAACGGAGTTTGGGTCCACGGCGCTGACCCTCGTCCGGTTGCTGCAGATCGTAGCCGCTCAACAGCAGTGGACGCCCCGGGATCGGCTCCACGGGATAGCGATAGGAACGATAGCGAGCAGGCCGGTCCGGACGACGTGCGATCTGATCGTAGTCGGTCCAGATCCCTTCCCGGTTCCGGTGTGAGTTGCGCTCCGCCTCCTTGGATTCGCCACCCCAGTCGGAGTTGCGGGGGACCGGCACACAAATCCCTTGATCGGGGAGGGTGTCGGCGGGGCAGAGGCTGTCGGGCAGCTCGGGCGGGGCGATGGTGCTCGCGGGTGGCGGTTGAGGCTCGGGGCGGGACGCGACCTTGGGGGCCGTCGCCAGGCGCGCCCCGGCCGAAGCCAACGAGAGCAGGGCGAAGACCAGGGCGGCGCGAACCACGGGCTGCACGGCGCCCAGGCTAGAACCAAAAGACCCTTCGGGCGAATCGTGGATGACTTCGGCCCGCATTCCAAACGGCTCGTTCCCAGGCTTTCCGGGGTTTGCCCTCCGGGGAAGGCGAAGCTAGCCTGATTCGTGTTTCCCTCGGATGGGCTGAGCGCCGCCGAAGCGGCCGTCTTCGAGACCTTCGTCGTTCCCCGTTACCTGAAGCTGTTCGGGGAGCTGGCGCTTTCCATGGTGCTGCCGACCCCCGGAGCCAGGGTGGCGCACCTCGGGTGTCGCACCGGGTTCCCCGACGTGGAGCTGTGTCGAATCATCGAGGAGCCCACCGTGTACGGCGTCGATCCATCGAGCTTTGCCCTGGAGCTTGCGCGGAACAAGGCCTCTCTGGCACGGGGGGTGCAGATCGAATACTCGGTCTCGGATACCCTGCCGGCTCCCTTCCCGTCCGGGGCATTTTCCCATGTCCTGTGTCTGCACCCGGTGGTGAAACCCGACCAGAGGGTCCCGCTGTTCATCGAGATGGCGCGCCTCTTGTACGGACAGGGACAAGCCTTGGTGGCGCTTCCCCTGCGCGGCTCCTTCCAGGAGATTGGCGATCTGTTGCGTGAGTACGCGCTCAAATACGACGAGGAGCTGTTGGGACAACGGGTCGAGAGTCTGATGATCGAACGCCCCACCATCGAAAGCCTGAGTGAGGAACTGGAAATTGCCGGCCTGGAAGACATCGACGTGGAGGTGCGACACACGGTCCTGAGCTTCGACAGCGGCCGCGCGCTCGTCGAGGATCCGGTGTGTCGAATGCTGATCCTGCCCGATCTCCGCGCGGGCCTCGCCGGGACTGACCTGACCCGGCCCCTCGAGTATCTGCGGGACGCGGTCGATCGGTACTGGTCGGAAGCGACCTTCGAGCTGACGCTCAGTGTCGGTTGCGCCAGCGCGCGGCGCGTGGCCTAGAGCCCTACCCGCAGGCCCTCTCAGTACCGGTACTGCCAGAGCAGATCCAGACCCGCGCCCAGGGTTCCGATCTCCGAGCGCACTGACCAGTCCTTGCGGAAACGCCAGTCCACGGTGCCGCTGAAGCCTGGCTCCTCGGTGGCGGCTCCGGGCCGGACGCTGTTGCTCTGGGGGTTCTTGTAGGTGGCTTCGAACCAGAGATCTTCCTCCAAGGGGACGGCGGCGGTGTAGTTGGTGTGACGCGTATCATGGGAGGTGCGAAGCTCCACCTGGGCCAGCGGGGTATCGACGAACATCTCGTTGAGCAGTGACGCCCCCACCCCCAGGCCGGCGCTGGAGGAGGAATCCCCCGAGCTGCCACCCAACAGCAGGCTCTGGATCTGCGAATCCGATGCGACCGGGGGATTGCTGGAAAGCCGCAGGCGAGCCTGTTGCCGGGTCCCCTGGATCTGCACGGTCACCTGGTGGGAGGGACCCGTCCAGGTGGCGGTCAGATCGAAGAAGGGGTTGGCGGGTTGGTCGGGATCCAGGCGAACCGTCCCGGAGTCGATGACGAAGGTCTTGCCCAGCAGCTGCAGGCGACCTCCGGGACGCAGTACGATGGTGCCGGAGGGATGCACCTGCTCGTCGATGCGCAGCTCGGGGAACCCAGCGATCGGAATGCTCAGGTTGGAGCGCGTCACCTTGGCCGCCTGTCCCAGGGCGATTCGAATCAACCAGGGAACGGCGGTCGCATTTTGATCCGTCGTCAGGCGCTCCTTGAGGGGTTGGTTCACCGTGATGTCCGGATGATCGGCAAGATCGACGATCTCTCGCTGCGACGAGAGGGCGAGCTGCGCTGTGAGCTCCTCGATGGTGATGTCCATCTCGTTCTGGGTGGGCGCCAGGGTCATGTCGATCTGGGCCTTCCCGGTCAGCTCGGCGTAGGTGACGCCATCCAGGGCGAGCGGCAGTCGCTCCACCCGAGACAGGCGGGCGGCCACGCGACGTAGCTCCAGGTTGGAGAGCTCCAGATCGGCCGTGCCTTTCAGGTTTTGCTCGGGGCTCTGCACCCCCAGAGCCAGATTCGGCACGTGGATGAGCGTGGTGGTCCCATTGGAGCTTGCCTGGAAGGTCGCATCGATGTCCTGCAGATTGATGCCGTATTGCCCCAACAGGATGTGCCCATCACCATACGTGGCTTGGCCACCCACGGCCGTCGTGTAGGATAGGCTCCCCTCGCTGTCGCGGTGAGGCGTCAGGGTTGCCTCCAGTTGTCCGTTCAGGTTCCCGCCCAGCGATCGCACCCAGTTGCCGACCAGGGGCAGAAGGACGCCGGCGTCGTAGTTGTTGATTCGTGCCGAAATGCGCGCGGGCTTGTCGTCCCTCAGCAGGGCAAGCGGCGCGCGCCAGTCGACCGCCACGTGTCCCTCGGCATCCACCTCCGCTCCCCCGTCGATCAGCTGGATGTCCACCTGCAGATCGTCGGGTTCGGATTGCCACCCGAACAGTGTCTCGCCCAGGGGCAGGTTTCCAATCCGCGCCGCGTCGAGGGAAAGGAGTCCCTGCGAAGCGCTGACTCGACCGTTTCGGGATAGGGACGCCGAGCCGCGCAGATTGCCTGACACCTGGTGAGTTGCCAAACCCGGGATGGTTGCGACGGGCAGTCCCAACAGATTGGCCTCGAGCCGCCCCTGCCAGTCGAAACCAGGGGTCGCCACGACAAAACCGGCCCCTTCCAGCTCCGCCAGATGAGTGTTGTCTTGGCCCACCCAAGCGACGAGTCCCGTCTCTCCCGTGGAATGATCGTAACGCACGGTGGCACTGGCATCCAGATTGGGCGAACCATCGACGAGCACGAGGTCGCCGCCCCGGGCGTGGGCCACCAGCACCGGGTGCACCAACGAACCCTGCACGGCCAGCTCTGCGGCCACGACTCCAGGCAGGGCGGGCATCCCGAAGAGGGTGGTCAGGCGCGACAGGGGCTGTTCGGGTACATGTAGCGCCAGATCGCCAGGCGTATCGTACAGAGTGGATAGGGCGCGGCGAGGTTCGGACAGGAGATCGGCCAGCGGCAGACGAGTCCCGAGATGGGCCTGGGCCAAGGGTGTGCCGCTCTGATGGGCGGTGAGCGCCGCGTTCAAGTCGCCGGTGGCGCCGTCCACTGCGGCGCTGCCGGTCAGATCGACGCCCCGCAAGGACAGCATGGGCGTGGGCTGACCGACGTCGAGGGCGAGGCCCTGGGTGTCCAGGCTCAAGTTCAGATCGGGCAACTCGGCTGCTTCACGCCGCTCCATCTGGAGCCGGGCATTCACCTTGCCGGTCAGGGACCGGACCGGACTGAACAGGGACAGGGTGGCCCCGATGGGGCCGAGGTCGAACCCCGAGAGCTCCAGGGAAGCTCGCCCGGTTGCCTGGCTCCAGGAATCGGTCGCCAGCAGTGGGCCCGCCGTGTCAAGTTCGGTCAGCACGCCCACTTCGCCGAACCCCTCCACGCGCACCAGCGCTCGGGAGACGAATCGGTTGTCTTGCAGGGCCGCGTCGACCATCCCCGACACGCCAGCGACCGGGCCATAGGTAATATCCCGCGCCTCGAGCTGCAGTGTGCTCCCTTGGGCATCGTCGACGACCAGGTTCGCGTCGAGCTGGCCCGATGCTTCGCCCTGGGGCAGCCCCAGGGCCTCTGCGAGCCGACCCACATCCAGCTCCCGTGCGTTGAGGTCGCCTTGTAGGTGCTGCCCGGAGAGCACGAAGCTGGAACGGATGGGTCCACCGGCTCCGGTGACTTCGAGATTTTGCACCGACAGCCCGTTGTCCCCGATGCCGATCTCCCGGGCGCTCAAGAGGAGCTGACGGTTCGGATATCCAAGCGTGGCTTCGGGCTCCAACAGAGCCTGGGTGGGGGTCGTTCGAACCACCGAGCTGAGGGTCAGCGCAGGCGCCACCGGATCCTTCAGTCTGAGTGTCAGGCGCGGCTCGGCAACAGGGCCCTGAGCCTGCATGGTGAGTTCGGCGAAGTGTCCCCAAGGGGTGGTGAGCTGTTGGCCATTCAGGTCGACCCGGAGCCCCGCCTGAGCCAGATCGGAGATGGGAGCGACCAGGGTTGCCTGCAGACTGCCCCGTTCCAGACTGGCTCCTCTCCCCGATAGCCCCAGAATGCTCGATTCGAGGGTGGCCGAGAGGTTTCCCTGGGCGAGCTTGGCTCGCAGGCGTGGGCTGACCGTTCCCCGTAGGCCGAGTGGAGGGAGTCGTTCGACTGCCTCCAGTGTCACGGCATGGGCCCTGAGATCGATCTCCAAGGCGCCGTCGGGTTGCCAGAGCAAGGCAGTCTGCAGCGGGAGCCCGGGTTCGGAGATCGTCCCCTTCAACACCAAACCCGTGGAGTCATACGTGGCGTGACCCTCAGCGGGTGGGGTTTCTACCCCCAGGATGGTTCCGGCGGCGAGCTGGGCGTCGATGGCGACACGTGGATTTTGCCGCTGCAGCCAGGCTTCGATGCGACCCGAACCCGACAGACGAGAGGTTGGCCCGTTCGGGACCAGCGTCGAAAGGTCCAGTTCCTCCCACTCCACGTCGAGTCGCATCTGAGTCTGCGATCCGAAGCGTATCGGTCCGGTTGCCTGGACCTTGCCGGAGCCGGCTCCGGCCGTGAGCTGGGCGAACAGGTTCGGTAGGGTTCCCTCGGCGTTGATGCTGATCTGTGCGGCCCGCTGCAGGGGCCACGCGCCCCACAGTTCGCGGACGGAGTCCGGTCGCGCCTCCGGCGTTTCCAGGTGGGCGGTGAGCTTGCCGTGGGCCAAGCTGGCACGCAGCTCCACGGGCAGGGTACCGAATCGTCCCGTGTAGGTTCCCCAGAACCGATCCGGCGTTCGAACATGCAGGGTGGCGGTCCCCAGCACATCGGAGCGCGCAAGTCCCTTCCAGCGCAAGGTGGCTTCTTCGATGTCCACGGCCGCGCCCTGAGGATTGGCAAGAACCGAGCCGCGTACACGGAGTAGCTCGACCTCGGAACTGGGAAGACTCACCAAACGCAACGCGACGCGGGCGTCGCCCAGTTCGATCGCGGAGAACCAGATCCGATAGGGTCGAGTCGACGCAGAAGGGGCCTTGGTCCCACGGGGACGGGGCGTCAAGGCTCGCACCAGCGACGGGACATCGGTCTGCCCGGTGGGGAACAGGGCAGCCGTGACGCCGTCCACTCGGACATGCTCCACAACGACGGTGAGCTTGCCCGTCGCAAACAGGGTGTCGAGCAGAGTTCTCAGCCAGTCGATGCGAATCCTGGCACGATGGATGGTCAGAACCTCGCGACCCAGCTCGTCGCGCGCCGACAGGGAGGACAGCAGGACACCCCCGGTGTGCAGAGCACTGACACCCCCCAGGCGAACCGCGCCGTGCAGCTCCTGGGTGACGAAACCGGTGACACCCCGGGCCAGCAGGCGTCTGGCGGCGGGTCGGTCGGCGTGAAGGACGATGCCCGTCAGGGCTGCCAGCACGAAGCAGCCCATCAGCGCAACCCACCGCACCAGATGACCGAGGAATGACCTTCGCATCAGAAAGCCTCTCCCAGGGCGATGTGCAGCGTCATGGGCAGCCAGTCCAGGCCGAACCATCCCCTGGTTTCGGCCTCGTCCCGGATGGGACCTTCGGGTGGGGCGCGTCGGGTCCGTTCCAGCAGGCGGTACCCGAGATCCAGTCGCAAGGGACCGATGGGGGTGTCGTACCGAAAGCCAAAACCCGGAGAGAGGTGCGGAACGGTCAGGCGCAGGCGTCCGGTTTGGCGCGTCACGTCGCTGGCGTCCATGAACACCACACCGCGAAACGATCCGACGATGTCGAAGCGAACCTCCGCCGACGCCTCCCACAGGGTCAGGCCACCCAGGGGGCGCACGCAGTCCGGATCGTCCGGAGAGTTGAAGCAGTTGACGGGTCCGTTGCTCAACAAGCCCAAGGGGCCATGGGGCCCCACCTCGCTGAAACCGTAGCCGCGATTGGAATTGGGACCTCCGGAGTAGAAGGCGCGGAACAGCAAGCGGTGTTGGTCACGGATGACCGCTGGATCGGTGGGGTTCTGGGCGACCCGGGTGGCATCCGACAGCGTGGAACCGTAGTTCTTCGGCCACAAGAAGCCGAAGGTCAGGCGGGTGGCGAGCACACTGTGCTTGGACAGGGGCAGAAAGCCTCGAGCCTCCGGACGCCAGCGCAGGTCCGTTACGTCGCTTCCCATCCATCGAGCGGGACTCTGCACGGAGCTGGACAGGATCATCCCGCGGCGAGGGTTGATCCGGTCGTCGCGCCAGTCCAAAGTGAAGGCCAGTTCGGGATACACCACCTCGACGGTATCCATCCCCTCGGGCAACGGTGGCTCGCCGGGTGGGGCCTGGTAACTCCTGGGGATGTTGGCCTGCACCCGGAAGCTGGGCGCGACCATCAGCAAGAAATCGAAGAAGGATCGTTCCAGGCCCACCGTGCCAGCGAGCTCGTGGTAGCCGAGGATCCGTTCCTCGTCGGCGGGCTTGTCAGGAGGAAGGGGAAAGAGGAATGGGTAGATGTTGTACTCGGCGGTGACCAACCCCGTGGTACGCCCCTCGAACAAAGCAGGCTGTCGGAGCTGAGCTCTGAGGCGGTTGCTCCACAGGACTCGAGTCGGGGATTGTAGACGCGAGGTGCGGGTGGGAAAGAGCGACAAGCCCGGTCGCTCGTCGATGGAAAAGTCGCGCAGTCCGCCCAACAGATTGCGATCCTCCCATCCCAACCGGGCAGTGGTTCCCAGCTGGACCGGATCGATCTGCACCCCGATCCCCGCTCGCACGGTGCGAAGCTGCGCTTCCCGCACGTGGACGCGCAACTCGACCTGTCGGGACTCGGGTCGGGAGCGGTCCTGTTCGATCTGAACCGACGCAAACACCCCCAGGTTGACCAGGGCGTTCTCCGCTTCCCGGACGTCTGCCTGGGAGTAGGGCTCACCCGTCTCCAACTTCAACGTGCTTCGGACCAGCCCCTCGGGTACCTCGTCCAGGCCATCGATCAGGATGGGCCCGTAACGGGCAGTGGGCCCCGGTTGCACCTCGAATCGGACGGTTGCCTGGTGGTTGGCGATGTCCACGTTGGCCCGTCCCTTGACCACGGCGAAGGCATAGCCACGGTCCAGCAGGCTTTGCAGGATGCCCTCCTTGGAGGCTTCGTAGTCGGCCTCGTCGAAGGGCTGGCCGGTGCGCAGCACGATGGCCTTCTGGGCGCTGAAGCCCACGGCGGCGGGGAGATCCTGAAGCCCCAGGGGGACCACCTCCCGGACCCTGACCGGTTCGCCCTCGTGGACCGCGATGACGACCTTGACCGTGGCTTCCGATTCGTTCCGTTCGATACGAGCCGCCGTGACCTTGGCCTCGTAGTACCCGCGCGCGCGCAGGTACCGTTCGATTCTTAGCAAGTCGCGCTCCAGCTGGTCGGCCTCGAAGATCGAGTACTCGAACACGACCCCCTCCAGCCCTGGGATCCCCAACAGAGCTGGAGACGGCGTGGTGGCGAGCTGGTCGGTGATGTCGCTTGCGTCCACCTTCTGGCTGCCCTGCAGAGTCACCGTGTCGACCACGTATCGCCCCGGAGGATGGTCCTTGCGCAGACAGCCCCCCAGCAACGATAGCGACAAGCCGAGCGCGCCCCACCGCCACCACGACCCGTACATTCCCGGGCTTGCGCTCGCGGCTCGGCCGGCACGAAGGAGTCGATCTGGCGGAGGGTGGAGGGTCAAATCCTGCTCCAGCTTAGACGCCGCCTGGCGAAGGGACCAGCCTGGTCCCGGCTGGCTGCTGAAACGACGACGCCCGCGGCTGCTTGGGACAACCACGGGCGACTCGGTAAACCTGGCGCGGTCCGAGCCGCGCCCCTGTCATTACTCCTTGGGGGGCTTGCGCTCCACTCCAGGCAGCGTTGCGAGCTCCGGCGCCTTCTCCAGGATTTCCCATTTCTGGTAGGTCAGGATGCCCATGATCGGATCGGCTTGGGCACCCGTGGAGGCTCCCGTGAAGGTCGTCGAGTAGGAGCCGGTGATCCGAACCTTGGCGCCCTTGGCGGGGATGGGCTTGGGAATCGGCTTACCCCAGAAGGTATCCATGGGCTCCGCCTTCTCTTCGCCCTTTTCGTCGATCTCCTTGATGGCGTCGAAAATCTGGGCGTAGTTGGAGGCCCAGCCCATCACCGGAATGCTCTCGGTGCGGGGTGCGTCCTTGGTATCACCGACCCAGAAGGTGGGGACCGGCGGCTTGCAGTCCTCCGGATCGGCCTTGCCTCCCTTGTGCACGGCGCATTCAGGTGCCTGCATCAAGTTGGTGTCCGAGATATAGCCCTCGACGCTGATGGGCTTGTCCGCGACATCCTTGTGCAGGACGCGACTGCGCAACGAATAGCCAGCGCCCCATACCGTGTACACATCGCCCCGCTTGATGGGCGTGGACGGGATGTTCGGAACTGGTGGTAGGTTGGCCTGCACCTTGGGTGCTGGTTGGGGCTTGTACTTGACCTCTTCCCCTCCGCAGCCGGCGATGCCGAGTACGAGGGTGGCGATCAGAAGGCTGCTGACGCTGCGGATATCCTGCGACATTCGGGCTCTCCTCTTCAGAACCGAAGGTTGTAGGACGAGTAACACGCTCGGGGGCAGGGGCTCAAGCGCGGCAAGGGGCTCCGATGCTCATCAGGACCGGGAAGGCACCGGGGGTTAGCCGGTTGGGCCGGGGACCGGTAGGAGGGACCAGTCAGTCATTCATACGGTAATATTCCAAATTCAGCCATCGGGTCGGTTGACAGCCGTATCGCCAAAACTAGCCTCGTGTCCGTGCCGCGGACCATCGTCATCGGAGACGTCCACGCCTGCTCGGATGAGCTGGAAGAGCTCCTGGAACGCCTCGGGCACACCGTTGACGACCGTATCCTGTTCGTCGGCGACCTCATCGGCCGTGGGCCCCATCCCCAGAGAGTGCTCGACTTGGTTGACCGCCTGGGAGCCCAGTCGGTTCAGGGCAACCATGAACGACGGCTCGTGGAGGTGCGGGCCATGGGAGGTGGGACGGCGCGCCCGGCGCGGCTCGGGCCTGCCCATCGTTGGCTGGCCCAGAGTCTGCGCACTCGGGACTGGGACCTGCTGTCGGCTTTGCCGCCGATGCTTCGCCTCGTCGAGCAGAAGGCGGTCGTGGTTCACGCCGGAGTCGATCCGCGGCGAGATCTCGCAGATCAGGATCCTTGGGTCTTGACCCACATCAGGAGCCTCGAACCAGACGGTGCTCCCTCGCACCGCCCGGGGAAGCGTTCCTGGGCCCATGGCTACCAGGGGCCTGTCCATGTCGTGTTCGGGCATGATGCCCTGCGTGGCCTGCAGCTACATCCTTGGGCCACGGGGCTCGACAGTGGTTGCGTCTACGGCGGCCGACTGAGCGCGCTGGTCCTTTCCCCGGGTCAGGGGATCCTCCCTGTCGCTGAACGCATCGAGCAGATTGTCAGTGTGCCTGCGCGGCGCAGCTACTTCGAGCCGCGGCCGTGAGGTGCCGCCAGGCCACGGGTAGGGCTCGACGGCCCCTGGCCGTTCGAGCTATCAGACGACCATGGCAAGGCTTCGGGTCCCGGTCCTCGACCTCACCTCGGGTGAGCGGTGGCTCGACGAGCGGGCCTCGCAGTACCTGGTGGCCGTGCATCGCAAAAAAGCCGAGGACGCCTTCGATGCCTTCGATCCGGTGCAGGGATTGACGGCCGAGGGGGTCCTGGTCCGGGTCGAACGGCGCAAAGCCTACTGTCACATCGGGCCGCTGCGCGAGGCGGAGCGAATCCCGCGCCTGCCGCTGGTGCTGGTCCAGGCACTGGCCAAGGGAGAGAAGATCGACGACGTGGTACGAGTCGCGACCGTGCTTGGGGTGACCCGCTTGGTTCTGGTCGAAACCGAGCGGACCATCGTGCGGATCGACTCGGGCCGAGGCCAAGACCGGCGGGAGCGTTGGCAATGGCTGGCCATCGAAGCGGCGCGCCAGTCGGGGCGGGGAGACATCCCGCGGCTGGACGGTCCGCTGCAATTGACCGAGCTTTCTTCCATGCTGCCCGAACTCCCCACCCATCGTTTGGCTCTGACCATCGACGCGGAGAGCAACCTGGCCTCGTGGCTCTCCACCCACCCACCGGGTCCGACCACCCTCTTCATCGGACCCGAGGGTGGACTCAGCCCAGCCGAGGTTTCTGGCCTGCGTCCGCAGGGGTTCCTTCCCGTTCGCTTCGGTGACCTGGTGATGCGTGCGGAGGTCGTTACGCCGGCGGTGCTGGGTGCCCTCTTGTCCTGGCGAGAGCCCACGTCGGGTTAGCAATCCGGTGTGACGCCCCAAGCGAGCGTGACCGGCGCGCTCGCTATCGTCCCCAAGGCGTCGGGGAGCTCCATCACCAGCCACCCTCGCTGGTCTGGCGGCACGGCTCGACCCGGGGGGCGAAGTGGGACGAGCAACGCTGAACACCATATCATGTGGGCAAAAGTAGTACTCGGTTGGCCATTCAGACCGGGCACAAAACGCAGACAAAAAACCTAGATCTGGACTGTTGACACCCCTGCGCTTCCCCCGTAGCCTCCCGGGAAGTGGGACAAAGTGGGTTCCAATGGAGCCAAGTCCCGACAGGTGGTTTGAGTGTTACGCGGTCAGTTCCTCCACAGCATCGACGGCAAAGGGCGGGTCAGTCTGCCCGCGCGGTTCCGCGACGTGCTGACCAACCACCAGGACACCTGTTGGATCATCACCCCTGCGCTCTTCGATCCCTGCCTGCATCTTTATGCGATGAAGGACTGGGAGGAGTTCGAAAAGAAGATCGCCGATCTGTCCAGTCTCGACCCCAACGTGGTTCGCTTCCGCCGACTCTACGTTTCGGCCGCCATCGAGTGCGAGATGGACAAGAACGGTCGCGTGCTGATCCCGCCGCACTTGCGCGACAAAGCGTCGCTGGAGCGCGAGGTGCTGTTGGCGGGGATGGGTCGTTGGGCAGAACTCTGGTCGAAGGCGCAATGGGACGAGAGTCTGGCGATGACCAACGACGAGAGGGAACTCTTCAAGAAGTCAGTAACGGAGACGATACGGATATGACGATGGCAGCCTGGTCAATCGATGAGCCGCGCTCCTTCGAGCACGCATCCGTCATGGTCGATGAGGTCATCAACGCGCTGGCCCCGGTTGATGGCGGAGTCTATGCGGACGTGACTCTGGGTGGGGGAGGCCACGCCGAGGCGCTGTTGCGGCGGTCCCCACACTGTCGGCTCTTTGGCTTCGATCGCGATCCCGACGCCGTGGAGGCGGCCCGCCTGCGGCTGGCCGAGTTCCAGGGCCGCGTCAGCATCGTTCAGGCGACCTTCGACGAGTTGGCCATGCACCTGGCCAGTCGGGGGATCCGACGCCTGGATGGCATCATGGCCGACCTCGGTCTGAGCTCCCCACAGCTGGACCGCGCGGAACGTGGCATGAGCTTTCGAACCGCCGGTCCCATCGACATGCGGATGGATCCGACGCAGGGCGAAACGGCCTTGTCGCTCATCACACGGCTCGAACAGGACGAGCTGGCCGATCTCATCTACGAGCTGGGAGAAGAACGCGCGTCGCGCCGCATCGCGCGGTGCATCAAACAGTCTTGCCAGAAGGGTGAGTTGCGAACCACCCTGGATCTGCGCCGAGCCGTGGTGCGTGCGGTGGGCCCGCGTCGAATCGGTGGGGTCGATCCCGCAACGCGCACCTTCCAGGCCCTGCGCATGGCCGTCAATTCGGAGCTGGAACAGCTGGACAGGCTCCTGGAATTGGCAGCCGATCTGCTGGTAGACGGGGGCGTTCTCGCCGTCATCAGCTTCCATTCCCTGGAGGACCGACGGGTGAAACGGACGATGGCCGAGCGTCCCACTTGGGAGAAATTGACCAAGAAGCCCATCCTGCCCACGGAGACGGAGGCTGCCCAGAACCCACGGGCGCGCAGCGCCAAGCTGCGTACCGCGCGACGAGTGCGCACCGGGAACACTCCACTGCCCCCGGAGGTCGGGGATCCATGAACCGTCCCAGGACCTTTCTGGTTCTGTGGACACTGGCTGCTGCGGCCGTGACAGCAGCGTTCTGTGTGCGCCTGGCCATCCGCAGTCGCACCATCGAGCTTGGCTATGAGCTGGGACGTTCCTACGGGCACCTGGAACGGCTGCGCGAGGTGAAGAGGGTCTTGGAGCTCGAGCTGATGAGTCAGAAGACACCGGAGCGGGTGGGCCTAGTCGCTCACTCGCTGCTGGGTATGACGCCTCCCTCTCCGGAGCGCATCCTGTCGGCGGGAGCGAATCCTCTCCCCGTTGAGACCGAGCCAGAGATCGTCGAGGGGCCCTTACCCTCCGCCTCGGAGGATCCATGAATCCGGTGCGGGACGCGGGGGTTCTGGCCGGTCCCCGGGGGCGCTGGATCCGTCTTCGGATGGGTTTTCTGTGCGGTCTACTGGCCCTGGGTCTGGGCTTGGTGGTCTCTGGTGCCTTCGACGTGATGGTGAACCACGGTGCCGAATGGCGAGAGCTCGCCGAACGTCAACGGCAGCGCCGCCTCAACGTGTTGCCCAAGCGGGGAACGCTCTACGACCGAAATGGTACCGCCCTGGCCGTCAGCATCGACGTGCCCAGTGTCAGCCTGGATGCTGTGGAGCTCTTGAACGACGTGCCCGCACCCCGCATCCCTTGGGTGGCTCGCGACTCTGCCAACCGATTGGCATCGGCTCTGGGCCTGGACGCCGCCTCGGTCGAACGTCGGATCCTGCAGAAGCGGCGGTTTGCCTGGCTCAAGCGTCGGGTCAGTGCCGAAGAGGTGGAGGCCGTCCGTCGGCTGACCTCCGAGGGCGTGGCCGGCTCGTCCCGGATTCGTGGGGTGCGCATCGAGGGTGAAGGTCATCGCTATTACCCGCGCCGGGAACTGGCGGGTCCGCTGCTCGGATTCGTCGCTCCGGATGGGGCTGGCAAGGATGGACTGGAGCTGGCGCTGAACCAGGACCTGGAAGGGCGAGCCGGTGAGCTTTCGGGTCTGAGGGATCGGTTCGGCAAGCTGCTGTTTGCAGGCGCGGTGACGGATGACTCGGTCCTGGCGGGACATGACGTGGTGCTCAGCATCGATCAAGGGATCCAGGATGCAGCGGAGGCCGAGTTGGCAGCCGCGGCTCGGACCTTCGAAGCCGTGGGCGGGGCGGTGGTCGTGGTGGATCCTCGCACGGGCGAAATCCTGGCTCTCGCCAGTTGGCCCGGGTACAACCCCAACGACTACTCCGCCAGCGATGTCGCCGCGCGTCGCACTCGGGCCGTATCGGACGCGTTCGAGCCCGGGTCATCGATGAAGATATTCACGGTGGCTTCGGCACTGGCAGCGGGAAAGATCGGCCCGACCCAGGAGCTCTACTGCGAAAAGGGCATCATGAAGGTGGACAACGTCTTCATTCGTGACACCCACCCAGCGGAGTGGCTACCCGTTCCCAAGATTATCTCCCTGTCTTCCAACATCTGTGCGGCCAAAATCGGGATGCAATTAGGGGGAGCGCAGCTCTACGAAGCGCTCCGACGTTTCGGCTTCGGACAGTCCACCGGCTTACCGTTGACCGGGGAGGCCTCGGGCACGTTGCGACCGCGGGGACGTCCCTGGGTCGAGGTGGAGACGGCAGCGGCCTCCTTCGGACAGGGGATCAGCGTGACGGCTCTGCAGCTGGCCATGGCAGTCAGCACCATCGCCAACGGCGGAGAACTGATGGAGCCCATCCTGGTGAGCCGCGTCAGCACGGCTCGCGGCGAGACGGTTCGAGCCATGGCTCCCACCGTGCGACGTCGTGTGGTCCCCAAGCGAGTGGCGCAACAGGTCGCGGAGATGATGATTGGTGTGACCGAGGGGGACGGAACCGGCGTGGAGGCCGCCGTGGAGGGCTACGAGGTGGCGGGCAAGACAGCGACCGCCCAGAAAATCGATCCGAAGACCGGGCGATACTCGGAGGATCGCTACATTGCATCCTTCGTGGGCTTCGTCCCCGCGCGGCATCCGGTTCTGGCCATGGCCGTGGTGGTGGACGAACCCATGGTCGACCATGCGGGCGGGAACGTGGCGGCCCCGGTGTTCCGGCGCGTGGCGCAGATGGCGCTGAAGTACAAGGGCCTGACGCCCCGAGGGACGCCTCGCGTCGACATGGCACAGTTGGCGCACCGCTCCGATCCAGCGGCCCGAACCTACCAGTTGTTGCGTGCCGCAGAGGGCGAGGTTCCCTCGATACAAGAGCATGGGGCGGCCAATCCCAACGACCGCGACGGCATCCGAATGCCTGACATGATGGGTTGGCCGATGCGGGAGGTCGTCCGGCAGACAGAGGAGTTGGGTCTGGTTCCCTCGGTTCAAGGGACCGGACTCCTTGCCAAGCAGCAGCCGGCCCCGGGTGAGGCGGCCGCCAAAGGTGCCAAGGTAACCCTCATCTTCGAGCCTGCCTCATGACCCCCAACCCCTCCTTGCATCGTGCCGAATCGGTCGGGCTGACTCTGGGAGAGTTGGCCAGCATCCTTCAGATCGACGCCGCAACCATCCGCGGATTCGAGACCCTGAGGCTTCTCGATGTCACCCAGGACAGCCGCAAGGTACGGCCTTGTGCACTGTTTGTGGCCAAGGACGGGGGCCGGGTTCGTGGCACGGACTTGATTGGCCAGGCCTTGGCGGCAGGTGCCGTGGCGATCTTGGCCCAGCAGGGGACCGTGGAGCCGACCGCACAGAGCGTGCCGGTGCTTGTCACCCCCGATCTCCAACGGGCCCTGGCCACGGCCGCGGAGGCCGTCCACGGCCAGCCCACCCGAAGCATTCCGTTGGTCGGGATCACCGGGACCAACGGCAAGACGACCACCGTCGCGTTGCTGCACAGCGCTATCCGCGCGGCGGGGGGTCGCCCCGGACGAATCGGCACCTTGGGGACGGCCTTTGACGACGTCGAACAGGAAGGGCTGTTGACCACCCCCGAAGCCGACGATCTGTCGCGATTCGCCGGGAGCGTCGTGGCACAAGGTGGAACCCACCTGTTGATGGAGGTGTCGAGCCATTCCCTGGCCCTGGATCGGGTGGCGGGTCTTCAATTCGACGTGGCTGCCTTCACCAATCTGACCCAGGACCATCTGGATTTTCACGGGACCATGGAGGCGTACGCAGCCACCAAGCAACGCCTCTTTGCTGACTATCATCCCCGGGTGTCCGTCATCAACGCGATGGACCCCTGGGGTCGGGACTATGCCGCGACGGCACGTTCCTCACGCATTCTCCGAGTGGGCACTTCGGGTGACGTCGACGTGCGGCCTGTCGACGTGGCGCTCGACGCTCGGGGTTTGCGTGGGGACGTGCTGGTCGCGGGCAGGACGGTGCGGATCGAGACTCGCCTGGTGGGCGCCCACAACCTGGACAACATCCTGTTGGCTCTGGCGGTGCTGGAGGCGTTGGGGATCGACCTCGATGCCGCCGTGGCTGCCTGGCGGGACTTCGGGGTGCCAGGGCGGTTCGAACGCTGTGACGTGGCAGGTGACGACTTGACCGTACTGGTCGATTATGCGCACACCCCAGACGCCTTGCAGCGGGCCCTGTCGGCTCTGCGGGAGTTGACCCAGGGGGCATTGATTTGCGTCTTTGGATGTGGAGGCGATCGCGATGCCAAGAAGCGTCCCCGGATGGGGGAGGCGGCCGGGCGACTTTCGGACCGCGTGTTCGTGACCAACGACAATCCACGCTCGGAAGCGCCAGCGGCTATCGCACAGGCCATCGTGCAGGGTCTGGCGCCGACCGGGACCCCCTTCGAGGTCGAGCTGGATCGGGCACGAGCCATCGAGCTGGCGATTGAATCGGCGAACCGCGGAGACGTCGTGCTCATCGCCGGGAAGGGCCACGAACCGTACCAACAGGTGGGGGACATTCGCCACCCGTTCGACGATCGTGTCGAGGCTCGTCGATGCCTCGAACAGCGACGTGCCCGCCGAGGTGCCTGATGTCCACCCCGATTCCCGAAAACCAGGCCCCCTTTACCCAGGCGGAGATCCTGGCTGTGACCCAGGGATGGTTGCGCCGTTCCCTGACTGCGCCGGTCGTTGGAGTCACGACCGACTCGCGTGGCTCGGTGGAGGGCAAGCTGTTCGTCGCGTTGCGCGGCGACCGATACGATGGCCATGGCTTCGTTCCGGACGTTCTTCGGCGAGGAGCCGCTGCGGTACTGGTCGAAGCCGAGGTGTCAGTCGGTGACCGGGGAGGAGTCATCCAGGTGGGCTCGACCCAGGCGGCGCTCTTGGCGCTGGGTGGAGCCCACCGTGCGCGCTGGGGGGGCCGGCTCGTCGCGGTGGGGGGCTCGGCCGGGAAGACCACCACGCGATCCGCGATCCAGGCCCTGCTGGGACACCTGGCAGAGGGTCGTGTCCACGCAACCCGAGGGAATCTGAACAACCAGATCGGGGTCCCGATGACCCTGCTCGGTCTGCTCCCGGGCCACGACTGGGCAGTGGTAGAACTCGGCACCAATGCTCCGGGCGAGATGACGATTCTGACTCGAATCTGCCAACCCGACATCGGGGTCTTGACCTGCATTGGGCTCGAACACACCGAAGGGCTCGTCGATCTCGACGGCGTCGAGCGCGAGGAAGGCGAACTGTTCCGAGGACTGCGTGCCGATGGCTGGGGCGTGGGACCAATTGGGGATTCGGGCGTCGGTCGCCTGCTCGGGCAGCTGGGGGCCAGTCGGCGTCGTACCTATGGTCCCGATCCCCGGGCTAGCTACTTCATCCGCGCTCGCACCACGGACGCTCGAGGAATTCAGCGCATCGAGCTGTGCCGGCACCCCGATGGGGGCGGGGGAGAGCTGGTGCTGGAGACCAGCCTGCTGGGCCTTCCCGGTGCCCTGGCGGCCTCGGCGGCCCTGGCAGTTGCCGAGCTGGGCAAAGGACCCCTGAATAGCGACGATCTGGTGGGTGCTCTGTGTGACCCGGAGCTTGGGGAAGTGGGGCGCTTGAGGCGGTTCGTTCGTGGAGATGGGCTCATTGTCCTCGACGATTCCTACAACGCCAATCCAGCCAGCATGACCAGTTCGATTGCCGTCGCTCGCGAGCTGGCCCGCGACCTGGGCCGCCCTCTGGTCTTGGTGCTGGGGGAGATGAGAGAGCTCGGGTCGCTCAGCGAGGAGCAGCACGCTCGGCTGGCTTCCGATGTCGAGGGGGCCCAGCGACTGATCGCGGTGGGTCCCGCGACTCGACCCCTGGTGGACTGCACCACTCGCAACGGGGTCCGGACGGATTGGTTCGAGGATGCGGTGTCCGCTCTCGAAGGCACCAGTCGGTTGATCGGGGCGGATGCGGTGGTGTTGGTGAAGGGTTCGCGGGGCACCCGCATGGAACGAATCGTTCGCGCCCTGTTGGGGCCAGGAGTGGCCACGTGATCTACGAATGGTTGTACCCCCTCAGTAAGCAGTTCGGCTGGGCCGGCATACTCAACGTCCTGAGGTATCAGCCGTTCCGCGCCATCATGGCCACGCTGACGGCGATGTTGATATCCTTCTTCGTTGCGCCCTGGTTCATTCGCAAGCTCCGTGGCAAGCAGATCAGCCAGATCATTCGGGAGGAGAACCCGGAAGGTCATCGCCAAAAGGCCGGTACCCCAACCATGGGTGGGGCGCTCATTCTGCTGAGCGTGCTGATTCCCACCATGTTGTGGGCAGACGTCCGCAATGTCTTCGTCCTGGTCACCGCCGCGGTCACTGCGGGGTACGGAGCGATTGGCTACCTCGATGATCGGTTGAAGATCGAGCGACGGAATCCCAAGGGGTTGTCAGGTAGCCTCAAGCTCCTCGGGCAATTCGTCATCGGGGGAACGGCCATGACCGTGCTCTTCTGGGGAGAGAAAGGCCTTCCCCCCGACTGGATCGCCATTCGGACCCGGCTCAGCGTTCCTTTTTTGGCCTTCGACAAGCATCCGATCCACCTACCAACTCTGTTGTACATCGTGTTCGCGTGCCTGGTCGTGGTGGCCATGAGCAACGCCGTGAATCTGACGGACGGTCTGGACGGACTTGCCATCGGTCCGGTCATGATCAATGCCAGTGCCTACCTGGTCTGGGCCTACGTTGCCGGAAGCATTCTGTTCGGGAGGCACCTGGCCGATTATCTCGACATCGCTGGGATCACCGAGATGGGGGAGCTGAGTGTTTTTGCGGCGTCCATCGTGGGGGCGGGGATTGGATTCCTCTGGTACAACACCTATCCGGCGCAGGTCTTCATGGGAGACGTGGGATCACTTTCCCTGGGGGGCGGCCTGGGGATGCTGGCCGTGCTGACCAAGACCGAACTGTTGAGCATCATCCTGGGCGGGATTTTCGTGGTCGAGATGCTGAGTGTCGTAACCCAGGTCGTCAGTTTCCGGCTGTTCGGCAAGCGCGTCTTTTTGATGGCACCCATCCATCATCATTTCGAGAAGAAGGGATGGCCCGAGCCGCGCATCATCGTCCGGTTCTGGATCATCTCAATCCTTCTGGCGCTGGTCAGTCTGGCGTCGCTCAAGGTGAGGTGAGTATGGAGCTGCGCGGGCGACGAGTGGTGGTGGTTGGCCTGGGTCGAAGCGGCCTGAGCGCGGCCCGGCTCGCACGGCGCAAGGGGGCCGAGGTGATTGGGACCGACAGTGCCTCCCCGGCCAAGCTGGCCGATGTCGTCCGGGGGATTGACTTCCCAGTGGTGGTCGGGAGTCACCGGGAGGTTCCCTTCTCGGGAGCGGATCTGGTCATCGTCTCGCCCGGTGTTCCCAACCTGCCACAGCTCGACGAAGCAGCGGCCGCCGGTGTCGAGGTGGTCGGCGAGCTAGAGTTCGCCTCACGGTTGTTGGACGGTCCCCTGGTGGCGGTGGGAGGAACCAACGGCAAGAGCACGGTCACCACCCTGATTCACCAAATGCTGTCCGCAGCCGGGATGCGCAGCTTTGCTGGTGGCAACCTGGGGACTCCGCTGTCGGAGGCCGTTGACCAAGGGTTTGACGTCATTGTGGCGGAGGTCTCCAGTTTCCAGCTGGAACGAGTGGTGAGTTTCCACCCCCGGGTGTCGATCCTGCTCAATGTCACCGAGGACCATCTGGATCGCTACGCCGGTCTTGCCGACTATGCACAGGCCAAGGGGAACGCATTCTTGCGACAGACGGTGGCCGACACGGCTATCATCCCGGCAGGTGATGACCTCTGCCAGCAGCAGGCCCGCCGAGGCCAAGGGAGAATCGTCACCTTCGGAGTCGACGCTAACTACGCGGTCCGAGACCAGGAGGTCCTCGAGCTGGCATCGGGTAGAGGGCTGAGCCTGCGAGGTTCTCGGTTGCACGGCCTGCACAACGCGCACAACACGGCGGCGGCGGTCGCGGCGGCCCGGGCCTTCGACATCGATTGGGACACCCTGCAACGGGCGGTATTGGATTTCGTTCCCCTGCCTCATCGGATGGCGTTGGTTGACCAAATCGGTGGGGTCCGTTTCTATGACGACTCAAAGGGCACCAACGTGGGTGCGGCCGTGACTGCGCTATTGGGGCTCTGCGAGCCCCGCGCCGTGTTGATCGCCGGTGGGCGTGACAAGCTGGGTGGATATGAGGCCTTGGTGGAGGCGCTCCGAACCAAGGGTGCCGGTCTGGTGGTCCTGGGGGAGGCCAGCGAACGCATCGCCCATGCGGTCGGGGGAGCGGTTCCTGTCGTCAGGGCACAGTCCATGTCCGAGGCCGTGGACCGGGCCTTCGGAATGGCTGCGCCCGGGCAGGCTGTTCTGCTCAGCCCGGCCTGCGCCAGCTTCGACATGTTTAGGGACTACGCCGACCGCGGGCAGCAGTTCGTGCGAGCGGTTCGGGCGCTCGGTGAGAACGTGGGGCAACGATCATGTTGAATTGGCTACGTTCAGCAAACCACGGATCCCCGCCCACCACCAGGGTGGGAGCCATCGATGTCGTGCTGGCCGCCGTGGCCATCGCATTGATCGGCTTCGGAATCGTGATGGTGTACAGCGCCAGCGCCGTGGAGGCCACGGTCTCCTTTGGCAATCCGGAGTATTTCCTGCGGCGACAGGCCATCTATGGCGTGGTGGGCGTCGTCCTGATGATCCTGGTCTCGGGTGTAGATTACCACCGATACCGTCCACTCACCTATCCGGCCTTGGGCATCGTCACCGCGCTGTTGGTCTTGAGCGTGGCCGGTTTCGGCCACACCGGCGGTGGTGCCACCCGGTGGCTGCGCCTCGGTCCCGTACACGTTCAACCGTCCGAGATGGCCAAGCTAGCTCTGGTGCTGTGGTTGGCGTACTCGCTCGCCAAGAAGCGGGAACGAGTCAAGAGCTTCTCGGTGGGCATGCTGCCTCATTTGATCATGGCAGGGGGGTTGATGCTCCTGTGCCTGAAACAGCCCGATTTCGGGGGGGCCGTGGTGCTCCTGTTCTTGACCTTCACGTTGCTGTTCGTGGCAGGGGCGAGGCTCGGCTACCTTCTGGGCGTGGGGATCCTTGGGGCCCTGGTGGCGGCCTGGTTGGTGCGCTTCACCGCTTATCGTTGGGAACGGGTGCTGGCCTGGTTCAACATGAGTGAACATCGCCACGACCTGGCCTACCAGCCCTTCCAGTCCGTGATGAGCTTCGGTTCTGGGCAGTGGACGGGTCTGGGCCTGGGTAACGGGATGCAGGTCCTGTATCTCCCGGAGGCGCACACCGATTTCATCTCGGCCATCGTGGGAGAAGAGTTGGGCTTCTTGGGGGTCCTGTTGATCATTGGCAGTTATCTGTTGATCGTGGTTCGAGGTGTCCGGGCCGCACTGGCCGCCATGGATGACTACGGCACCTACATCGCCTTTGGGATTGCCGTCCTCTTCGGCGTTCAGGCGCTGGTAAACCTGGCGGTGGCCATGTCAATCCTACCAACCAAGGGACTGACGTTGCCTTTCGTGAGCTACGGAGGCTCCTCCTTGTTGGTCAACGCCTTGGCCATGGGGATTCTGTTGAACATCACCCGTCCGCGGGCTCCGACCCATCTCCCGGCGGCGAGTTCGGCCGGCCGCGACCCGGAGGTCAGTGCCGCCGTGGTCGGGGAAGCGGGGTTCGGTTCGGGCCCGGCGCCACAATCGGAGGCCGTTTCGTGAGTGCTTCGGACTGCGTGCTGCTGGCTGGCGGAGGGACCGGCGGACATGTCTATCCGCTGGTCGCCGTGGCTGACGCACTCGGCAGCTTGGAGCCAGCGGTGACTATCGTGTTTGCTGGAACTGAGCGGGGACTGGAGCAGCGGGTGGTTCCGGCTCGCGGATACCCTCTGGTGACCATGCCGGTGCGCCCCATGCGAGGGGCGGGGAAGCGGTCCTTGCTGACGGGCGCGGTGAGCGCCGCAGTATGCCTTCCCATTTGCGCCAGGATCCTCAGGCGCCATCGTCCGCGCGTTGTGTTGTCCGTGGGCGGGTACGCGGCGGGACCCTTGACGCTGGCTGCCCGAGTCGCCGGGATTCCGGTGGCGCTACTGGAGCCGAATGCGATCATGGGGTTCACGAACCGGGTGCTCTCGCGTTTCGTCGATCGCGGATACGTCGCCTACGATGATGTCAAGACCGAGTTCCGGTCGGGACGAGCCATCCGCACCGGGGTTCCGATCCGTCCCGGCTTTCACCGCCGACCTCTGCGCGACCGGTCGCAGGCCATCCGAATCCTGGTCTTGGGGGGCAGCCAGGGGGCTCAGGCTCTCAACGATGTGGTGCCGGACGCCATCGCGCGCGTGGGGCGGAGTCTGGAGGTGGTCCACCAAGCGGGGCCGGACAAGGAGACTGGCCTACGGGACCGATATCGACGGCTGGGGATCCAACGGTGCGAGGTCATTCCGTTCATCGACGACATGCCGGGAGCCTTGGCAGCGGCCCACATCGTGGTCAGTCGCGCCGGGGCCGGGGCGGTGAGCGAGATCTGTGCGGTGGGACGCCCCAGTATCCTCGTGCCCTATCCGTACGCTGCCGATGACCACCAGCAACACAACGCAGAGGCCCTGCAGAGGGTGGGAGCCGCCCGCCTGCTGCCTGCCCGGGACCTTTCGGTGGAGCGGCTGGCGGCAGAGCTCGAGTCTCTGGTGGGGCAAGACCAGACGCTGGTGGGGATGAGCGAGAGCGCTGCGGCCCAGGGGGCTCCCGACGCGGCCCGGACCGTGGCATTGGACCTATTGGCGCTGGGTGGCGTCGACGGCAACCGTGGGCGACCGGCTGAGCCCGTCGGTGCCAAGGTGACCTACCAGGAGGTCGTGTGATGTTCCGTGGTCGAGTGCGGCATGTTCACTTCGTCGGTGTCGGCGGGATCGGCATGAGCGGACTGGCGGAGATCCTGAGGAATCTCCGCTTCGACGTGTCCGGTTCCGACCTCAAGGAGGCCGACACGACCCGCCGCCTGGCCCGGGGCGGAGTCACGATCCAGATTGGCCACTGCGCTTCCAACGTGCGGGGAGCCGACGTGGTCGTCTACTCGAGCGCCATCCACGCCGATAACCCGGAGATCCGCGAGGCTCGAGCCGTCGGGATCCCCGTGATTTCCCGGGCTGAGATGTTAGCCGAGCTGATGCGCGTCAAATACGGGGTCGCCATCGCGGGTTCCCACGGCAAGACGACCACGACGTCTCTGGTGGCCACCATTCTGAACGCCGCCGGCCTGGATCCGACGGTAGTGGTTGGGGGGAGGATGGCGGCCTTGGGGTCCAACGCTCGTCTGGGCGAGGGTGATCTGTTGGTTGCCGAGGCGGACGAGAGTGACGGTTCGTTCCTGCGCCTAACTCCCACCATCGCGGTGGTGACGAACATCGACGCGGAGCATCTCGACCACTACCAGACCCACGAGCGCCTCAAGGAGGCGTTCCTGCAATTCATCGAGAAGGTTCCCTTCTACGGCCTGGCCGTCCTGTGCCTGGACCATCCCCACGTCCAGGAGCTGCTCCCGCGAGTGCAACGTCGGCATGTTACGTACGGGGTGTCGCCGCAGGCAGACTACTCGGCTCGTGGAATCAGCTTTCAGGGTACCAGCGTGCGGTTCGAAGCTTTCCGACGCGCCGAGGCGATGGGCGAGGTCTTGGTACAGATGCCTGGGCGTCACAACGTGCTCAACACCCTGGCTGCGCTGGCGGTGGCCGACGAGCTGGAGGTGCCGCTGGACGTGGCCAAGGAAGCGCTGTCCACCTTCCACGGCGTGGCGCGACGGTTCACAGTGGTCGACACGGTACAGGGAGTCACCCTGGTGGACGATTACGGACACCATCCGGCCGAAATCGTGGCGACCTTGACGGCGGCGCGCTCGGCGTTTCGAGGGCGGGTGTTGGTGGCCTTTCAGCCTCACCGGTACAGCCGCACGTCCCTGCTGTTCGAGGAGTTCACCCGATCCTTCAACCAGGCCGATCTGTTGTGTGTTACGCCGGTCTACCCGGCTGGGGAGGCCCCCATCGCCGATGCGACCGGTCACCGGCTGGCGGCTGCCATCTCGGAACACGGACACCACGCCGTGCAACACGTCGAGGATCGGGACCAGTTGTGCCGAATCCTGGCGGCGCAAGCAGAACCAGGCGACGTGGTGATCGCGCTGGGTGCCGGGGACATCAATCGGATCCTTCCCGCGGTTCGTGACTTACTGAAGGCGCGCTCGTCGTCGAATGCTGGGGGTGGTCCATGAATCGACGGCGGCATGGTGCGTCCCAGTCGTGCGGCTCCCGGTCGGAGCACGTCGGGTCTTTTTCGCCGAACCGGGACAGTCCGCTGCCGGCTGTCAGTTCCGCGATTGCCGTGGCGCGCCCGCGAACCGGGCTCAGCTGGTGGAGCGCTGGATTGCGGGTGGTCTGGGGGGCGCTCCTGGTGGGGGTCTGTGCGGCTGCCGTGGGCTGGTCCGCCCACTATTACGCCCTGAGGTCGCCTCGGTTTGCCCTGCGGCAGACGGTCGTCGAGGGCACACACCGGATATCGGAGGCGACGCTGCTGGAGCGGGCGGGGGTCCGTTTGGGCCAGAACATCTTCTCGATCGACACCCAGCGCCTCGAGCAGCGCCTCATCGTCGATCCGTGGATTCGTACCGTCAAGGTGGAGCGAAGACTGCCTGCCCTGTTGCGGTTCGAGGTGGAGGAACGGGAGGCTGGGGCCATCGCCGTGGTGGGTGACCGAATGCTCCTTCTGACCAAGACCGGGGAGCCATTCAAGGACGTCCAGCCGGGCGATCCCATCGACCTTCCCATGGTGACGGGCCTGTCGGGACAGGGTATCGGTCAGAAGGGATCCTGGGAGCGAGCTCGGATCGCGACCGCCCTCGAGGTGATCCGGCACTACGAACGGACCTCCCTGTCCCGGATCCATCCCGCCCAGGAGGTCCATCTGAACCCGGGGGGTGAGACGGTCTTGGTGGTTGGGCGGACAGGCATCTCCTTGTACCTGGGCTCCGGCCCCTGGGGTCGAAAGCTGGCCATGGCCGAACGGGTGCTGGACCGTCTGCGCCGACGCAACCAGGTCCCGTCGATGGTGTTCCTCGACAACCGAACGCATCCCGAACGCGTGGTCGTGCGCTTGCGGTGACCCACGTTCGAAATTTGGCCCCGGCTGGCCCCCCATGGCAGCGTCGGCTCACGCTCCGTTCCCCCCCGCGTTTGCCGGCCGTTTTCCCCGGGTGTGATCATGACAAAAGCCTCCGCCTCGACCCCTGAGATCGTCGTTGGACTTGACCTGGCAAGTACCAAAGTGGCGGCGGTGGTTGGTGAAGTCGACTCGGAGGGGATTGAGATCCTAGGGGTCGGCAGCGTGGGGTGTCGGGGCCTTCGCAAGGGAGTTGTCAGCAACATCGAATGGACGGTTCGGTCCATCCGCGAGGCAATCGACGCAGCCCAGACCATGGCTGGTGTCGAGATCACCACGGTCTATGTGGGGGTGGCCGGGAGTCACGTACGGAGCCTGGCGTCCGAAGGGATCTGCGCCATCTCTGGTCGTGAGGTTCGGCGCTCGGACTTGGACCGCGTCCTGGAGGGCGCTCGTGCCATTCCCGTCGATGCGGACCGGATGATTTTGCACGCGCTACCCCGCGAGTACGTCGTCGACAATCAGGACGGCATTCGCGATCCCATCGGCATGAGTGGCGTTCGTCTGCAGGCTCGTGTGAACCTGATTACGGCTGCCACCTCCTGTGTCCAGAACGTGCTAAGATGTGTGGAGCGCTGCAATCTGACCGTCGCGGACGTGGTTCTGGAACCATTGGCTAGCGCCGAGTCAGTCGTGAGCGAAGACGAGAAGGAGATCGGCGTCGCCGTCATCGACATCGGAGGGGGGACGACGGATATCGTGATGTACGCGGATGGTGGGGTCTCCTACCTGAGCGTGATCCCGGTGGGGGGGAACAACGTCACCAGCGACGTTGCCGCCGGGCTGCGGACCCCGGTTGCCGAGGCCGAACGTCTCAAGCGGAATTTCGGCTGCGCTCTGGGTCGCCTGATCTCGGACGACGAGGAGATCGAGGTGCCGGGAGTGGGTGGCCATGCCCCCCGTCGGGTCGCGCGTCGCCTGTTGAGCGACATCATCGAGCCCCGGGTCGAGGAGATGTTCAGCGCTGTTCGACAGCGCATGGAGGAGACTGGGTTGTTGGAACAGACCAGCTCCGGTGTCGTCCTCACGGGTGGTGCTGCCCTGATGGAGGGAATGGTGGAATGTGCCGAGGAGATCCTGGGCATGCCGGTGAGGCTTGGGTTCCCCATTGGACTGCAGGGCATGTACCAACTCGTGCAAGGGCCGCAGTATGCGGCGGGTGTGGGGCTGGTCCGATATGGCGCAGGTCACTTGGCTGAGTCGCGAATCGCAGACCCCCACCCAGTTCCCAATAACCCAGAGCCGATGGTGGTACCGGTCGATAGACAGGCCGGCGGATTCTGGGGTTGGCTCAAGGCGGCCTTCTAGCCACATTTTGCACAGAACAGACCTAGGACCAACACGCACCAGGAACAGCTCAGGGATTCGCGAGTCGGAGAATCAAAAAAGGGTTGAGGCAGACCCGATTCTCAGCCGCGCGATCCATATGCCCCAAGGGGCGCCCGGGAGGACACGACGATGAGTTTCTCGATCGAGTTTGCAGACGAGACGCCCCAGTATCAGGCACGAATCAAGGTCATTGGAGTTGGTGGCTCGGGTGGGAACGCGATCAACACGATGATCCATTTCGGCCTCGAGGGGGTAGAGTTCGTTACCGTCAACACTGACGTCCAGGCTCTCAACTCCAACGCGGCTGCCGAGAAGGTGGCCATCGGTTCCAGCATCACGCGCGGCTTGGGTGCGGGGGCCGATCCGGAGCGAGGGCGGAAGGCAGCCCTGGAGGACGTGACCCGTCTCAAGGAGATCATCTCCGGAGCCGACATGGTTTTCGTCACCGCCGGGATGGGGGGAGGGACCGGGACCGGTGCCGCTCCGGTGGTCGCTCAGCTGGCGCGCGAAGAGGGTGCCCTGACCGTGGGGGTCGTGACGAAGCCCTTCGCCTTCGAGGGGCGGTTGCGGTCTCGCCGGGCCGAGCAGGGGATTGCGATGTTGGGCGAACAGGTGGACACCCTGATCACCATTCCCAACCAGAAGCTGCTGGGGCTTGGCGATGACGAGTTGACCTTCATCGAGGCCTTCCGCAAGGCCGACGAGGTCCTTTATCAGGCGGTCCGAGGGATCAGTGACCTTATTACCCTCGACGGAATCGTCAACGTCGACTTTGCCGACGTGCGGACGGTGATGAGCGCCATGGGGCGCGCCCTGATGGGAACCGGCATGGCCAAGGGGGAAGGTCGGGCGCGTCTGGCTGCCGAACAGGCCATTACCTCCCCGCTATTGGACGACATCTCGGTGCAGGGGGCGACCGGAGTCCTGATCAACGTGGTGGGTGGGACCGACATGAAGCTTCGCGAGGTTCACGAGGCGGCCTCCCTCATCCAGGAACAGGCAGACGAAGACGCCAACATCATCTTCGGGGCCAGTACCGACGAGAACCTGGGGGATGCCATCAAGGTGACGGTGATCGCGACCGGTTTCGACGTAATCGCGGGCGAGCAGCCAGCCGAGTCGGGCCATGCGGTGCGCGCCAACGCCAGTCGGGCCCAGGTCATCGCACCGGTTCACGCGCCCGTGGCTCGTTCGACGAATCCGCCGGTGAGAACCGAGGCTCCGATGGCCATGGCCCAGCGCCGTCCGTCCGGGGTTCAGGCCTGCACGATGTCGCGGGAATCCGGGCCGACCATTCGGGACAAGATCCAGTTCCCGAATACGGAACTGGAAACCGACTGGGACGTGCCCGCCTTCCAGCGGCGTCAGGGCGGTTGAGCATTCCGGAGAGCGGGGCACAAGGCTCGCCCCGACTTGCGTCGAGCCGTGGCTGACGCAAAAGTGGCCCGAAGTGTCCGCGGTGCCCCGACCCGAACCGAAGCTCGGCTTGGTACGCGTGGTTCTCTCCCTGCTGGGGAGGCCATGGCCGCTATCAGACCGACAGGAATGGATGTTGGCTGCGGTGGGGGCGGTTGTCTGTCACGCGGCGTGGCAGGCCCACGGCATCCTCGACCCCCATTTCCAGAACCTCGACGTTGCTGGAATCGTCTACAACGCGCGCCTGTTGCTGGCGGGGCGGGTTCCCTACGTCGACTCGGTTGAGATCAAGCCACCCGGGGCATTCTTCTTGTTCGTGCCCTGGCTGGCGCTGGGCGGAATGAAAGCGGTGTGGGCCTTTTCCATCCTGTGGGGTGCGTCGACCTCGCTGGCCACCGGATGGCTTGGAGCGTTGTGTTGGGGCCGGCGTTTCGGGGTACCCATTGCGCTCTTGCACGCAGGAGGTGCTGTCATCGCCTCGGATGGTGACATCAACTACTCGTTCTGGATGACGCTCCCCTTGGTTTTGTCCGCCGTGTGTTTGGCCCAGACCGCTCGCGTCTGCGACCGACGGCAGCACCGGGGGTGGTGGATCGGGGTCGGTGCGATGGCCGCGTTCGCGATCATGATACGCCCGTCCTCGGCCACGGTGCTGGTGCTCGTGTTGGCTGTATGGTGTCTGCAGCTCCTCAAGAGCACGGGCAAGATGGCGCTGGAAACGGCCATCCTGTGTGCCTTGGGAGCGGTTGGGGTGGTCATTCTTCTGGGACTGCCCCTACTGAAGAATGGGTCGCTGTCTGCCGTTATCCAAGGCTATCTGACCATTCGACGCTACGCGACCGATTCGGTGGCATCCATCATCGTTGGAGCCGGCGGAAGGATCCCGGCGACGTTCGCGGGGATGCGCTGCATTCCCGAACAGCTGGCGGTGCATCACCTGCTGTTCGTGCTGGCCCTGCTGCCCATGCCGGGCAAGCCGGTCAGTGCTGCCCCCAAGGCAGCGCTTGGTTGGTTTGCCTGGGTCTTCGCGGGGACGACCCTGCTCGGTATCACGCTGACGCTTCGCTTCTTCACCCATGACACGGTACCGCTCTGGCCAGCCTTGGCCATCCTGATCCTGCGCCCCGGGAACCTGTTGGCGTGGAGTCTAGAGCAGCTGCCATCCTGGGGATGGCTCAGGGTTTCTGTACCATTGGCCTTGGGCTTGTTGGCCACGGCCAGTGGCTGGGGACGTATCCAGTCGCTGCGCATGTTCATGAAGGGGCGGGATGCCGCGGTCGACCGGATCTGTCAGCGCCTGCGGCCCCACCTGGCGGTCAATGACACGGTCCTTGCCTGGGGTTGGTCGGCTTGGGGGGTTTACGAGCACTGTAGTCGGTGGGCACCGGGTCCCATCTTCAAGGACCTGACCAACGTCACGACGCCCAACACCAACACCTGCAATCGGGGATATGGACCGCCGCGTTTCAAGCCGGGGCCCTTGGCTCGTCGCTACCTGGCCGACATGGCCACCCATTCTCCGGCGCTGGTGGTCCTGTCCGACTACTACCGGGGATTCGGCGCGGATCCCATGGACCAATGGCACGACCTGAGGTTGTTCCTGCGCGAACGCTACGTGCACTGGGTTGATGTGGACGGCTTCTCCGCCCTAGTGCCGCTGGTTCTAGCCGACCGCTTGGGAATCGACCCAGAGAAGAACCGCCCCTGGCACCGGGATGGTGAGCCGGAGCTGACGAGTGCCACCGGCGTCGCCGACGAATTCTGGGGGTGCGTCGCCGGGACCACCGATCCCCGCTGGTGAGTCGGGCGAATGTCCACGGGGACCATGGCTTTACCGCTACGGTTTTCGTTTGGGGCGGCGGGAGGAGACCCAGAACGAAACCGCGGCGGCGGCGAAGGCCGCGACGATGATGGGCCCATTGAATGGCGTCAACAGTTGCCCGCTGGGTTGCCGCAACACCACGGCCTCCAGGAGGTTCAGCACCAGCACCAAGAGGCCATGCAGGCCGAGTCCGACGGCCAGACCGATGAGGCTGCGGCGAGCCAACTCCACCGAGACTGCGCTATTCCTCCAGACGCTGCGCTCCAGATGCCGGATCCACAGAGCCAGGGGTGTGATGGTGGCGACCAGCGCGCCGAGGGTCGCCAACAAGGCTTCCGAAGCGGTGACGCGACCCAGAGTGCCGCGGCTGGCGCGCAGCAGATCGGCGACCGCGCTGACCAAACCAGCCACCAACCACAGGTAGCCCAGGACGGTGAGGAGCACCAGCAAGGGTCGGGCGCTGCGAACCTCCCGCTGCGTGCGCAGGGCTTGCTCGGTCTTGGCTCGCGGTCGACGCTCCAAGTTTGCGGGCGGCGAGTGAACTGGATCCGAGGCAGGAGGCAGGATCGATGGGATGGAGCCATCCATCAGAGGGGTGCGACTCGAGTCGAGTTCGGCGAGCTCCGCTTCCAGCTGATCCATGGAGGCGAAGCGGTCATCGGGATCACGGGCCATGGCCCGCTGGATCAGCAACTCCAGCGCCTCGGGTATGGCTGGGTTCAGTGCGCGAGGGCGTTCGGGTTCGGCGGTCAGCACCTGGGTGAGGACCATCGCTCCGTCCTCGCCCTCGAAGGGACGCTGTCCGGTGAGAGCGCGATAAAGAATCCCACCGACCGCATAAACGTCAGCGCGATGATCGACCGCCTCGCCGCGGGCCTGCTCGGGGGCCATGTAGGCGGGGGTGCCCATGATCATGCCCGTGCGCGTCAGCTTGGCCTCACCGTCGTCCCGCTTGGATATGCCGAAATCGATCACCTTGACCCGAGTCGACTTCAGACCCCCGACCAGGTACACGTTTTCGGGTTTTACGTCGCGGTGGATGATGCCCTTCTCGTGGGCGGCAGACAGGGCACGGCAGATCTGGCGAACGATGCGTACGGCCACATCGGGTGCCAGTTTGCCGATCCGATCCAATAGCGCTCCCAGTTCCTCTCCTTCCAGGTACTCGCACACGAGGTAGGGACGCCCGTCGGCCAAGTGATGGACATCCACGACATCGACGACGTTGGGATGGGAAATGGTACTGGCGGACTGTGCCTCTCGTTCGAAACGGGTCAGGATGTCAGGCTGACGCGCCAGCTCCTCATGCAGGAGCTTGACCGCGAAGCGTTTGTTGCCGAGGCGGGTGTGGCAGGCTTCATACACGCGCCCCATCCCCCCTTCTCCGATCAGCCGTGTGATGTGGTAGGAATCTGCTAGGACGGCACCGATCAGAGGATCCTCGACGGAGGCATCCTCCAGGGGAGTGGCGTCCTGGGGGCATACCCGGAACTCCTTAGGGTATCGCTCACCGCACTGCGGACAAAGGCGTGGTCGGGCCAGGACGGTAGAGCTGGGAGGCGAGGGGGAGAGGGCTGTGTTCAGTGAGGTCGCGATGAATGTGGGAGCCTCCTGGAATGGCGTGGCATTTTTCCCCGAGACGTGGGATTCGGGCGTTGCCGGTTTGGACGGAGCAGATCCCATGCGGGCGATAGACTACCGCCCTGTCGGACCGGCCGGGGGAACGAACCGCGAAGGTCTCAACTGCACTTCGGAAGCGGATAAGAGTCGCCCTCTCCGCGCCAATTGCCTCCGCTCAGCCGCGGTCAAGAACGTTCGTGGGCCCCGGTTTGCTGCTCCCACGGGCTTCGGTGGCGCGTCTCCCGCGGCGTGGAGAGCACTCCACAAAGACCGAGCCGCGCCGGCCTGTGCAGGACCTGGGCCCGGGCCCCCTTGCGGGGGCTAAATGGGCCCGGACTGCGCCGAGACAGGGAGAAACACAGATTCGGGCGAACGGCCCGGGGGGGCGGCAGTCGGTTCGCCGGCCAGATCAGGAACCAGCCAACCGTCTCGTTGTTGGCCGGGAGCGGTGATATACGGTGGTCAAGTGCGAGGGACCTAGGATGATTGATGAAGTCCTTCAGGAGCTTAGCCAATCCACCGCCAAGGCACAGGACGCTCTCCGGCGCGAGCTGGGCCGGCTCCGAACTGGGCGAGCCCATGTGGGCATGCTTGAGGGGATTCGTATCGACTACTACGGTCAGCCGACGCCCATCAGTCAGATGGCGACCCTGGCCGTGCCGGAACCACGCCTGATCACCATCAAGGCGTGGGAACGGTCGCAGACCCAAGCCATCGACAAGGCGGTACGCGAGAGCGATCTGGGGCTGAACCCGCAGGTGGACGGTGATCTGATCCGCGTACCGGTGCCGCCCCTGAGTGAGCAGCGACGCAAGGAGCTGGTGAAGGTTGCCAAGAAACAAGGTGAGGAGTGCAAGGTCGCCGTGCGTCGCTCCCGCCACGAAGCCCTGGACGTTCTCGGCGAGTTGAAGTCCGGTGGTGATGCGAGTGAGGACGCGGTGGATCGAGCCAAGAAAAAGGTCGAGGACATCGTGGCGGCGGCGATCCGCGTCGTGGACCAGACGGTGGAACAGAAAGAAAAGGAGATTCTGAGTGTCTGAGTTCGCTGACCGGCCGTGTGGGTGGCAGGGTGGTCGCCGACCCAGGCAGGCCGCTGCCACCAACGGAGACATTTACCGCGAGGCGAACCGATGGCGATGACTCTGCAATGCTCCGCCACCCCTGCGCTCGGACCATCACGATGACCCATCGTTTGCGAGCTTCTGCCGCCGGGACCACGGACGTGGGTTTGCAGCGCGATCACAACGAGGACAGTTACGTGATCGTGGCGGAGGGGGGACCGTTCGTCGTGGCGGATGGAATGGGAGGGCATCGTGCCGGGGACGTGGCCAGTCGTATCGCCACCGAGGCGGTGGCGGAGTACTTCTCGATGCCGCCCAAGCTCGATGCCACCTGGCCCTTCAGTTACGATCCAAGGCTTTCGGAGGATGAGAACCGGCTGGTTACTGCGGTCCGTATCGCCAACCGCCGGATCCTGGAACGGAGCGCGCGGTCCAGAGAGTTGCACGGAATGGGCACCACGGTCGTGGTGGCGCTGTTCAATCCGCAACAAGGCCGCATGTTCATTGCCCATGTTGGGGACAGTCGGGCGTATCGATTGCGGGGCGGATTCCTGACGCAGATGACGCGGGATCATTCGCTGTTCAACGACTACCTGATGGCGATGCCCGATCTTTCCGAGGAACAGCGGAGCGAGCTACCTCGCAATGTCATCACCCGCGCGTTGGGGATGAGGGAGGACATCGCCGTCGATTTGCAATCGGACGAGGCACAGCCTGATGACGTATACGTGCTGTGTTCGGACGGTCTGAGCGGAATGGTCGAGGACGACGAACTCCTGCGCATCGTGAGCGGCTCAGCCGATCTGCAGACGGCTTGTCGAAACCTGGCTCGTCAGGCCAACGAGAACGGCGGGGAAGACAACGTGACGGCCCTGCTGGTGCGCATTGACGCGATCGCATCCGACACGGAAGCCCCTGGCCCCGCCGCGCAGACCTCGGCACCGGCTCCTCAGCCCGGGTTCGAGGTAGCGGACACACCCCAAGTAGGCCCCACGGTACCCAAAAACTCATAGGGACCGAGCGAGGCGTTCTCTCCAGCTCGGGACGACCCGTCCGAGGCGCGCCCCCTCACTCGTCGCAGCTTCGAAACACGAAGAACCCCGAAGCCTGACACCAGATGTTCGGTTGGCTGTCTTCTCCGATCTTGGGGCAGCTGAACTTCGCCCAGATCGAACCCTTCTCGACGGAAAGCGAACCCTCATTGACCGAGATGATGCAGGGCTGCGTCGCATCGCTCTGCAGCGTTCTGGCCATAATCGGATCGCGGAAAATGCCAGTGGCCTGCCCCTCACCACCCTGGACGGCAGTCCCCGCGAAGAAGGTCAGGCGAGCCGTCGGGATAGCCACCGTACCCTCGAAATTGAAGGGCCCCTCACCGCTGACCGAGCAATTGACTTCCGCACCCTTCTTCCCGTCCACCAGCACAGTCCCGGGAGACGAGGCCGAAGGGACCGTGTCACCGAAGTTCGTGACGTGGGCCATGAAGGGACAGCTGGCACCCGCTGGTGCGCCCGACGCGATCTGGAACTGTGCCGAGGCTTCATAGGGTGGAGGCAACGGATCGCTGCAACCAGCCAGGCCCAGAAGGGATAGGAGTGGCAACCACATTCGAGAATTGCGAGTCATCGTCCATTCCTTCCAACGCAGCAGGCCCCCAAGGGCCGGTCTCGGGAGATTCCGGTGGGGGCGCTCCTGCTTTTACCCGAACAGGGGAGCGGGAAGCAAAGGTACAATCGGGCTTTGGGTTAGCGGCGCAGGCAATTCGTTCCGCCCAAAGGCTCGGAGCCGGGGTGAGTGACGGGGTTCGAACCCGCGACACCTGGAGCCACAATCCAGTGCTCTACCACTGAGCTACACCCACCGTGGGTAAGGTTCCCCGACAGGACTCGGGGTTAAAGGCACCGCTATCTAGCCCATGGGGGGGGCCAGCCGCAAGCCGTGGTGCAACGGCGGCCCAGCGCAATCGACAGCCACCGAACAGCCGGCCACCTTGGGCGATGTCGGTGGGGAGGGAGGGGCGTGGGGCCGAGACGCCCGAACCTGGCGAAGCCGGTTGATTCGAGCTGCCGGACACCGCTATTTAGACTGAGAACTGGCCGTCGGCTGAACGGAAGGGGATCCCAGCATGCGTTGGAAGATCATTGTTGCGAACGCCGGAATTGTTCTGGTCGTTGGGCTGCTTTCCTACGCGCTGCTTGCAACATCGCTGGCTGACGTCGTGGCCAGTCCCGGTCGTGCGCGCACGACCATCCAGCAGACCGTGCATGCAGCGAACGCCCGACTGGCGCTGGACGCACTGCAGCTGGAGCGTTGGCTTGGGCGTCGGGTTCGCAGTGAATCCGTGGTTGACGTGTATTCGGGCGGCACCATCCAGGCACGCCAGGAGAGTGCGACGGCCCAGGCGACGCGGATCCGCGATGATGCCGTCCAGGTCGCCACCTTCACGGGTCTGGGGCCATCGCTAGTTCTGTTCATCGACGCTCAAGGTACGGTCCTGGGACGCAATGGCTCGGCCCTGATGCGCGGCGATCAGATTGGCAACGTCCATCCCGTCGTCAAGCGCATCCTCAGCGAGGGTGGCACCACCAGCGATGTCTGGATCAATGCCCAGCGGCAGGAGCAGATGCTGGTCAGCCTTGCTGCCGTGCGCGGCGAATCCGAGGCGATCATCGGGGCGGTAGCGGTTGGTGTCCCATTGAGCGACGAACGGATGCAGCGGATCAGTGAGATGACCAGCGGGCAGCCATTGTACTTCGGCTTCCTCAAAGAAGGGGGGGTCGACGTGGTTGCGCGGGGAGGTTCGCTCCCTGCAGGGGTTGCGTCCGAGTTGGTGGGTCGCGGCAGCGACCCCATCATTCGCTCATCCATCAAGACCCGCAACGTCGTGGTCGCCGATGCCGCCGGTGGGGAGTGGGTCTATGCTGTCGTCCCGCTGGATGGGTACCAGGGTGACAAGGCGGTGCTGATCGCAGCGATGCCCACGTCGTTGGTCCCCAGTGTGAACGGTCTGCTGATGCCCCTGTTCGGCGTGACCTTCCTGGGACTCATCCTGGTGGTTGCTGCGGGATCCCTGATCGGCAACTACTTCTCGCGGCCGGTGTCGGAGCTGGAGGACGGCCTGTTGGCAATCATCAACGGGAATCAGACCATCCGGTTCCAGATCGAACACGCTGAGCTGGGTGGGCTCGTCTTCCGCATCAACTCCTTGCTCAATGCCCTGATGGGTGTTCCGGAAGACACGACCGACGAGCATGGACGGCCCTCGGTTTCCCCCACCGCGCACGACTTCGAGGAGGCGCTCAGCGTGGACGAGTCCTCGGTGGCTTCCCAGAATGCAAACCCCACGCTGGTCGCCGCACTGAGCGCAGAACCGGCGGACCAATACTATTCCAGGATTTACGGCGAGTACCTGGCGGCCAAGAAGCGGATCGGTGATCCGGTAGAGGGAACCTCGTTCCAGGGTTTTCTGCAGCACATTCAACGTATCGAGGAGGAGATGAGCTCCAGATACGCTCGTCCAGTTCGGCACCTGGTCGAGGTCCGGGATGGTTCCATCGTTCTGGTGGCGGTGCCGTTGGGCTAGGGGACGCGCCCCTCCCGACGCACCTCACCGAACGACTCGTTTCGGCTCCCGACGAGGACGGCAAGCGCTGATCGAGCCGTGTGGCCGGATCGGCTCATCTTCGCCCTGGCCGGCGTCCGGGACGTGGTATGAACCGCTCGGTCTCGAGCCGTCGGCGGTTCGGGACCGAGGTTCCGTCATGGGTCTTTTGGATTTCTTCAAGAAAGCACCAGAGCCGTCGGCCAAGAGAGTCGACCGAGAATTGGGGCGGCTGGAGCGACTGGTCTCCAACAAGCTGTCGCAGAATCCCGATCGTCAGGATGCCATCGAACAGCTGGGCCGCATCGCCACCGCGCAGTCATCCGCCATCCTGTTGAAGCGTTTCAACTGGTACCTCGATCCATCCATCACGGACCAGGAGGAGAAAGAGGCGGTCGTTCGCGGTCTAGTGGAGGCTGGTGAGGCCGCGCTGGTACCCATCCGGGAATACTGTCGGCGGGCAGAGAGCCTGACCTGGCCGCTCAAGGCCCTGGAGCAGATCGTACCTGGGGAACGGTTTGCGGAGGAGCTCCTGGGGCTGCTGGATCAGTTCGACACCGAGTACGTTCGCAATCACGATCCCAAGGTTCAGCTGCTGACGGCCCTGGAGGCGCATCCAGGGGATGAAGCTCGTCAGGCCATCGAGCCTTTTTTGGAGGATGCGACCGAGGCGGTTCGCTTTGCCGCCGTGGGGGCGGTGTTCGCCATGGGGCAGGCCGAGGCCGTGGCATCCCTCCTGGCGGCGCTGGAGGGCGAAGAGTCCCTCCGCATCAAAAATCGAGTGGCGCAGGGCATCTTGGAGCGGGGCTGGACGGTACCAGACGACCTGGCCGAGCTGTGTCGCAGGTGCCTGCCGTCTGGATACCGCCTTCAGCAGGGTCGAGTGGTCAGGTAGTCGTCGGGTCGGGTGTTCCAGTCTCGAATCGTCCAACGAGATCGAGAGCCCCGACACTGGCGACTGGTCGAGTAACAAGGCCGGTCGGACGAGTCAGGCCCAAGCTCGGGGACGGTGTCCTGCCACCACAGGGTGTCGCGTAGCCACTTCTCCCTGATCCCATAAACACCGAAGCCTCCCTGGGGAATCCAGGGAGGCCTCGGAAGGCAGGGAGGAAACGCGCTACGAAGTGTTACTCGCTCAGTCCGTATTCCATTGGGAAGAACAGGCTATAGCTAACCGTCAAGAATTGATTGAATTTGAACTGCCGGTCTTGACTGTCCACATGAGTGTCCGGGAAGTCCTTGTCCGGACCGGTTCCTGCTGTGTCGAAACCGCCGGTATTGCGGCTGAAAGGCAGGGCACGCCAATCGACCGCCAGGGCACCCCATTCATGCGTGAAGAAGCTCAGTCCAATACCGAAGGTGGGGGCAAAAGCCGTCCGGGAGGCCAGCTTGAAGGAGTTGGGTGTGGTGCATTGAGTGCAGTCACCCCGCTCCTTCACCCCGACGAAAGCGGGTCCGGCAAAGAAATACAAGTCCGAGTCGGGGAAGACGCTCTCGAACAGCGCCAGCTTGCCGCGGAAGGGAACCACCGTGATCTGAGGTGAAGCAACCCACTGGATTTGCCCCAGCTGATCCTTGAAATCGGGGCCCAGGGTGACGGCGGTCAGACGGCAGTCCCGGGTGTCGCGTCCCTGGGGAGTCTGGCAGCGACGCGCTTGGTTCACATCCTGAATGTGATCACTCAAAGCCAACGGTAACTGCACGATGCCGTACCCGCCCCATACCCCCAGGGCAAGCCAATCCGTGAAGTTATAGTTGAGCTTGGCGCCAATCAGAATCGTCCGTTGGTATTCGTCCAACAGAGAGATGCTGACTGCGGGTGCCAGCTCGAATCGTCCCTCACGGTACAACCGCAGTTTGCGAACGGCGGTTGCTCCTGCCAGAGGACCGGTCAGCAAGATCTCCTGAGCCTCGGCGTGCTGCGTGGCGAGCAGCAGGGCCGAGCCCGCAATCAGCGCCGCCGCGAGTCGTCGGGGGGTTGCCGCGTTCTTAGTGGTGCTCGTCGTGCCCATCGTAGCCTGACCTCTCGCTGTGGCCGTCATCACTTTGGCAACCGGTAGTCGAAGGTGGTGGGGAGGAAAATGGATACGCCCAGCTGAGCCTGGATATGGTTGGTGATCTTCTTGTCACCCATCCAGCTCGCAGAATTCCGGCGCTCGTTGTCGGTTGTGGCAACCTGAAGGTTCTCGAGCTCCTCGTTGTAGATGTAGTCCCGAACCTCCATGACCGCCGCGAGCCAACGGTAGAAGAACACGCGCAATCCCAGACCTGCGTTGAATGCCAGCTTGGTCTTGTACTTGAAATTGCGATAGACCGGATCGAACACGGGGATGGGACGGCTGCTGATCGCGCCGACCCCACCGATGGCGTAGACGTCGTACTGGAAGATGAAGTCCCCGAAGCCATTGAACTTCCCGTAAACCGGGACGTACGTGAAGTTCAGGGCGGCACTCCAGGAGTACTCATTCAACGGGACGCCAACGCGAGCTGCTCGACGGACATCGCCGTTGAACTCACTATCGATGTTGAACCACTGATAGTAGTTGCCGCTGACACCGACACCGATGACGTTGGTGAAGTAATAGTTGACGGCCAACCCAGGTCCGGGGTGGCTGACAAACTGATCGTTGAGGGTCAAGCCCCAGTAGGGGTTGATCTCGAAGCGCCGCACGCGCAAGGCATAGATCTGCTGAACCGCGTAGATCTGCTCGCCGAGCGGCTTGCGGGCCTCCTTGTCGAAATCGACGGTTGGACAGGCTGCCGGGTCAATCTTGCAGATGTCCTCCAGGCCTCCGTCATCTCCGGCCTCGCCCTCCTCCTCGGCCGGGGCGGCCTCCTCGCCGGTAGCGGCAGTACCTTCCTCCGCGGTGCCGTCTGCCGTGGCGTCACCAGCCTCAGCGGCATCCGCTGAGCCGGCTTCTGCCTGATCGTTAGCTGTTCCGTCCTGAGCCAAGGCGCTTGCAGGAAGTAGGCCAAGCGCAGCTGCGAGGAGGAGCCCGATGCGGTTGTTGTTCATCGATGCCTCTTTCGCCTTCCCTGGGGTCGACCGCCACCCTTTCGCGATCTCTGCAACTACGTGAAAATATTGGAAAATTCCGCAAAGCGCGAATGTCGGTGGACTATATCACGCTCGAAATTGCGCGATCAACAACCAATTGACTGCCTCGTCGGGGTTCCATGCGCCCGGAATGAATTCTTCGCATACAACTGCCATTCTCATCCGAGAAGTGCCTCCACAAAGTCAGCTGGCACGAAGTCGTACAGGTCGGTTGCCTTCTCGCCGAGTCCAATGAACCGGATGGGGAGGTGCAGGGTGTCACAGATCCCCAGAACGACGCCACCTTTGGCTGTCCCGTCCAACTTGGTCAGGACGATCCCCGAGAGGGGCAGGGCTTCCTGGAACTCGCGCGCCTGGGCCAGCGCGTTCTGCCCGTTCGTGGCGTCTACGACCAGAAGGACCTCGTGGGGCGCGCCGGGCATGGCCTTGCCAGTGGTACGGACGATCTTGCCGAGCTCGGCCATCAGGTTGCTCTTGGTGTGCAAGCGTCCGGCCGTGTCGGCCAGTACCACGTCCGCCCCGATCTCCTTGGCGTGTTGAACGGCGTCGAACACGACACTGCCGGGATCGGCTCCGTCCTTGCCACGCACCACCTCGACGCCCACGCGATTGCCCCACACGACCAGCTGCTGAACGGCCGCGGCGCGGAACGTGTCGGCTGCAGCCAGCACGACAGAGCGTCCTTCCGCCTTGAGTCGAGTAGCAAGCTTGCCAATGGTGGTGGTCTTGCCCGCGCCGTTGACACCCACCAGAAGCACGACGGTCGGACGATCCCGCAACGGAAAGGCCCCGGTGGTTCCGTCAACGGACAGGATGCGCAAAGCCTCCGAGCGCAAACCATCCCACACCGCGTCGGCATCCTGCAGTTGGCCCTTGGAGAGGTTCTCCTTGACTCGGGCAAGTAGCGTTTCGGTGGTGGAAACGCCCACGTCCGACGACAGCAGGACCTGCTCGACGTCACTCGCGATCTCGGCGCCAAGCTCCTTTTTTCCGGTGAGCAGAGCCACCAGACGACCGAAGATGCCTTCGGTTCCCCGTGACTTGGCCAGTCCTTGACGGAGGCCCTCCACGTCGGAGACATGGGCGATGGACGGGCGTGATGCTTCCTTGTGAATCGGAACCACCACAGCGGGTTCTTCGGCGATGGGCACCGAAGCATCGGCAGTTTCGTTTGCAGGTGCCTCGGACCGAGCAACGGGCTCTGACACGTGGGGCGCCACGGAAGTCGCCCCTTTTTCTTCCGCTGAGACTCGCCGGTTCGACGCAGCCGCGCTTGAGCTCGGCGACCTGGGCCGAGCCGATTCAGCAGAGGCTTTGGGTTCCTCCAGCTGCGGCCGATCCTTCGAGGACTTGCGAGACCAGAAGATGAAGGCGATCGCGACGGCGGCGACGGCCAGGATGACGTAAAGGACGTCCATGATTGGGGAAGGTTGCTCGGGGGAGGGACCGCGGCGGACTATAGGAAAACGCGCGATCAGCAGTCAACCGCAGTCTGCGGGTTCCTGTCGGTCGTCGGCTGATCAGCTCGAACTGGGGGAACGGAGCCTTGCCTCGTCCTGCTCGCCGGGCGGGTTGGGCCCGTAGGCCGCTTCCTCGACGGCGAATGCCCAGCGTGCCACGGTTTCCTGACCGCGTTTCTGCGAATCGATGGCAAATGCCTGCGGTGTCGGTTCACCGTTTGAAACGAATGACCGGTCGCTTCTTTTTGCCCAGCTGACAAGCCTTTCCAGGAGCCAACGGCGCCGCGACACCATTCTGAGCACCATGAGCCCCGGCACCGGCAACTCCGCATCCAGGATCGCGAAGCTTCGGCCCCGTGCCGTGAACCGCAGAGGCACGGTGCGGGCCATCGGCAGCCATGGCAGTCGGAACCGTCCGTCTTGATCGGAGACGGCTTGCAGCAACGTCTCTTCCCCCGAAAAACCCCGCGACACCACGCGGAGCGTGACCTCTGCGAGGGGTGTACCCTCGTGCAGATCCACGACCGTCCCGGTCCATCCGTCGGCTTCGTTGCCAGTCTTTAAGAGCTCGAGGCGGGAGGGCGGCCCGTTGGCGGGGGCACTGGCGTCCAGGGGCCGTTTCCTCAGCAGGGTCACGCGGATCCTTGCCCTTCCCAACCAGGCCACGACCAGCACACCACCCAGGACCCAAGGTAGATGGCGCCAGGGACTCGGGGGGTTGACGGCGATCCTCAGCTGGTTTGGTTCAGGGGGAGCCAGCCATCCCGGCAGTGAGGGCAGGTACCTGAACGACAGGTCCAGGATGCTCCCGGGCGTCGACGGCAGCTCGAGGGCCACTTCGGCGCGTCCTTCGACCAGGGGTCGCGAGCTAACCAATGTGCCCTGGTTGCGAATCTCCACTGTGCCGGGGGCCAGGAAGGATACGCCGCCAACAACCGTGACCGTTCCGCGAACCAACTCCCCGACGACTGCGGTTTCGGGAAACCCCTCCAGCCTTACCCGAGCCTTCACGGTGCGTTCTATCAACGTCACGCCTGAAGAGCCCCTCCAGTGACCAGGCGTGGCCAATCTAGCGGATAGCTTGGCCGGCCCGGGCTCCCCCAACAGCGTGGGTTCCAACCGAAACCCAAACGGTTGGTCGGGATTGGCCTCAGCGCTGCCGAGACGAGCCACCGGGGTTGCGGAACCGTCGAGAGGCAGAAGCTCAAGGAGCACTTGGGCCTTCGGTACGTGTGTACGCCCGGTCTCGGCGGCGAGTCGCGGGATGAGGACGACATCTACAGGAGGGCCGTCCAGCGCGACCGGATTGGGAACGCGCGACCACTCCAAATGAAGCACGTCTTCGATGTTCTCTTCGGCCAACAGGACGGTCGCTGGATCATAACCGTCCGGTGTCTCCAGGCTGACCCTCCAACGGGCCCGAGGAGGAACCAGCGCCGATTCGACTTTAAGGCAGAAGGCACCCGACTGGTCCGTTTCGACCCGATAGCCGCCCTCCGGGGAGGCGAGCAGACGCCCCTGGCCGCAGGCTGCGGCAGGAGCAGACGGTCTGGGCGCACTGGTGTCCAGCTCCAGGGTGTCGATGCGCAGACCACCTCCACCGATGGGTCGATTGCGATCGTCGGTGACCGTGCCTCGCAGGGTGACGAAACGACCATCAATGTCCAACGCAGCGCCGCCGACGATGTGTGCCTCGCCGCGCACGGAAAGGATCAGAGCCGCCGCGGGCTTGGGTTCGGCGAGCACCGAGAGGCCGAGGCCGATCACGGCCCTCCAGGGCACCGGGCGGTGTGCACCGAACCTGCGCCATGGGAAGGGTATCGAGGTCCGCACCCACGGACCATAGCGCCGTCCGTATCCCGAAAGTGAGCCAGAATTTATGAGAATCCCAGGATCCCATGATCGTCCAACCCTGAAAGGGCGGGGTCCGCCGAGGGGTCGGACGTGTCTCTTCCAAGTAGAGAGCAACCCATTGTGGTATGCTCCTAGATAATGATCGCGTTCCTTCGTGTGGAGGTCGTGAGGGCTCTGGGCTTGGTCGTTCTGTTCTTCTCGGGGATTGTCCACGCCCAATCCAGCTCCGTGAAGGAGCAGGCCAGACACCTTGCGGAGGATCAGGACTTCTTGGTGCGGACCCAGGCGGCGTTTGCCTTGGGTGCGTCGCGTGCCGAGTCCGCGTTGGCGGTCAAGGCACTGTGCGGGGGACTGGCCGACAAACAGGCGACGGTGAGGGCCGCTGCCGCGGCGGCCCTCGGCAAGCTCCGCCGCGGTGGCGCCGATTGCCTGCGTGACCGCCTGGCCCAGGAGAAGAGCCCTCCCGTCAGGACCGTCATCGAGCGCTCCCTGGCCAAGGTGGAGGCGGAAAGCGACGCGGCGTCGGGCTCGGGAACCCCAGAAGTGACCGCGGCGACGCGTGGCTATGTGGCCATCGACATGACGGTCGTGAACGGCTCGCGCCCCCGGCAGGAGGTTCACCGGCTCATCCGGGGGGCAATGATCGAGGCTCTGAAGGAGCAGGGGGGGTTCGCCGTTGCGCCCGAGGGCGAGACCAAAGCCCAGTACAACAAGCGATTCGGGGGCAAATCGTCGGTCAGGGGGTTCCTGCTCGCCCCAACGGTGAAGGAGCCAAGCTACACGGATGGGTCGCTGGTGATCCGCGTCGAGATGGCGATCTTCACCTACCCCGACAAGTCCCTCAAGGGCATGTTGCCCGTCAAGTTGACCCAACAGGGTGTGGGTGCAAAGGATCGCGCCGCCGAGGACGAGCTCTTGCGGATGGCCGCGGCGCGCGCCATCGAGAAGTTCGTGTCCAATCTGGAGCGCATCCAATGACCCACCCCAGTCAGGATCAGCCGTCCGTTTCCTCGCGCCACGGGGGCCATCGGCCCCTGCCTGTCCCATCTCCGCGATTGGAAAGAGCCTCATGAACCAGCCAAGCTCGAACCCTTCGTCCCGGCCGCAACACCGCAGGCACGTTCGGAACTTCCTGCTCGACAAGCATTTCCAGCTCAAATACACGGCCTATCTGGCGGGTGTAGCGGCTCTACTGAGTGCGGCCCTGGGGGCTCTGCTTTGGAACACCAGTCGCGAGGTGATCGATCAGAGTCGCGCCGCGATGCGGCAGGGCGAACAGGTCGTGGCCCAGGGGCAGAAGGTCTTGGCTGAGAGCCGCAAAGTCAGTGCCGTGGTCCGAATGAACCTGGTTGCCGTGCCCGAGTATGCGGAGAACCCCGAACTGGCGGCGGTCTTCGGCAAGGAGGCGGATTCGCAGGATCAACGGTTGGCCCAGCAGCATCGGCGCCTCGAGGAGCAGGCCCGAGCGCTCAAGGCCCGGGCAGTCCAACTGGAATCGCAACAGCGCTCCCTTCTGGTTTCGATATTCGGGGTGTTGACGCTGCTGGTCGCGGGGCTCGCCGCCCTCGGAATCATCGTGACCCACAAGGTTGCAGGGCCTCTGTTCAAGATGAAGCGGCAGATTCAGCTCCTGGGGGAGGGGAAGCTGCGGATGCCGCTGCCCCTGCGCAAGGGCGACGAACTCGGTGACTTCTTCCGCGTCCTGGAGGTGACGGTTGCCAAGCTCCGGGAGTCGCGGCGTGCCGAAGTGGCTCGATTGGGGCAGATCATCGAGCAATTGCCGCCCGGGACCGAGGCCGTGGCTTCGGCGCTGTCCGAGCTGCGCCAAGAGAAGCAGGCGTCGATGGAGTAGGACGGGCCGCGGCAGGGCGGTTCCGTTTCAGGTGAGGCCCTAGAAAGCAGCGACAGCGTAGTCGATTCGGACTGACCCATCCGGATCGAAGTGGACGCTGGCGGCGTCAAAGCGCAAGCGATCAACCGACGAGTCGGCGCGATAGCGGCGATCCCAGAGGCGCTGGCCAGCGCGACGAATCCGGGCCCGTTTCGACGGAGACAGGCTTCCGAAGCCGGAGGTCCAGGACTTCGGACTGCGGGTGCGAACCTCGACGACCACCAGGACTCTTTGCTGGCGCGCCACCAGATCGAGCTCCAACGCTCCAATTCGCAGGTTGGTGGCCACGATCTGATAGCCCTGGGCCGTCAGGAATGCGGCCACCTCACGCTCCGCCCGCCGCCCTCGATCCCATGACGTAACCCCATGATCTTCGATGGGAGCGCTCCGCCGAGCAGAGATCACACGCGGTTAGGGATTGGCCCTGGGGTTTTTCGCAGTTTCCGACGGGCAATTGCCGCTGGAGGCGACACAGGGGGCTCCGCCCGTGTCGATGGGCTCGAACCGGGTCTTGTTCTTGACGCAGTACGACCCCGCCAACTGGCCCTTGCCCAGGCCCAGGTCACTGTTGAGCTTCACACAGGAAAAGCCGCTCGGACAATCGCAGTACCGAGCATTTTTGTCTGGACCGGCGCAACGGCAGGAGCAGTACACGGCATCCTTCGCCATTCGGGTCGTCAGCTGTGGCTCCACCGGCACACTTACGCCCTCGCCCCTCCCGTCGGGAAGACGGCATCGAAGGCCGTCGCCCTCACCCAGGGTGTCAATCTGTTCCTGGGTCTGCCCGTAGGGGCAGCTGACACGGCCCCGGAAATGATTGACGAGACAAACCCTCGTCTCGCACTGGAATGATCGGCTCTCGACGTTGACCTCCCCGACACCGTAGCCGGAGAAACCAGGCTCGTACTCGTCTTCTGGGATACAGGGATCCCCAACGCCGCCGGGCTGGCATCCAAGTGCGGCCAGGCCGAGTGAGATACCCGAGAGAATCAGGATTGCGGACTTCGTTCGATTCATGTGCGTACCACCCGTACGGAACGGAAGAGGTTTAGTCCGAACAGCGGCCTGACCCTAGTCGACCGGGACCGAGCTCGTCAATTGGCTTTGCGCGGGATCGGCAATCGAGGAGGGGCTTGTCGGCGGTCAATGATGCGAGTGAATCCCTGAGCGTCCAGCTCAGTCGAAGTATTGCAGAAGACTGACCCCATCGCACCGGTCAACCGAAGCCTCGCCCGAGCCGAGGCCCCTTTGGGTCAACCGAAGCCCCGCCCGAGCCGAGGCCCCCTTTCGAAAGACCGGCAGAGAAGGACATGAGCCGAAAGCCCCCATTGCGTCAATGCAAATAACATGCCGAATCCTGACATCGAGGTGGCCAAAGCGACCTGTTGCTTTGCGGTTTCAACTTTCGGGGCATTCACCAAACCGGCGAGCCGGAGCCCCAAGAACCTCCTCAACTTCGGAAGATGCGCTTGACAACCCAATTCAGCGGTAACTAACATCCCGTCGGCCGTCGCAGGTATGTATTGATACTCATTGAAGTTTTCAGAAATCGGCCGGGTTGGTTGGTCCCATGCGGTCAACGGCTGGATGCCGTGCGGGTGTGATCGACTCGAACAGGTAAAGAGAGGCTCCATGTTGCGAAAGCGCCGTATGGCTATGTTCATTCTCGCGCAGGCTACCCTTTTCGGGGGGATCACCCTGTCGAGACCAGCTGATGCTGCGGACGACGTGGTCGACCTGGACTCCGAGCAGCCTGCCAAACCACCGAAAGGGGGAGCGGTCGATATCGATCTGGACGAGCAGGCGACGACCCAGCAGGGGCCCGTCACCGCGGGAGCTCCCACCGAGGGCTTTCAGGCTGCCAAGAAGCTCTTCGAGAGCGAAAAGTGGAGCGATGCGGGGCTGGCCATGTTCGGTGTGGTCAGTGGCGACACCGGTGACGACGAGGGCAACAAGCAGCTGGCTCAGTACTACCTGGCCATCAGCCTTTACCGTCTCAAGTTCTACCAAGCAAGTTACGCGATCTTCAGTGTCATTGCGGACAACAAGTTTCATCTGAAGTTTGGCGAGACGCTGCTCTGGTTGGCCAAATTGGCGACCCAGCTACCCGAGCCTGCCGACATCATCGAGCGGGTGGGCAAGTACTCGGATGAAGAGGTGGCGCGCTTCGACAACGCCCAGCAACGGGACCTGTACTGGCAGCTGAACTACATGTTGGGGCGGTTCAAGTACCGGAATCGGCAGTACGAGGAGGCGGTTCGTCTTTTCCAGCGTGTTGATCGCCGCAGCGACAACTACGTGGCCGCCCAGTTCTTCACCGGGATCAGCTTCGTGCAGAAGCGGCGCAGCATCCCGGCCGTGCGCAGCTTCCAGCGCATCGAAACGGCTCTCGACGAGGGCGTCAAGGGAGTCGAAGACGAAGGCCGTCTGCGGGACCTGGCGTACCTCTCGATGGCTCGAACCTATTACTCCGCTTCGATTCGCCTAGACCCCGAGACCAACGTCCCGGCGGTGGACGGCGAGAAGCTCAGTGCCGCGGTCAAGTACTGGAACAAGATCGACGCGACCAGTGAGTATTGGTTGGACGCTCTGTTCGAGGAATCGTGGGCCTACTTCATGGCGGGCGACTACCCGCGCGCCCTGGGCAACATCCACACCATTCAGTCTCCCTACTTCCCCAACTCGTTCTATCCGGAGGCTGACGTTCTCAAGGCGGTCATCTACTTCGCCAACTGCAACTACGACGCGGCGACCATCGTCGTGGCCCGGTTCAACAAGAAGTATGTGCCCATCAAGAACGAGCTGACCAAGATCCTCAAGAAGTACAAGGGGGGTGGTCAGGAGGAAGCGTTCTTCAAGTTCCTCAATAAGGTTCGAGACGGCAACGCCAATATCGACCCCACCATCGAGCCCATCGTGGCCAACGCGCTGAGCGACCGCCAACTGTTGCGCAACATCGAGTACGTGCGCATCCTCGAGGAGGAGATGGGGCGTTTCAAGAAGTCTCCCGGGCAGTTCCAGTCATCGGGTCTGGGACAGCAGGTGCGGGATGCCCTGGGGCTGGCTCGTGATATGGCCGTGCGGCGTGCCGGTGAGCTCGCCCTGTCCCGATACCAGCGATTCGTCGACGAGATTCAGGAGCATCTCCGCAACGGAGAGAAGATTCTCATCGACATCACCTCCGCGCAACGCAACATCTTGGATGACAAGATCAAGCGCGGACAGGTCAGTCGTGCCGAGTCTCAGGTCTACGGTGTCGTCAATCCCGACCAAGAACACATCCTTTGGCCCTTTGATGGCGAGTATTGGCGCGACGAGCTCGGATTCTATCGTCAGGTCGTCATGTCGACGTGTGGGAGGTAATCTCGAATGAACGCTACACGGTCCTTTCCGTTGCTGGTTGGTCTGCTGTGTGCGGTCCTGATTGGCCCTCGAGCCGCTCAGGCCGTCGAACAGGCTCCGGCAGATCTGAGCTCGGAGTGCGTGGCGCCTGAGGCAAAGAAGATCATCTCGGCGTGCCCCAGCGGCCCCAAGAAATTCGACCTCAAGAAGAAGAGGGCGGTTGCGTTCAAGAGCGCTCCTCCCCCGCGTGAGGTCAAGCAGCGCCAGGACATCTCCAAGGCCAAAGACCTTGGGTCCCTGGACAACACCGCCTTCCGCGATCAGCGCACCACTCGCCTCAAGGCGCGTGCCCGCGCCTTGCTCATCACCGAGATCCAGGGCCTGGAGCGCTTGTTCAAGCAGACCAAGCGCAAGTCGCCCGATCGCCCCCAGCTGCTCAGGCGCCTGGCCGAGGGTTATGTGGAATTGGAGTCTGCGGCCGTCCGTGATCAGAACGAGGACGAGGTCGCGGCGATGGACGCCAAGAACAAGAAGCTTGGCCCAGACGCGGTCAGCAAGAAGCGCCAGTCAGCCGCCCAGGCCAAGAAGATCGCGGTGGCAGCCCGGGCCAGTGCCATCAAGTACTACGCGATGATGAAGGATCAGTATCCCAACTACTCCAAGTTGGACGAGGTCCTTTATTACCTGGCCTACGAGTACGAGCAGGCGAAAAACTACCAGAAGGCCCGGGAGGTCTACTTCGAACTGATCGAAAAGTCCCCCAAGTCGCCGTACATCCCCAACGCGTATCTCGCGTTCGGTGAGCTGTTCTTCCAGGAGGCCCAGGGCGATCCCTCCAAGTGGGATCTGGCGGCTGCGGCCTACAAGGAAGTGATCAAGTACGAGCCCCCCAAGAACAAGGCATTTGGCTACGCCCGTTACAAGTTGGGCTACGTCTATTGGAACAAAGGCGAATATGCGGAAGCGTTGAACGAGTTCAAGGCCGTGATCGAGTTTGGCGAGAAGTTCACCGATCTGCCCAACGCCAAGCAGTTGGCCAAGAGCGCTCGCCGAGACTGCATCCCGGTCTACGCCGTGAGTGGAAACCCCAACAAGGCGTACAGCTTCTTCCGGCCCATCAGTGGGGACAAGGGTGGCACGGACGAGAAGACGATCGACATGCTCAACGAGCTTGGCTTCGCCTATCTCGACACCGGCCACTACGCCGAGGGGATTGCCCTTTACCGGGATCTGATGGCTCGCGACAAGGGTGATCGCTATTGCCACTACCAGACCCAGATCACCACCGCGGTCTCGGCCTCCAAGTCGTCGGACAAAGAGATCATCCGCAAGGAAATGGATCAACAGCTGGTGATCCGCAGTGGGTTCTTGAAGGACAACCACTCGGCCAAGTCCAAGGTGGAGTGTTCCAACCGAACCGCGGAGCTGCTGGCGGAAACGGCCATGAGCTGGCACCTGGAAGCGGTTGGCTCGGGGGGTGTCCGCGGTACTGGCGACAAGAAGACGATGGACCTGGCTGCCTACCTTTACAACAAGGTGGCCGAGAACTTCACTTCAGCGGACTTCGCCAAGTTCGAGTTCCCGCGGATCGTCAAAGAAGACTGGCCAACCATGTACAAGATCAAGTACGCGATGGCCGATCTCTTGTACTTCCAGCAGCGCTGGGAGGAATGCGGTCCGGCGTTCGACAAGGTCGTCGACGAAGATCCGACGGGTCCGGATGCGGCCGAGGCTGCCTACGCGGCCGTGCTCTGTTATCAGAAGATGTACGATCAGCTGTACCAGGGTGACGCCGACAAGAAGGGCAGGGGCCTGGGTCCGAAGGGCGCGCAGGCTGAGAAGTCGGAAAAGGCCAAGAGCGAGTGGGAGAAGTTCAAGCCCAAGGATCTGACCGCCCTGCAGAAGGGCATGATCCAGGCCTTCAACCGCTATGTCTGCTTCATCACGCCGAACAAGGGGGACAACGAGGCGCTCGAGCAGTACATCGACGTCAAGTACGCGCGCGCCCGCACCTATTTCGAGGCGCAGCACTGGGAGGAAGCTGCTCTGGGGTTCCGAGATATTGCCCTGCACTACTCGGACAAGGACGCCGGCATCTTCGCCGCGCAGCTCTACCTCGAAGCGATCAACGTCCTTGGTTCCAAGACCGAGCCGCCACGGCCCACCTGTTACACCGACATGGCCAACGACGTTCCGGCCTTCATCGAGCTCTACTGCAAGGGAGCCAAGGCTGAGGACAACAAGGAACAGTGTCAGCAGCTGACCAACATCCAGTTCGATGTGAAGCGTCTGCGGGCGGAGAAGATCGTGGAGTTGGCCGACGACCAGCAGGAGAAGGGCAAGGTTGCCGACTCGGTCGAGAACTATCGCAAGGGGGCGGAGGCCTACCGGGAGCTATGGTCCACGTACTGCGAGGGGCCGTTGAGCCGTGGCGAGAAGCTGCCGCAGTGCGATCGGGCCGATGAAATCATCTACAACATGGCCAAGAGCTATCAGGCCGCCCGTCTGCTCGCCAAGTCCATCGGGGCGCGCATGATCCTGCTCGATCCGAAATACGGGCTGAACAAGAAGGAGCTTGCCTACAAGGCCATGTACGAGATTGGCGGCAACTACCAGGCCATCGCGGTGTACGACCGTGCGGCCGAGTGGTTCGAGCGATACGCCAAGGAGACCAAGTACAAGGGTGAGTTCGCCGACCAAGCCATCAGCGACGCGGTCGTGCTTCGCCTGGGTCTGGGCAACGAGGACGAGGCCATCGATGATGCCGCCAATTTCAACCGCTACTACGGCGCGCGAAAGCCGACCCAGGCCGCTCAGATCGCTTTTGCCGTGGGCGCCCATTATGGGGAGAAGGGTGACTGGAACGGCGTGGTCAAGCGCCTTGGTGCCAGCATGGGAACCATCGATCGCCAGGCAACCCTTGACATTCGGGTTCAGGCGCACGCCCTTCTGGCCCGAGCCTACGTCAACCTGAAGCGCACCCCCAGCGCCACCGGCGAGTACAGGAAGGTCGTGGCAGCCTGGAAGGACCCGCAAAAGGCGCAGAACGAGATCCAATCGATTCCCGACGAGGACGCCGACGGCAAGATGCGGCGCCTGGGTCGGGCGCTGGAATCGGTCGGGGAAGCTCTGTTCTTCTTCGCCGAAGAGAAGAAGAACAAGGTCGATGCCGTCAAATTCCCCGAGTACAAGGGGAAGGGTGACAAGGAGCTGGTCCTCAAGCACATCAACACCAAGGTGAAGGACTGGATCGGCAAGAAGCGTCCTCTCATCGAGACTGCGTCGCTCGAGTACAAGAAGATCGTGGATCTGCAACCAGTTCCGCCACCGCGGTGGGTCATCGCGGCTGGTTCCCGGGTCGGTGAGATGTGGGGAATGTTCGTGAAGGAGTTCCGTGCGGCGCCGATCCCGGACTCGATCAAGAAGGACTACGAGCTTCGAACTGCCTACTACGGCGCACTGGACGACGCTTCGGAGCCCCAGAAGCAGACGGCGCGCGGTGCATTCGAGACCTGTCTCGGATACTCGGTGAAGTACCAGTACTTCGACATCTACAGCCGCCGTTGTGAGGAGTGGTTGGCCGAGAACTACAAGTCGGAATACCACCTGATCGACGAGTTCCGTGGCTCTCCGAACCGGGTCAACAGCGCCAAGATGGAGCAGCCACGTCCTGTACGGATTGGCGGAGAATCCTACGTACCGGCTTCCCTGGAACCGGCGGTCAAGAAGAAGAAGGACGAGAGTGCTTCCGACGACAAGAAGCCAAAGGCGGCATCGAAGTGAAGCGAGGGCCGAGCGGTCGTCAGGCGAGCGCTCGGCCCGCAGCTACAAGGATTTCAAGGGAAGCGTGAGGAGGAGCCAGATGTTGCGCATAAAGAGTCTCTGTGCTGCCGTTCTGTTGGTTGCAACGGTCGTCGGTTGCGGTGGCGAGTCGGCCTCCAGTGAAGGAGCCAAGGCACCGACCAACCCCAGCGACAAGAAGACGCGGACCGGCGTGGTCGTGGACAAAGCTGCTGCGGAAACCTTCACGTCCGCGCTGGAAGACTTCGCAGCGGCGGACGCCAAGGGAGCCTGGACCGAGGATCGATGCAAGCAGGTTGCTGAGGCGTTCTTGGATGCGTCCAAGAAGCAGCAGTCTGCGACTAATCGACCCCTGGCCGAGGCGCAGTACGACGCCGGACTGGCCTACCAGCGGTGCGGGATGGAGAGCCAGGCCCGAGAGCAGTTCGAAGCTGCGCTCGCCACGGACAGTCGGTTCCATCGGGCGAAGGTTCAGTTGGCGCTGTTCGAGTTCCAGAAGACCAACAACGTCGATTCGGCCATTTCCTCGCTGAACCAGATCATTCGAGATGCCCAGTACCAGAATGTGGAAGCTCTGGTGGGCGTCGCGGCGCTGCAAATGGAACGGGGCGGCGAAGATTCGGATTCGGACGGCGCCAATGATCTGGAGCGGGCGAAGAAGAATCTGCAGAGGGCGCTGGCCATCGACGATTCGTACATGCCCGCGTTCAACCAGCTGGCTCTTTACTACCTGGAGCAGGCCAAGGCGAAGTCCGAAAAGGATGCCGACAGCCGGAAGCGACGGCGCCGGGGTCTGGTGGTGGCTGGTTCGGAACGCAACCGGGTCAACGAGCAGATGTTGGATCTGGCGGCGCTGGTGGCGTCCCAGGCCATGCGCAAGAACCCGAAGTACGCCCCGATTCACAACACGGCGGGGCTTATCCAGGTGGAGCTTCAGAACTTCAACACGGCAGTCAAGAGCTTCTCGTTGGCACGCCAGCTCGACAAGGACTTCTTCGAAGCGCAGATGAACTACGCTGCGGTGAACCTATCCTTCCGAGGCTTCGAGGAAGCGGAGAAGGCGTATCGGGAGGCGTTGCGCATGCGCCCCAACGTCTACGAGGCCCACTTGGGTCTGGCCTTGGCGATTCGCGGCCAGATCACACTGGCCAACAAGGCCAAGCTGCTGCCCCTGGCGGAGAAGGAGATTGCCGAGGCGAAAAAGCTCGAGCCCACCCGGGCGGAGACCTACTACAACGAGGCCATCCTGACCCAGGAGTTCAAGGCGAAGGGAGTCGGGGACGAGAAGAAGTCCATTGCGATGATGGGGACGGCAATCCAACAGTACGAGGATTTCGTCGCCAAGGCTTCGGGCGACTCAGCGTTCGCGGATGCGGTCAAGCGCTCCAAGGAACGGGTCCAGGACATGAGGGACACCATCAAGTTCCTGCAAGAGGGTGAGATCGCCAGGAAGCAGGCCGAGGAGGACGCCAAGAAGGCTGCGGCAGAGGCCAAGCTGCGCGCCGAAGAGGAGAAGAAGGCGGCGGAGGAGGCCAAGAAGGCGGAGGAGGAAGCCAAGAAGAAGGCTGCCGAGGACGCCAAGAAGGCGGAGGCCGACAAGAAGGCTGCCGAAGACGCCAAGAAGGCCAGCGGCGGTGCCGCCAAGCCCGCCGCGGAGACGACCAAGCCCGCCGCGGAGACGACCAAGCCCGCCACCCCGAGCAAGAAGTGATTGGCGGGGGCAGGCATCGACCTTGCCCCCGGTCGCTCCAGCAAGTGAGCATTCGTCTTCAACGGAATGATCCAGCCGGCGCGATATTTCACAAAAGGCTGGCTGGGATGGGAACCCCGCGCGGCATTGGTTGTCGAAGCCGTCATGATCTGCCGTGTGCCTGCAAGCAAGGCGACGGCCAGCAAGCGATTATTCGGTTTGGTGTGAGAATGGTGTGGCGCTGTGCGAGGTTGACCGAAGGGCAAATCCCCGCATACAATGTCACCGGAATTCGCAAAAGTTCCGTGGAGGCTGTAATGAGTCGAACGTTCAAGATGGTCGCGTCGGGTTTCGCAGTTGGTCTGTCGATTCTCGTATTGGCTCCAGCTGCCTTCGCGCAATCGACCAAGACCACGGAGGGGGACGGCGGGTACGGATACGAGTTCAGTGACGATCCGTTGGCCGCCGGGGGATTTGGTCCCAACGACGCAACGATTCGGGTACGCCCCACCGCCGCACGGACGACGCTGATTCGTCCGAGGACGACGTTCGTGCCTGAGATGCTGAAGTCGGTAGAGAACATCTGAGGAATTGGCAGAAAGAGCCTGAGGTTCCAAGCATGTCGAAAGCGGTTCTGACGTTCGGGGTGTATCAAGGTGAGGAGCTGGTCCGTCGTGAGACGGTGACGCAAGACATCGTCAAGGTCGGAAAGGATCCGAAGAGCCATCTTCGGGTCGACGATGAGGCTGCGTCGCGGATGCACGCGGTCGTGGAAGTCGCGAGTCCTGAGGACATCACGTTGATCGATCTGGGCAACGAACCCGGTACGCTGGTCAATGGGGCTCGGGTCAACAAGTGCAAGCTTCACGTCGGTGATCAGGTTCAGATCGGTGGGACCCGGTTGGTCTTGGAGCGCGCCGATGCCGGTGGGACTGAGGTCTCTTCGGCCGTGCCGGCGGGCATGGGTGTGGCGTCGGCGGGTGGTTTCGGCGCTGGTGGTGGTTCCAACCCATTTGCCGCGCCGGCCAATCCGTTCGCGGGCGCGGCCCCGGCCAGCCCGTTTGCCTCGGCGGGCAACCCGTTCGAGATGGCAGCTCGGCCATTCGGGGGTGGTCGAGGGGGGATGGAAGTTCCGGACGATGCCCCTCCGGGAACTTACACATACACTCTCGTCAAGAGCGGGCCGGATGTTAGTCCGGACGAGGTCGAGCTGTCGCATGTTCCGGCAGTCGAGGTGATGATTCTGTGGGGCACGAACGTACTTCACGTTTCGCACCTGACCCCGCCGCGCAACTTCTACGTTGGTGAGGAGGAGGGCAAGAACTTCGCCTGTGACTTCTTCGTTCCCGCAGAGAAGATTGGGACCACCCGGCTTCCGGTGGTGGTTGGCGATCGGATGAGCGTGTCCGTGGTGATTCCTCCGAGTGCAAAGGGGTTCGTCGAGCTGCCGGGTCAGCCACGAATGACCCTGGACGAGGCACGGCAAAAGGCGCAGCCCAGTTCGGAGATAGCCGGCGGGCATCAAATGGCGCTGCCGATGGGTGGGAAGGCGCGGATCGAGATGGACGCGTTCGTCTTCCAGGTTGCCGCGGTCAACGCTGGCAAGCCGGTCCAGAAAGGTGCCGCAGCGGGCGTGGAGTGGGCCGTGTTCAGCTACTTCGGGCTGTCTTTGGCGGCGGTTGGCGGCTTCGTGGCCGCGATGGCGTTCTTCGTCCCGCCGCTCGGACTGACCGATGACGAGGATATCAACCAGGATCAGTTGTACCTGATCCAGCAGTACCTGCAGGCCGCGGCTGAGCGCGAGCAAGAGGAGAAGGAGACGGAGCAGGTTGCCGAGGAGAACGCAGATAACAAGGAAGGCGGGACAGGTACGCGAGCCAAGGGTGAAGAGGGCTCGATGGGCAACCCGACCTCCAAGGCGACCAACAAGCGGTACGCGGTTCAGGGACCCAAGGACAATCCCGACCCACACATTGCCCGAGCGGCAGCTCTCCGTGAGGCGCAAGAGTTCGGAATGATTGGGCTTTTGAATACCGGGGCGGCCGGGGATCCCAATGCTCCGACGGCTCCCTGGGGGCGTGACACCTCGCTCGGAACGGATGAGATTAGTGCCCGTGGCAACATGTGGGGCGACGAAATAGGCGACGCATTCGGCGCCGGCGGTTTGGGTCTGTCAGGCATCGGCGAGGGCGGTGGTGGTCGTGGCGAGGGCATCGGGTTGGGCTCAATTGGGGCGTTGGGCCATGGTGCTGGCACCGGAACCGGACAGGGTTTTGGTTCGGGACATGGACGCCTGGGCGGGTCGCACAAGACACGCGCTCCGAAGGTGAGGATGGGGCAGACCACGGTGAGCGGTCGCCTTCCTCCGGAAGTGATTCAGCGTATCGTGCGGCAGAACTACGGCCGCTTCCGCATGTGCTACGAGCAGGGACTGTCGCGCAACCCGAACCTGGAAGGGCGCGTTCAGGTTCGGTTCGTGATCGGTCGCGACGGATCGGTGTCGAACGTGCAGAACGGTGGCTCGGACTTACCGGACAGTGCGGTGGTCAGCTGTGTGATCAGTGCGTACTATGGCCTGAGCTTCCCACAGCCGGAAGGTGGCATCGTGACCGTGGTGTACCCGATCATGTTCCAGCCAGGCTGATTTGTCGGTCGGACGTGGAAACACGAGGCGCGCCGGATCGGATGATCCGGCGCGCTGGTCTTTTGTTGGGAGACGGGGAGCCGGCGGCGCTGCGTGGTGCCCCCCGGGACGACCAGTATGCCATCTCGTCCCGTAGAGTGGCAGGGGAGACGTTCGGGAGGAGGGCCATCGGGTTTGGGATGTGGTTCGGCTCGTCAACAGGCCCGAATTCTCAGCCGAAAGGGAACTTCCGCGGCGAGCGGAGGCGCTTTACATTCCCGTGCCGCTAGTCCTATGCTCGGGCCAAATCCAGCCGACCCGGTGTCCGATCGGGTGGTCCGCTGGGCGCTTTACCCCTGCTGATGGGCTGAGCGTTTCGGCGGCGGATTTCAGCTCTTGGATGAACAGAAAGCAGCCGAACGTCCCTGGCAATGGACCTCAGGAAAGAGGGTGAGCTCGCGATGAACCTCAGTACCTTTAGCAAGATAGTCGGTGCGACCTCAGTTGCCGCCTTGGTGATGGCAGCCAGCGCCTGTGGCCGCGATCATATCGAGGCAATCAATCGTGCCAACGAGGGCGACCAAGCCGTCAAGGTCAACGTCGAAGGGGCCATCCAGAAATACGAGGAGGCCGTGCAGCTCGACCCCACGAATCACCGGATCCTGAGGAAGCTGGGCAACGCCTACGAGAAGAAGGAAGACTGGGACAAGATGGCCTCGACCATGGCGCGGGCCGTCCAGGTTGCTCCCGATTTCGCGGACTATTGGTTCAAGCGTGGTTATGCCCTCATCAAGCAGGCAGAGGCGGGCAATCCGGACGCCTATGAGGAGGCCAAGGAGCCTCTGAAGAAGTGCGTGGAGAAGGACCCGAACTTTGCCCAGTGTTATTACTTCTTGGGGCAGGCTGGTCTATGGACTCGGAACGACCAGGACGCGTTGGCCGCCTACACCAAGGCCATCGAGCACGACCCCACGGAGTCGATGTTCTACCCGCCGCTGGGGGAGCTATACGTCAACCTCAGGTTCTACAAGGAGGCCGAGCAGGTGCTGCAGACGGGTACCAACCTGGTCAAGCCGACCGAGGACAGTGCCTCGCACCTGTACGGGATGTACATCCTCCTATTCTCCGTGGCCCAGGCCAAGGACGACAAGCCGAGCATGGTCGCGGCGATGGAGCGCGCCCAGGAGGTGGCCGGTGACAAACACCCAGAGATCGCATTCAACCTGGGTAGTACTTATGCCGTCATGGATCCGCCGCAGAAGGAAAAGGCAGTGCGGTTGATCAACTCGTTTCAGAAACGGGTCTGTCGAGGAGCACAGGGACAGAAATTCAAGGAGCAGTGTGAGACGGCACAGAGCCTGATTCAGAAGCTAGGCGCTGCGGGCACTTGAGACTGGTCGGGTGGCCCAGCGCCGCCCCACGATCACCTCATGCTCCCAGCGTCCCATCCGGTGAGAGACTCGGAAAATCGCACGGATCGATGCAGAGAGCGAGAAACCTTTGGGCTGGGGCGTACCGGCGTGGGTCGGTGTGCCTCAGCTCGTTGCGTACCAGCCGCCTGAGGAAGCATGGACCTAGAGCAGCGTCTGAATAGTTTGGAAAGCCACCACGATTGGTATGGCCTCGCCGACACGTTGGAGCAGGCGGTTGCCGCCGCGACGGATGCGAAGCAGAAAGCAGATCTTCACCTGCGGTACGGCCGGTTGCTTCAAGGCCAGTTCATGCAGGGAGTCAAGGCGCTGAAGCACTATCAGGACGCCTACAAGCTCAATTCGGTGCTGTTCGAGGCTTTGGTGGGGGCCAGAGCGATCTACTGGGAGATCGGCAAGCTGAACATGGTTCAGCGGCTCTTGGAGCTCCAACTCAAGACGGCAACGGACGCTGCCACGATCGGGCAGCTGGCCCGCGATTTGGGCGATGTGTTGTGCGACCAAGGACAACACCACAAAGCGGTCGACGCTTACGCCAAGGCGGTCGAGCTGGGTGGCTTCGGGAAGCGAGAGGCGAGGGAAGTACAGGACCAGCTCGCCGATGTTCGCGTGGGCTCGGATGATTGGCAGGAACGGATCGCAGAAACGTTGCGGGCTGCGCACGGTGTCGCCAGTGCCGAGGCCAAGGCGCGTCTTTTCCTGCGGGCGGCACGCCTTGCGTCGCGCTTTGCTCCTGCCGAGGCGGAAGGGATTCTCACCCAAGCGTACCTTGCGGACTGCTCGAACACGGCCGTGGCAACCCTGCTCGAGAACCTGCTGGTTGACTCGGATCGCGCCGGAACGATCCTGGACTTGCAGCAGAAGGTGCTCGACGCCGTGGGCCAGTCGGCGAGTCGTTCGGAGACGTTGATACGCTTTGGCAGCCGTTGGGCGCTGCGCCACCAGAACCCCGAGGTGGCCATGCGCTACCTCGAGGAGGCCGTGCGGTTTGATCCAACGCAGGTTACCGCAGCGTACTACCTCAGGGAGCAGGCGGTGCTGCGCGACGGCGCAATGGCGGGCGTCCTTTCCGTGCTCGAGCAGGTGCTGGGTTCGGTGTCCGGGATCGCTCAACGGGACCTGTCCATCCTGTGCGGATGGATTGCTTGGAGGGATGTCGGCGACATAGCTCGCGCCAGGACCCACTATCTGCGGATCGCAACCGCCGAGCCTCAGCACCCAGTTGTCCAGGCATTCGAAGCTCAGCTGGGCAGTTCGCTGCAGGGGGCGGCTGCCTCGGAAGCGATTCCGACTCGCGGGACGGGCTCCGCTGTGGCGGAACCGGTAGTGGCTCCTGTCGTGGTGGCGGCACCCGAACCCGAGCCAGCTCCGGCACCGGTGCCAGCGGCGGCGGTGCGCGGTGCCGAACCGGGGTCGGCGATGGCAGGCGCGGCGGCGGCAGCTGCCGAGTCGGCACCCGGCATGGCAGCCGACGTCTCCGCGCAGGCCGATTCTGCGAAGGTTGCGGAGCTGCGGAGCCTGTTGAGGTCGCAGGAGGAGGCCAAGCGTTTCCACGAGGCAGTCAAGACCCTCATGGCATTGGCCGATGAGGTTCCTGATCCGGCAGAGAAGATCGAGCTCTACCTGCGTGCTGGCGATCTGTACGTTTCCAAGTTCGCCAATCAGGCTGAAGCGGTTCGTGCGTACGAGAAGGTCGTCGAGTTCGATTCTACCAACGCCGCGGCGCTCGACTACCTCCGACAGATGTACGAGAAGCGTCGGGATTGGGAGAAACTGGTGGCGCTCAATCTGGCGCAGGTGCGAGACGTGGAGGCCGGTCCGGAGCGCACCGCGATCCTTCGGGACATTGCCAAGCTGGCGACGGAACGTATCAAGAAGCCGGAGCTGTGCGTCGATTTGTGGCAGCAGGTTCTGGCCAGCGATCCGCAGGACGTGGAGGCCTTGTCCGCCCTGGCCCAAATGTATGAGCGCTCGCGCGACTTCGCGAAGTTGGCGGACGTCCTGGAAACGCTAGCCGAGTTGTCGGTGCAGCCACAGGAGAGGATCCAGACCCTCACCAAGTTGGGGCAGATCGTTGGTGACCGCTTGAACGACGACGTTCGGGCTGTCAACGCCTATCGCGCACTGTTGACCTTGGTCCCTGACGACCGCCGGGCTCAGGAACAGCTCAAGAAGCGCTACGTGACGCTGGGTCGCTGGGACGACTTGGAGGTGTTCTACGCCGAGTCGGGGAAGTGGGACGAATTCATTCGCGTTCTGGAGACCAACGAGGCCAAGGCCGAGAGCACCGAGCAGCGCATCTCGATGCTGATGAAGGTTGCGGAGCTCTGGACCACTCAAAAGGGCAAAGCGGATCGGGCGGCCCGTTCCTACGAGAAGGTCCTGTCGCTCGACCCCGCCAATCTCGCTGCGGCGGAACGTCTGATTCCCATCTACAGCGATTCGAACAACCACAAGGGTTTGGCGGGCGTTATCGAGGTCAAGCTCTCGCACGTGACCGATCGCTCCGAGCGCATCGCCTTGTTGCGAGAGGCCGCCAGCCTGTACGAAGGTCGGCTGCACGACAAGGAGAAGGCCTTCGAACGTTGCCTAGCCGCGTTCGAGCTGGACCCGCACGATGAGGTGGGACAGGCGGACATCGAGCGGATTGCCAAGGCGACCGGACACTGGGATGAGGTCGTTGCCTCCCACCGCCGAATGATCGACCTGGCCGAGTCCGAGGGCACTGCCGAAGAGGCGCGGGGATTGAGGCTGCGGCTGGGACGGGTCCTGATCGATGAGCTCGGCCTCATCGACGAGGCGCTGGCCGAGTACCGACGCGTTCATGAGGCAGATCCCGAAAATTCGGTCGCGCTGGGGGCCTTGGAGCGTCTGTATCGGCAAACCGGAAGATGGCGAGAGCTGCTGGATGTCTACCAGCGCAAGCTTGGCTTGGTCGAGCTTCCGGAAGAACGTAAGCCGGTGCTGTACGACATCGCCCGGCTGCACGAGGAGCACACTGGGGATCCGGAATCCGCCATCAATACCTACCAGACCGTGCTGGAGGAGGATCCAATCGACAGGACGGCTCTGGAGTCCCTGGACCGCCTGTACAGGACGACCGAGCAGTGGGATTCCTACGCGGAGGTCCTGCGGCGTCGGATCGAACTGGACGTCGATGAAGGGACGCTGGTCGATCTCAAGTTCCGCCTGGCGGAGGTTGAATTACGAAGCCGGAGCGGCGAGTCGGACGCCCTGGTCCACTACCGGGAGATCCTGTTCATCAACCCCGAACACGAGGGGACTCGGCACGCCCTGGAAGGGTTGATGAAGCACGAACGGCTGAGTGCGGAAGCGGCAGGGATCCTGGAAGCCATCTATGAGGGGCGAGAGGATTGGGAGCGCCTGGTCGGCGCGCTGGAGATCCTGGCCGGTGCGGCGGAGGATGTCTCGCGTCGGGTCGAGCTGCTGCGCAAGATCGCCACGATAGCCGCGTTGCGTCTGGGGCAGCTGCCGCGGGCCATGGAGGCCCAGGCGCGCGCTTTGAAAGAAGATCCGTCCCTTGCCGACACGCGCATCGAACTCGAAGGGTACGCCGAGCAATGCGGGGATTTCGGCAAGCTGGCAGAGGTCTACGAGACCATTGCTCGCGGGCTATCCGACCCCGAGTTGGCTCGGGGGTACTGGATGCGTCTGGCAGCCATCTGCGAGCAACAGGACCGGATCAAGGAAGCGGCTGCGGGTTACGAGAAGGTACTGGAGCTCGATTCATCGGATCTGGATGCGTTGAGCGCAATGGACGCTCTGTATCGGCGTACCGGCCACTGGGAGGAGTTGGTGGGGGTCTTCCGTCGCCGGATCGAGCTGGTGTCGGACTCGAGCGAGGGAGAGCAGCTGTACTCCCAGATGGCACAAATCTTGGAAGAGAAGTTGGGCCGTCCCCAGGAGGCAATCCTGGCCTATCGTGAGGTCTTGGCGATCGATCCGGGGAGTTTCTCGGCGTTGGGAGCCCTGGATGGGTTGTTCACGCGACAGCGCATGTGGGAGGAGCTGGCCGGCAATCTCGAGGTTCAGCTCAATCTCGCAGATTCCGACGAAACGCAGCTCGATCTGATGTTGCGTCTTGCGGCACTCCGTGAGACGGAGATGGGACAGCTGGACGGGGCCATCGACGGATACCGGGAGGTGTTGGAGAGGGAGCCCGAGAATCGCGTGGCCCAGGAGGCCCTGGAGCGATTGGGGCAGAAGCCGGAGCACGAGCTGGTTATCGCCGAGATCCTGGAGCCGTTGTATCGGCAGCAGGGAGACTATCGCAAGCTGATCGGCGTCCACGAGGTCCAAGTTCGGCGCGCCGACGAGCCCGACCGCAAGGTGGAGCTGCTACAGCAGATCTCGTCCCTGTACGAGGACGCTGCTGGTGATTTGAACGCCGCCTTCGACACGATGGCGCGTGCTCTGTCGACCAGTCCGGAGAACGAGCCGACCCAACAGGGGTTGGACCGGTTAGCGCGAGCGACCGGGCGTTTCCAGGATCTGGCTGAGGTTCTGGAGAAACTGGCTGGAACGGACGTCGATCCGGAGCTGGCCAGTCGCCTCACGATGCTTGCAGCCCGGGTCTTCGAGAATGACGTCTGCAACGTCGACAAGGCAATCGAGCTGTATCGCAAGGTCCTGACCATTGACCCGACCAATCTCGAGGCCGCGGAATCGTTGCAGAACCTGTTCCAGGCGACGGAACGTTTCGCCGACATGTCGCTGATCCTGCAACGCAAGGCAGAGATCCTGGACGTCGTGGAGGATCAGAAGGCCGCTCTGTACGAGGCAGCGCGCATTGAAGAGGACATTCTCGAGCGTCGGGAGAACGCTATCGGCGTCTATCTGAAGATACTGGAGCTGGACTCCGAGGACCTGAAGAGCATCGACGCACTGATCAGTCTGTATCTGGGCCTGTCTCGTTGGGAGGAGCTGCTCGGAACCTACTCGAAGAAGGCCGATCTGGTCGTCGACCCTGAAGAGAAGAAACTCATCTACTATCAGGTGGGTGCTGTCTACGAGCGTGAGCTCAAGGACGTCCTGAGGTCGATCGACACCTATCAGCGGGTGCTGGAGCTGGATCCGGACGATTTCGAGGCGCTGGGACGCTTGGACGTCCTGTACCAGACCGCTGAGAACTGGCAGGAGCTTCTGAGTGTGCTGACGCGAGAATCCGAGCTGACCTCGGATCCAGCCGAGGCGGTCGCATTCCAATACCGGATCGCGGAGCTCTACGAGAAGAAGCTCAATGACGTCGAGCGTTCCGTCGAGCTCTATCGGGACATTCTGGACGTACAATCCGACCACGGCCCCACCCTGGAGGCTCTGGAGGGCATCAAGTCCGGAACAGTCGCCCCCTTGGCGGCTGCGGCGGTCCTGGAACCCGTCTACGAGAGCGCCTCGGCATGGCCGAAACTGATCAGTGTCCTGGAGGTTCAAGTTGCGCACAGCGATGACGCGTTCGCGCAATCGGAGCTCCTGCACCGTATCGCGGCCCTTCAAGAGGAGAGTCTGGGCGATCACGCATCCGCGTTCGAAACGTTTGGGCGTGCCGTCGCAGTAGACAGCACCAACGAGCTATCCCTCGCATCCTACGAGCGACTGGCCAGCGTGACGGACCGGTGGCCGGTCCTGGCGCGCCTGTACGACCAGGAGCTGGACAATCTCGTGGATTCCCCGCAGCGCTTGGTGGAACTGGGGTTGCGGGTTGCGCAGGTGTACGAGGTGCGGATCGAGAACACCGACGAAGCGGTGGCGCGTTACCGGCGAGTCCTCAGCGTCGATCCACAATGTCAGGACGCAGTGCGGGCCTTGGACCGTTTGTTCACCCAGACCGAACGGTGGCGTGACCTTGCCGAGATTCTGGCGCTGGAGGCCGAGATCGGAGAAACCCCGGAGGAGATACTGGAGTTCAAGTACCGCCTGGGTCAGGTCTACGAGAGTCAGCTCAACGAAGTCGACAAGGCAATCGATGCGTATCGGGAGGTCATGTCGGCTGCTCCGGAACATGCTGATACCCTGGCTGCCCTGGAGAGGTTGTTTGCGGCAGGCGTCAAGCCGGTCGAGGTGGGAGAGATCCTGGAGCCGCTGTATCAGGCCACTGGGGAGTGGGAGAAGCTGATGCAGGTGCACGAGGCTCAGCTTCGACACATCGAGGCAGCGGAAGACCGTCTGCCCATGTACTACCGAATCGCGGAGGTGGCGGAGGAGCGGCTTGGCGACCCCCTGTTGGCGTTCAACGTTTACGTGCGGGCAGTGACTGAGCAGGCGTTGGACCCGCGCGCAGGCGAGGAGCTCGAGCGACTTGCCGGCATGATCGACAACGGCTGGGATCAGCTGGCCAATGCCTATGCCGACGTGCTGAGCATGGAGACGTCCACGGCTGCCGTGCAGTCGAGTGTCGGCAAGAGACTGGCTCGCGTGTTCGAGGAGGAGATCGGCGACGTTCAGAAGGCCGAGGAGACCTACCGCTATGTCCTGACCGTCGTGGAGTCAGACGCGGACTCGCTGGCGAACCTCGATCGGATCTACGTGTCGTTGAGCCAATGGACTCAGCTCGCGGGAGTGTTGGAGCAGCGAGCAGCGACGGCCGCCGATGTAACCGAGCGAATCGAGTTTTACTCCCGATTGGGTCAGGTCTACGAAGAACAACTGGGCCAGACAGATGACGCAGTTCGGGCGTTCCGCGCGATCTTCAACGATCTGGAGCCGCGCAACGAGCCGGCGATCGCTGCTCTGGGGCGAATCTATCAAGAGACCCAGCGTTGGCAGGAGCTCAAAGTCGTCTATCAGCGCGAGTTGGAGAACGCGGTGGGCGATATGCAGGAGGCCGAGATTCGCGGCCGACTGGCGCGGCTGGAGGCGGAGCACCTGGACAACGTCCCGGAAGCAATCGAAGGTTGGAAGCGTGTTCTGGATCTGCGAGGCGAAGATGCAGAGGCACTGTGGGCGTTGGCCGATCTGTATCAGGCCAAGGGGTGTTGGGCCGAACTGACTGACGTCCTGGAACGGCATTTCGATATTGCCGAGACCGAGGAGGAGCGAGTCAGCATCCTGATCCGACGGGCCCGCCTGTTCACCGAGCAGCTTCATCGGGACGACGAGGCGCTGGACACCTGGAACCGAGTGCTTGACATCGACTATTCGAACGTAACGGCTCTGCGTGAGGTTACCGCGATCTGGCGCAAGAGAGGTGATGCCCGGGAGTTGGTGACGGCATTGCACGCCATGATCGATCGGGGCGCTGCCTTGTTGGAGCCGGAGGAAGTGGTCAGTGTCTACCGGGAGCTCGGCAAGACCTATGGGGCGGTGTTGGAACAGCCCTACGAGGCAACCGAGGCCTGGCAGAACCTTTTGGCCGTCGATGCGCGCGATTTGGAGGCAATGGACGAACTCGAGCGTCTCTACCGCGCCGAAGAGAGATGGGTCGAGGTCATTGGAATCAAGATGCAGCGTGCAGCGGCGCTGCCAACCCAGGACGACCAGATTCGGGAGCTGCTGGAAGTCACGTCGCTGTGGAAGCGAGAGGTGGGTGAGTACGATCGAGCCACAACCGCCTACGAACGGGTCCTGGCGCTCGAGCCAAGCCATGATGACGCATTTGAATCTTTGGAGCGTCTGCACACCGCCGCCGAAAGGTGGGTGCCGCTGGTTGAATTGTACCTGACCCGACTCGAGACTCGGAGCGAGGTCAGCGAAAGAAGCGACCTGTTAAGGCGCATCGCTCATGTCTTCGAGGAAAAGCTGGAGGATCGAGGCCAGGCCTTCGATGCGCTGGTAAACGCCTTCTCCGAGGATTTTGCGGACGATGAGACAGCTCGCTACCTGGAGCGGATGGCACAGGCCACCAATCGGTGGGGCGAACTTCTGGCGAGCGCCAACGCGTGGCTGCCGGAGCAGGAAGATCCGCGCAAGAAGATCGAGCTCTGTTTGCGCCTTGGCAAGTGGTATGGCCAGGACCTCGGGCATCCGGAATGGGCTCAGCCCTATTACTCCCAGATCATGCAGCTGGATCCGAACAACGTTCAGGTCCTTCGGCAGATGGCGGCGATTCACCGCGTGGGGGCCAACTGGCAGAAGGTCGGTGAGACGCTCCAACGTGCGTTGGACGTAGCGGTGTCCAATGAAGACCGGAAGATGATTCTGGTCGACATGGGCGAGCTGCTCGAGCGGAACATGGGACAGGTTGAGACGGGTATCGGCTACTACCGTCGAGCCCTGGAGGTCGATCCGCTGCACCTTCCCGCTTTGGAAGCGCTAGAGCGGATCTTCGAGGGGCAGAACGACGCCGCGAATCTGGTGGAGGTTCTCTCCAGCAAGGTGCGCGCCATCACGGATCCGGAGAGCGTCGCCAAGCACAAGCTTCGCGCTGGTCAGGTCTACGAGACCGCCCTTCGCGACCCGGAGAAGTCCGGTCGTATGTATCGCGAGGTGTTGGAAATCGATGGATCCAACCTGACCGCGCTGCGAGGCCTGGAGCGAATCGACGAATTGACTCAGAACTGGGCGGATCTTGTCCAGATTCTGGAACGACAGCTGGACGTCGTTGAGACGGAGCGTGATCGAGTCGAGGTTCTGCTCAAGCTCGCGGCAGTATTGGAAGAGCAATTCCTCAAGGCGGATCAGGCAGCGCAGCGCTTGGAGGCGGTGCTGGAGATCGATCCCACCGAGGAACGCGCCTACGTCGCATTGGAACGTTGCTATCGGCGACTGAAGCAATGGTTGGATCTGGTGGCGACCTACGAGCGACATATCAACGAGGTGGCAAGCCAGGCCACCAAGGTCGGCCTCTACGGCGAAATCGCCCAGGTCTTTTCCGACGAGGTGGGAGATGTCGAGCGCGCGATCGACGCCTACCAGAACATTGTCGACTTGGACGACAGCAATGTCCCAGCGCTGGAGGCGTTGGCGAAGCTTTATGAGAAACAGGATGATGCCGTACGCGCAATCGACGCGATGGGTCGTGTCGCCGATTTGACGACCGATGGCACGCAGCGCGTCGAGATGTACTACCGGATGGGGAAGGCCCTGGAGGAGAAGTTGGGTGATCGGGGTGGGGCCCAGGAGCGGCTGGAGCTCGCTCTGGACCTCGATCCGGCGCACCTCCCCACTCTCGGCGCGTTGCGAGCGATCGCGGTGGATGAGTCGGATTGGGAACGCGCAGCCCGGTATCTGGACCAGGAACAGCTGAACACCCAGGCACCTCGCGCGCGCGCCAAGCTTTTGGTGGAGCTCGGTCGTATTCGCGATGAGATGTTGAACGAGCATGAGCGTGCCGTTCAGGCGTACGAGCTTGCCATGCAGTCGGACGCCGACTGCGAAGAGGCGGCTCTGCCGTTGGTGGAGGAGTACGTTCGCACCGAGAAATGGGCGGCAGCGGAGCCTCTGGCAGAGATGCTGGTCAAGAAGGCCAAGAATAAAGACCGCCGAGAGCAGCACATGCTGCACCACACGCTGGGCACGGTGCTGGCCGCGCTGGCTCAGGACGAGAAGGCGCTCAAGGCGTATCAGACCGCTCACCAGCTGGATCTAACCGACCAGGCCACGATTCGTGGCATCGCGGACGTTGCGTTCCGGTTGCGCGATTGGCCAAGCGCACTGACCAACTATCAGAAGGTATTGACCGCACTGGGCGAGGACGAGGTCGACGACAGGACGGACACCTACTACCGGCTTGGATGTATCAAGAGAGAACAGGGCCAGGCACGTCAGGCGATCAACAACTTCGAGAAGGCTCTGGCTCTGCGTTCAGACCACCGTCCAACCTTGGACGCCCTAGTCGATGTCTACTCGAAGAACAATGATTGGAAGCAGGTGGCGGCCTACAAGCGCCAGATCCTTGACTCGATCTATGAGCCTTCCGAGAGACTACCGGTGCTGCTCGAGGTGGGCGACGTGTGGTCCGAGAAGGAGAAGAACTGGCCAAAGGCCATCGAGGCGTTGGAAGAGGCCCTGGATATCAGCTCCACCGACCACGTCATTCTGCACAAGCTGCTGCAGCTCTATCAGCAAGCGGGCGAGTGGCAGAAGATGGTGGACTGCCTGGACCGAATTGCTTCGCTGGAGCAACGGCCGGAGATCAAGGCGCGCTACGTATTTACGCAGGCTCAGCTGTACCGCGACAAGCTTCAGGATCTGGAGCGGGCCGTGGAGCTTTTCAACGATTCGCTGGATCTCAATCCGGGGTACCTGGAGGCCTTTGAGCGGATCAACAAGATCCTGACCCAGGAAAAGAGCTGGAAGCAACTGGAGCGTTCATATCGGAAGATGATCCACCGGATAGCCGGCAAGGGCAACAACGAGCTCGAACACCAGTTGTGGCACCAGCTAGGTCTCATCTACCGCGATCGTCTGCAGCAGTTGGGTGAGGCGATCGATGCATTCCGGATGGCTGCTTCCACCAAACAGGACGATCTCATGGAGCGGGAGATCCTGGCCGAGCTGTACGAGAGTACGGAACGCTGGGACGAAGCGATCAAGGAGCAGCGTCGTATCCTGCTGAGTGATCCGTTGAAGGTGGAGACCTATCGGGCCCTGTATCGTCTCTGCCTGTACAAACGTTCGTACGATGAGGCGTGGTGTGTTGCCAGCGCGATCGTCTTTTTGGGTGAGGCAGACGAAGAGGAGGGCAGGTTCTATCAAGACTACCGACCGGAAGGGATGCTGTCGCCGCGAGGGCGTCTGAGCAACGAGCTTTGGTTGCGCAATCTTCTTCATGCAGATGCCAACAACCATCTCTCCAAGGTTTTCGAGATGCTGGTTCCAGCGGCCCTGCAGGCCAAGAGCGCTGAGCTGAAGGCGGCGGGCAAGTTGCCGTCACTGGACCCGCGCTTCAAGCAGGATCCGGCGACTTCAACCGTGACCTTTGCCAAGACGTTTGGTTGGGTAGCGCAGGTCCTGGGCGTTGCGATGCCGGAGCTGTACGTGCGCAGTGACGTCCCGGGTTCGATCCTCGCGGTCCCCTCGGTCCCGCCGTCGTCGGTGGCTGGTCAGACGGTGCTCTCCGGCTTCACGCCGCCGGAATTGGCGTTCATTTGTGCCAAGCACCTGGCATCGTATCGGGGTGAGTCTTACATCCGCAATCTGTTCGCGACCCAGTCTGAACTGACCATGATGTTCTTCGCAGGAGTGATGTTGGCGGCGCCCAACACGCCGCTGCCTCAGGAGATTGCCAACAACTGCAAGCTGTCGGCGCAGGCACTGCGGCGGTACATGCAGCCCGTCGAGTATGAGCACCTATGTGGGGCCGTGAAGCGATGGATGGCCGACGGGAGCACGGCGAACATCAAGCACTGGATGCAGGGCATCGAGCTGACGGCGGCCCGGGCGGGTTTGCTGGTGTGCGGCGATCTGGAGATTGCCAAGAGGATCATTGCTAGCGAACCGGCGTTGCCTGGCGACTTGTCGGCTGCCGAGAAGATGAAGGAGCTGTTGGTGTTCAGCGTGAGCGAAGAATACGCGGCGCTTCGTCTTGGTTTGGGTGTCAACATCGTGGTCGAGGAGTAAGGGCCCACGCGGTATCGTGGTCGAGGAATGAGGTCAGGGCCTCCCGGTGCCCGTGTGTCCTGAGTGAAGCAGGTCGCATGGGTTCCGGGCCCGGGGGCGCTGAGAGAAGGGTCCTGGGGTTGCGCTCTGTTCTGAGGCGGTACCAGAACGGACTTGGGGCGACGTCGGAGCCGTATTGCGCCGGCGCCGGACTGAAGGCGGTGGCGTTGATGGTCCGGACGGGAAGGATCTGGGCCGGTGCTGCGGCCTATTTGCCGGGCAGGTCCAGTACCAGACGGGCTGCCAAGAAGAGCCCGACCGAAGTGCGGGGCTGATTCGGGCTTGGTACGGCCTCGAAGCGAGTGATTTGGAGCCCCAGCAGTGGACCCATGCCGATCTGACTGGTCGCGTACCAGTCACCCCCCACGCGGAGATCGAGGTAGTTGGCGCCCAGGTAGCTGCGAGTGTCGTCAGGTGTGTCCAGAGAGAGACTGTGCAGCGATACGCTGGCGGACAACCATGGGTCGAAACGGACACCCTGAACGATGTGGAATCGAACGAAAGGTCCTACGGACCAAGCTTCAGCGGAGCAGTCCGAGCAGTCCGAGCCTGAGCCGTGCAGCACGTAACCTCCGGCAACACCGAGCGCGAAGTGACTGGACACGCCGTAGGCTGCGTCGATGCCAAAGCCGTGGGAGGCTCCGAGTTGGTTCGAAGCTGAATAGCGATTGTCGAGGTGACCAAAGAGTCCTCCGAAGGTTCCCGAGAGTCCAAAGACTGCATGGCGGCTCAGCGTATCGACCGGCGGTGCAGCCGGAAGCAGGCGGCGCGGAACGGGAGACTCCTCCGTCCCCCGCTGGATGATTGCGTTGGGGTCACTACGCTCAGCGGCATCGTGGACTCCGGTGTCCGGTAGCGGCGACGCCGGGGGAGTCGACTGGGGATCCGTAACCGGAAGCTGCTCGGCTCGAGACTGCGCTTGAGCGTGGGCTGGGACGATGGCGACGGCCAGTACGACCGCGGAAACGAGGCGCATGACGCGCGTGTTAGCACCGTTTTGCCGGTTCTGTGACAACAACGCAACCGCCGATCGCCCCTGACCGACCCGGCACCATGAAGGATGAAGCGCCGCTCACGTTTGGCCAAGACGAGGCTCAGCAGACACTGTTGATCCACGAAGACTCGGGAGCCGGACGGGGGCGAGGCCCGTGGGCCGTAGAGTGCGGGGGCATCACCGGAGCGACTCGGGGGCTGCTGCACCCGGGGCAGCGTCTGCTCCTCGGCACGGCACCAGACGTGGACATCCATCTTCACGATCGCTGGGTGAGCGGGCACCACTGCGTTCTTGAGGCCCGAGACGGAGGGGTTCGAGTAATGGATCTGGGCTCCAAGAATGGCGTGTTCGTCGGGTCCGCCCGCGTTCGTTCGGCCTGGTTGAGTGCTCGGGCCAGTGGCTTCGTCATCGGACGGACGGCGGTGGTTGTGACCAACTGCGCAAAGCGCTCTGGTGAGTCAGCCGACCCCAGCGTGCCTTGGCTCATTGGAGCTTCGGAACCGATGCGGCGCGTCAGGGCGGAAATCCATCGCGTGGCTCGATTGCGAGCACCGGTGCTGATCACAGGGGAGTCTGGGGCAGGCAAAGACTTGGTCGCGCGCGCGCTACACCACCTGAGTGGGAGAACGGGGAGGTATGTGCCACTGAACATGGGGGCCATCGCCGACTCCCTCGCGGATTCAGAGTTGTTTGGTCATCGGCGGGGCGCATTCACTGGCGCCATGGCTGCGCGGGTAGGCGCCTTTCAGCACGCTGACGGCGGAACTCTGTTCATGGACGAGATTGTCGAGCTCTCACCCTCCATCCAGGTGAAGCTGCTGCGAGTGCTAGAGGACGGTTGTATCAGACCGGTGGGAACGTCCGAGTCGCACCGAGTGGACGTGCGAGTGCTGTCCGCAACCTGGAAATCGTTGCACAAGGCCAGCGAGGACGGTCGTTTTCGCTTTGACTTGCTGCAGCGCCTGTCCACCGTGAGGATCGAGGTCCCTCCGCTGCGTCGAAGGGCCAGCGATCTGCCTGCACTGGCGGAACACCTCCTTTCGCGCCAAGAACCAGAGATTGGCAAAAGGGTCATCTCCAGTGGCGCGATGGCGCGTTTGGTATCGTACGGGTGGCCCGGCAATGTCCGAGAGCTGGCCAGCGTTCTGTACCGGGCTGGAGCATCGTCCGATGGTCCCGTAATCGATCTGTGTCACGTGGAGGGGGCGCTTGCTCAGAGTGTGGAACCGAAGGCCAACGGTGACGAGAGTGCGGACGTCCTGCTGGCGCGTGCCGAGGGGAACGTGAGTCGTGCCGCGCGCATGGCGGGCATGCCCCGGACGACCTTTCGCACCTGGCTGGCGCGCTCGCGAAGCCAAACCACCAAGACCGCGTCCACGTCATGAACTGGCTGCCTATCCAACAGTCGGCCATGGCAACTAACACGACGGGTTCTTGGGCACCAGCACCGACTGACGGCCACCAGGGGCAGAAACGGCCGCTGGCCACGGTCATTGCGGCTGTCGGTCTGCCCCTGGCACCGCCTGATGGCGCCCAGGGGGGAGGAAGTGACCGTCAAGTTCGGTAGCAGCGGTTGACTGTTGGTTGCCAGGGGTGCCACTCGGCTTGCTCGCCGCGCTGTGGTTCTGCCAGACTAGTCAGGTGTCGGACGCAACCGCGACGGTTACCAGAACCACGCCGAAACCGAACAGGGTCCGAGCAGGGCGCCTTTTCGGGTCCCTGATCGCTGCGATTGGTTTGCTATCGGCATGCAGGTGCGGGCAGCCGGGATCATCGACCCAGCGGCAGCCTCTGGCTGATCCTTCAGGCTCGGTGAGTCCGTCGCGCCTGCCACCGCGGATCGAGATTCTGACCATGGCCGACGATCTGGCGGCGCAGGGTGTACGAGACCGCGGGGCTCTTGGGACCCGCGCCCTCGTTGATGCCGCCAGTTGGCGCGAACGCCTGTGGCGTCTGGAGCGTCGTCCGGCGGATGGGATGGAGGCAGTCGATCTTCTGGAGCAGGCAGGTCAGCGGAACGTCTGCCAGGCTCGGCTCCGCGCACTGGTCCTGCAGGCCGAGATGACCGGCGATTGGGGGCAGGCGCGCGATGTCGTTGGGGCTATGGCGGAAAAGGACCCAGTCAGCCCCTGTAGCGCCCACCTGGAGCGTCTGCGATTGGTGACGAGGGCGCTGGAGGAACACAAACCGCCAGCGGCTGCATCCACAGCGGCTGGAGCCGACGGCGGCCGTGCCGGTAGCGTCGTTTCACCGGTTCTGGACGCGGATCAGGTCACGCATCGTCCCCGCGTCGTGCGCGTTGATCCCTACGGAGCGGCCGATGCGGCGCGGGTCGTCGTGCAGCTGTCCGGTCCCGCAACCTACCGAGCAGGGTTGATCCGAGGCACGGACGGGGGAGCATTGCCACGTCTGTACGTGGATGTCGCACAGACCACGTTCGACGCTGAACCGACCAAGGCGGTTGGTGGACTGGTGGAGAGAGTGAGACTGGGCCGACAGAGCGACGGGACTCGAATCGTCCTCGATCTCAACGCCATGGTGGAGTGGCGCGTCTTCTACGTGCCGGAGCCTTTCCGTCTCATCGTGGATGTTGTTCGGGAACTCCCCGACCGGCGCCCAGGAGTGGTTCGGTCGCGGCGGTTGGAACGTGTCGTGATCGATCCAGGCCATGGCGGCGCTGACCCCGGGGCGATCGGACCCCGGGGTCTCCGAGAGAAGGATGTCACCCTGGACATCGCTCACCGGTCAGCCCCGCTGATCGCTCGTGAATTGGGCCTGGCCACGCTACTTACGCGAGATGTGGATACGTACGTACCGTTGGATGAACGGACCGCACGCGCCAACGCGTTTCGTGCCGATCTCTTCGTTTCCATCCACTGTAACGCGACGACCAACATGGGCAGTGACGGTGTTGTTACGTTCGTCCTTGACGAGGCCAGCGACTCGGCGGCCACGCGCGTGGCCGCTCTGGAGAACGACGCATCTCAGGCGGCCGCATCCGAGCTGGCCAAAACGTTCCTACGGGTTCAAGATCAGGAAGTGCTCAAGGAGAGTGTCCATGTGGCGGAGCTGTTGCAGAGAGCCACCGTTGCCTCCTTGGAACCGGGCTACGGAAGGATCCCGAATCAGGGAGTGCGTCGGGCGGGATTCTACGTCCTGGCGGGAGCCCACATGCCGGCCGTTCTGTACGAAGTGTCGTTCATCTCGAATCCGGATGGTGAGGTTCGTCTCAATACCGGGGACTATCGGCAGAAGCTTGCCAACGCCATCGTCAACGCCATTCGCGCATACCGAGATGGCCTGTGAAGCATCGACGAGCGCGGATCGGCGGGAACAGGCGAACACGGTCGATGCAGCCAACGGGCAGGTGGGTGCATCGGCATCGGGCTCTCTGGTATTGGGTTCAAGAGACTTCGGAGTGAGCCGGGCCCCCTGGTCACCCGGATCTGCGCAGACTTTGCGGTGGATTTTCCCGAGCGGTCTTTGGGGGGTCGAGGCCGCGAGGAATTCGCGGAGGGTTACCGGGTGTCATCCATTGACGAAAGCCAAAATGAGATCCTAAACTTGGAAATTCCCCAATGAGTTGGCCCTGGCCAAAGGGCCGCCCCGCGGGACCGAACGAGCGAAATCATGAACAAGGCGCAGGACAAGAAGTACCGAGAGCTGCTGGAAGCGAAGCGACGGGATATCATCAAACGTGCGCAGCAGACACTCGATGAGGACATGACGCTCGATGCCAACGAGCTTCCGGACGAGATGGACTTGGCATCAAGTGAATATCTTCAGTCCTTTACGTTTCGCCTGAGGGGACGAGAGAAGGTATTCTTGGACAAGATCCAGAAGGCAATCGAACGCCTTGACGCCGGCAACTTCGGGCTGTGCGAAGAATGTGGGGAGAAGATATCCACGAAACGGCTCGAGGCTCGGCCCGAGACGACATTGTGCATTCGGTGCAAAGAGGACCAGGAGCGGGTAGAAAAGGATTTCGGCTGAGCTCGAGCGGAGCCCAGTACGGCTGGCGTGGTGCGCTAGGTGCCTGCCAGGACGCGAGCTAGGTAGCGACCGGTGTGGCTTTGCGCGACATTCACCAGGGAGCGGGGGGGGGCTTGTGCGATGATTCGGCCGCCGTTTTCCCCGCCTTCGGGTCCCATGTCGATGATCCAATCCGCACAGGCGATGAGGTCGAGGTTGTGCTCGATCAGGATGATCGTGTTGCCCGCATCTCGCAGATCGAGCAGGGCGCGAAGTAGCAACTCGACGTCCTGGAAGTGAAGACCGGTGGTGGGTTCGTCCAGGACGTACAGCGTTTGGCCCGTAGCCTTGCGAGCTAGCTCGCTGGCCAGCTTGACGCGCTGGGCTTCACCGCCACTCAGTGTGGTGGCCGCCTGTCCCAGCTGGATGTAGCCGAGCCCGACTCGACACAGCGCGGCGGTTCGCTGTCGAATGCGGGGGATTGACTCGAAGATCGAGTCTGCCTCGGCAACCGTCAGATCCAGGACGTCGGCGATCGACATGCCATGGTATCGGATCTCCAGCGTCTCACGATTATAACGGCGCCCGGCGCAAGTGTCGCAGGTGACATAAACGTCGGGCAAAAAATGCATCTCAATCCGGCGCAGGCCGTCGCCTTGGCAGGCCTCGCAGCGTCCCCCCTTCAGGTTGAAGGAGAAACGACCAGGCCGGTAGCCCCGGGCGCGCGAGTCGGGCAGGGATGAAAAGAGCTCCCGCAGATGGGTGAAGATCCCCGAGTAGGTAGCGGGATTGGACCGAGGAGTGCGACCGATCGGGGCTTGGTCGATGCTGACCACTTTGTCTAGCGCGTCCAGTCCATCGATTCGTTCACAGGGGCCGACCCAACCGGTGGCACCATAAAGCTCGGCTCGGACGGCGCTGAGCAGGGTGTCAACAACCAGACTGCTCTTGCCCGAGCCACTGACTCCGGTGACCGCTGTCAGCAGGCCCAAGGGCACTTCGAGGGTCACATCCTTCAGGTTGTGCGCTCGTGCCCCGACGACGCGAAGACAACGTCCATCCGGCGGCGTGGGTACCTCAGGAATCGGAAGTCGACGAGCTCCACTCAGATAGGGCCCCGTGACCGAGCTCGGCTCAGCCATGACCTGCTGGGGAGTCCCGCGTGCCACGATTTGACCGCCTCGGGTTCCGGCGCCGGGACCCATGTCCAGAATATAGTCAGCGGCCAGGATCGCGTCACGGTCGTGCTCGACCATGATGACGGTGTTGCCCTTGTCGACGAGGCGCCGAACGGCCATGAGCAGACGTTCGTTATCGCGGGCGTGGAGACCAACACTTGGTTCGTCAAGGACGTAAAGAACGCCAACCAGGGATGCTCCGATCTGAGTTGCCAGTCGGATGCGCTGACCTTCGCCCCCCGAAAGCGTGTGGGTGGGACGATCCAGCGACAGGTAGTCCAGCCCCACATCGATGAGAAAGCCGAGGCGATCGGTGACCTCCCTGAGCAGCGGGATGGCAACCGGGGCATCCCGGGGTGGCAGCGCGCCCGGCTCCGAGAATTCGAGCAGTGTCCGACGCAACTCTCGAAGGGGAAGTGCAGTCAATCCGCCAATATTCCACTCTCCCAGCTTGACTGCCAATGCCTCGGGACGAAGGCGTTGGCCATTGCAGGCTGGACAGGTCCGGGTCACGACGAACCGATGGAGATCCTCGGGGCCGATGGCTCCGTCGCTCAAGTCATGGTCCTCACCCTCTGGTATCTCCTCGGTGTCCAGCATGCGCTGCAGATGTGATACGACACCCTCGTATTCTCGCCCCTTGCGGCGACGCCCCTTCACCGAGGAAGCCGTGCCGTACAGGATGGCGTTGCGGGTGGCCTCCGGCAGTTGACACCAGGGAACATCGGGATCAACCTCCAGCGCTGCGGTGACTCTGGCTACCTCCGTGGCTACCGCCATCGAGCCGCGACGACCAAACGCCGCAATTGCACCGGTGCGTAGGGTCCGTGACTCGTCGGGAACGATGCGACCGGGGTCGATGGTGGTCCGCGTGCCAAGCCCATCACATTCCGGGCACGCACCATGTGGACTGTTGAATGAAAACAGCCAGGGTTCCAGGGGAGGAAGGGTGATGCCGTGGTCCCAACTCACCAGCTCTTCGCTCATGACCACCGGTGCGGTGCCGTCGGCAGCGTCGATGAGCAGTGTCCCGCCTCCGAGCTTCAAGGCCAGCTCGACGGAATCGGTGGTCCGGCCTTTGTTGGCTTCGCGGACCACCAAGCGGTCCACGGCCACCTCCAAGTCGTGGGGTCGATTGGGATCGAGCACGATCTCGTCGGCGAGATCGTGATGGACACCGTCAATCCGGACGCGGACGTAACCATCCCGTCTCAAACTGTCGAGGTGACCGGAAAGGTCACCCTTGGTTCGGCGCACGATGGGAGCCAGCAACGTGACACGGGCGGATTCGCCACGGGCCTGGATGGTGTCGACGATCTCCTGGACGGTGTAGGAGCGCAAGACTTGCCCAGACTTGGGACAATGGGGCACGCCCACCCGGGCAAAGAGGAGTCGCAAGTAGTCGGCGATTTCTGTTACTGTCCCCACCGTGGATCGGGGGCTCTTGCCGAGGGCGCGCTGCTCAATGGCGATGGCGGGACTCAACCCATCAATGCTCTCGACGCGGGGCTTGGGTAGCTGGTCCAAGAACTGCCGCGCATAGGCAGACAGGGACTCGACGTACCGACGCTGGCCCTCGGCGTAGATGGTGTCAAAGGCCAGAGACGACTTTCCTGAGCCGCTCGGTCCGGTGATCACCACCAGACGATCTCGCGGCAGATCGCAGTCAACGTTGCGCAGATTGTGCTGTGCCGCACCACGGACGGTCAGTCGATCCATCGAAGTCGGTCCAACGCCATACCACGGATCTGCGGATATCCAGCGGGTCGGGAACCACGGGGCGCCTTGATGTCACTGTCTCGGTGGGACCGTGCGGAACACTCACCATCCCACACGGCGTCGGCTGCGTGACGTGCCTTGAGAGTTGCAGGCTTTCTGTCGGTCTCGAGGTTGCCAGGCTGTGTCCCGCCTTCCGACCGGCAGCCCGGGTGGGTCGGAGAGCTACTGAATGCGCTGGCACGAGTTTCCAGCTCAGGCCGGCAGCCGGCCCCCGGCCAGCCAAGATCGCGCAAGGACTGCATTCTCGGTGCCGAAAGGGCCACACGATGACAATCCTCCTTCAGGAAGCGCGAGCTGGGGCTTGGGGCTGTTGGCTCGGTCTGCCTCTGGGGGGAATGGTCGGTCGATGCGATCCGGGTTTGGCTTGCCCTCTCAGCGCGGTTGCCCATCGTCCTCGGTTCGACTAGGTTTCCGGGCGTGGAGATTGCATGCGCCGTGCCGCGACCAGGTAGATTCCCCGGAAAGGGTAGGAGACTGGCCGTAGCGAGGCGAGCGCCCGGTTTGGCGCGTGCGAACGCCCCGGGGACCTTGCGGGCCCATAGCTCAATCGGTCAGAGCCCCCGGCTCATAACCGGGTTGTTCCTGGTTCGAACCCAGGTGGGCCCACTGGGATTCGGTCGTGAACTTATGGTGTGGGGCAAGGAGTCTTGGCAGACGTGACCATCCAATCGCAGATTGAAGCCCTCGAGAAGCTGGCAACCCTGGATGCGGAGCTGGCCATTGTAGAGGAAGAGCTCGGCCGAGAAAACGCCAACATACGCCAGAAGAAGGATCGACTCGAGGAGTTGACGGCTCGACTCAATGCCAGTCGAGCCAGTGCCGGGGACATGGAGCGCACGCGTTCCGACCTGATGGTGGAAATTCGTCAGATGGCCATGCAGGTCGAGCGCTCCAGGGAAAAGATGGCGCGATGTCGAACCGAGAAGGAGAGCCTGGCTGTTCAGAGAGAACTCGAGGAGCTCCGTCGGTTGGTTCGAGATCGAGAGATCGAGGTGGAAAAGTTCGCTCAGCTCATTGACGTGGCGCGGGGGGAAATCGCCACCGGAGAGGCTGAGCAGTCTCAGCTGGAAGGCGAGATTGGATCCAGCGAGGGGCCGGTTCGTGAGCACTGCGAGGGGCTCGAGACTCGTCGCTCGGCTCTGCGCGCGGAACGAGGCAGCATCATTGCGTTGATCAAGCCACCGACTTTGAGTCGATACGAGATGATCCGCAAGAGGCGAGGGACGGCGGTGGCTCATACTTCGGACGGCACCTGCAGTGCCTGCCACATTGCTTTGCCTCCCATGCAGTTCCAGCTCCTGATGCGTCGCGAGCAGCTGGCTCAATGCCCGCAGTGCAACCGACTGCTCTACTTCCGCTCCCCGTCCGCATCCGGCGACGCGTCTTCGGGAGTGCCTGAATGACCGGTTCGCCGCACGCCCGTTGCATCGCGGATCCAACCGGGCACAGGGAGTAGCCGTGAAGGCCTGCACGCAGTGTGGCAGGCTCTATCCCGACGACGCGGGGTTCTGTCCGATCGACGGGCAGCAGCTCACCAGCGTCAGCCAGGCGCCGGTCGCTCCGGTCAGTGGTGATCCGCGGGTGGGAGCCGTCCTGTGCGGCAGCTATCAGGTTCGAAGGACCGTGGCTGATGGCGGGATGGGTCGAGTCTATGAAGCGCTCGACCTGACCAAGAACCGGAACGTTGCGCTCAAGGTGCTTCATCCAGAGGTCGCCAACGATCCGGTGGCGCTGGAGAGATTCAAACGCGAGTTCGAGGTCAGCAAGCTACTCTCCCACGAGCATGTGGTCGAGGTGTTCGATTTCCAGCCGACCGGAGAAGGAAGCTTCGGGTTGGCCATGGAATTTTTGTACGGGGAGGAGCTTCGGAGCGCCCTCAAGCGGGAGAAGACCCTGCCAGCGGCTCGTGTCGTGCGGATGCTGAGCCAATTGGCGATTGGTCTGGATGCTGCGCACGCCAAGAGGCTCGTCCACCGGGACTTGAAGCCAGAGAACATCTTCTTGTGCCAGACCCATGATGGCGACATCGTGAAGATCTTGGATTTCGGGTCCGTCAAGGACAAGACCGAGAACGCCATGAAGCTAACGGTCATGGGGACGACGATTGGATCGCCGTACTACATGTCTCCGGAGCAGGCGCAGGGTCTCGACACCCTCGATCAACGGGCCGATGTATGGGCATTGGCAGCCATTGTGTATGAATGCGTGACGGGTCGAGTGCCCTTCACGGGAAACAACGGACCAGCCATCCTGCTCGACATCCTGACCAGGACGCCGACCCCGGCAAGTCAGGCCGGGGCCGAGCAGAAGTATCCCGTGCCCCCCACGCTCGACTTGGCTCTCAGCCGAGCATTCCAGAAGAACCCCAACCAGCGGACCTCCGGCGCCGGCGTTCTAGCCGATGGTGTCGGGCACGCATACGGGCTCACCGGGAACTACCGCATCTGGGCGACAAGATGCCAGCAGGATCTCGAAAGCGAGGTCCAGGAGCGCCTGCCAACCCTGTTGCGGGCCGCTCCGTCAGCGATGAGCAATGATTCGGCCACCGATCAGTTCTTTGGTGACTCGGGCGGGCTGGGTAGTATTCCGCCCCCGGGGAGCCTGGCGCCGCGCGGCTCGGAACGGCCGACAGTGCCTGCGGGCGTGCCGAAGCGGCGATCGGGCATCATCCTCGCGGTCCTCACGATCGTCATCATTGTGATGATCGTGGCGGCGATCGTACTTCTCTTCACGCTCTAGGGATCGGGCTGTCATGATGACTCGTGTTGGTTTGATGCATCTCAGGTTTCGATCAATGGGGGCAGGCGGGCGGCTGTTGTTGTGTGCCGGGCTGCTGTGGTGTGGACTGGGCTGCGAGGGGAAGGGCGCACCTGGCGAGGTAACTGGCACGGCGGCTGGTCCGGCGTCCACCGGCGGCTTGCAGCCAGCGGCATCGACCGCAGGGACTCAGGATGCATCCTTCTCGGTGAGCCTGCAGGTGCCCGGGGTCTTCAAGGTAGGAACTCCGGGTGCGCTCCAAGCCCTGTTGACGGTGAAGGCTCCGTATCATGTCAATGCGGAGTATCCCCATCGGTTGGAGATGCAGCCTGGTGGAGCCGTTGCCTTCGAGAAGTCGAGGATTGGCAGGGAGGCGGCGCAGATACAGCCCGACAGGATGTCGATTCCGGTGACGCTGACCGTTTCCCAGCCGGGTCGGCATACCGTGGCCGGTACCTTGAGCTTCTCCCTGTGCACAGCCGAGAAATGCGTCATGGAAAAGCGGCCAGTGACGGCAACAATCGAGGCAAGCTGAGCTGGATCCAGCTGTTGGGCTGAACGCGAACAGTTGGACGGAACACCGGCAGAAATGGGGCAGCGGCCTCGGTTCTTTTCTCTGGCACAGTGGCTCAGACCGGCCCGGCCCCCCTGGTCAGGTCGCGCTCAGTGCCCCAGGGACCCCACAGGGTTGTTGGGACACCAAGCCGAGCCTGCTTGGAAGGCCCGGTGGTCTGGCTCCGGGATCAGCGGCTCGGTGCAAAGTTCTGGATTCTGGTACCCTTGACAGGGTTCGAGGCGTTGATCATAGTCCAGCTCTCTTGCGCCGAAGTAGCTCAGCTGGTTAGAGCACGCGCTTCATAAGCGCGGTGTCGACGGTTCAAGTCCGTCCTTCGGCACCAATCGGTGGTTGGAACCTTCTACGCGGACCCTGGGCGTTCCGCTGCGGGTTCGGCGTGCGAAGGGATTGAGCATTGCTGCAGGGGGCTTATGGGTGTCGGACTGCGCCTCCACGGTGTCTGTCGGATCCACGACGCGACGGCGGGTCAATGGTTGGGACTGGCTCGGGAGCCAGCGCTGCGAGACCCGGCTGTCCCGCGGTTTCTTTGCGACGGACCTGACGGATGGTCGCGCCTGACCCTTGGACGTCGACACAACGGCAACAGCAGGACTCCAAGGAGAGACACAGTGCCTGACGGTGGAGAAGACCGGTGCAGGTTGCAGCTGCAGCCGCCGCGCGCGGAAAGCACCGACTCGGTTGAGGGCTCCTTGTCCGGATCTGTGAGGTCGACGCAACGTCCCTGCGAGTCGATGGCTAGCGGCTGGACCGACTGGAGCTCTTTAGATTCAGCGACCGCGGGAGTCGAACTCGAATTGGCGTTGTCGGACAGCTCGCTGGCCCACCCCACGTACGCCTCATCGACCGGAGCGGCGGTGCGCCACGCGTATAGCCACCCATCGGAGGAAGCCGCAACGACCTCCAAGTTGCCATCACCATTGATGTCTCCGATGGCAGCCGATGCAGAGACGGGCGCAGCCGTCTGCTTCGGCCAACCCGACGCGATTCGACCGCAGGCGTCGATGGCAGTGACATGACCGGTCCCGTCTCCGCCAATCACTTCCGGGTAGCCGTCCCCGGTGATATCCGCGACGACTGGAGGTGACGCATAGACCAGACCGGATAGGGGAATGGGGGCTCCCGGGAGCATCTGACCGGTTCTTCCGTTCCACACCGTCCATTGGGACACCGGCGTTGACGCTCCCAGTCGGTGCAAGCCCTGGACCGTTGCGAGCAGCAGAGACGGAAGAACCAGATCGCGGAACCCGTCTCGATCGAGATCGGCAAGAACGGGTCTGGCCAGCAGGGGTGCGATCGCATCGGTGGGCGAGAGTGGCGAATCTGCCCCGAAAGCTACCAGATCGAATCCCAAGGCAACCAAGGACGATGCACGAGGCTCGGCCCGACTGGGTGGTTCGGTCGGGTCGGTCTGCGACCCAGGATCGGTCGGGACCCGATAGGGCATGCTTGCGTTTCCGTACAGGTAGATCCGGGCAGTCTCCAGCGATGAGCGCTCGATCGCCGCGGGGGGTGTGGCTCGGTCTCGGAGCCCCACCAGCGGATCGTAGGAGGAGACGGTGACTGGCCAACCGGGTGCAACGCGAGGCCCATCCGGAGCGGGGCCACCCAGAATCAAGGTGTGGGTGCCCAGATCGAAATCGCGGCTGCGCGTTTCGCCAGCCGTGACGACCAAGTCAGCGCAGCCATCCCCGTCGGTGTCGGCGACGGCAGGACTGCGCGTCAAGGGCCCTGTCGTCGTGTCTGGCCCCGCGTCGATTCGGATTGGCCACCCCGGTGCGACCGTTCCGTCGGACCGATAGGCGTGTACCTGTCCGTCGTGAGCAGCCAACAGGACTTCGAGACTCTTGTCGCCGTCCACGTCTGCCAGGACGGAACTCGAGGATGTTCCCCGCTCGAGTCGGGGACAGGTCGTATCGGGAGCGGCAGCGGCACATTCGGGCGCAGCGGGAAGCTGCACCGGCCAACCGGGCTTCGGTACACCGGTGGAGGCAATCAAATGGAGCACGCCGTCGGAGGTGGCGAAGGCCAGTTCCGTGACGCCATCATCATCCACGTCTCCGATAGCTGGGGCGGCGGGAATGGCTCCACGTCCCAGGCTGGGAGACACCCCGGAGACACCACCGAAAATGGGAGCGCTGCCGTGTCCGCTCGGCCCATCTGCGAACAAAGCCATCCTGTCCGTGACATAAGGCCAACCCGGAACGTCACGAGCCACTGAGTCGCCCACCTTCAGGGCCAACACGCGACCTCCCGAGGTGGCGACGACGACCTCTTGGTTCCCGTCTCTGTCGAGATCGGTGAGCCGAGGACTGGTCGGTGTTGCCCCGACGCGGATCGGGAACCCTGGCAACAGATCAGGATCGGTTAATAGCGTCAAGACACGGTAGGTGACAGCCGAGCGTGCGCTGATGGATTCCCCGTAGTGAGCCACCGCGCGCAGCCGAAGGGTCAGTTCGGTTGCTGCCGTCTGTTGGGGCTCCAGTTCGGGATAGGCTGATGCCAACCAGGAACGGAGATCCAGGGTGGCCAATGGGGCTCCATCTCCTCCCAGCACCTGAGGTCCCGGAACGTCCCTGAACTCGGAAATCGTTCGGAAGCCTGTCTCCTCTGGGTGACGACCGACTGCCGCGTCCACGGTGAGATCGTACCGAATGGCTCTGCGTGCCGACACCGTGCCAATCACCGCCAATGGGGCGGCCAGGTTGTCCCCAACAACAGGCTCGAACCAATAGGGACGGGCGAGCTCAATCTCGGGTGGTACGCTGCCACCTTTAACGGACGCGACCAGGAACGCCGCGTCGATGCGGCCGGTGGGTGGTTCGTGAATCTCGGGTGGGCTGAAGCTCCCGTCGGTCGACGCGGCCAGGCTCCACGACGCAGAACCATTGGCCGCCGCAGCCGATATGGATGCCTGAAGCTCACCGGTGGTCAGTCCCGTGGAGGTTGCGCCCAGGCGATTCGCGGAAGCGGCCAAGCCTGCAATGCCCAGGGCAATTCCAGGGCCGCGGTCGGAACAGGGTGGGGCTGCGGCCAGTACGGTCGGTGAAGCACCATGCGACTGGCATGGATCCTGGACGAGGAAGCTCGTTGCCGAGGTGCTGTCCTGGTCAGGGCTCAGCAGTGTCACTGCTCCCACCTCCAGCACTCGGTCCGAAAGGGCCCAGGGCTCGATGTGTTCCGCGCCCTCCCCGGCCGTACCGGTCAATACCAGCAATCCACGTGAGGACACAAGCTCCAGCGTGGCATCCAGAATCTCGGTCGCTCCACTGACGGAATGGCCCACCAGCGCCGCCGTGGCTCCTCGTTGCGAAGCATAGAGAAGTGCCAGAGCTGTCCGCTGGGGGTCCAAGCCCCTCTGGTCCCCGACGCGCAAGGGCAGACCGGTGCAATCGGGACAAACCCCGGCGCGTCCCCTCCCGTCATTGGCAGCTGCCAGGGCATCCAGAGCGATTGCCGTGCCATGACCGGTCCCGCGAGCATCGGCCGGTATGTTGTCATCGTCGACGAAATCCCAACCGCATATATCGTCAATGAAGCCGTTCCCGTCGTCATCGGTACCATTCGAGAACAGATGGATCAGGTCGACCGGATCAAGCAGTCCATTGTCATTGGTGTCAAACTCAGCAACCGATCCCGAGCGGGCAAGGTACTCCACGTAATCGTCGACGGTCACCCTCCCGTCTGGGGGTTCCGAACAGTCCAGGCGAGGTGAGTTGGGATCACCGGCAGACAGAGGCGCGCAGCTGGATCCGTCGAAGCGCAACGGGGGATTGTCGCGGAGCTCTCCCGGATTCAGGGCCAAATTGCGAATGACCTCGATCTCCTGGAAATCGAAACCATCGTCGAGCCAAGCAAGAACCACCGCCGGGTGGCCTGTGGTGTACGACCACGCTGCGTCGACCCCCATTCCGGCTGCCTGTTCGCCTTGACGCAGAGGTGGTGCCCCAGGCGACCGTTCGGGGAGGAAGGAATAGAGCCACCACTGTCCCCTCCGGTACGAATCGAGGGAAGGGTCCAGGTGGCCATAGGCCGGATCGTCGGGCCAGTTCGACGGATCAGCCAGCTCATTGGGCGAAGTGCTCGATGGTGGCGGCCATGCTCGACATGAAGCCGGATCCACGAGGACCAAACCGACTACGGTGCCGATGACGAGTCCCCAGCACGCGCGAGGATGTCGCCACCGAGGCACCCCGAAGCAAGACGCAACGACTGCATCCCGAACGGGCGCCAACACACGGTCAGCGGAGTTGACGACCTTGGTTGTCGGCATCCTCCGCACTCCGGGTCAGTTGTCGCCAAAGAGCTGCTGAATTCGCGTGTCGAGTGCCACCGCAATCTTGTAAAGGCTCGATATCGAAGGGCTCGATTCGGCCCGTTCGATCTGCGAAAGCAGGGATATGGAGAGGCCGGTTCGGCGGCTCATCTGTTTCAGCGTCAACTCCTTGTCCTTGCGAATGGTGCGAATGGTATCCCCGATGATCCGATGGAGCTGTTCCTCCGGCGTCCGGGCAAGCCCCTTCTTCTTCATCACCCGAGACAGCACCTCTCGGAACTCGCTGACGTTGAAGGGCTTCTTGATGTAGTCGACGGCATCCAGTTTCATCGAAGCGACGGCAGTGTCCAGATTCGGATGCGCGGTGAAGATTACGACTGCAATGTCACTGTCGATGGCTCGAATGCGTCGCAGGACCTCGATCCCGTCCATCTTGGGCATCATGAGATCGAGGATGATGACGTGATACTCACCCTGTCGAACCTCCTGCTCGGCCAGGAGCGGATCGCTGAGGGTCTTGACTACAAACCCATCCTTTTCCAGCAGAGTCTGCATGTACTCGCAGATGGCCGGGTCGTCGTCGATGATGAGAATTCGTACAGCGGGAACGTCAATCGGCACGGGCAAGCCTCCTACACTGGCCAGATGGGGACTCCACCGTGAGTCGCCCGGGTCAGCCGCGTTGCTACAGTGTCACTACAACGGCGCGACGGTTCACCATGGTACAACAAGGGTGAAACGCGGAGGTAACCTTTTCAGTGCAGAGGCAGGACAACCTTACGGGCTCAGGGCCAAGACCGGGACTGTTGTCTGGCAGCAGTCAAAACTTCCAAGCGAGGGGAAGGCCTGGAAGCGGCCTCCATGGGAGCGGATAGGTTGCGGATGCCGGGTGGCGGTTCGGCCTGTTCAGGACTTGCGGAAACGTAACCACGTCTGACCGCCAAAACGAGACGACCAATGGGTACATTTGCGTTACTCCCGCGGTGCAGAAAGCACGACATGTGAGCCAGATCCATTATCGACCGCGCTGCCAGTGCCGTCGAAGCGGCGCAGCGCGAGACGATCGTCAGGCCGAATCATGAAATTGCGCCAATACAGCCCCCAATGGCTCAACCATCGGAAGGATCAGGCTTCCGGAAGCCACAAAAAAGAAACACGGCGACCCGGGCAGGCGGGGGATGGGGAGGGGATGCAGCCCGAGTCGCCGTGCGTTAGTTCTTCTGCCAGCCGCTCCAGCATTTCGGACCAGAACCGGCTTCGAATTCATCACCGAAGCAGGGAGCGTGCCACGCCGTGCCCATTGCGGATCAAGCACTTGAGAGATTCGCTACGGGAAAGGATCTCATGTACGCAATGGTGTCTTGCACGAACGCAGGGACGACACACCCCCGACCCGACGTTTCTGGCGACTCAGGGATTCCGTCCAGCCGAACGTTTCCCGCGTCTCTGCGTCGGCAAAAACGGGAAACAGGCCAAGGCTCATCACCTTGCCGCCGCAGACACAACAAGCCCATCTCGTCGCCACGAGGGGATGTGAATGACCAGATTGTCGGGGCGGGCAGATTCGAACTGCCGACCTCACGGACCCGAACCGTGCGCGCTACCAAACTGCGCTACGCCCCGGAGATATCGTCAACCGGGCGCGGAGGATGATTCCCGGATGATTGCCTGTCAAGCGGAAGCTTCTCAGGGTCAGGCAGCCCCGCGGCGGTGCCGGGCAATAGCTCCCGCGAGTTTTGGCACCACGTCGAAGAGATCCCCGACCAGGCCGTAGTCGGCGACGTCGAAGATGGGCGCCTCTGGATCGGTGTTGATGGCCACCACCGTCCTTGACCCGCGAATTCCGGCCAAATGCTGGATGGCCCCCGAGATCCCAACGGCCACATAAAGGTCTGGGGCAATCACTTTGCCTGTCTGACCGACCTGATAGTCGCCGGGGGCGTGGCCCGAATCACAAGCGGCGCGAGTCGCACCAATCGCAGCACCGAGCGAATCTGCCAAGGGGGCGAGGACCTCGAAGAATCGACCACCCAGGGCACGCCCGCCAGAAACCACGATGCGCGCCTCGGACAGGTCGGGTCGACTGCTCTCGACCGCATCGAAGCCCACGGAGCGGATCCGTCCGGCGGCCGCGCCAGGGGACTCGAGGCTCACCGTCTTCACCTTCGACAACGTGGAGTCGGGACGAGCTGGAGCGAAGTCCGGTGGCCGAACCGTGACCACGACCGGCCGGGATTCGCACCGGCAGTCTGCCAGGATATTCCCTGCACTGATGCAGCGTCGGAACACCAGTTCGGAGCCCTGTTGCAGGATCCCCACGCAGTCCCCCACATAGGGAGCGTCCAAACGACCGGCCAGCCTCGCCATCCAGTCTCTGCCGGTCGTCGTCGCGAGGCCAACGACGACGTCGAATTCATTGTCTCGGACCACCCTCTGCAGGGTTGGGACCACGTTTTCGGGCACACGCAGGTCCAGACCGCCGGTCTCGGCAACCAGGACCGATTCGGCGCCGTGGGTTCGAACTCGCGCCACCGTTAGGTCGACATCGTGGCCCACGACCAACACCGAGCATTTGGCAGAACACAGGCTGCACAGCTGTCGAACCGAGGTCACGCCGCGCAGCAGAGAGTCCAGGCATGCACGACGCGTCGTCGCTTCGATGACCAGAAGGACTTGGGATATCTCGGAAGCCTGCATGGTGTGTTTGACCTACAGTAGATCCGTCTCGGAGGCGAGAAGCTGGATCAGTTCGTCGGCGGAGCGCACCCTGCGCCCCTCGGGTCGGCGTGGCGGGCAATGATAGGCAACGTGTCGCAACATGGGTTGGGTGTCACCCAGCAGAGAATCGGCTGCCAGGACGTCGATGTTCTTGCGCCTCGCCTGCATGATCGCGGGTAGCGGCGCAAACCGAACCCCACCCGGATAGCTGTGCTCCCTGGCGGTGAATCGAGAGCGAACACTGGTTGGCGCGACAATCCGCAGATCGACCGTAACGACCGCCGGGGGGACCAATCGAACGGTGTGCACACCCCCGTCGACTTCACGCCCGACCTGTAGCGAGCCGTCGTCAGTTTCAACCAGAGTGGCAGCGCAGGTGGCCTGGGGCCAGTCGAGAATCGACGCCAGGCGCTGACCGACCTCGTTGCCGTCACCGTCCACCGTCTGCTTGCCCATGATGACCCAGTCGACGGCTTCGTCGATGGAGAACCTCGCCAGCGCCCGAGCGACTAACCGCGCATCGAGATTGACATCCCGGAGATCAGCGCGAACCGCTCGGGTCGCGCCCGTCGCTAGTGCCGAGCGAAGCATCGTCTCCGTAGCGGGTGGGCCCAGGCTGAAAGCAATGACTTCGCCCAGTCGCTGGCGTGGATTCTTGCCGTCTTCCGTTAGGCGAAGTGCGGTTTCTAGCGCGTACTCGTCGAACGGATTGGTCCGGCGCTCCAGTCCGCTGTCATCGAGCTGCGTCCCACCACCGGATATCCGAACCCTATCGGCCGCGTCGGGATCGGCGACCTGTTTCATCGGAACAAGGATTTTCACGAAAAATCTCCACCAACCGCCCCGTTTCGTCCGGTGGGCCGCTACCCGGCGGCCCAGGGGCCAAGGCAATCCAATGCTTTGGTTCAGTAGGCCCGAACCCGTCAGTCGTCAACCGCTGCTCGGTGGAGATTCGGTGGTGATGTGAGCTTGAAACGCGGCGCGGCTCTGGTGCTGGCCGGTCGCGGTCGTGGATCTGTACTAGTCTTGACGCGCATGACGCACCGTTCCGAGACGCTCATCCTTGGTAGTGGCATTGCTGGATTGACTCTGGCGCTGGAGGCTGCGGAGCACGGCGAGGTGGCATTGTGCACCAAACGGGCCGCCGACGACTGCGCGAGTCGCCGTGCGCAGGGTGGGATCGCTGCGGTTCTCACCGAAGAGGACTCCTTCGAGCAGCACATCCGAGACACCCACCAAGCTGGGGCAGGTCTCTGTCGCGATGCCGTGGTCGATCTGTGCGTGCGGGAGGCGCCCGGAGCCGTTCGTTGGCTATCTGACCGAGGTGTCCAGTTCACTCGTCGCTCGGACGGGGCCCTCGACCTGGGCCGAGAGGGGGGACACTCCACCCGGCGGGTTGCCCACGTCGGGGACGTTTCCGGCGCGGAGTTGGAGCGCGTCCTGTTGCAGACGGCTCGCGGTCACCACAACATCCGGATACTGGAGTGGCAGATGGGCGTCGATCTCATCACCCTGAGTCGTTTTGGGGGACCGGATCGTTGTGTCGGTGCCTACATCCTGGATGAGAGGTCGGGGCGCGTCGAGACCCATCTGGCTCGGACCACAGTCCTGGCGACCGGGGGTGCTGGCAAGGCCTACCTGTATACGTCCAATCCCGATATTGCCACCGGCGACGGTGTGGCAATGGCGTTTCGGGCCGGTGCGGAGATCGCGAACATGGAGTTCTTCCAGTTCCATCCCACCGTGCTTTACGAACCCCGAGCCAAGAGCTTTCTCATCAGCGAGGCCCTTCGTGGCGAGGGGGCCACGCTGTGTCTGCCCAGCGGTGAGCCCTTCATGCATCGCCATCACCCGGCGGGAGATCTGGCCTCCCGGGACATCGTGGCTCGTGCCATCGACTACGAGATGAAGCGCACCGGCTCCGAATACGTGTTGCTCGATGCCACGAAGCGTCCTTCGGCCTTCCTGAAGGAGCGCTTCCCCAGCATTCTGTCCGAGTGTGCACGCTTTGGTATCGATATCGCGACCCAGCCGATCCCGGTGGTCCCGGCCGCGCACTACATGTGCGGTGGCGTCACCTCTGATCTGGACGGTCGCACCTCACTGCCCGGATTGGTGGCAGTGGGTGAAGTGTCCTGCACCGGCCTGCACGGGGCCAATCGCCTGGCTTCGAACTCCCTGCTGGAGGCGGTGGTGTTCGCGCGCCGGGCGGCGGCCAGGATCGGGCAGCAGCTGCCTGAGCTCGGCGCCGAACCCCATCCCTGTGTGCCCGAATGGGTGGTGGGTGATGCCCAACCGAGCGATGAAGCCGTCGTCGTGTCGCACAGCTGGGATGAGGTGCGTCGCCTGATGTGGAACTACGTGGGGATCGTGCGCAGTGACTCGCGCCTCCGCCGAGCTTCTCGTCGCATCGCCGTGCTGGAGGAGGAGATTCGCGAGTACTACTGGCGGCATGTTGTGACTCGCGACTTGTTGGAGCTGCGCAACATTCAGACGGTAGCGGAGCTAGTCATCGCCTCAGCTTCCAGCCGGCACGAGAGCCGCGGGCTGCACTACACCATCGACTACCCTGATGTGGAAACCAAGAGTGCCCGGGATACCGTGGTCAAGCGCGGCGTGATACCGCACCTGCGTGGGAGTTGAATCGTACCATGAATCGAATAGCGCAATCCGCAGCCTGCCGACTGCCCCGTCCCGCAGAGGTGCCATGAGCAATCCTCGAATCGCCTTGTGTCTGGGAGGTGGCGGTGTCACCGGTGCCATGTATCAGATCGGCGTCTTGGCTGCCCTGGAGGATGCGGTTGAAGGACTCGACGCGAACCAGTTCAATCTGTACGTTGCTGCATCGAGCGGGTCCAGTGTAGCTGCGGCCCTGGCCGGCGGCAGTCCAATCCGCAGGATCTATCGAGCCATCCTCGACCCAGCGGACGACTACTTCCCATTGGAGCGGAAGCACATCCTGCGTACTGACATTGCCGAATGGCGTCGCACCGTGGTGTCAACGGGACAGGCCTTGCGCCAGAGTGTGCTCGGAATCCTGGCTCGTGCCCCGACCAATCCCACCCGTCTGTGGGAGGAGTTGGATCGATTCAATGACTCCCTTCCGGCTGGGTTCTTCTCCCTCGACTCCTACGAACGTTTTCTGGAGGACTTCTTCGTCCGTCGAGAGGTACCGAATACCTTCGCCGCGCTGCCCAGTGCCCTGCGGATCGTGGCACACGACCTGGACAGCGGTGGTCAGGTTCTGTTCGGCGCCAGTGGATTCGACCATGTGCCGGTGACTCGAGCCTGCATCGCTTCGATGGCGCTTCCACCGGTCTATTCGCCAGTTCGGATCGGCTCTCGGCATTACATCGACGCAGGCTCGGCGCAAGTGGCGCACCTGGACGTTGCCGTGGCCGAAGGGGCTGATGTCGTGGTCGTGATCAACCCGATGGTTCCGGTGGCCGCCCAGGACGTTCCAACCGGTCACGGCCCGCGCAGCAGTCTGAAGGACAAGGGCATGTTGTGGGTCATGAGTCAGGCTCTCCGGATCAGTGTCCACAAGCTGATGCAAGAGGCGTGTGCTCGACTTCGGGGAGGAGGCGGCGTCGAAGTCGTGCTGATCGAGCCGGAGCCCACGGACGGGATTCTGTTCATGCACAACTCGGCGAGTTTCGCGGCGCGACGGGCCATTCTCGAGTACGCGTATCGCTCCACCCGGTCTCGCGTGTCCCGTTGGCTTGCCGCCGGCGCGGGGGCGGCGGCCCGTGCCGGCTGGAGACCCAGGAGCGAGGGATCCATCTGGCCCACACCGGGCTCCGGTCCCACTCCCTCACCCTGAGCCAGTCGGCCTTTTGCGAGGGACCATCCGGAGTGGACGAACGTCATCGCGCAGCCAGAAAGCCGATCCTGCCTTGGCTTTGGATCGTTTTGCTCGGGGCTGGATGCAGCAAGCCGGTTCGGATTGGCGAACGCATATGGGTCCAGTGGGAGGGCTCGGTGGTCCGCGCTTACGTGGTGGCGCGGGTGGGCGAGGTTCGTTTCCGCGTGCAGTTCGAGGGGTGCGACCTGACCTGGCAGCGGGAGGTTGGCGTCGATGACGTGGTGGGGCGGGTCGAGGATGGGGAGTCGACCTACCGTGCGGTTGTCGCTCCCTGTCATCGGACCGAGGCATCACCCAAGGGCACTGCCTCCCCGTCCGGTGCCTCGTATCGCGTCGGGGATCGGGTTCGCGTGCGCTGGCGCGGGTCTTCTTACACGGCCACAATCACCGGGATCCTGGATCCCGACCGCTTCGTTGTGCACTACGACGGCCACGAGAACGCATGGGACGAGGTGGTGCCACTGGAGAGGCTAGAAGGGATCCGCTAGGCGGTCGAAATGGGGCTGTTCCTCATGGCAGCGGTCCCCAGGGAGTCGCCCCAGGCTCTTCCACGCCGACCGCAGTGCCCCCTGTTCGCGGTGGTCCAAAAGCTTCGGATCACGACAGAACCAGAGGTGGGCGCGGGTGAGCCATGGGTCAGCGCGGAGACCGTCTCCGAGAGCGAGGTGGGTCAAACCACGGACCAGCACGTAGCGGGCTCGCTCAGCCGGTGGCAGGTTTCGCCAGGTGCCCTGAAGCTCGAGCAGGATGTGAAGCGCTTCCGGGTACTCTGCATCCCGATATGCGGACATGGCGCGGTGGGTGGCGTTGGAGCAGCCCAACGCCAGCAGGAGGACGCAAAGCGGAAAGAACCAGCGCATTCCCAGGGTCGGATGCACCAGGGGCTCGGTTGCTGGTATTCTGGGCTCATGACCTCCTCGGCCACCCCAGCGAACCTGGCCCAGAATCTGCGCCGCTTGCGGGAGGTTCGGGGCTGGACGCAGCAGCAGCTGGCCCAGAAGTCCGGTGTGCCAAGGCCCACCGTGGCTCACCTGGAGTCGGGGGACGGCAACCCAACCCTTTCGATCGCGGTACGGATTGCCGGGGCACTCGGGGTTGCTCTGGAGACTCTGGTACAGGGTCAGACCTGTCAGTTGCGAAGGGTTTCGCCAAAGGACATGCCAACGGTCCGCCGAGGGCAGGGGATCTGCCGCCGCGTCGTACGTGATGGCCGTGGGCTCGAGATCGAGCGCATTGAGCTGGCCGGTGCGGGGAAGTACACAATGGTCCAAGGCCATGACCCCCAATGGATCGTGTGCGAGCAAGGTCGAGTGTTGGTCCGGACCCCCCAGGAAGCCGTCGAGGCGCGCAGTGGAGAGGTTTTGTGGGTGCCCGGGGAGACCACGGTGGTGTGTGAGAACCAGGGTGCCCGGCGGGTGATTCTGTATGTGGTGGTGGGGGCCGGTCTGCCGGGCGGTTGAGACGGGCCGGACCAGGGACCATCCAGAGGCTCGCCCCAAACGGGTGGCGTGCTAGGGGACGCGCCCCATGGCGTCGACTGCTCGCTCCGAACTCCGCAATGTAGCCATCATAGCCCACGTTGATCACGGCAAGACCACGCTGGTTGACGCGATGTTCCGCCAGACGGGGGTGTTTCGCGAGAACGAAGACGTTGCCGAGCGGATCATGGACACGGGCGAGCTGGAGCGAGAGAAGGGGATCACCATCCTCGCGAAGAATTGCAGCGTCGAATACCACGGCGTCACGCTCAACATCATCGACACCCCGGGCCATGCTGATTTCGGCGGCGAGGTAGAACGCACGCTGCGCATGGCGGACGGAGCCATTCTGCTGGTCGATGCGGCCGAGGGACCATTGCCCCAGACCCGGTTCGTCCTCAACAAGGCCATCGAGCTCGAACTCCCCATCATCGTCGTGATCAACAAGATCGATCGTCATGATGCTCGCCCCGAGCAGGTGTTGAGCGAGGTATTCGATTTGTTCTGCGACCTGGAAGCGGGTGACAGTCAAGCAGACTTCCCCTACCTGTTCGCCATCGGTCGACACGGCATTGCCAAGCGTGATCTGCGAGACGATGCCAACGACCTGTCGGCCCTGTTCGACGCGATTCTGAAGCACATCCCAGCCCCGGTCGGTGATCCAGATGGCCCCTTTCAGATGTTGGCCTACAACATCGAACAGGATGACTATGTGGGTCGTTTGGCTGTGGGACGGATCGCGCGAGGCTGTCTGCGAACGGGACAGAATGTCACGCTGCTTGAGGAAAACGGACAGAGCACGCAGAGAATCAGTGCCGTCTACGGATACCGTGGAATGAGGCGGGTCAAATGGGACCAGGCCAAGATGGGTGACATCGTCGCACTGGCGGGGCTCGAATCGGTGCAGATCGGTGACAGCATTACCTGCCCAGAATGTCCGGAACCCTTGGCACGAATCCAAGTGGAAGAGCCGACCATCAAGGTAAGCTTCTGCGTGAGTACGTCCCCGTTTGCGGGCAAGGTCGGTCGCTGGGTGACCTCACGCCACATCCGCGATCGGCTGGAGCGGGAGGCGCGCCGCAACCTGGCCTTGCGTCTGGAACTGACGGACGAGCCGGACACGTTCATCGTTCACGGGCGGGGGGAGTTGATGATGGCGATCCTGGCCGAGACCATGCGCCGAGAGGGCTACGAATTCTGTTTGGGCATGCCCGAGGTCGTCGTCCGAGACATCGGTGGTGTTCGCAGTGAGCCCGTGGAACGTGTGGTGGTGGACGTTCCGGAGGAGTACGTGGGGTCGGTCACTATGCGCCTGGGCGAGCGCAAGGGGCAGATGGTCAGGATGACCAACCTGGGCTTCGGGCGTGCGCGGATCGAGTACCGAGTGGCTTCCCGGGCATTGATCGGGTTTCGGTCACAGTTCCTCACCGAGACGCGGGGCACCGGCCTATTGAACACGGTTTTCGACGGTTGGGAGCCTTATCGGGGACCCCTGTTGCGACGAACCAACGGTGCGATTGTGGCGGATCGGGGTGGCGTAGCGACTCCCTATGCCCTTTTCCATTTGCAGCCCCGGGGCGTCCTGTTCATAGAACCCGGAACGGCCGTCTACGAGGGGCTGGTCGTGGGAGAGCACAACAGGGGCAATGACCTCGACGTCAACGTGACCCGAGAGAAAAAGCTGACCAACATCCGAGCCGCCGGGCGGGACGAGAACGTCATTCTGGCCCCCGCCCGTGGGCTGAATATCGAGACCGCCCTCGAGTTCATCGACAGGGATGAGCTGGTCGAAGTCACTCCCGAGGCGGTCAGGGTGCGGAAACGAGTCCTATCCTGCTCGCGGCGACCGCGGCGGGATGACGAGCACGCCTGACAGTCCGGCGGGCCGCATTGTCAGATTGTTCGATGTGGTTGAACCACGCGTGAGGGGGTGACGACGTGCCGGTGGTCGAGTATTGACGGTTCCGCTCTCTCGTTGCTCACAGAAGGACAGGGCTTTTCCGGAGAGGGCGATGGATTGTCATGGGCCTACGCATCACCGGTACAGGGCACTACGCACCCGGACGACCCTATTCGAACAACGACCTGGCGCGCGTCATGGACACGTCAGACGAATGGGTTTTCCAGCGAACTGGCATACGACAGCGACATTTCTGTCCCGAGGGAGTGGGGGCTTCCGACCTCGCGCTCGAGGCGAGTCGCCTGGCTCTGCAGGCGGCGGGGCGTGAGCCGAAGGATGTCGATTACATCATCTTCAACACCATGACGCCGGACCACACCTTCCCGGGGTCCGCTGTGCTCTTGGGCAAGAAGCTGGGCTGCGTGGGGATTCCGGCGCTGGACCTTCGCCAACAGTGCGCAGCGCAGCTGTTCAGCTTCCAGGTTGCCGACGCCCTCATCGGGAGCAAAGCTGCGCGGTGCGTCTTGATCGCGGCTGCCGAGGCTCAGGCTGGCTTCATGCCCTGGCGAGACTGGGATATTCTCGAGGGAACCTCCTCCGAGAAGCCCAGTCCCGAGGACTGGGACCGAGCCACCCGGCATCGCGGCTATGCCGTCATCTTCGGGGATGGTGCCGGGGCCATGGTTGTGGAATCCAGTCCTGACGCGGCGACGGGGATCCTTTCCCTCGATCTCCACAGTGACGGTCGATTCGTGGACGAGCTGGTGCTCCCCCTCGGTTTCCGGACTCGTCCCTTCGTCAATGAACGGGTTCTCGCATCCGAGGAACTCTACCCGCGAATGGCTGGTCGCGACGTGTTCAAGTACGCCGTCACCAAGCTGCCCGCCTCCATTCGGCAGGCCTGCGGTGCCGCCGGTGTCGATCTGAAGGACATCGATTGGTTCATCGGACACCAGGCCAACCAGCGTATCAACGACGCTGTATGCGAGAGATTGAAGGTCAGCCCGGAACGGATGCCCGGCAACATCGACCGGTTCGGCAACACTTCGACAGCGACCATCCCGATCCTGATGGACGAGATGTGTCGGGACGGCCGTCTGCGGCGCGGTCAACTCCTGTGTCTCTTCGCGCTGGGCGCAGGGTTCCACTGGGGAGCGATGGTATTGCGGCATTGATGAGCGGTTGGCGGTCTGGTTCGGACCGCCCGTCGCCCCGCGGGCTATGGGGGATCGGTCGTGGCACGGGATTGACCGGCTGAGTCGTCCCAGGCGACGTCGTCCCGATCCGTCCGTTTCTGATTCACGGTCGCCAGTTCGATGGACATTCGCTCCAAAAGTGGCTTCAGGGTGCATGGGTCCGTCGCTGAGACGGCCACGGCTGCTTCCGGTTCGACCCAATAGGCTCGGTCCGCATCCCGCACCCGATCAATTTTGTTGAGGACTAGGATGCGAGGCGTGTGCTCAAGACCGAGCCGGTCCAACAGATCGGCGGTAGCCTTTCGATGTTCTGGGTGGTCGGGATCGGACGCATCCACCACCTCTAAGAGCAGATCGGCGTCGGCCGCCTCCTCGAAGGTTGCCCGAAAAGCCGCGAACAAGAAGGGTGGCATATTTCGAACGAAGCCCACCGTATCCGTCAAGATCGTCGCTTGTCCCTGGGGCAGGACCAACTGGCGGGATCGCGTGTCCAAGGTAGCAAACAGTCGATCCTCTGCCAGCACATGGGAGCCGGTGAGCGCGTTCATCAACGTGCTCTTGCCGGCGTTGGTGTAGCCGACGATGGCCACCACCGGGACACCGCTGCGCGTGCGGCGCGATCGCCGCTGAGAACGCTGCTTCTCCAGTGTCTGGATCTCGCGCTCGAGACGCTGGATCCTCTCCTTGGCGCGGCGGCGCCCGATCTCCAGCTTGGTCTCTCCCGGGCCGCGACCCCCAATCCCCCCAGTCAAACGACTCAGTGCATCGTCCCGCGATTCGAGCCGTGGCAGAGCATATTTCAGCTGAGCCAGCTCCACCTGCAGCTTGCCGTCACGGGCTTCGGCACGCTGTGCGAAGATGTCGAGGATCAGCTGGGTCCGATCGATGATCTTCAGATCGGTCTGACCCGCAATGCCGTGGACTTGACTGGGCGTCAGATTGCAGTCGAATACCAGTGTTTCGGCATCGAGTTCCACGGCTCTGAGCACGATGTCCCCAAGCTTGCCTTGTCCCACGACGTACTTGGGGTCGAGGCGATCACGAATCTGTATGAAGCGGTCAACCACGGCCACCCCAGCGGTGTCGGCCAGGCTCTCCAGTTCGGTCAGACTGGAATGGGCCTTCTGCGCACCTCCGGCGCGCTTCTCGGCAACATGGATCAAGATCGCCCGCCCGTCCTTCCCTCGGACCGAGCGGGTCCCGGAAAGCCGCGCGAACTCGGCTTCTAGCGAAGCAATCAAGGCGCCGAAATCCGGTTGGGGCGTACCCCACGGGAACGGTCCCTCGATACGGAAGGGCGCCTCGTGACCCACCGGGTTGGGGAGATTGTATGCCCAGGTCAGAGTCCTGGGTTCCCCCTCCGGCGAGAGCAGCAGCGCTGCAACCAGATCCAACCGCAGGCGAGTCAGATCCGTCAGGTCGTCTCGGGTGAGGGGTTCGTGGAACAGATGGGTGTGGATCAGACGCAGGGCGCGAAAGCGCCCTTGAGCAGCGCGCAGCCGACCAACGTCCGGCAACAGAAGTCCGGTAGCGTCACCGACCACCACGGCGTCGACGGTTCCCGAACGATGGACCAACGCGCCGACCTGACGCTTCGACTCCCGCGAGGCGTCCGCAAGGCTGCGTGCCAGCTCGGGAGTCACGATGCAGTCCAGCGGCACTCGGCGCCGGTAGACACGAGACAGGACATGGAGCGCTGAAGGGGTCAGGCCTGCGGTATTTCCAAGGACATCTGGCATATGAGCGAAAAGAACGGGTTGGGTGGAGCGTAGCATGGCGGCCTGTCACTCACCCCGACGCAGTGTCCTGGGGCCGTGGCTCGGAGACATTTCCGGCGCAAAGAGCTGGTTGGTTCCGTTTTGGCCAAGCAGCGCGGCTCGACAACCAGGCTCCAGGGGGGGATGGGGCGGGCCCGCCGATGACCGGGGTGGCGCAGGCTATCGGTGCGGCAAGTTGCGCCGTCCGGTGGACGAGTATAGAAGAACGCACCGGGTCGATGCTGTCGAGGATCCTGGCCATTGCGCTGAACACGTATCGCGAGAACGTGAGGGCTCGTCTGCTGCACGGCCTATTTGGTCTGGCCGTCGCGACGGCGGGCTATGCTCTGGTGGTTGGGGCCTACGCCTTTCGGGACACCACGCGGGTCATCAGCGACGTGGGGGCAGCATCGGTTTCCGTGTACGGGATTGTGGTCGCCATCCTGCTGGGCGCCACCTCCCTTCATCGCGAGCTGGAACACAAGACGGTGTTTCCGATTCTGGCTCGACCCATTCGTCGTGTCGAGTACCTGGTCGGCAAGTTCCTGGGGTCTTGGCTGCTACTACTGGTCTTCGTGGCAGGCCAGTCTGCGGTCCTTCTGCTGGCCGTGTCGGCTCTGACTGGTCGCTCCTTGGTGGCTCTGGCAGCGACGGCCCTTTCGGTCCTGGGTGGGGCTGGGATTGTTGGTTACCGGTTCACCTCGAGTCGCACCTTTCTGCCCATTCCCACCGCGCTGGCGCTGCTCGGCGTGGCGATGGTCCTGGCTCAGGGCGCCCCCGAGGATCGGCGAGTGCTCGTCGGCTGTGCCGTACTGACCCTCATCGAGGTGGGCGTGGTGGTCGCCATCGCCACGCTCTTTTCCTCCTTTTCCTCTCCGGTATTGACGGCGGTGTTCACCCTGGGGTTGGTCATCGTGGGGCGTTCGGCGGACAGTCTGGCAAGACTTCCGGAGCGCGTGTTTGGTCGGGCCATCGTCGAGATAGGGGCAACCGTCGCCCGCGTCGTTCCCAACCTGATGGTCTATGTCCCACCGCGCCCCGTGCTGACGGGTGAGTCCGGTCAGGGTCCAGTCGGATGGTATCTGGTGTTGGCGGGAGCGCAGGGGCTGGGTTGGTGTCTTGTGCTCTTGGTCGTTGCCAGCCTCATCTTCCGCCGACGAGATTTCCTATGATCCCGTGGCGGCGCGCACTCAGGTTGGGTTCGGCGGGTGCGGGGTTGGTTCTGCTGGGGATCGCGGTGCTGGTGGTGCGCATGGTCAGGGACGCAGACAGAGCCATGACGGCCAGCGACAGGGCCTTCGATCAGGGGGACCTGCGGGAGGCGCTGGTCCACGCCCGCCGGGCTGGATTGCTGTACGCGCCTGGTTTGGGTCACGTGGCTCGCAGTCGGGAGCGCCTGGAGGCAATCGCGACTGGAGCCGAAGCCACTGGCCACCATCGGGTGGCGGTCGCCGCACGGGAGGCCATTCGAGCGGTGGAGACGGAGACTGGAGTGTGGGTAGGCCGTTCGGCCTCCAGCGCCGGCGCCGGGGAACGATGGGTCGAGCCGCACCCACAACAGGAGGGGACGCCCGGCGGTCCCAATGGCTGGCAACTCGGCGCTGAATCGAAATCCTCCTCGGTCGATTCGCGTGGCGGTGGTTGGTCGAGCCTTTTTTCGGTGCTGGCGCTGATCACGGTATCATTGGGGTTCTTCGTGGCAACTCATGAACTGGGGCCATCGTCCCGTCGACCCCGCCTGTGGAGGGTGTCGTGCGCCGTGCTCTTCGCGGCCGGTGTCGCGCTCTGGGTCATCGCGCTAAGACAGACAAGAGGGTGATTTGTCTTCTCGAGAGCCCCCCCCCGACCGGCCGATTCCCCCGGATGGTTTTGACGAGAGCCTCAACCGGTTCGTCGAGTACTGGCAGAACGTGCGCCGCGCTTCGCCGCATACGGTCATGGCCTACCGTCGCGACCTCCAGCAACTCGGCGCGTTCCTGCGGAGCCGGTACAGTGCGCCCCTGGCGATTCGATCGGTGGACAAGCTCATGTTGCGGGCGTGGTTGGCTGAGCGGTCCAAGGTTTCGAGTACGGCCACACTGGCTCGCAAGATGTCCAGCGTTCGTGCCTTCTTCGGCCTTCTGGAGAAACGCGGCGAGCTGGCGGACAACCCCAGCACGCTGTTGGCCAGTCCCAAGGTGCAACGTCGGCTCCCGCGTCATTTGAACGCCGAAGACACGCAGCGGGTCATCGAGGCCAGTGAGGCGAGTTCCCGCATCAGCCCTGGGGAAGGACACCGGGACACCGCCATCTTGGAACTTTTGTACGGCTGCGGGCTTCGCGTCTCCGAGTTGGCAAAGCTCGATCTGGACGATATCGTGATGGAGGGACGTCAACTGCGGGTGCTCGGCAAAGGAAACAAGCAGCGAGTCGTGCCGGTCGGCTCTCGAGCCGCGGTGGCGCTCGAACGGTACCTGAAGCTCCGCGGCGAACTGGTCCAGTCGCGCCATCTGTCTCTCGATCCGAGGGCGGTATTCGTCAGTCGCAGGGGACGGCGGTTGAGCGTGCGATGGATTCAACGTCTGGTGCAGCACTACGGGGAGCTCGGTAGTGGTCGCAGCGACGTGCATCCGCATTCGCTTCGCCATTCCTGTGCCACCCACATGCTGGAGGGCGGAGCGGACCTGCGGGTCATTCAAGAGATGCTGGGGCACAGCAGCCTCTCCACTACACAGCAGTACACCCACCTGTCGATGGAACAGCTGACGCGAGTCTACGACGCAGCTCACCCATTGGCTCAGCCCCAAGGCGGAACCTCGCCAGTGCGCCGCCTCTGAACAGGTGCCGATTCCCTCGAGGTCGATTTGTCCCCAGACGATCCCAACGCCAAGCCTCCCGCGCCGCGGATTCCTCGCCCCGATCCGCCCAAGCCCCTGAGCGAACACGACGAAGACGAGGACGCTACTCGCGTCGCCGCCGGCCCCGAACTGGAAGAGGACAGTGATCTCGAACACACCGATGTGGACGCGGTGGATGACGCGACGCGAATCTTTCAGGGGTCGGATCACCCGGACTCGCTGGGGTCACAGGCGGAACAGAGCGACGACGCGACGCGCATCTACACCGGTTCCGAACGACCAACGGGCAAAGACGGGCACGCTGGCCACGGTGGTGAGGTGGACGACGAGACCAGAATCTACCAGGACGAGTCCTCTGCCTCGTCAGCCAAGGGACGGGACCCGGCCAAGACCGAGCCGCGTGGTTCATCCAGCGATTCGGAGGAACAGACCCGGATCTACTCCGGAGAACCGATTTCGACACAAACCCAGGCTCAGACTTCGGCGCGCAGCGAGCCGGATGCTGACGAAGCAACGCGGATCCATCCTGACTCCAAGGACCCACTGGCGCCGAAGGAAAAAAGGACGTCAGGGCCAGATTCAGAAACCGACGAGCCGACAGTGATCGCTCCTGGGGCGTTGGGGAAGGATGACCAGACTCGACCGACCCACAACCTGCCCGAGTCGGACGTGGAGGCGGAGGGACCATGCGGACCGGCCCCACTCGACGAGCAATCAGAGGAGGAGTCGCAGGTCGACGTTGCCCCACTGCCGTTCTCCATAGCTCCCGGAGCGCTGCCGCCAGCGACCCAGGCCCCATTGACACTCACCCAGGATCTGGCTCGCGCCCGACGACGTGTCGTAAGGGGCGCGTTCCTGGCTACGGTGACAGCGTTCCTGGTTTCCGTCTTGGACGTGCGCTGGGCGCGGGCCAGTGCGGCCAATGGTCCCGATTTCTGGCGGCTCTGGCTGGCTGACATTGGTTTGGTGGCGCCGGTTGCTCTGGTGGTCGGTGTCGCTGTCGGAATCGGCTCGGCGTTGATTCATCCCGATGGGAGTCCGGAGCCGCGCAGGTTGTTCGCTTCGCTGCGTCCGACTGAGCCTCGGCGCCGGGCGCGACTGGCCGTAATCCTCGCACTACTGATGCCATCGGCGGTCGCATGGATCATGGTGATGTCCAAAGTGGCCTTGCATGCGCTGGGAACGACTTGGCCTTCCATGCTGGTTGGAGCCGTCGTGGCCGTGGTGGGCCTGGGACTTGCTGGGCTGCTGGCGCTGTTGGTTCTGTTCCTGGCGCGGGCGGCAGGCATGATGTTGAAAGTGCGCTCGCCGGATCCGGTAGTTTGGGGTGGGGTGGGGACGGTGGTTGCCGTCGCGACGCTTGGGTTGGCTGTGGCCACCGGGACGACCAGTGGAGCCGGCGGAAGGCTGGCCATCTTCGGAGTCTTCAAGCGCCCCGAGTTGGATCTGCGGGCCACCGGGCTGCTGTTGACGTTGGCGGTTGCTGCCTACCTAGGTTCCTGGCTTGCGCGCCGAATCCCAGAGCGAATCTGCCTGGCCATCCTCCTGGTTCCGTGGCTGTTCACCAATCGCGCCGCGAGCAGCACCTTGGAGAGGCGCTCGATCGCCTTGGCAATCGAGCGAGGCGCCCCCTTGGGACGGATCACACTCGGTGTGGCACGCAGAGCGACGGATGCCGACAAGGATGGCTTTTCTGACGCCTTTGGGGGAGGCGACTGCAACGATCGCGATCCCAACCAGAACCCTGGTGCCTACGACATGCCGGGCAACGGCAAGGACGAGGACTGCTCCGGAGCGGATGCTCGACCGGTGAAGCTGGAGCCGGTTGTTGCCACGCCGCTTGAAGAGCTGCGGCGACTTCGGGAGGCTTTGCCGCCGAAACTGAACATCGTCCTTATCACCATCGACACGCTGCGTGCCGACGCGGTGGAAAGCCCAAGAAACGTCACGCCCAACCTGGACCGATTGGCCCGTCAGAGTGCCGTGTTCGAAAATGCCTACTCTCCGGCGTCCTACACGGGCAAGAGCGTGGGCCCGATTCTCATTGGCAAACACTCCAGTGAAACGCGGCGGGACTGGTCGCATTTCAATGCGTTCCTACGGGACACCACGGTTGCGGAGCGCGTGCAGCGCGCCGGTCTGCGCACCGTCAGCGTTCAGGGCTACTGGTACTTCCACCGTTTCCCGTACGGATTCGAGCGCGGGTTCGATGTTATCGACTCCAGCGCATCTTCGTTGGCGGGGTATGTGGAGGGTGATCGAACCACCAACAGCGCCAAGCTGGGCGATGCGGCCGTCCAGCAGCTAAACGACCCGTCCTTGTCGAACCGCCAGTTCCTATTCTGGACTCACTTCACCGATCCACACGTCGAATACGTTCCGCATCCGGGTTTCGATTTCGGTTCGAACGCGCTGGGTCGGTATCTGGGAGAAGTGGCGTTCGTCGACCATCAGGTTGGCAGGATCCTGGAGGTGATAGCCAAGAGCTCCTTTGCGGACCGGACCGCTATCATCGTGACCAGCGACCATGGTGAGGCCTTCGGGGAGCACGGTATGATCCGCCATGGCTTCGAGCTCTGGGAACCGTTGATTCGGGTTCCTCTGTTGGTCCACATCCCCTCGGTCTCGCCGCGTCGGATTGCGGTGCGTCGGAGCCTCATCGATCTGGTGCCGACCATCCTGGATCTGGCTCGGGTCCCGGCACCCGAGCCAGGCAGCGCCGACTCTCTCAGTGGCCAGTCGGTCTTGCCAGAAGTCCTGGGAGTCCCGGGAGCGGAGACGGGCAGAATCGTCTTCGTTGACATGGCAGAGGGCCCCTTCAACGAGGACCGACAGGCTTTCATCGAGAATGACCTCAAGTTGATCACCGCCTTCGGGAGGCCCATGGGGCTCTACGACCTGAAAAAGGATCCCCAGGAGAAGACGGATCTGTTGGAGGACCGAGAGCTGAGCGAGAACGTGATGGGGCGTTACCGGGCCTTCCGAAGGACCCTCAGGACCATCCGCGTGACCAAGCCCAGGTGATTGCGCACGTGGCGCTAGGGAAGTGCAATGGGCTCGAAGGGCAATAGCTTGGCGAGTGGTTCGGTCTGGGCCAATAGCCCCGGCAGCCCTCCGGTGTGAAGAAAGAGGGCGCGGGTGGGTCGGGGATTCATCCTGGAAAGTCCGAATAGCGCCTTACCGGTGTAGACCGGGTCCAGCACCAGGCCCACCTCACGGGCAACGTCGATCAAGAAGCGCAGCTGTTCATCGGAGGCCACTGCGTAACCCGGTCCCTTGAAGGAATCGTGGATCGAAACGTCGGCGGTCGAGCCGAGCCGAGGATCGAGGGTGCGGCATTCCACGACGATGCGAGTGATGACTTCGCGAAAGGCCTGCGCGCTGGAGCAGACGGCCATCGCATCGACGCGCGTTGCCACGTTGTGCAGTCGCGCGCCCAACGCCAACCCAGCAGCGGTCCCTCCGGAACCGCAGGCGTGAACGATGCTGTCGAACCCCGCCTTGCCAGCGGCCAGTCCCAGATCGAGTTGGTGGCGGATCTCGGCCATGGCGTCCACATAGCCCAGGGCACCCAGTCCATTGGAGCCCCCCTCTGGGATCACATAGGGCCGTTCTCCCCGTTGGCGGAGGTCGTCGGCCGCTGCTCCCATCACCCGGTCGCGATCCTCGTATTCCTCGGCAGTGAGCCAGCGGATGCAGGCGCCCGCCAGGCGGTCAAGAAGGATGTTCCCCGTCACTTGGGGTGGGCTGGCGGGCTCGGTGGTTCGCAGGAACAGACAAGGACGCATTCCCAAACGTGCCGATAGGAGTGCGGTGGCACGAGCATGGTTGGATTGTTCACCGCCACAAGTCAACACGTGGGTGGAGCGCCTGGCTAGGGCATCGGCAAGCAGATACTCGAGCTTTCTTACCTTGTTGCCAGCTGCTGCCCCCTCGGTCATGTCGTCTCGTTTGATCCACACCTCGGTGCCAACCAGCTTGTCCAGTGCATCGAAATGCTCAAGGGGGGTAGGGAGGTGGGCGAGGGAAAGCTTGGGAGGTGGGGACATGGCTTAGTGGAGAAAGTCGCAGGCTTCTCTGGGGTTCGACGCCGCGAGGCAGGTGTGAGTGTCGGGATGGCTGACCGGGGGATAGTCGGTTCCGCCGGTGGCCAGGAACTGTCCGATCAGGTGGATCGTATAGGCGCCCATGCGGAAGCGCTGGCACACGTCATCTGCGACCAGACCATGGGAGCCGCTGGGAGAGGTCATGGCAATGGCCAATGCAACCAACGGTGTCTGCGAAGACGGGACGTAGGAAAGGTCTCGCCCCAATGCGGCACGGGGCTCCCACAGGTCATCCAGTGAGTCAGTCGAAAGGGGGCCGACCTTGCGGACTAGTCGCAGGGAGGGAACGGCGCGATAGGCGCCCCAGCCGGTCTGTCCCTCGTCCAGGGAATCCAAGTCGAAGAGCGTTGTCAGACAGTCCCATGCCGGCGCTGAACCGACACACGATGGGTCGAGCTGGTTGTTGCCGCAGGCACCCGGTTCTGGTGGGTGGCGCAGGAGCCAGGGTGCAGCCTCCTCCAGGTCCCCCAGTTCAAGTTGTTCATCGACGGTGGCGGATCCCCACACCGACACCAGACTGGGCGGTAACACGTATCGAGCGAATTCAGGGTGGTCGACGCTGGCGTGGTTGGACAGACTGGGGATCAGGCCGGCAGCGCGGGCCAGACCAATGCCCTGGTTGGGGGGAACCGACGCGTTCCCCGGGGTTACCACCAAGAGCAAGCCCCGTTGGTGTTCCTTCTTTGCCGTGTTGGTCATCTCTGCCACGAAGGCGCTGGGATCGATGTCGGCCAGCGCCTGTTCTCCCAGCTCGAAGAGCGTGGACAGGGCATTGGACTGTCGCTCATAGCCAAGGCCACCGGTTGGGACGTGCAGCTCGGAGGTGAGCTTCTCGGTGTCGCCGGTCGGGCCCAGCAACAGCACACGACGCGCGTCCGAGACGAGGGGTGTGCAGTCATCGTCGGTTCCAAACCGCATGACCGCCGACGTGGTGTCCCACAGCACCAATTCCATGGGGTCACCGGCCTGGGCAGCAATGGCCAGGGAGAACGCGCCGTCCGGCGACACCGCGACGCAGCGGCGTCTCGAGGTCGCCAGGTTGGTCAGAAGGGCCGTTCCACCCGAGGCCAGCCCCCTACTTTGAGACGCGGAGAGGGAAAGACAAGCCACCTCGCGTCCCTCGGGAGCGAGCCCTGCACCATACCAACGGATGCTGGACTGTTTGACTGTGCAGCGGGTCTTGTCGCTGGGCAACGCGGTGGACGGTACTCCGGCCAGTCGCGGCCCCAGGATTTGCAGCCGCGCCGCCGGATCTGCTCCCAGGGTGGCACCGCGCAGCCATGCGGCGGGAACCGAACGAATGGGGTCCACCGCTGCAACCGCATCTACGTGTGGCGAAATGGCCGCGGTCATCAGCGCGACCGTCGCCCCCGCCCCGACACCAACCAGGTGTGTGGGTTGTGCCTGGATATCAGGCGTGCCGTCCTGGTCGAAATCGAACCGGTCCGGACTGCTTTGCAGTGAGTCGACCAGAGCAGCGATGCCCGAGGAAACGGCCAGTGCTCCCGAGCGCCACCGGTAATGCATTTCCGGCAAGTTCATGCCCGCGTCGCCCAACTCGTCCCTGGGATTCACGGGACCATCGGGGTAACCCATCAAGTTTTCCAGAAGGTCCCTGCCCAGGCACGCTTCATCGAAGCGGTCCTTCAGGATCTGGTACTGGGCCTCGGTGACCCGTGGCGAAGCGGACGACCATTCCAGCGCCCAAGTACCAAGGCCCAGCGTCCCCAGGGCGCCGGCCGAAGCCAGCCAGTCGAGATAGCTTCCGGGCGTTTCGTGCAGGGCCACAGTCAGGGAGCTGGGTTGTCGGTCCGATGTCTGGGGCGGAAGGGCCAACCAAAAGCGGAAAGTTCGGCGACCGGTCGCGGCGTCGAAGCCGCTGCCAAGACGGGATCCGCTGGCGTGCTCACGCTCCAGAGGATCGGGTAGCGACAAGGTGCCCACGACCAGACGAGCGATGTGCGCCAGCGCCTCGCGCCGTGCGGCTCGTACGCCCTCGCTCGCCGGGGACATCGCTTGCAGCAACTGGTTCAGGGCATCGCGAGGATCAGAGGCGTCGCAGGGATGGTCCAGATCATGCGCTAGGAGCGTTGCCAGGACCGCTCCGGTGTCCAAGGTCCCGGTTGCCATGCCCTCCGGGTCGGATGCCTGGGAGTGCAAGAACCGGTCGTTTGCCTGGCGAAGCTTGCGGACGGCGGTTCCGGTCGTGAACGTCCAAGTGTAGGCGATGTGCGAAGTGCCGGTGTTCGCAAGTGAACCGAACCAGTCCAGATGATCCGGCCTGGCCAGCCAATCCTGCAGCCTCATTACCTCGGGATGCTGTGCCGGATGGTACGGCTGCCCGAACGGGGACATCACTGGATGGCCCAGGGAATCCAGGAGACGATCGGTGAGCACGACCGCATAGGTCCGTGACGGTTGAAGAGCCTGTACCGGCTCGATGCGCAGCGAGTTGGTTGCGGTATCGTAGTTCGCAAAGAGCGAATCTGCCAGGCACCGTCCCCGGGTTGCCAGTGCGTTTGCAGGTACGTCGGACCCGGTCGAGTAGGCACAGCTGCGTCCCCCTCGGAGCGACAGGACGTCGAGTACCCCATCGGAGTCCACGTCCCAACCAGCGTTGTAACGCGGCAGTCCGGAGGGCGTTCCATCGACGGTTCGCTCCGGGTCGAACGTACCGGTGATTGGATCGATTCGTTCGTCCAGGGTTTCGACACTCAGTGTTGGCTCCCGCGCTCTGGGATCCGATGGATCGAGTGCCAGTGGCTGGGTCAGAACGAAAGAACGACTATCGTGTGATAGACGCAGAGGGACCGGCGCTCCGGTTTCCAGATCGACGAGGTAGATGGCGTCGTCGGAGAAGGCATCGTTCGAGTGCAGAGCGGCCAGGCGGTTGAGATCGATGGCGGGGCCAGCCGGTAGAGCGGGCGCGGGATCGAACGGGACCCGCAGCGGTGAGGTGGTCGACCACCCCGTCGCATCATTCACCAGCTGGACCCACTGCTGGAGTTGAACCGATCCATTGCCCATGGGCAGGTTGGGGCGACACTCCCCCTCGTTGGGGAGAGCGCTCCAGCAATACAGATCGTTGGGCCAGGGAAGATCGGGCAGGGGTTCGTTGGTGGGGTTGAAGCGGACGCGAGTGGCTTCGCCGCCCCGTGGTTCCCTGGACCAATCGGGAACCTCGTCACTGCAACCGCAGGACACGGCCAGCAGCACCAGAACCACGACCGAGCGCCATACGACCGTCATGGTGTCCTCAGAAATACAGGCTCAGGCGCCCACGCGCCAGTCCGAGCGTGCCAATCCTTTGCCCTTCGGCGTCGGCCAGGGCGCGCCCAGGGAACAGTGCGGCTCCCTCCACGCCCAGTGCGGCGGTAATTCCTTGGCCCAGGGCTTGCCGAACCTCCCCCCCCACATCCAGCTCGAGCCCCAGATCGCGGGGTTTGGGTGAGCCACCGTCGTAGTTGGCGTAGCGACCCAGAATGGCCACTTGGCTGGGGTCGACCCAGTCTCCGGTGGCCTGAGCCAGGACGAACCCACCGCGGAGATCGAACTGCGGGACGGGACGGAACAAGATGGTCGGGGCCAGATAGGTCGCTCCTGCCACGCCGCCCTCCGTCGGGAGATGCCGCCCCAGGGTGGTGGGGCGATGGCGAAGCATCGAGTCATCCATGGCCACCGCGGCTCGAGCCGATTTCCAGCGCAGCACCTCGTCGAAGAGGATGAGACCCACCCGGTGGCTCGGATGGAAAGTGAAACGCCGGTCCGTGGTGTCGGCTGGATCGGCGTCGTTGGACGCGAAGCCCCATTCCATACTCAGCCCCCAGCGTCCCCAACCCCGTTCACCGGCACCCTGGGTCCCGACCCCCGTAACTCGAACCAGGGCGCCCGTCCTGGCGACCCGGTGCGACGAGGTCCGCGCGGGGGCCATTACGCCGTCGTCCAGCTCGGTGCGGCCCAGTACCGTTGCTGCTTCGCCCTCGACCAAACCCGAGAACGGTGTACCTGGGATGCGCCAGTCCATTTGGGCCGCGGCATCCATGGTCAGCGTCCGTTCCTTGGGTTCGAATCCGTCAACCTGGGTTCGAGGTTGGGACGGGTGAAGCTGCTCGACGATCAGCAGAAGGCCCGCGCGGCGCCGTACCGAGGGTGCGTAGGAGATCCCGAGACTTCCGCGGGCGGACAGATCGCCTCGGACCAAGTTCACTCGACGATCCTGTCGCACCAGATCGGTCGCAAGGAGCAGTTCGACGGGCACCTTGGAGCCCAGGGCGCGTCCCACGTAGGACAGGCGCTCCACGATCGTTCCCCCCCGCGGATCTCCGAACGCCGAAAGATGGTTACCGTCATTCCACACCAACCCGCTGCCCCAGGTGGCCGGTGCCTGTCCGACCCGCAGATGCCCAGCAGCCACGGCCAAATCCCAGTATAGCCAGCGCAGTGACACCCGCATGGGCTGCGTCTCGTCCAGGGGCTCCGAATCCCGTTGAACGTGGTCGGTGGGAGTGCCCAGCACCATCCCGTGGGGAGCATCCAACTGAGACACGATCGACCAACTGGTGCCATAGGTCAGGGCAGGTTCGAGGCGAAGCGCATGCCAGAGCCGATGATCTTGACCCAACGACCGCCGGTACCCCGGGAGCGAGTAATCTGTCAGGCGAATGTCACTCATCGCCCCCCCTCGAACCCAATACGCCCCGTGGATGCGTACCCGCAACCAGTCCGGTGCCTGTTGCGCTGGGGGATGGCGTGGATCCACTATCCAGAGGTGGTCGTGCTCGTCGGGCGCTGCGGTGGGTGTCCCCGTCGTTCCGGGAGACTGAGGTGGTGCAGCTCGGGTGGCACCGGTGGGAACTGATGCCTCGGCGCCGCCCTCACTCAGGCCGACGTTGCCTGCCAGGGCGGCTCGGGAAAGGCCGAAAAGGACGAGCAACGCCGTGCCGATCCGATGGGCGCAGTTGCCGAGTGAACGAGCCACGTCCAAAAGGATAGAGGCGGAGTCGGTGCCCTCGCAACCCGTGAGTGCAGTCACATCGCCGATCGCTCAGACCATGCAGGCTCCTGGTTCGTGCGGTGTTGGTTTTGGGGCCGGTGCGGCGCAGGCTGGGCATTGGGGCGCACGGCGAGCGGACCGTGGTGCCCGTCACGGACCGCGGACGCCCTTTGGACCCGAGGAGACCAGAGCACCAAGGGGGTGTCGGCGCAGGTGACGGTGCTCATGAAGGGTGTGTAGGCTCCCAGCGACAGGATGGCAATGCTGGTCTGCAGTGGATCGGAGTGAACGTCGAACTCCGACCATCCGTTGGGGCAAATCTGATTCAGGGGAATGTCTGGCGTGCGGTGTATCCAGCCGAAGAGATAGGCGTGCACCCAGCGATCCCTCCAATCTCGAGCCGTTTCTCCGGGCCGCATTCCGGAGCGAACGGTGGTGCGAACGCAGCCGACGCATCCAAGGCTCAGGATCAGAATTGAGCTCAGGGCCAGGCCCCGTCTGAGGAGCCAACGAGGAACGTTCATGGTCGTGGCCCCGGATCGCATTCGATGGTCATGCGGCGAGGGATGTAGATCCCCAGCGTCAGCACCGATGCGGCGAGGCTCTCTGTCGTGGTCTGTAGGGTGATCGACTGGCTGGGTCTTGTACCACATAGTCCGCGCACATCGACCTCGGCATGCCCGAGCAGCCCCCAGAAGAAGAAGTGGGTCCACAACACGGACCGAATGGGGACTGGTGCCGCAGCTTCGGGAACGCGTGCAACGGGTGTCGACACGCACCCAGCGACCAACGCCGAGAAGCTCGCCGCCAGGATCCACAGGCGGAGCTCCGGGATAACGGGGCAGGGGCCACCCGACAGCGATGCAAGGAATCGAACCACGGTGGGGGTTCGTGTAGCAGGGCCCCTGTGGAATGTCGACGGGGCGATCCGTTCTGCCCACGACACACCCGTCCCTCGGCTTGGGCCGCCGGTACGGGTGAGCAAGGCGGACGCTACTCGTCGGAGGGTGCCGAGACGTCGGCGCAGCAGCGAAACCCCTGCGCATAGTAGACCGTGGTTTCGTCGTGGCTGGTCGTGACCGGACGGCAGCGATTGCGTGCGCCGCTCACCCAGTGGCCACCCTTGAAGACTGACTGGTACGGCTTGCCTCCCAAAGTGACGTTCACGGCCCACTCATCGGCATTCCCTGCCATGTCCATCACGCCGTAGGGCGAGCTGCAACGTGGCATACTTCCCGACGGGACCCGTTTCGACAAACGCTCGACCTCGGCCTGAATGACGGTGGCCGAAGCCGTCTTGCTGAGCAACAGCGAATCGTTCGGCTCTATCCACAGGTGGTCAATGTTGCACGCCGTCTTGTCCCGTTCCCAGCCGTAGGGATACGGCAATCGTTCGGGCCCTTCACAGGCCAGAGTCCACTCGTCATCGGCACAGAGGCGCTTACCCTGAGCACCACACAAATCATTGGCCTCGTACCAACTTACCATGACCGTGGGGAGCGTTCCCAGTTCATTGGGATACTCATGTTCATCGATGCAGAAGTGTTTGGCCTCCTGCTTGCCCATGCACTTTGCGTACCCCACCTGGTACCGATCACAATAGAACGGGACGGGTTCTTGGGTCGCCTCACCTAGATGGGTCTTACCACCCTTGATACAGCGATGAATGACGTTGGTGCAGTACTGACCCTGCACTTCGAGCATTCGATCCGGACAGGGACCGGGGGCTGGGCTTGGAATCGGTTCGGCCACGGGAACCTCGGTAGGTGCAGCAGTGCCTGGGGGCTCCGGAGTCGTGCCGGGCTCCAGCCTGCCAGCCATGGAGGCCTGGTGCTCCACGTCGACTCGGGTACTGGGCACCGCGTCAGCGGCGCCATCTTCCGGAACACCCAGGGCACACCCGACCGTGCCGACCGTGGTGGACCAGGCGAGGATGCGGAGCGCGACGCGCGCCGGTGGAACCGCGCAGCGGTTCATCGCGCGGACCTCTCGGTGCGTTGAGCAAGATGCCCAACAAGGGCGAGGCCGGCCAACAGCGCAACGGCGATAATCGCTAGCGGAACACAGAGGTTTCGGTGCACCTTGACCAGGCAAACCGGCGACTCGTTGGGGCCCAAGAACGCGTTCTGGCCGGGCCACTCGGGATCGAGGGGTACGGAATGGTCATGGGCACCGATCCGGATTTCGGCCTCCGGTACCCGAGCCGACCGCCCCGTGTCGCGATGCCAAATACGGCGCAGTCGGAGCGTTCCGTCGGCATGGGGTTGGGGCTTGGCCTTGGACAGCGCTACCTGTTCTGTGCCATGGCGCAAGACGACGCCGTCGGTACTCATCTGAGCCCGAGCCACGACCAGATCATAGGCGCCGGTCGTCGAAGCCCAGAAGCGCCAGCGTTCCACGCGAAACTCGTGGGAGACCGCACCCACCCGACGCTCCAACCAAACCCGCGTGGGCCTGCACGGTATGGCTTCGTAATTCCCCTCCTCGATACGCGTCACCCGATAGAACTCACCATGAATGTTGGCGCCTTTCTCGGTGACGAGGAATTCCTCTTGAGGCGGTCGCACCACCAGCCACACGTACACCGAGAGCCCCAGCACGGAGCCGAGTTCCAGGACGGCCAACACGAACCTCGAACGGCTGCCAGCGGAACGCCGGTCTCGGTCCTTCCTCAAGCTGCGGAGACGGAGCGCACCATTGACGAACCAGACAGCCAGGATGGCCAGCAGCACGTACACCGAGACCGTGTGCCAACGGGGCGCCGACCAGGAGTGCCACAGCCGAAACCGGTACAGCTGGGGCACCAGTTGGTACAGCAGGCTCCCGAGGGCACACCAAACCGCGGTCAGCACGGCACAGACGACACCCCATCGCGGGGATGTCAGCCCAGTACGGGCCCGTGAAGGGACATCCTTGGACATGGCACGAGTGAATGCCATGTCCTACCATGGGGCACGCTGGTCCGGCTTGGCGGGTTAACGGATGGCAGGGGTTGGGCCCAGTGGCCCGATGCCCCCCAGCTCCAGACCTCGACGGCAGCATGACAATGGCCGTTTCCGGTGGGCGCAGCAGGATTTGAACC
>CAZYKT010000009.1:126090-154964 GCA_964648165.1 uncultured Polyangiaceae bacterium | reverse complement strand
GTTTCGCGACGGGAGGCAGTTTCGCGACGGGAGGCAGTTTCGCGACGGGAGGCAGCCTCGCGACGGGAGGCAGCCTCGCGACCGGCGGCAGCCTCGCGACCGGCGGCAGCCTCGCGACCGGCGGCAGCCTCGCGACGGGCGGCAGCCTCGCGACGGGCGGCAGCCTCGCGACCGGCGGGATTTCCCAGACCGGCGGGATCTCCCAGACCGGTGGGCTCTCCCAGACCGGCGGGCTCTCCGAAACCGGCGGGCTCTCCCAGACCGGTGGGATTTCCCAGACCGGTGGGATCTCCCAGACCGGTGGGATCTCCCAGACCGGCGGGCTCTCCGACACCGGTGGGCTCTCCCAGACCGGTGGGATCTCCGAGACCGGTGGCGGGGCCGGCGTCGCTGGGAGTGCCGGCGGCAGCGAAACTGGTGGCACCGGCGGTGGGGGCGAGCTTCCGGAGGGCTACCCCGAATTCCCCGGTGCGGCATGCGATGCGCCCCACGGGGAATATGGCGCAGTTGACAATCCCAAGTTGCCGAACCCGTTCCAGATGCACAACGGGGACATCATCAGCACCAAATCGGAGTGGGAATGCAGACGCGCGCAGATTATCCACGACCTGGAAGAATTCGAGGTCGGCGCCAAACCGCCGCCGCCCCAGGTTGAGGCCACCATGGACGGCGACACATTGTCGGTCGATGTGACAACGGACGCCGGTACCATGACGCTGACTTCGAGTATCACCGGTTCGGGCTCTTGTGTGGCGATTGGTGTGGATGGGCCGTCCAGCATGATCAGCGGATGTACGAACGTCCCCTTCAATGCCAATGAGGTTGCGATGGAGGCCATGACCGGCGACGCGAACCAGAGCGACGGCTACTACCAGGTCTACCCTGAACTCTGGGTGCCAGAGGGCGACGGCAATGCGGCCGTTGGCAACTACAGCGCCTGGTCCTGGGGCGTCAGCCGACTGATTGACGGGCTCGATCAGGTCAAGGACCAATTGGGCATCGACATGACCAAGATTGGGATCCACGGCTGTTCCTGGGCCGGCAAGCTGGCCCTGTGGGCCGGCGCGCTCGACGCCCGCATCGCGCTCACCGTTGCGCAGGAAACGGGCGGCGGAGGCGCCGCTGCCTGGAGAATATCCGACGACTATGAGACTGCGACGGGCTCAGAGGTGGAGGACCTCGACAACACGGGCTGGTCCTGGTTCATCGACTGGTTGCTCGATCCGTACGTTGCTTCAGGGGGCGGAGGCAAGAATCCCCACCTGCTTCCCCACGATCACCACGAGCTCGTGGCGTTGATTGCACCCCGTGCGCTCATTCTGCTGCCCGGTGACCCGGGCAATACGCATCTGGCTCCTCACTCCGCCTATGCTTCCTTTCACGCCGCAAAACGGGTTTGGACAGCGCTGGGCGTGGAAGACCATGCGGCGGTCGTGGGCCACGACCAAGGCGGCCAGCACTGCTTTGCTCCGTCATCACGTCAGTCGCAGGCGGCTGATGCGTTCGTGAACCGATTTCTCAAGGATGGCAGCGACGACACGACGTTTGACCACGGCGTGGACTACAATGGGGAATCCTATGTCGACTGGGATACCCCCACTCTTGAGTAAAGGGGGCCTCGCTCGGGCACCAACGCGAGGCTGGATCTTCGCGACACCGCTCGGTTAGTCTCTGCCTGGATGATGTCTGGTCAGGGTGCGTCGCGACGGTCGAGGTTCTTTGGCACTGGGTCACGCTGCTTGACGGTTGCCCTGGTTGGCGCGGCCTTGGTAGGGTGCATCGCCTCGTCCGGCGATCGGCATCATCCCCTTTTTGCCGAGGGACCGGACACCCCGCCCCCCGGGCAGCGCTCCCGATTGAGCGGCTATGTGCGTTACGTGGATGGGCGTGACGTGTCTTCACTGGGTACGAGCTTCGAACTCTGGCCGGGATGCCACGTCGTCGGGACGCCCTCGTCTTGGGGTAAGGGCGATCGAAATGGTGCGCTCAGCGCCTCAACCGGACGGATCGATTTTGCGATCCGCATGCGCCCCGGCTACCGATACTTCATCGACGTCCGGGTCGAAGACTTCAGCGGTCCGACCGGAACCATCCACGTCCTCGGGATCGAAACCAACTCGCAGGGCAAAAGGACGCAAACCTTCGGGCCCACCAGGGACCAGGCAGAGCTCGCCGCTTGCCTGAGTCACTCAACGACCCAGTGATCCGGTATTGGGCAAGGGCGTATCACTCCCCGCAAAAAAACCAAAACAGCGCTCGTTGAGCGGTCTTCCCGATTCCGACTGTGACGCGAAAATACCGTGACAGGGTGGGGTCATTGTGGACACCTGGCGCGCCCAATCCAGGACATGCATGCTTGTGGGGCGTGCTGGCTCTGGCGCGTCTGGAGGACCCCATGACCATTTTGGCTCGATGGCTCCCGTTGGGTTGTGTGCTGGCTCCGCTCTGCTTCGCCTGTAGCTCCTCCGGTGACGAATCAGAAGTGAGCAGCGCCGGTGCGTCCGCCGCGACCGGGGGCGACATGCAGGGTTCCTCGGGCGGAAATTCCCCGACCGTGGGAGGGACAGCACCGCTAGGTAACGGCGGATCCGTACCCGGCGCTGGCGGCATGTCACCTGGTGAAGGTGGCGCTCCACCAGCGCAGGGTGGCGCTCCACCAGCGCAGGGTGGCGCTCCACCAGCACAGGGAGGCAGTCCACCGGCACAGGGTGGCGCTCCGCCAGCGCAGGGTGGCAATCCGCCAGTGCAGGGTGGCAGTGATCCGGGCGTGGGGGGCGCTCCGCCAGCCGAAGGTGGGAGTGATCCGGGCGTGGGGGGCAGTCCACCCGCACAGGGCGGCAGCGATCCCGGCGTCGGTGGCAGCGATCCCGAACTTGGTGGAGCCAGCACGTCGGGACCGAGCCCCGGGTGCGGCCAGCCGGCACCCGCCGAACCGCCCACGTCGCTCACGGTCAGCGATACGCCGCGCACGTTCCTGGTCGACATACCTGCTAGCTACAGCCCCGACGTCCCCACGCCGATCATCTTCGGCTTTCACGGCATGGGGACGAGCGGCGAGATGCTCCGCAGCAACTACTACGGAAACCTTCTCTCCGCTTTCGGCGATGAATACATCGTCGTCCACCCCGATGCGCTGGGTGATCCCACGGCATGGGACAACGGCGAAGGGGATGTCCTGTTCTTCGACGCCATGCTGGAGGCCCTGGGCGCCGTGTACTGCGTGGATCTGGATCGGATCTTCGCCACGGGGCACAGTTCCGGGGGCTTTTTCACCAATACCCTGGGTTGCCAGCGCGGCGACGTGCTGCGCGGGATCGCGCCGGTGTCCGGCGGCGGCCCCTTCGCGTTCGGCGGCAATCAGTGCGTGGGGCAACTCGCGGTGTGGCTGGCCCATGGCAGCAACGACGAGACGGTTGAGATCACCAGCGGCGAAGACAGCCGTGACTACTGGGGCGAGGCCAACACCTGCGACATGACCCAATCCACGCCCACACCCGGCGATGCGCCCTGCGTCGACTACGCCGACTGCGACGCCGGCTTCCCGGTGCGCTGGTGCGTCCACGAAGAGGGCCACGACTGGCCCGCCTTCATCCCCCAGGCCATGTACGATTTCTTCTCTGGTTTGTAGGGGCGTCGCAGGAGACGGTCGGCGGCGGATGGTCAAAGCAGGACCATGCAGAGCCCGGACCACCTGCATCGATCCATGTGAATGCCTGTGGTCATCACGGCGCGGGACCCCGGCTCGATGATGCTGAGGCTCCAATCTTTCACCCCAGCGCGAACCGTCCAACAATCACGGCGCGACGGTCTTCTGGCTCCCACCGGATGACCGGGGTGACACCCATCGTGGCTCCCTCACGCATCCCTGGCTCACGCCATTCTTTGGGTCATCCTATAAGGTGTAACCCCAAGACGGTTGTTGAGCTCCAATGTTGAGCCGATTCACCCCAAGCACGCAACTGCCCGACAGCAGTCGAGTCCCGGGCATCCGCCCATGTCGAGGAGTAGGTTGATGAAAACGGAAGACTACGTAAGTTGCGGCCTTCTTGCCGGGTTGGTGGGCGTTGCGCTGGGGATCGCCGGCTGCGCATCCAGCGGTGAGAAACTACCTGGCCAGGGGACGGGCGGCTGGTCAGGCGCGGGAGGCGCGCTCCCTTACGGCAGTGGTGGCTCGGCAGGCTCCACCGTTGGCGGCATACCGGCGAGCGGCGGCAATGTGGCGACCGGCGGTTGGGCGAACGGAGGCGCTCCCGCGGTCGGTGGCTCTCCAAGCACCGGAGGAACGATTGCGATGGGAGGCATGGGCATGGGGGGCACGGGGACGGGCGGCACGGGGACGGGCGGCATGGGGATGGGAGGTACCGGAAAGGGAGGCTCGGGTATGGGAAGGGGAGGATTTTTCTTCCCCTTCGCCGGCGGCTCCGAAGAGGGGGGTGCGGAAAACGGCGGCTCCGAAGAGGGGGGTGCGGAAAACGGTGGCTCCGAGGAGGGGGGCGAGGAAAACGGCGGCTCCGAGGAGGGGGGCGCAGGTGACGGAGCAGGCGGCTCCGGCAGCACCACGTTGGACTGTGATGCCCCCATGCCGACTGGCAGCAACGGCACTCACTGCGGAAGCTACCGAACGGGCAGAGCGGGCGACTCCTCCTGGGAGCTCTGGTCGAACGCCTACAACGGCAACGCGTGTATCACGTATTACAACGACACGCCGGCCTTCAGCGCCACATGGAACAACAACAACGATTTCTTGGCGCGTCTCGGCATCGAGTGGGGTGGCAAGTCCATCTCCCAGTTGGGTACTGTCACCGCTGAGTTCACGAACAAGAAGTCGGGCTCCAGCGGCGGCTACTCATACATTGGCATCTACGGCTGGGCGACCAGTCCGTGTGTCGAATACTACATCATCGACGACTCCTTCAACGGAATGCCGTTCAATCCCTGGGGCATGAACCAGAAAGGCTCGGCCACCATCGATGGCGAGACCTACAAGTTCTACTCGGGGATGACGGGTGGAACCGGTGGCAATCGCTGCGGCACCTCCGGCCAATTCAACCAGTACTGGAGCGTTCGTCAGTCAGGTCGGAGCTGCGGTGTCATCACCATCACCGACCACTTCGCAGCGTGGAAAGATGCGGGGATGGGTATGGACAACATACTCGAAGCCAAGATCCTGGTGGAGTCGGGCGGCGGGCAAGGGAGCATCGAGTTCCCCATCGCCAACGTGAAAGCCAGCAATATGAACTGATCGCTTGCCGGCGCGCTGGTGCGTGCACCAAGAGGGCCAAGACTGGCGCGCCTCCATCCCCCAGGCCACGTGTGATTTGGTCTCTGGTTGGTAGGGACGTCGCAGGAGACGGCTGCCGGCAGACGGAACAGTTCCGTTCACCGGGTCGAATAGACTTCGGCCAACCGCGAGAATCACGGAGCGACGGGTTTTCGGCCACAACGGACCAACACGCGCAATCGTTGACGATCCTCATCGGGTCGAAGGCGCTATCCGTGCCGCGCCCCGCTGAGCTCGGTTCTGGCAAAGAGCCTTTCGAATACGACCTCGATGACTCGCATCGGATGCTTCTTCCAGTCTACCCACTCGTGAAGGGCGTCTGGTGGCGATGCGCCCTGGGGGGTTCCCGGCGGAGGCGGGCTGAAGCCGAAGAACTCGACACGGGTCGTCGCCCGAGTCAGGGACTGGAAATCTGCACTGAGCACACTCTTGAGACCCTCGATCTGGTTCGGCTCTCCCAGAGCGATCACCGCCCGAGCGTTCGCGTAAACGACTTCTTTGGCGGACCGCGGTTGACCGATGAAGCCAATCCCCTCGTGGGCAAACCAGAAGAGCCGAACCGGATGACCGTCCAGCCTTATGGATGGAGCGGTGGTCGTCAACGAGCTCACGGTCCAGCCATCGGCGCCCTGCCCGGGAACGAACTGCGAGACGTCCTTCGGCGGGAGCGCGCTTGCGACGTCCTTTAGCCACGTCACCGCCCCTTGATAGGAGATGACGACCAGTTTGAGGCACGCTTCTCCCTCTTGGTTGACGAAGTATCCCCCTTGGGTCATCGACGATGGCTTCTGCGACCGATTGACCAAAGCCCCGGAATCCTCCGGCGAACCGGCGTCCGTGGTTTCTCGAGCCGACGGCACCATGACGGTACTGTGATGCGCAACCGTGGGCCTCAATACCAGATGCGCCACGGTCAGAAGACCGAGGGTCACAAGGACGATGATGACTCTGCGCATGGACACACCGTACGAACGAGACACCGCCTTTACCAGATCATGGTCCGCGATTCCATGGCTGCCCGCGGTTGGAAATGGGGCCTACGGATCGATGAACACCGGCGGAGCGACCGATTCGAAGAAGAGCACGCCGTCCATCTGTTCGCGTGGGATGGCATAAACATCGTCCAGCCCAAAATCCCGAAACACGAACTCTTGGTCCATCCAGGCGCGCTCCGGCGCTGGCGCTGCGCCGGCCAGATCGAGAAAGGCCACCGACGCACCCGTGGTGCTCAGCAGTCCTTCGATGCTCCACGCCGCCGCAGGGGAAATGGAATAGACCTTGCGAAGACCGTCCGCCGCACGCCCTCGGTTCATGAGCAGGGACACCATGTAAACGTCCTGGGCATTGCGTTCGGCGATGATCTGACCCGCATTCCGATAACCCGTGTGCGAGGCCCCGGCGCTGCGGGTGCCCGCCTTGAAGAGGTGGCTATTGTGGGCCCACAGCATGACCTGGCTTGCGGGATACACGCGGTCCAAAAGGAGCTTCACACTATCGGCCATGAAGGCGTCGTGCAGCTCACGAAAGACACGCCCGGGTCGGAAGCTCTCGAACCAGGTTGCTGCCCCGAGCGCCGCTTGTCGCGCCACCACGGGCAAGGCGGGTCGATCCGGGACCGCGGCCAGCAACGTCGCCTCATGCTCTTCCAGGAAGGCGGCGAGCGCCTGATAGCCGGAAGCAAGCCGAGCCGCGTTGTTGTACTCCCATTCGGCGACCTGTTCGCTCTGAAACACGGATCGCCAGACACCCTTGAGATTCGACGCAACCTCACTGTCCATGGCGAACACTTCTTGGGCGTAGGTTGGATCGATCTGGGCAACCAAGTCGCGCAACAGCCCGGGCCGGTTCTGTTCTTCGAAGGTCGAGGCGAAGCCCAGGTCCATGCCGGCGAGACGCAGCGGACGGGTGGTGGCGCGCGTCGACTTCAGATAGGCGAAGAGCTCGACGACGTCCTCGGTGTGCCAGATCCCCACCAGTGCATCGATGGTCGCCTGCTGGGCGCCGCGCGCGTCGAGAGCCTCATCGACCAGGTAGGTGCCGAGGATGGAGCTTTCCCAGACCAGCACGTCGTAACCAAGCTGCTCGTGGAGATACTTGATGAGCCGGATCTTGGCGCGGCTGTACTGGGCAGCACCATGGGTGCTCTCGCCCAGTTCGACGATGCGCCGGCCAGCCAGGACCTCCTTCAGAAACACCAGGTCGGAATCGTCCCCAGCCTCGATGTCAATCGAGGCCAGCGCATGAGAGCGAGCCTGCACGTCGGCGACCCAGGCTGTATCAGGCTGAGGCAAAGAATCATCCCCGTCGCCACAGCCGACCAGGGAAAGTAGAAGAGCAACGACCAAGAATCTCATCGAACCCCAGCCTAGCACCCGGGTTAGGCCTCAACTATCGGTCGTGAGGGTCGGGCATCCAGGTCGAGAAGCGGCCGAGAGAGCCTTGGCCGTTACGGCGCAGGGCAGACGTACAGGAACTCTTCGGTCGTGCGCATTGTGTCGTCGCAGTAATTCTCCCGGACCCAGGTCAGAAGTCTCCCGCAGTCGTCGTAAATGTGCCTGCGGCAGTCGCTGGCGAGCCCCGCGTCCTCACCCTCCGTGGCCACGTGACGGGAGGTAAGTTCCCTACCCTGTTCGTTCCGGGTGTACTCGATGCGGTAGTCGTCGTAGTCGGGGTACTGGATGGTCTCGCTCAGGATGTTCCCCTGGGCGTCATTCGTGTAGGTACTGACAAAAACGATGTTCCCACTCGTGTCCGTTAGTGTGAACTCGGCCAAGAAGCCGTCTTCCCCATATTCGAAGAGGGAATCGGCGCTCGGACCGCTCGGATCTTCGCCGAAATCGTGGCCGGCGATCGGGCGTCCCTCCGCGTCGTATTCGTAGGTCACGGTACTGGTGGCGTCCCCCATACACCAATCGAAGCTGGTTGAAGAGGTTTGGAGGTTGGACTCGTTGTACGTGTACTCTGTACAGCGATGGATGACGAAGGGGACACTGCTTGCTGTGTCGTCCTCGATGAGCAGGTTGCCCTGAGCGTCGTACGTGTATTGAACGTCGACGCAGTAGCCTCCCGAAGTCGGGTCGTCACACATGTCGGTTCTCTTGTGAACCAGACGGCCCGCCTCGTCGTAGGTGTAGCGCGTGATCTCGGGTGGCGTTGCACCCGTCTCGGTCCGTTCCAAGAGCCCAGCTTCGTTGTAGAAATAGGAAATGCTCGAGCTGCCGGTCGTCCCTTCCAGCAAACTCGTCGTCGTCCTCTGGCAGGGGCCTGGGTATTCAGCGCAGTCCCCGGCGCCGCCGGTCGCGCCCCCTTCGCCACCGAGCCCCGCGCCCGACAAGCCCCCTTGATTCGTTGCCACGCCCGCGGTTCCACCACTGCCGGGTTCCGCCCCACCACCACCGTTCTCGGTTCCACCGTCGCTCCCCCCGCCCCCGTTCTCGGCTCCCCCGTTCTGCTCGCCACCGACGGCCACATGCCCGCCAAGACCCGTCTCTCCCGCGGTCGTCGAATTGCCACTCGTCATGGAACCGGCCGAACCGGCACGTCCACCGGAACCAGTGTCTCCCCCGTTTTCACTGTGTCCGCCGATCCCCAGAGCGCCACTCTGTCCCCCGCTCGTCTCTCCTGCGCGTCCACCCGTCACCTCGGGCTCTCGTCCACCCTGTGCCTCCCCGCCGTTCCCCGCCTCGCCGCGCCCAGCCTCGGCCGAAGTCCCGCCGCTCTCTTCGGCAGAGGTCTCACCCCCAGCCGAAGCGCCCGCCAATGCTTCGTTGTCCTTGGTCTCTTCGTCTGAGCTCGAACAACCAAGTCCCAAGATCCCGCAAACAGACGCGGAGAAGAACATCGTGCCAAACGTTCGCCAGCCAAGCCCCAGTTTATTGACCATGGCAAGGCTGATGCACGACCCGGGCCATCGTCTATCTCATGGAGATTATTGCAATAAACGGCCACTGTGCCAGGATTTTGGCACAGACTGTGTGCCAGGCTGAGGCCCTGGCTCTCGAATCCCCACGCGTGGCTCTTGGCGCGACTGCCCACCTCGCTACACGTACCTTCTCACCGTTCGTTGGTATTCGGCGTACTCCGTACCGAGCCGTTGGGTCAGGTGGCGTTCCTCGGCGAGCACGATCACGTGGTGCACGACCATGCTGACGAACCCCATGGCAAGCACCAGTGGGTTCAACGTGTACAGCGCCGAAGCCACGGTTAGCAGATGAAACCCGAGATACATCGGGTTCCGGCTGAACCGGTAGATCCCGGTGGATCGGAGGCGCATGGGACCCTGGGTGAGCCCCATCTGATTGGCTTCCCCGAGATCCCGAAAGGCTAGCGCGATCACCGTGATGCCCAGCCCCTCAACCGCGATGGCGAGCCACGGAATCGTCAAACCCGGAGTCACCCAACGAAGATCGAGGACATAGGACTGAACGACGATGGTCAGCCAGCCGAGGACCATGCAAGCCTTGGCCAAGACGAAAAGGGGGCGAGCCACCGGAACCTCCTACCGAGCGTCGACTCCACGCTCTCGGAAGCCGCGCTCCTGCCGCGCATTGATGACGAAAAAGCAGACGACCAGAAACGTAGCGATGGCTTGTTGGATGGATAACGGGGTCAGGAAAGAATCCTATCGCGGTTGTTTCCGCAGCAACACCCGTCTCTCCCCGATGTTCAGGATCGCCACTCGCTCCGCGGTGAGGCCCCGCGCCTTCATTCCCTTTCGGAGCAGGACCGAGGCGATGCCCGCGTCGTCGGTGGAGTTGACGAAGGTGTCGAAATGGATGGGGACCATGGCGCGCGCGCCGAGTAGCTCGAAGGCATCCAGAGCTTGCTCTGGATCGAGATGGCGGCGCACCATGAACTCCTTGGGTGAGATGGGGGCGATGGGGAGCAGGGCCAGATCGATGCTGGGGAAGCGGCGCGCCGTGTCTTTGAGGTATTTGGGCACGTAGCCGGTGTCTCCGCCGAAATACACGGTCATTCCGTGGTACTCGACGACATAGCCCGTCGCGCCCTGGGTCATCCAGGCGCCGTCCAGGGCGTAGCGCCATCCCGCGTGGCGCACCGGGACGGCGGTGATGCGCAGACCGTCGAGCTCCTGGCTCTCCCAGGTGTCGAACTCACTCACGCGGAAAGGGAAGTCCGTGAGATACACCAGGCCGCCCGAGGGTAGCGTCAACCAACGCACCTTGGATTTGATCGTCTCCAAGCTCTCAAGGGAGAGATGGTCGAAATGCAGATGCGAGATGAGCACTGCGTCGAGCGGGGGCAGGTGCGCTGGGTCGAGCCCCGGCTCCACCAGCCGCGCCGAGAGCTGCCCCGCCGAATCGGTGAAGATGGGATCGGTGAGCAGGAAGCGATCGTCGAGCTGGACCAACGCCGTGGAATGCCCTACCCACAGGACCGCCAGACGAGCGTTGGGCACCCGGGGCTCGTGCAGCCGCGACGGCACCGGCCGCGGCGATTTGCCGATCTGCTCCAGGTTGTTGGTGACAAAGCGGTAGCTTCGGCCGCACGCCAAAGCGGACACGAGGAGCAACAGGAGGCTCCGCCCTCTCACAGGACCCTCACTTCCATCAGGATGGTGCAGCGAGCACCGTCGGGGGTCGGGGTGAGCTCCACGACCGCGCCGAGGATCCCGAGGAGCGTGTGCAGACCCAGATCGTAACTGGCCGTGGTTCGTCCGTCGAAGCGGCCAACCGAGCTGCCCAGGGACCAGGAGAGCGACTCCCCCTTCTCGAGGAGCGGCCAGTAGCTGCGCAACCCGACGCGCGTCCCGAAACGGTCACCGAAGCGCTCGGGGATGGCCAGATAGTCGACGCCACCCCGAAGCTCCAGGGAGCCCGAGTGACGGACCACCGGCTCCACCACGAAGAAGCGCCAGGGACTCAGGCTGCGGTGGATCCCGAAGGAGTACAGAACGGGTGCCACCGCCCACTGTGCCGCAAAGGATGCTTCGCCCTTGGCCACCACGACGCCCGGACTAGGGATGAGCTGCAGCGCGACCCAGGGCAGCGTGGGGTGTGGCAAGGGGTGTCGGTCGTCGGCTGCGCCGCAAAGAACAAACAGGCTGGTCGTCAGAAAGGCGAGCCCTGCCAGCCAACGCGCACGAAGCATGGCCAACACATGCTACGGGTAAGCTGGCTTGTCGAGGGGCTCAGTCCTTTTCGTACCCCTCACCGGGCGCGAACTTCAGCTGGTTCTTGGGCAAGCCCGTCCAGTAAAGAACCTCGATCCCGACCAGGCCGGTCACTGAGGTGATGGGATCGTCGGCGAGATACCGACACAGCAGTATGGGTTGCAGCGACCATCCACCGCTGGGCTTGGCTTTGTGGAAGAACCAGTCGTAGCTGAGCCCCAGGGTGTAGCCGGTTCCGTAGGAACCTCTCAGATCAGCGTCGGGATCGGAGGTATCATCCAGCACCAAGAAGGCGAGCCCGGCCGAGCCGCGCAGGGAGAGGTTCTCCATGAACTCCCACTGGCCCTCGAGAGCCAACCCAGCCCAGGACGCGCTGTACTTGCCGACCGTTGCACCCAGGGTATCGATCGACAAACCCAAGCCCAAATGGGTGGTCAGCATCTCCCCGGTCCGCAGGGTGATGGCGCTGCCACTCCCCAGCTTCATGGGCTCGCCGTCATCCCAGACCTTCGCCCCCACCAGACCCAGCCCGCCGCCCACGTAGTAGCCTTGACGGGGCCGAGGCAGCTCGAGCGTCTGGGCCTCTGCCAAGCGCGGCAGGACGCACCCAACAGACGCGGGGAGCAGGACCATGCACAATCGAGTGATCGTTCGCATTGCCATCCCCTAAAAATCCGCTCGCATGCCCAGGATGGGCACGATGGGCATACCCCCACCACTGTTCTTTTTGCGGTAATTGTAGTTGTATTCGCTGCCGTCCGAGTTCTGGTGGTTGTAGATGTTCTGGACGTCGAGATAGGCCGTGAGCATCCAAGCCTGGTAGATCCAGCGTTTGTCCACCCTCACGTCGAGCTGGTGGAATAGCCCCGCCCGGTCCGAATTGACGCGCCCATACCGGGCATCGTACTCATCGGTGCTGGCATTGTAGGCGGCACCGGTAACCGGGGTTTGAGGCTTGCCGCTCACCAAGCGATAGCGCGTGCCAATCTGCCAGTTGCGAGGCAAGGCGTAGCTGGCCACCAGGGTCAGCATGTGGGTCTGATCGTAGTCGAAGAGGCGCTCCTCGTCGGAGCCGGAATCCTGCCGAACCGAGCGCGACAGGGAGTACGCCAGCCAGCCGCTGAAACCATTGGCCAACTCATGACGCGCCACCAGCTCCATACCCAGCACCTTGCCATCTCCACCGTTGTCGTAACGCAACGGGCGGGTCACGCCGTCCCGAACCACCAGACGATCCGTGGGGCTGACCAGATTGGAGAGCTTCTTGTAATAGGCCGTGCCATCCAGGGTGAGATGCTCGAACAGCTTGTACTCCAGGCCCGCGGAGTAGTGGATGGCATGCTCGAGCCCCAGATCGGGATTGCCCAGGTTGCGATCGATCTCCAAAAAATGCGGTTCTTGGTGGAAAAGGCCCAACCCTGCCTTGGCGGTGGCCCTCTTGGTGAACTCCCATCGCCCGGTCATGCGGGGCTCCACGGCCATCTCGTCGCTCATGCCGTGGCGATCGAAGCGCAACCCAGGCACGAACAGAAAGCCGTTGCCGGGGCGGAGCTCGGATTCCCAATACACGCCCGGATACCATTCGGTCAGGCCGACATTGGTGCCAACCTCGTCGTTCATGTCGACATCGCCCCCCCCCGCATCACCCTCGGAACCCAGAAACGGAATGGATAGATCGATGTCCGCTTTGGTTATGCTCAGATCGAGGCCCAGGGTGGAGGCAAACAACGGGCTGAACTCGTAACGAGCCGATTCGCGCAGCTCGGTGACGTCGAAGTCCATGTCCACGCCGAACTGGGCCATGGTCATGTTCACATAGTCGAAGCCCTTGCTCACCTGAAGCTTGTTCTCGAACTGGGAGTTCGGCACGTAGCGATGGCTCAAGATCCCGCGATAGAACGTGGTCGAATACCCGAAGTCGTTACTGGTGAAGCGTGGATCGATGTCCGCGGGGTTGTCGAACAGCACCGCCATCCGATCGTCGGAGCCAAAGATGAACGCCTTGAGCTCGTGCCGGGGCGTGGGGCGGTAGGTGCCGAGGACCTGGAAATCGTAATAGCGGGGAGCCGTCGTCAGCTGTAACCCCGAGTCGTCGGGGATGACGGCGTTGAGGATGACGTCGATGTAGCTGCGACGCCCCGCCACGGCGATGGAGGCCTTGTCGCCGAGCGGAGCCTCGAGGTAGACGCCCGTATCCAGGACGCTCACGTCCACGTAGCCGCCGAATTTCTTGGGGGCGAGCTTCTTGAGGCGCGCATCCACGATACCACCCATGCTGCGGCCGTAGGCGGACTCGTAGTTGCCCGGGTAAAACTCGATGCTGTCCAGCATCCCCGCCGGTACCACGCTGCGCAGACCACCAAAATGGTAGATGAGGGGGACCGAGGCTCCTTCGATGAGGATCTGCGAGTCTTCCGGGGCGGAACCGCGCACGATCAGAAGCCCGGAATCGTTCTGGCCAATGCCGGGAAGGTTGCGCATGGCGATCAGCGGATCCCCCATCCCACCCGGGATCTTCTCGATCTCGGCGGCGGTCAGGACACTGCGACTGACCTCCTTCTTGGGCCGGGTCGCGGTGACCGTCACATCGAAGGGATTGTAGGTTCCTCGCTCGACGTAGTAGGTCACCTCCACGAGCTCACGCGCCGTCACCGTTTCCGTGGTCCGGAACGGATAGTACCCAGGCGGCTCCGCCAGCACCTTCCAGGTACCAGAGGGGAGATCCACGAACTGGAAGCGCCCCTCCGCATCGGCGGTCGCTTCGTAGCCCTCGGCGGGTTTGCCGGGCTCCTCACGGAACACGGTCACGATCACGCCGGGCATCAGCAGGCGCGTTCCCCGTTCTCTGACCACACCCCGGAAATTGATCATGCCCGGTGCCGTGGGTTGCTGCGACACCGCGGCTGCCGGGGCGGCAGACTGGGAGGATGACGCGGGTGGTGGAGTGACCGGCTCGGGCGCCTTGGGTTTGGCGGTCAGCGTGAATCGGTAACGGTAGCTGATCTGGACCGGGACCGGCTTTCCATCGACCTCTGCCGGTTCGAACTGGAACTGGTGGGCCGCCGCCATAGCCGCCTCGTCGAACCCCAGGTTGGGGGGCTCGGCTGGCTCCTGGATCCCCACCGAATCAACCTTACCTTCGGCGGTGATGGACAGCAGCAACACCACGCTCGCCTCAATGCCCTGTTCCTCCGCCTGCTTGGGGTATTCGGCGGTGACGAAGCGCGTCTGCTTGGGGAGCTTGCTGAGCTGCTCAGCCTGGATCTCCTGGGCCGGTTCGGGCCGATTGGGGCGCACCCCTTCGCTGGTCTGCGCCATGGCCGACAGGGACGACGATACCACCAGGAGCAACGCACCAACGGTGCCGCGGCGGCCGCTCATGGCTTGTCCTCCAGGCTGACCCGGGCATGCCGCCAACCCACCCCTTCCCGATCGTCGCGCAGCACGAGTACCAGCTGGGCCTGGTCGGGCTCGTAGTCCTCGGTCTTTTCTGGGATCCACTCGTTCTCCCGGAATACGTCCGGATCGGTGACCCCGTGGATGTAGCCGGTGCGCATCCATCGTGTGTCGCCGCTCTCTACGAACCAGGTCATGGTCAGCTGTTCACGAACGGCTACCTCTTGGCCCGACCTGTCCCTGGCGCTGTACTCTTCGGACTGGTCATCGGACACCGTCGCCCGGAGCTTGGTCTCCTCGTTCCTTGGCAACATCACGTCAGCCGAGTCGTCGAGCTGTTGCCAGTCACCCTTGACCCGGGCCTCGACGCCATCGATGCTCGGGTTCTGGTTTCTCTCGGCCTCCTCATCGAGCAAGAGCCTCAGGGTGCGGACTGCCGTCACCTCGTCCCGGTCCGTCTTGACCGTCAGCTTCAGTTGAACGGGGAACCCACCGCCACAGTTGGGCAGCTCGGTGGAGCCCGGAACCCTCTCACACAGTGCCGTCAGTAACTCGAGAGGAAGACTATGGGTGAAGGTGGCCGTCTCGCCGCTGCCCAGATCGAGGTCAGGCAGCTCGATGGGGCCAGCCAACTTGGAGAGGGCCTGCTCGTCCACCTCGCAGGGATAGCCGTCCTCCGCGGTACCCGGAAACGGACACCAGCTCCAGGTGTATTCCGGCTCGCTCTGCCCCTCGGGAACGAACAAAAGGGCCGACAGCTCGGTGCTCTCGCCCGGCGCCGGGGCCACCGGCTCGCTGCGAACGGCCAACACCCTCAGGGAGTTTACCCGGTTGTAGGGGTCGAAGTCGTCTTCGCTGCAGCCGCTGCCCAGCGAGAGCAGGACTGCACCGAACCCCAATCGAGAGAGAATGCGCTTCATCGGTCCTCGATACGGAAGCGATACGTGTAACTCAGCGTGTAGGGCACCGCCACGCCGTCTCGCCGTGCCGGTTCGAATTCCTCGGCCTGAGCCGCCGCCTGAGCTGCCTGATTGAAGGCAGGATAGGGCGATGGGGTGATGAGCTTGACCGCGGTCACCTTGCCAGTCTCATCCAGCGTCACCATGACCGTTACGTCGGCTTCGATGCCCTGGCTGCGCAGCTCGGGTGGGAACGGGGGAACTCGCGGGCGGCGACGCTTGGGCAGCGTGTACTCGACCTTGGCCGTTGGGATTCGACTCGCCACACGGTTCTGGGTCGCCGCGGCAGCCGCTGGCCTGGAGGAGACGACGGGTGCGTCTGCCTTGGCCACCGTCTTCTGCGGCGTACTGGCAAAATCTGCCGTCTCGCCCAGCTTGGTGTCACCAACCGCGAAGGTTGGCCCTCCTCCCCCTTCCACGGTCGCTTCCATGCTGATCCCGACGACCCGCAGGGGGGCGGCGGGGGTCGCGTCCTTGGGCGTCGGTTGGGGTTGCTCGACCTTGGGCACCGAGCGCGCCACGGCCACCTTCTGGACGGGAGCCTTCTCTTCGGAAGGCTTTGGCTCGCTCTTGGGAGGCGGCTTGGGCTTTGCCTGCTCGCGAACCTGGATGGTGACCTGTTGCCGGGCCACCTCACCGGCCCCGAATCGGAGCGCCCCAATCACGACCGCGAAACCAACCAGCGCCGCGTGAGCCGCAGCCGAGCTCAGCACCGCCACCAGCGCGCGCGCCCAACGCCCCAACTTCGACCTTCGTGGCAGGGGTGGACGGGCACGCTGCTCGGCACGCAGCGGTTTTCTGGTCTGGCGCAGGACCCGCCGCTGCGCGCTCTGCCGAGCCATCTTTCGACGGGACGCGAAGGGCTCGCGCTGCGGCCGACCCCGAGGGACAGGCCCACTTCGGCTCCGAACGCTGTCTAGCTCGGCCACGGCGCTCACGGTATGCGACCTACCTCGGCGGCCGGCGCCGATCGCTCGATGTCCAGCGCGAAGGTGGTCACACCGTTCTGCTTGACCAGATCGATGAGCTCCACGACCTTGCCATACACGGCTCCCTTGTCGGCCGCAATGACCGCCTGGGTCTTGGGATCCCGCGCCACCTCGGAGCGCACCGTTTGCGCCGCGGCGGGCCAGGTCTTCTTGGAGCCGTTCAGGAAGAGCTCACCCTTCTTGGTGTAGACCAGGTTGAGCGTGGTCTGGACCTTCTGACCACCGCTGGCCGCCTTGGGCAGCTCCACCTTGAGACTGGCCTTCACGATCGCCGCCGAGGTCAACATGAAGATCACCAACAGCACCAGCACGATGTCCACGAAAGGGACGATGTTGATGCTGGCCAGCAGACCTTCGTCTCGCGCGGGATCCTCGAGTTTAGCCATGGTGCCCTAGCTCCCTTGTGGACTCGAATCCGTGGCCTTGAGCTGCGCCAACAGGATCCGCGCCAGCTGCTGGCAATCCGTGACCGCCTGCGTGACCCGTGCCTTGAACACGTTGAACGCGATGACCGCCGGGATGGCAACCACCAGTCCCACCGCGGTGGCGATCAGCGCCTCCGCGATGCCGGCCATCACCGCCGAACTGGCCTCCGTCATGTTGCTGGCCAGATCGCGGAAGGACCGGACAATGCCCAACACCGTGCCGAATAGCCCGATGTACGGTGCGTTGCTGGCCAGGGTTGCCAGAAACCCGAGACGCTTCTCGTAGACGGATCGCTCTCTGCCCAACGCGCCAGCGATCAGATCCTCGACGGACTCGGGGCCCTTCTCGTAGGCCTTGAGCCCCGCCAAAACCGTCCGCGTCTCGAGCACGTCATGCTTGGCCAGGATCTCGTGGGCCTTCTCGAAGTTGCCCTGGTCGAGGGCCTTCTGAAAATCGTGGCACAGCGTCTCGATGTCGATGGAGCGACGCCGATAGAAGAACCAACGCTCCAGCATCACCGCAATGGACAGCAAGGAAAGGAACAGGAGCAAGTAGAGCACCCACTCGGACCGGAAGATGGGCAGACCGAGCAGCGCTCGGACGATGGAACTGTATTCGTGGGACATGGTCTTACTGTTTCGGTGCTTCGCAATGACATCGCCTGGGCAGTGCGGCAATCGCCGCCCGACGTGCCGGGCCTGCCGTACCACGAACCGTCGCCCCCTGCACACGACCCGTGCGAGGCCAGAAAAGGCCGCTTCTCTCGCTCACTGCTGGGGGAGCGAACGTCGCGCCGTGCGTTGCGCCGGGGCCGGGCCGGTCGTACCCTGTCCTTGCATACGATGAGCGCAAAAGCCTCGCCGGCCCCCCGACTGCTCACCCTTCAGCGCTGGCGCGTGGGGATGGCCATCGTGGCGGCAATGGCTGCGATTCAGTCCTTGCCGGGGCTTTTGGTGCGCGCCGCACCCCGGCAGGCGGACAGTCCACACCTCGTGTTCGGACTGTTGCTCTGGTTCGTCGAGACTCCCATTCTGGTCGCGGTGCTTTCCTGGGCCTTCGATCATTCGACGCGTCGGCGCCATGGTTCGATCTGGGTCGTGACACGGAGTGTCCTCGTCTCGGTGGTACTGGGCGCGGCGCTGTTCGTTGGGTTCATCCTTCTGGGCCGCAACCAGCCCTGGCTGCAGCCCGGGCTGCCCATGCAGAAGCCACTGCTCTTCGTGGCGGCCGCGGGCGGAGCGATTGGCGTGTTCGTGTGCGGGATCTGGGCTCTGGCCTTCGTCTTGCCGCATGTCTCGGAACAGGCGCGGTTGCGCACCGCCGAGGCGGAGCGCCTGGTGGCGGAGGCGGCGCAGCTCCGAGCAGCTGCCGAAGTGTCACGACTGCGTTCCCAGCTGGAGCCACATTTTCTGCTCAACACGTTCAACACGATCGCCGGGCTGGTCACCCAGGATCCGCGGGAAGCTCGACGTCTGATCGGTTGCCTGGGGGACCTGCTGCGGGATGCACTGCGGGATCCGGATGAGATGCAGACCCTGGGAGCCGAGGTCACCTGGCTTCTGCGCTACACGGAAATCCTCAGCGCGCGGCATGGCGACGCCCTGACGTTCCACTGGGACATCGAGCCAGCCACGGAGCACCTGCTGCTGCCCCACCTGTTGCTGCAACCTCTGCTGGAGAATGCCGTCAAGCATGGGGCTCTGCGACGCAGTGCCGGCGGTGGCCGCGTCGAGGTGCGCGCGTTCCTTGACGGACCTCGCGCCGACGGCGGTGCCCAGGCGAAACTGGTGTGCGAGGTCACTGACAATGGGCCCGGTCTTCCATCGACCCCGCCACGGAGCGGGGCCTTCGGTCTGCTCTCGGTCCGCCGACGGATCGCGTTATGCTGTCCCAATGGCAGCCTGGAGCTCAAATCCTCGTCCGAGGGCACGAAAGCCATCGTGACCTTGCCGTTGTTGGCGGACCACCACTCGTCCCCCGGTTCATCGTCGCCCCCCAGGAGCCCAACGTGATCCCTGCCGAACCAGTACGCCTGCGAGCCTTGGTCCTGGAGGACGAGTGGATTGCCCGCAACTATCTGGTGGAGCTGTTGGATGCGTCACACCTGGCCGAAACGGTTGGCGCTGTCGCCTCGGCCGACGAGGTGCGACAGATCCTGTCCGGATCCCAGGAATCCCTGGTCGACGTCGTGTTCATCGATCTGAACCTGTCGGGTGATGAGCTGAGCGGTCTGCGCCTGGCTCGGGAGCTGGCCCGACTCGCGTCGCCTCCCCTGTTGGTCCTGGCTACTGCCTATCCCGATCATGCGATTGAAGCCTACGGACTGGGGGTTGCCGACTACCTGCTCAAGCCATTCACGGACGAACGCGTCGAACAGTGCCTGCTGCGACTGCGCGCTCGCCGTCCGGCCGCCGCGGCGCCGGTTCCTCGCCGCATCGTGGCTCGCCGTGATCGGAGCCTGGTCTTTTTCCAACCCGAGGAAGTGTGGGCGTTCGAGGCGGTCGATCGCACGACCCAGGTGCACACGGGCCACGGGATCTTCGATCTTGAGCTGTCCTTGGCCTCCATCGAGGCCTCCTTGGGTCGGGGACTCATCCGTGTCCACCGCAACTGGTTGGTCAATGCGGCCCATGTCCGGGAGCTGGTCAGGGATGGCGGAGAGTTGAACGTCTTCGTCGGCGAAGGCCTTCTGCCCGACGGGCGAGGTGTGCGGGTTCCCGTGGCACGCGAGCGTGCCCAGCAGATCCGCGAGTGGTTGCTGGAGAACGCCACCGGCCTGCGTCGATAGGCCGCCCGGGGCCACCGGGCGACCGAACCTCCCTGCCGCCCACCCTTGCCCACATTCTCCGACCGCCCAGCTCCTGACGTCATGTCCCAATGGGCGCCAAGCCCGGGGTTCTGGGCGCCAGTTGGCTCCGTGGTCTCAACATTCCCAAGGATGGGCCGCTGTAAAGGCCAGGAGCCCCGTTCTTCCATCCTCTGGACGTCAACTGCCCAATGGAACAGCGCACAGCGACCCACGATCTGCCGCCAGCCCAAAGCACGGGGCTGGCGAATTCCTCGCCGCCATCCGGAAGGATCCCCCAATGAAACGCGACATCCGCATTCGCACCAGAGTTCTCGCCCTTTCCATGTCCGCCGTTGTCTTGGTGGTCGGGATCATGATCACCCTGATCGAGACGCGCAAGGTCGATCTTGGGGAACGCATCCACCAGGAGCTCACCGCCGGAGCCGAGCAGGAGCTCGCCGGCATATCCCAGGACGTCTGGATGATGTGCAAGACCACCCAGCAGGCCATGATTGACCGGATGGCAACCGCCATCGAGGCGGCGACCTCGCTGGCGCGGGAGCAGGGGCAGGTTCGATTCGCTGGGAAGCCGGTGTCCTGGCAGACCACCAATCAGCTGACGCTGGCCACGCAAAGCGTGGCCCTGCCCGGGGCCAGCATCGGCGATACCGTCCTTGGGCAAAACTCCGACGCCAAAGTCCCGACACCCTTCGTCGATCGCGCGAAGGCGCTGACCGGCGCCGACGTCACCATCTTCCAGCGCATCAACGAACAGGGAGACATGCTGCGGGTTGCCACCACCATCCTGACCGCTGACGGGCGCCGCGCGGTTGGCACGTTCATCCCTGCCGCGGAGGCGGAGGGCAATCGCAATGCCGTGATCGCCGCGGTCATGCGAGGCGAGACCTATCAGGGGCGCGCCTTCGTGGTCAACGACTGGTACCTGACCGCCTATCGGCCGCTCCGAGCCGCCGATGGTCGCATCGAGGGCATGCTGTACGTCGGAATCAACCAGAGAGATTCACTGAGGGCCCTTCGCGAGACCATCATGTCCCGCCAGGTCGCCAAGACCGGATACGTCTTCGTCCTCGGCGGAAAAGGGACCCAGAAGGGGCGCTACATCGTATCCTTGAAGGGCAAACGCGACGGGGAAGATATCTGGAGCGCCAAGGACGCCGACGGCGGCTTTTTCATCCAGAAGCTGATCAGCAAGGCCTTGCCGACTCGAGACGGTTCCACCGCCGTCGACCGCTACAGCTGGACCAACAAAGCCGGCGAGCCTCCCGAGCCCAAGATTGCCACCGTTACGTATTTCGAGCCCTGGGATTGGGTCATCGGTGCCAGTACGTACGAGTCCGATTACCTGGAATCCCAAAAACGGGTGGACGCGGGCTTGACCAGCGTGACCAACTGGTCTTTGGGCGTGGGTCTGACGCTGCTGCTGCTTTGTGGTGCCGCGGCCTGGCTCATCAGCCGCGGAATCGACCGGGGCCTCACGGGAGTCGGTCAGCAGTTCGTCGACCTGGCCCACCGGATCGATCGAGGTGACCTGGATGCACGGCTCGATGCCGATAACACGGCGATCGATTTCCGCGACGTGGTTGCTGCTGCCAATCGGATCATCGGGGCCTTCGTCCCACCGGTACGGATGACTGCTGCCATCGTGGATCGGATTGCACATGGCGACGTACCCGACCGTGTCGACGCTCAGGTCGAGGGTGAGTTCAAGGTCGTGCAGGACAACCTGAACCGCTGCATCGACGCCATCAATTCCCTGGTCCGGGACACCAAACGCCTGGTCGAGGAATCCGTCGCCGGCCGCCTCTCCACTCGCGCCGATCCCTCTCGCCACGAGGGCGAGTTCCGCCGCATCATCGAAGGGGTGAACGCGACGCTGGACGCCCTGGTGGATCCAATCCGCGAGGCGGCGCGAGTGCTCGAAGAGCTGGCCAACTGCAACCTGTGCGCCCGCATGCAGGGCGACTACCAGGGCGACCACGCGGCCATCAAGTCCGCGCTCAACCAGGCTGCAGCGGCGCTGCACGACGCCATTCGACAGGTGGCCAACTCGGTCACCGAGGTATCCAGCGCCAGTCAACAGATCGCCAGTAGCAGCCAACAGGTGGCCGCCGGTGCCAGCCAGCAGGCCAGTGGACTGGAAGAGACCGTGAGCTCGCTGCAGGAAATGGCGAGCATGACTCGCCAGACGGCGGACAACGCTCAAGCCGCCAAGGCCCTCACCGATGGCACGCGGTCAGCCGCTGACGGCGGCGCGGCCCTGATGGGCCAGATGATCGAGGCCACCGCCAAGATCCGAACTGCCGCCGAGGGCACGGCCCAGATCATCCGTGACATCAACGACATCGCCTTCCAGACCAATCTCTTGGCTCTCAACGCCGCCGTCGAGGCGGCCCGGGCCGGTGATGCTGGCAGGGGGTTCGCGGTGGTGGCCGAGGAGGTACGCAACCTCGCGCAACGAGCCAAGGCCGCCGCCAAGAAGACCGAGACCCTCATCGGCGAGTCGTTGACCCTCGCGGAAGCGGGAGGCAAGATCAGCCAACAGGTGAGCGGAAACCTCAACGATATCCTGCGGTCGGTGGGGAAGGTCGCACAGATCGTCAACGAAGTCGCGGAAACCAGCAAACAGCAATCGGCCGGAATCGATCAGATCAACTCCGCGGTGGGCCAGATCGATCAAGTGGTCCAGTCAGCCGCAGCCAATGCCGAAGAGGGTGCCAGTGCCGCTCAGGAGTTGGCCGGTCAAGCCCAGGAGCTGTCGGGGATGGTGAGTCGGTTCCAGGTCGGAGACGGCGCAGCCGCGGCAGCGGGACCGTTGACCGCTCGCGCCGCGACGCAACCTCGGCGAAGCCCCCTGGGGATCCGTTCAGCTGCGACTGCCCTGCGGACGTCGCCGTCTCACGCACCGCCTTCGATGCCGTAAGACGGCGGCTGGGCTTCGGTCCGCAGGATTCCTCGTCAAGGGCGGGGCCCAGCCCGCCCTTGGCTTTTGCGGCACCGTTCACGGACCGGGTGCCCGCGGCAGAGACCACCTCGACCCTGACGACGCCCGCATCGCTCAGCAGCCCGAGGTCAGAAACCAAGAGCTCGGCGTAGGAGTCTGCCCACCTGGGGGGCAACTCTACGCGAAGCGAAGCGAAATCCGACCCTTGCCAAAACCGGTCACGTCGATCTCGAGATCAACGCGCTTGCGCGGCGTGGCGAATATCGGTTTGTAGTCCGCAGAGGGCGAGGCAACCTTGGGTAGCACCTCGCGCAGGTGAAGGCGGCTGCCGTGGATATCGGTCACCACCTGTGAGCAGATATTGGCCACCTCGCCGAAGTTCTCCAGAAGTCCGGCGGAGAGGGCATTCTTGAGCGCCTCGGACTTCGCCACGTCCGCCGGGACCATGCTGAGCGCCGCACCCAGATAGGCGGCAGCCGACATGTTGCACACGGCTACGGCACCCACCTTGCCTTCTGCCTCTGCGTAAACGGCCACCACCGCCGGAGCTGACAGGGAAGGGTCGTACTTGGTCGACGCCGTAATCTTGACTGGCTTGCCAAAGAGGTCACCCAGCAGCCGAGCCATCGTCGCAGGTGCATCTATCAGGGACATCGGGGCCTCGTGGAATCAGGGTTGCGTTGGTTCGTAGACCAGGACGAGCCTAGCCGGGATCTCTCCGAACCGCACGGGCAAATTGGTCACGCACTGATGATCTCCGGGGTGGAGCCGCCCTTGCACGACCAGCGGCAGTCCCAGGCGCAAGGCGGGGAACGCCTCGTCCATCCGTTTCTTCACCCCCCCTGCGACGATGTTGACGATTTCGCCCAGGGCGTCAGCCACGTCAGATGAACTCAGCTCTCCCGGCTCTCCCAACAGCGACTGGGACAGGGCCTGACAGCTGGTGTTGTCCGCGGCCACCCCGACATGCACCGCCGTGTCCTGCCCGGTCAGAGCCACGAAGCATCCCAGCGAGTCACCCGGGGCTGATTCCTGGGCATGGGCGTTCAAACTGAGCTCGCAGCCGAGCGCCGTCGTCGCGAGCTCCTCGGCCGCCTCGAAGACGGCCCTTAGCCAGATGTTCATGGTCAACCGACTCCTGGGCGTCAGCCCTTGGCAAGATGAGGGAGCGCCTCGCGCAATGACTCGGGTGTGAAGGGCTTGACCACCAGGAACTCCGCGCCCGCATCATGGGCCTGTCTCCGTACGTCGTCAGTCGCCTCAGAGGTGATGAAGCCCACGTGGCTCGCCAGCGACTCGCTCTTGATCGTCTGCAGGACCTCCAGCCCGTTCATTCGGGGCATGTTCCAGTCCAATAGGACGGTGTCGAACGGCGCGGCGCGGAGCTTCTCCAGCGCGTCCATCCCATCCACCGCCTCTTCGACGGTGTGCTGCCCGAACTCCGCATGGCGCAGGGCTCGACGGATGATCATCCTCATGGCCTTGCTGTCGTCAACAATCAAAAGTTTCATGTTCCGCATCCTCTCGGCGAGGGTCCACCATGAGAAAGCGGCCATCATCCGACTTTGTTGAGACCCGTCCCGGAGAACCAGCCTGATTGGCGGCCGTGGGTCCTGCGCGAGCCTCCACAGGTCGGGATGCACTGTGGGTACCACCCCCGGAACGCCGTCAAAGGGCTGACACCAGCCCGTGGTTCCCTGCCCGGCATGTCCAAGAACCGCCCGTGGCGTCCACGCCACATCGCCCCTGGGGCGACGGTAAGCATCCCACCCACGCCCAGTAAAGTAACCGACCGCCCTGGCCGTTGATGACATCGTGCCGGATTCTCCGGTGCCCGGGGCCCCGTGGACGCCCAAGACACCTGGAACCGACCCTCCTGGCCATGTCAGATTCTACTGCCCAACAGCTCTTGGACGATTTGGCTGCCGTCGTACTGGCAGCCGATCCTGAAAACCTGGGGTCCCTCGCGGCGTTCCCCGAAAACATCGCCCATGTCATCGACGGACTCGGAGACGGCCCCTTGCGCTCGACGCTCAAGCAGATCAAAAAGCGCGTCTCGATGTTGTTGCGAGGAACGTCCAAGAGCCCTCAGGCAGATCTGGACGGGATCGCTCGGGCCCTCAGTGAGCTCCAGGAACATCCGGAGAACCTGGGCCACCGCGACGGTCCATCCCGGAAGCTCGAGGTCAACCGCCAGAGCGACGCCGACATTCTCGCCGATTTTTTGAGTCAGCAGAAGCTATTCCTATCCGACCTCGAGGAACTGGCCCTTGGCCTGAGCCGCGGCGCCGAGGACGCCCTGGCCGAGATCCGGCGACGCATTCACACGCTCAAGGGCGAAGCCGGAATGCTCGAGCTCTCCGATCTGTCCCAGGCCTGCCATGGGATCGAGTCACTGCTGGATGAGCCCACGACCAACGCTGACAAGGCGGAACGCCTGTTGTTGGCGCGCGACTGGATCGAGACGGCCCTATCCGCCTACGCCAGCAATGCCGCACCGAGCGAGAGCGGAGCCGAGCTGGTGGCCAGGCTCTCCACGGTCCAGAACCAGGCCGTTGCTCCGGAGCCCTCCCCTCGCCCCAGCGAGCCTCTCGCACCAGAGCCACCCTCGACGCAACAGGACGACGCCCCCTGCGAATGGGACGAGTCGGTCGTGGAACTCGTCGGCGAGTTCCTGCAAGAAGGCGATGAAGGACTGACCTCGGTCGACCAGACGCTGCTCGCCATCGAGCAGTCCGGCTCCGATCCCGAGCAGGTCAACCGCCTGTTCCGAGTCTTCCACACCATCAAGGGTGTCTCCAGTTTCCTTGAGATCCCACAGGTGACGGAGCTGGCTCACGCCACCGAGAACATGTTGCAGAAGGTCCGGGATGACGGGCTCACGCTCCAAGGCAACACGCTCGATCTGGTGTTCGAGTCCACCGCCAGCCTCCGCCTGCTCCTCAACGATCTCCGCGAGGCCGTCGCCACTCATCGGGTCTTACGCCACGTCCCAGAGGTCGACGGGCTCCTGGTGCGACTCCGCTCTGGATCTCCCTCCCTGCGCGCCAAAGCCCCGGCCTCGAAAGCCGATGCCCCGGTGATCGTCAACGCCCAATCCACTGCCGCGCTGGCTTCGCCCCCGCTGCCGGCTCTCGCCCCGTCCCGACCCGCCGACGACGCTCCGTCGACTGCTGCAGCAGTCGCCCCCTCTCCCGTGGCACCCGTTGCCAATCAACCGCGCAACGCAGGCCCGGCCCGGATCCGCGAGGTCGTCAAGGTCGATCTGGAACGCATGGACGGACTGGTCGAGACGATTGGTGAGCTGGTCATCGTGGAGTCCATGGTGGCCAACGCTCCCGAGGTCGCCAGCCTCCCTTCGCAGCTCAGGAACTACCTGAGCCAGTTCGCCAAGATCACCCGTGAGCTCCAGGAGATCGGCATGCGCATGCGCATGGTGCCGGTCCGCGGTGAGTTCCAGAAGATGACCCGGATGGTCAGGGATCTGGCGCGTCGTGCCGGTAAACAGGTGCACGTGGAGATCCGTGGCGAGGGTACCGAGATCGACCGCAGCATGGTGGAACAAATCGCCGATCCCTTGGTCCATCTCATCCGCAATGCCGTCGATCACGGACTGGAACCACCGGACGAACGGGCTCAGCGCGGCAAGCCGGTCGTGGGCACCATCACGCTGTCCGCTGCCCACGAGGGGGGCAGCATCGTGATCGAGGTGGCCGACGACGGCCGCGGTATCGATCGGGAGGCGGTGCTGCAAAAGGCCATCGCCAAGGGTCTGGTGCGATCGGGAGCCTCCCTGAGCGACAGCGAGGTATACGATCTCATCTTTGCGGCGGGATTTTCCACTGCCAAACAGGTCACCGAGGTCTCGGGCCGCGGGGTGGGGATGGATGTCGTCAAGCGCAATATCGAGCGGATCCGAGGGCGCATCATCACCTTCTCCGCACCAGGACGCGGAACCACCTTCCGACTCATGCTGCCCCTCACCCTGGCCATCATCGATGGGATGGTCGTCCGATGCGGCGACGAGAGTTTCATCCTGCCCACCCAGTCCATCCTGGACTCCCTGCAACCCTCCAGCCAGATGCTCTCCAGCCTGGCTGGCGAGAATGAACTCATCCTGGTTCGAGGCCAGGCGCTGCCTTTGTTCCGGATGGATCGCCTGCTCGGTGTGTCGGGCGCCGAGCAGGACGCGACCCGAGCCCTGGTGGTAATCCTGGAATCACTGTCTGGCCGAATTGGCCTGCTCGTTGATGAAGTGCTGACGCAACAGCAAGTCGTTATCAAGAGCATGGGGCATGGATTGGTGGCCGACAACATGTTCTCCGGCGCAGCCATTCTCGCCAGCGGTCGAGTGGGACTGATCCTCAACCCGGAAGAGCTCGTGAACGCCGCCCGCAGCGTTCGACTCTCCAACACCGGCACGGCGGGCACCCAAGACACGCTGTCGCTCTCCGAGTCGGCTAACGACAGCCAGGCGACCGCCACCTCCGCGTGACCAGTCGAAACCGAGAAGGAAAGCAAGCATGACGACCGATTCAGTGGAGCAGAAGTCCAACGAAGAAAGCGACATCGGAACCCGGCTGGCGGGCAAATACATGACCTTCAAGCTGGCACGCGAGGAGTACGGCCTCGGGATCCTCCGCGTGCGCGAGATCATCGGGCTGATGGACATCACCCGGGTCCCCAATGCCCAGGAGTTCGTGCGCGGGGTCATCAACCTGCGAGGCAAGGTCATCCCTGTCATCGATCTGCGGGTCAAGTTCAACATGCCCCAGGTGGAGGCGACCGACCAGACGGTGATCATCGTCGTGCAGTGCTCGTCTGGCGACAGCACCCTCACCATGGGCGTTCTGGTGGATGAGGTTCTCGAGGTATTGAACATCGACGCCGCCCAGATCGAACCCCCTCCCCACTTCGGCCAGGGCGCACAAAACATGGACTTCGTGCTGGGCATCGGGAAGGCGGACAAGCGCGTGATCTTCTTGCTCGACATCTCTCGCGTGCTGACCGACGGCGAGATGGTCGAGCTTGGCACAGGGACCAACGGCTGAGGGCTGCCTCGCTCGCAGCGTAACCATTTTTGGCCTGCCTCGGTCAGGCCTCAGATTCAGTCAAGGAGACTCCAGATGTTCGACAGCATGAAAACAGGCACCAAGGTCCTGGCCAGCGTCATACTCGCCTCGATCATCGCATTGGTGGTGGGCTTGATCGGCTATAGTGGGATCAAAGGCAATGCCGAGAAGGCATTGGCACTCGGAAATCAGTACCTGCCCAGTGTCGGGGCCCTCAAGGACATGGTCACCGGCGAGGTGATGGTGGCCTACGGGATGCGAGGACTGGCGGACACGCGCAAGACCGAGCTCCGGGCTCGAGCTGAGGAGACCGGGCTGGTCGACGAGGGACTCAAGTTCCTCGAGACCGGCAGCCGCCAATTCGACGCCCTGGCGGGGAGCGGCTCAGACGATGGTACCTGGCGCGAGATTCAATCTCTCTACACGGAGTGGAAGGGCCTGGTGGGCCGTACCATGGCCATCAATCGCGAGAAGGACGCGCTGCTACAGAGTGCGGTCGCCAAGGATGACCCGCGCATACTTGCCATCAACGAACGGATTTTCCAGGGCAACGCCGACACCCGCGCGGCAAGAGTGGCCATGGAAACCAAGCTGCAGGCCCTGCAGGAGGCACATGTGGCCAAGGCCAACGAGGCCGTCAAAGCCGCCCAGGCCGAGGCCAGCGCCGCCCAGGTCATGATGTTCTCGGCTATCGGCATTGGCACGGCTTTGTTGCTGCTTGCGGGCATATACCTGGCTCGCAGCATCGGACGCACCATCACCCAACTGATCCGCGAGGCCGGGACGGTGTGCACGGCTGCCGTGGAAGGGCGACTCGACGTTCGAGCCGATGCCCAGAGCTTGCCCGCTGAGTTCCGCCCCATCGCCA
>CAZYKT010000009.1:0-125990 GCA_964648165.1 uncultured Polyangiaceae bacterium | reverse complement strand
TGGAAGAAACCTCCAGTTCTCTGGAGGAGATGAGCGGCATGACCAAGCAGAATGCCGACAACACCGTCCAGGCCAAGGCTCTGGCCCAGGCTACCAAAGAGGCAGCCGAAAAGGGCGGCACGGCCATGCAGCGGATGAGCGACGCCATGGAGAAGATCCAGGCGGCCAGCGAGGGAACCGCCCAGATCATCAAGGACATCAACGATATCGCCTTCCAGACCAACCTGTTGGCCCTGAACGCCGCAGTGGAAGCGGCCCGGGCCGGTGACGCGGGACGCGGCTTCGCGGTGGTGGCAGAGGAGGTCCGCAACCTGGCGCTGAGATCCAAGGAAGCCGCCAAGAAGACCGAGGATCTCATCCAGGTCGCCGTGGGCCACGCTGCGAACGGCCGTGTCATCTCCGGTGACGTGGCCACCAATCTGACGGACATCCTGGGTTCGGTCGCCAAGGTCAACGACATCGTCAGCGAGATTGCCGTCGCCAGCCAGGAGCAGTCACGTGGAATCGATCAGGTGAACAAGGCGGTAGCCGAAATGGACAAGGTCGTCCAAGCAGCAGCGGCCAACGCCGAGGAATCCTCCAGTGCCGCGGAGGAGCTCTCCGGCCAGGCTGAGGAGTTGGCCAGCCTGGTGTCCCGGTTCACGTTGGCACGCAGCACCGCATCACGCCCCAGAGAGGCGACTCGACCCGCGGTCGCCCGTCCCCGACTGCAGACGGTCGTATCACGCTCGACCCAACCCAGGGCGCGCCCCAAGGCCAGCGGCAATGGCAACGGTGCCCACCTGCATATCCCAGTTTCTCCCGAGGAGTTGATCCCACTCAAGGACGACCCCGACTTCAAGGACTTCTGAGACAGGCCCCACCCACCGCCGGGCCCACGGCGCGTCGCTTGGTGGGCCCGGTGACTCTGCCATCGTCCCTCGTCCCCTTCTCCCATGACCCCCCACCTGTTCAAACGGTTCTGTTCGATCGCCTATGATCGCGCCGGGATCCATCTGCAGGACGGCAAGCAGGCCCTCGTCGCGGCACGCGTCGCCAAGCGCATGAGAGTTCTCGGCGTTGCCACCGAACAGCAGTACCTCGACTACCTGGAGGGCGACCAGACCGGAGCTGAGCTGGTGGGTTTTCTGGACGCCATATCCACCAATTTCACGAGTTTCTTCCGGGAGCCCGAGCATTTCGACCTGTTAGCTGATCTGGTCCAGAGGCGGGCTGCCCAGGGACGACGCACGCTTCGCTTCTGGTCAGCGGCCAGCTCCACGGGTCAGGAACCATACTCGATGGCCATGACCGTCGCCGAGTCCTTGCAGAGCACCGCCGTTGACTGGCGACTCCTGGCCACCGACATCTCGACGCGCGTCCTGGACCAGGCGAAGGCCGCCGTCTACGAACAGACCGCGTTGGCCAACGTCCCTCGCGGCATGCGGGCGCGGTATTTCGTCGCCGTCGAACCGGCCCAGAAAGGCTCCGAAACCCTTCAGGTCCATCCCACGCTTCGTTCCCGAGTCGTTTTCAAACGGCTCAATCTGTCCCAGCCCCCCTTCCCCATGCAGGGGCCTCTGGACGCCGTTTTCTGCCGCAACGTGATGATCTACTTCGACCAAGCCGTGCGACAGAGACTGGTGGCAGAGATCGAGCGGCTCCTGGCTCCCGACGGACTCTTGTGCATCGGTCATGCGGAGACGCTCACGGGTCTGACCACTGGCTTTCGAGCCCTATCGCCCTCCGTGTACGTCAAGGGCATCTCGCGCTCACTGGCCTGTCGTCGACCCTCGCTAGCAGCAGGTTCAAGGTAGCAGGTGACACTCACCACCATCGACATCGCGGACATCGCCACCACTGCCGATCCCGACGCGGTGCTGGTGACCTACGCCCTGGGCTCCTGCATCGCCGTGATCCTGTACGATCCGGTCCGCGTCGCCGGTGGAATGATCCACTACATGCTGCCTCTATCCAGCACCAACCCCGACAAGGCCCGGGAGAAGCCGGCCATGTTCGCGGACACCGGCGTCCCCTTGCTCTTCGAACGGATGTACGCGCTGGGGTGTGAGAAGAAGAACCTGGTCGTCAAGGTGGCTGGCGGAGGTCAGCTCTACGACGACCACGGCACCTTCGAGATCGGCAAGCGCAACTACACAATCCTGCGCAAGATGTTGTGGAAGAACAACGTCCTGATCCATGCCGAAGACGTGGGGGGCATGAAGTCGCGGACGGTACGGCTCTGGGTCACCGACGGACGAGTGGTCGTCCGCTCCGCAGGAGGGGAGGCGGACCTATGATTGATCCCACCCTGTTGGCCAAGCGGATGCGTGCCCTACCCGCCTTTTCGAGCTCGGTGGTGGCCCTGGACCGCGTTCTCGCCGGCCCCAACCCGAACCTCGGGGAGGTGGAGAGCGTCATCACCCATGACCCCGCGCTCACCGCCAATCTGCTGCGCTTCGCTAATTCCTCGCTCTACCACCTGTCCAGACCCGCCCACACGGTTCGGCAGGCTGCTCTCTTGTTGGGGCTGCGGCGCGTCCGGGAACTGGCCCTGGCAGCCGGGTTCGGTGCCGTGCTGCCGGCGCGCATCGCCGGGTACGAGCTGACCGCTCGCCAGTATTGGACACACTCCGTTGCGGTGGCCATCCTCAGCGCCGAGCTGGCTCCCGTGGTGGGGATCCCCGAGCCGGATCAGGTCTTCGTGGCAGGGTTGCTGCACGATCTGGGCAAGCTGGTGCTCGGGAGCTTCTTGGCCGACAGCGGGGAGGCCATTCGGATCGGGCTGGACCAGCGAGAACTGACGCTTCTGGAAACGGAGAGACAGATCCTGGGCACCGACCACGCTCGGGTTGGGTTGGAGCTCGCGCAACAGTGGAAGCTGCCGCGCAGCATCGCCGCGGTCGCCGAGTGGCACCACTGTCCCGATCTCGCCCAGAATGACGAGCATGCTGGCCTGGCGGACCTGGTTCAGGTGGCCGACTCTCTGGCTCACGTCCTGGGGTGCGGTTCCGACGTGGGCGAGCTGGCCCGCCAGCCCCATGCTCCGAGTCTCACCCGCTTGGGTCTGAACAGGCGGCATCTCGAGGTGGTAGCCAGTACGGTGTGGGACCGAATTGCGCAAGCCCGAGAGCTCGTGGGTAGCGCGGAGGCAGACTGATGGCCTATGCGGTTTTGATCGTCGATGATTCGAAGACGGTGCGTTCGATGATAAAAAAGACGCTCCAGCTTACGGGGCTCGATCTGGGCACCGTCCACGAGGCGGGCAATGGCATCGAAGCACTGACCGTCCTGCGTTCAGAGTGGATTGACGTGGTGCTGGCAGACATCCACATGCCCGAGATGGGAGGCATCGAGTTGGTGGAGCAGATGTCCAAGGACCACGTCCTTGGCAGCATACCGGTCATCATGGTGTCATCGGACCGCAATCAGACTCACATCGATCACCTGTGGAAACTGGGCGTCCGCTCCTATCTCAACAAACCCTTCCGCCCCGAGGCGCTTGGTGAAGCCATCCAGAAGGTCTTGGGTGGCTCGGGAGGTCAGTGAAGTGTCCCTCGACCGACAGCTGTTTGCCGACGTGGTGCGTCGCGTGCTTGACGACGCCGCATTCACCTTCAGCGACCTGGCGGAGACCGCCCCTCCCTGCGCTCCCCGGCTCGTTCTGGCCAGCCTCCCGTTCTTGGGCTCCCAGAAGGGACGCGTGCTATTGGCCATTCCACCCGACCTGGCGATCGAGATCGCAGCCAACCTTCTGGGCGTGGATCCCTCGGCCAGCGATGCAGTCGACTGCGCCAACGACGCAACCGGAGAGATCACCAACATGGTCACGGCATCCCTGCTGACCGCCTGGCTAGGGGCCGATCCCAGCTGCAACCTGGGCACGCCCCAGACGACGCTGTGCAACCCCGAACAGCTCGATACGGCCATGGCATCCGCGGCGTGCCGTGTGGTCATGGTCACTGAGACTGAACAGCGCATCGACGCTGCGGTGGTGATGGAGAGCTGACATGGCCAACGCCATCCGAGTCCTTGTGGTGGATGATTCTGCAGTGGTCAGGCAGATCTTCCAGCGGGAGCTGTCATCTTGTCCGGATCTCGAGGTGGTTGGAACGGCACCCGATCCGTTCGTGGCCCGAGACATGATCGTGGCACTCTCTCCCGACGTGGTGGTATTGGACGTCGAGATGCCGCGGATGGACGGGGTGACCTTCTTGCGCAAACTGATGCGGTACCACCCGCTCCCGGTGATCGTGGTCTCGTCGCTCACCGAGGCGGGCAGCGAGTTGGCACTGGCAGCTCTTGCCGCGGGAGCGGTGGAGGTCATGTGCAAACCGGGCGCCGCCTATACGGTGGGCGACATGGTAGCCGACCTGGTCGAGCAGATCAAAGCGGCCTCGCGCGTGGACATGAAGAAGCGCGTGCTGGACGCACCCCAGGTGACACGGCTGTCCCTGGCGCTCGCCCGAACCACGCAGCAGGTGCTCGCCATCGGGGCATCCACCGGCGGGACGGTGGCCATCGAGGAGATCCTGGTTGCCTTGCCCGCCAATGCTCCGGGCACGGTCATCACGCAACACATGCCGGCTCTGTTCACCAAGTCCTTTGCCGATCGGCTCAACGGTTTGTGCGCCGTCGAGGTCCGCGAGGCCTGCGATGGGGATTCGGTGGTATCTGGAGTGGTCCTGATTGCGCCCGGAGATCACCACCTGTTGCTCAGGCGCTCCGGCGCCCGCTACTACGTGAACGTCAAGACGGGACCCTTGGTCAATCGGCACCGCCCCAGCGTCGATGTCATGTTCCGTTCCGTAGCCCAGACGGCTGGCAAGAACGCGGTCGGCGTCATCCTGACCGGGATGGGAGCGGACGGCGCCAAGGGAATGCTGGAGATGAAAAACGCCGGGGCGGTCAATATCGCCCAGGACGAGCAGAGTTGCATCGTCTTCGGCATGCCCAAGGTCGCCATTGAACAGGGCGGCGTGGACGAGATCCTCCCGCTCAACCAGATTGCCAGACGGGTCCTGGAGCTGGTGGTTCGACACTCGGCCGATCAGGCCACCCGAAACGACGCTCCCAGCCAGTAGCTGCCCAGCCTGCCTTGTTGACCCCCCGCTGCACCGCGGGCGGTTCCACGTGCCACCCCGCCCGAGGCAAGGCAGCCCGCTCGGCCAGGGCATCCACGTGCAGCGTCATCGCTCCCCCACCAGATGCAAGACACCCCGCTGCGCCAGGGCATCCACGTGCAACGTCATCGCCCCGCCCAGGGCTGACTCGGCGTCCCGCTGCAACGCCACGTGGACCGCCGCGCTGAAGTCCGCCGCGTCCGGCAGCAGGCTACCCAGCGCGTTGGGGATGCGAAGCAGCGTCTCCTCGTTGACCATTCCGCCCGAGCGACTGGGTTGGATGGCCAGATACAGCATGTCCATCTCCACCAAGTCGTTGAAGAAATGGGTTCCTAGCGAGATGTCCGGCACCAAGCCCTCGTGCATCTCGGCAATCTCGCAGACCACGTTGGCACGACTGATCTCGGCGAAGGAGACCGGCACCCCCAGGGCCGGCGTCGTGGTTGCCCAGCGACCGGGCCCCAACAGCAGCACCACGGCCGGCTCCCGCCGCGCGCTCAGGTTCAGACGCAACAGCTTGCCAATCAACCGAGCCACCGCGTATCGATCCATCTGGGGCAACTTGCCGTACACACGGGGCGGCACGTATACGACGGCATCCACCGCACAGGCCACGCTGTTCCCAATCACTGGACCATTGGTCTCGAAGAGCGTTCGCTCCCCTGCCAGCGTCTCCGGCATCTGAATGTGCCTCAGGTCGCCCCGCACCTGGAAAGGTCGGCACTGCAACAGGTGGATACGGTAGCCCCCCCGGGGGTCGAAGTTGACCGCGAATTCGACATCCACCGGATACTCGTAGGCGGCGTGCAGGGTGCTCAGCATGCGCCGAATATCCGCGACGAATCCGGTGTTCTGCAGCAAGGATTCGAAGGTCAGGGTCCGCGCAAATACGTCGCTCAGTCCTCGCTCTTGGGCGTAGCGCAGGGCATCCTGGTCCGCGGACGATACCAGGTCCAATGGCGTGTCACGGGCGCGATTGGCAACCTGTTCGAAGTCGAGGGTGGCCAACCCCTCCCCCGCCAGATCCAGCACGTCGACGTTGCGCTGCGAGTACCGTCGCTCATCGCCGTCCCCCGAATCGGGTCGTCGACCGGGCGCGTTGAGGGCGACGATTCGGGTGTAGTCGTCATCATGGCGATCGACCGCTCGAGTCCCCAGTCCGAACACCAGGCGCATCATGCCGGCACTTGGATCGATGTCCTGGCTCCACACGAAGGGGTTGAAGGAGAAACCCACGCCACCCAAATCCGGGAAGTACAACGCATCATGATAGTTGCCCGAAACGCGTTGCACCAACAACGCCATCTGCTCGTCCCGGTCCAACAGGCCGAAGTGAGCCCGGTACCGTAACGCCTCCTCGTGCATGGTACTGGCATAGACCTGCCGCACCGCGGCAAGGAATGCCTGCAAGCGCTCGTCGGGAGTGCCCTGATTGCCACAGAACACACTCTCGTACTTACCCGAAAAGGCGTTGCCGTAGGCATCCTCCAAGAGGCTGCTGGAACGAACGATCATCGGGCTCTGCCCGAAGTATTCCAGCATCTCCCGGAACTGCGCCACCACGTCAGCGCCGAACTCACCGTTCTTCATGCGCTCGCGCAGCAGCGGGGCCTGCTCGAACGCTCCCGACTTGTCGCGCTGCAGCTGTCGGCGCAGCCACCAACATCGATTGGTCGTTAGATAGGAGTAGAAGATGTCCGACCCGATGAAGAAGGAATCATGGGGCTCGAGAAGTTCCCGCCACTGGGGGTCTGCTCGAAGAAGGGCATGACGCGCAATCAACATCCCCACCGATTTGCCACCCACCATCCCCGTGCCGACCAGACGGTTGCCAACCGCCAACAGCGCGCCCAGATCCAAGGTCTTGAGCGCCAGCGTCAGGACCCGCGGGTCCCGAGAGAGGACCATGCGGCACAATCGTTTCTGCATGTCGGCTCGAGCCGTCTCGATCCCAGGGGTCGTGTCGGGAGCCGCCGCCAGAGCCTGTGCCGCAACGAAGGTGCGCGTCCAGAAGTCTTGGCGCGATGCCGCGAAATCCTGCCACTGCTGGTGGGTCGAAGCCATGATGTCCGACAGAAGGACGCTCTGCGTAACCGGTCGAAATGATTGCCCTTCCCAAGCATGGAGCATGTACATCGTCGGCGATATCCGCCCGATGACCTTGCGTGGCTGCACGTACAGCCCATCGCGATAACGATACACGTCCACCACCACCTGAGCCGTGTTGTGGATGGCGTTGACGGCCAGCGCCGTGTGGTGACTGCGCAACAGCGCAAAATAGGTCACCGTGTCGTAGTCGTACAGGTACGGGCAGGTCAACATGAAGAAGTTGGCCAGCATTCGATCGCTGTACCAATCCACCTCCAGATCGGAGAGGCAGTCGAAAACGTAACAGGCGCCTCTCCCGTGCCGCTCGATGACGTCGAAGATCTCCGAGATGAACTCCTCGAAACCATCGGCAGGATGCAGCTCGTGCAGCTCCACCTGTGGTCCAGCCTCCAGCAAAGCGTCGTGATCGGCAAAGCGAAAGTAGATGATGGGCTGACCTCGTGCGATGACGTCCGCTACGAAGGGCAAGACAAACGGCAGGTAGTCCCGCACCGAATCGACTTGCAGCACCACGTTGTCTCCGGGCAGAATGCCTCGGAGCACTTGGTCAAGATCTTCGATGCCGGTCGAGAAGTGGGGCAGCGGTTCCATGGGGTGGGAAATGCCTTACCACGACCCACCCGCGGGCCTCTGTGGCGCGACACCGGCAGCGCAGACGACTCCAACCAGCCTGGGCGGAATATCGGTGCGACGGCCAGTCGAGACGCTGAGCCGTTCCGGTTTGCGGAATTCAACTTGGACTGGATCGGACCTGACCGTTGCGGGTCGCGCAATTCCCCAGTTCGGCGTGTGTGCGAGCATGTCGGCAGCCGGGATACCTTGTGGGACTCGGTGCTTTCAACTCTACCTTACCTGCGGTTCGGAACACGATGGGGCCGGCCCCCGACTTGACAGATCGACCCGGACAGAAGAAATTGTCAGATGATCGTCGGATGAGAGGGGGCCAATCTCGGACCCAGCGGTCTGGTGCATATGGCGAAAACCATCAAGCGTTCGGAGCTGGCAATTCCCTCCCGCCAACCGGCGGAGCCAAAGCTACGTGACACGATTCCCCCCGACACGGCGCGAGCCCCCTGGGATGCGGGGCAGGACGTCGCGGTGATCTTCGCAAGCCCGTCGGGAATCGTGCGACGAGTGAGTCGCGGGGCCACGGAGCTATTGGGAATCGATGAAGAGCATGCCGTGGGCCGCATCCTGGGCAGTCTGTTGGATTTCGACGATCCGAAGGAGTTTGCCGCTGCCTGGGTGCGTGCCGGTCGGGGCGAAGAGGCGTCGCTGCCTCTGATCTTGAACGCGCCTGATGGACGCGCCATCGAGGGGCGTGCCCTGCTGCTGCCCGCCGCGGGTGCGATCGGGGACCACGGCGAGATCCTTTTGGTCTTGAGCGACGAGTCACGCAAATTCGATCTGGAGCGACGCTTGCACCAGTTGCAGCGGACCGAACACACGACTCAGGTAGTGCTGGGACTGGTTCACGATTTGAACAACGTCTTCATGGTGTTGCAGACCTTCGGGGCCCTGGTCGACCAAGAAGGCGCATCATCCATGGTTTCCGAGGATTGGCGCATGATCGCCCGAGCCGTTCGGCATGGTCACTCGCTCACCGACCGTTTGTTGAGCCTGGGAAGCGGCGTCGCCTCTCGTTGTGTGGTCGTGGATCTGAACGAGGTGGTATCCGATGCGGTCGGGATCATTGGGCGCCTGGTGGGCGGGGGGATCGATGTGGTTCTGCGGCGTGGCCCCTCGACCTTGCCCGTCGAAGTGTCGCCCGGTCCCATCGAGCAGATGCTGCTCAACCTGGCCATCAACGCGCGGGACGCGATGGAGGGCCGAGGCCGTCTCACCATCGCGCTGGACACGATGATCCTCACGGCCATGGCTCCCAGCGAACCCCTGGAGCCCGGGGCCTACGCGTCGATCCTGGTGGCAGATTCGGGTCCTGGCGTTCCCGAGGCAATTCGTGAACGCATCTTCGAGCCGTTCTTCACCACCAAATCCCGCGAGCGGGGGACGGGGCTGGGCCTGTGCAGCGTCACCGAGACGGTGCGGGAGTTGCGGGGTCGCGTAACCCTGGAGAGCTCAAGGGAGCCCGGAGCGAGATTTCGGATCTTGATCCCTCTCGCCTCGCGTCAGTCGGGCGTTCGGCGTTGCGGCAGAACGATCGCGTGATTGACCGGGGAGCCGTCGTCCTCCCATCCAGCCACCAGGAGATGGAGCTGGTACTGACCCGTTGCTCATCCCGCGATGCGCCTCGCGCCGGGTCCATTCGATCCATCGGTCCGATTTGTCGGGTTCGCCGGGCCGACCCGGTTTGTGACACTAATCCCCCCCCGGCCCGTGGCCGATGTGGTATCAGGACGCCCTCCCATTTCGTTAGACCGCAATTGACCGATGCTTTCCTCCTACTGGCTCCGTGACGGTCGCCTCCAGACAGAGGGTGAGGGCCCGGCTCCCATCCTGGTCTACGTTGACCCGGACGAGACCGAACGTCACCAGCTCGTTGCCCAGTTCAACCTGGATGAGCACACGCTCAATTCAGCCCTGGACCCGGACGAGCTGGCCCGTTTGGAGTTCGAGCCCGACCACGCCGCGCTCATCTACAAGCGGCCCTCCAGCTTCCAGCAGGGTGGCCGCTTCTTGTTCCGCGTGGCTTCGACGGGGTTGTTCCTGTTCTCCGATCGGCTGATTGTCGTTCAGGCCAAGGAGCCCCCCAGTTTCGACGGTCGCCTGTTCGCTCGGATCGGGTCGCTGCAGTCCCTCGTGCTGCGGATGATTTCCCGTTCGGTCTCCCACTACCTGGAGCACTTGAAGGTCATCAACGTGGCCACCGACGAGTTGGAGGACAAGGTCAACAGCTCGCTGGAGAACCGCTACCTCATCTACATGTTCGTCTTGCAGAAGAGCCTGGTCTACTACCTGAGCTCGATTAGCTCGAACTCAGGGCTCATCGAGCGGCTGCGCAATAGCGCCAACAAGTTCGGCTTCTCCGCGGAGAGCCACGAACTCTTGGACGATCTGGGTATCGAGAACAACCAGTGCTACAAACAAGCCGAGATCTACTCCAGCATTCTGGCTAGCCTCATGGACGCGCGGGCCTCCATCGTCAGCAACAACATCAACGTGTTGATGAAGACGCTGAACATGGTCACCATCTCCATCATGGTCCCGACCCTGGTAGTCAGTGCCTTTTCCATGAATGTCGGGATCCCGCTACAGCATCATCCCGCCGCCTTCTGGACCGTCATTGGCTTGGCCTGCTTGTCCGCGGTCGGTTGGTTGGTGCTGTGGAAGCGTTGGCGCTGGTAGGGGTGTGTTTTCGGGGGTTTGGGCTTGGGCCCCGGTGACCCAACAAGCTCCCAGTAGGCACCCTGTGCCCTCGTGGCTGGTGTATCCTTGGGGTCATGTTCCAGCTCCAACGGATCACCTCCATCCCCCTGTTCGCCTCCCTGGTCGTCGGCTGCGCCGCTTCGGCACCACCACCCGGCGAGTCGCCCGCTCCGGCAAGCTCCACCGCGGCTGTCGCGCCTGCACCACCCGCCTCGGCTACCACCCCAACGCCGTCTGCGGCATCGGCCGAGCCTACGACTCCGGCGGCCTCGAGCGAGCCCGCCACCCCCGCTGCTGCGCCGACCGAACCCGCCTTCTATCCGCTCGACATCTTGACCGCTCGCGACACGGCCTTCATCCTCGACTACAAAAATTCGGGTGCCAACGAGCTCGCGCAGCAGCACTGCGCCAACGAACCCGTTGACCCGCCCAATCGGAAGGCAGATTGCCTGAAGAAGGAGAGAACGAAATTCTTGGCCGACGTCATTCAGGTCAAAAAGAAGGACAACGGCCCCACCGTTCTGGTCATCTCGCGGCGAGTGGGAACCAATCTGGTCCAGGTCTTCGCGGCACAGGTCGCTCTGACCGAGGTCTCCAAACACACGGTCAGGATCGAGATCCAGAAGGGCGGAAAGGGGCAGCGCACGCTGTTCAAGGGGGCGAGCGTCTTCGAGGTGAATATCCCCAACGGCTACAGCATCGAGCTCAACGATCCTGAGTTCGGACGCCTGCCCTACGATGCCAAGATCGGATTCGTAACGGACTAGGCGAGAGAACCCCACGCTGACCAACCAGGCCAAGGCTCCGAGAGCTCATCGGACCGTTTCTGGTCTTGGCGTCGCAGTCACGATGGCTCCCATCAGACTCACCTCCCTGCCCGGCTCGGCAGCCCTCTTGGAGACCTTGCTCAACATCGACCAAGGGCGGGGGCCTCTGTCGGGCTTCTTCGAGCCAGGGCAAGAGCTCTTCGCTGCTCGAGCCCCGGGTCGGCTGGACGTGATAGGAGGAATCGCCGACTGTGTGGGGGCATCGGTGCTCGGCTGGCCCACTGTGCAGGCTGCCTGGGCCGTCGTGCAGTGGGAAACTGGCGGGAGGCTGGAGCTCGCCAGCGCCGATCCGCGGGGAGCGCAGCAGCCCCGGCGATTCGGCATTCCGGTCAGTGAACTGGCCAATGGCGACCTGGCCGCCCTACGGCGACGGCTCACCGCCGAAGCCGAGGACCACTGGGCAGCCTACCCAGCCATGGCCGTGGCGCTGCTGAACCACGAACAACCAAACCGGTTGTCCTGCGGGCTGCGCCTGCTGATCGTCTCGTCGGTTCCCGAATCTCGAGGGGTCGGCTCCTCGGCTGCCATCGGAGTGGCGACCCTGAAGATCCTCTGCAATCTGCTGGGGACACCGAGGAGCGGGTCGGAACTGGCCCTGCTCTGCCAGAGGGTCGAGACCCTGGCGGTCGGGGCTCCATGCAGCATCACGGATCCGATGACGGCCAGCGTGGGCCAATCCGATCGACTCCTGGAGCTACTGTGCCAGCCCGCGCTGGTGACGGGTCAGCTCCCCCTCCCCCCGGGACTCGGTTTCTTTGGCATCGATTCCGGGATCCCCGACGAGCCAGGCAAGACCGTTCATCGCGCGGTCCAAACGGCAGCCCTGATGGGCCACCGAATCATCGCCGAGTGGGAAGGCTTACCCTCTTGCCACCCAGACGAGTCAGTCCCGATCGAGGATCCCCGATACCACGGAACCCTCGCCAACTTGAGCGAGCCGGAGCTGGAGCGTCGTTACCTGGCGGCCCTGCCCGAGACCCTCCGGGGAGACGAGTTCCTGGCGCGGTATTCGGCTCTGACCGAGCCACTGCATTGCGTTGAGCCTGACCGAGTCTACCCGATTCGAGCCGCCACGGCCCACTCCATCCGAGAGCACCAGCGGGTGAAGAGGTACGGCGAGCTGTTGCGGGCCGATCCCGATCCCGACACGGCATACCAATTGGGCAAGTTGATGCTGGCCTCCCACGAGAGCCAGGTGGCCTGTGGTCTGACCTCGCCGGCCACGGAACGAATCGTGACACTGACCAGGATGCTGGGCCCGGTGAACGGCCTGTTCGGCGCCCGAATGACGGGCACCGGAGGGGGTGGTGTCGTCACCGTGCTAGCTCGTCCCGATGCCGAGCCCCTCGTGCTGCGAGCTGCCGAACGCTACGCGGAGGAATCGGGCCAGGAAGGATTCGTCTTCGCGGGCTCTTCTCCAGGCGCCGACGCCGTCGGCACGTTTCGACTCAAACCGAGCCTGGGACGGCGCGAGGCCGAACCGCTACCGGAGGCGGGGCCTACTGGGAGCCCAGCCTGCACATCGCAGGGCAGCTCGCTCGGATGAACCGGTGGCATTGTCGAGCCCCGTTTCAGATCTGCCGCGGCCGGATTATCCACCTTCAACACCCTCGTCCCCGGGCAGACAGGGCGCCTCCTTGCTGTTGCGGATCCACTGCACCCAGCGCTGGATCCCTTCCTCGATCGAAACCCGTGGAGCGTAGCCAAAGGCCTGATGGGCTTTCTCTACGGCGGCCGCCGTCCGCCATGCTTCACCCGGCTGCAACTCCCCCAACTGGATTTTGGCGTCCTTGCCCAGCGCCTTGGCCATTAGCTCGATCACACGACGAACACGCACCGGCTCGCTGCGTCCCAGATTGAACGTGGAGCACCCCCGGTTCCGAATCAGCCACTGTAGGGCGCCGACTACCCCATCGACGATGTCGTCCACGTACGTGAAATCGCGTTCGGTATCCTCACCATGCAGGGTGATGACGTCCCCATGGCACAGCGCCTGGGTGAATCGGAACATGGCCATGTCCGGCCGCCCCCGCGGGCCATAGACCGTGAAAAAGCGCAGGATGGCCACCGGAAGCTGGTACAGGTCGAAAAAGGTGGACGCCATCAGTTCCCCACCCCGCTTGCTAGCAGCGTAGGGGGAGAGAGGGTGGATGGCCGGATCGTCCTCACGAAACGGGATGGGACTATCCTTGCCGTAAACCGACGAGGTCGAGGCATAAAGGAGCGGGACGCCGCCTTGTCTGACGCAGCCCTCCAGTACGGATAGGCCTCCCAACTCGTTGACCTCTACGTAGCTTTTCGGATCCTGAACGCTGGAGCGCACGCCGGCCTTGGCCGCCAGATGCACGACGGCCTCGGGCCGGATCGTGGCAAAGAGCTCGCCCATTTCGTCGACACTGCGTACGTCCATCTCCACGAATCGGTAGGCCGGCGAGGCCAGGGCAACCGAGAGGTTGCGCTCCTTCTGGGTCCGGTCGTAGTAGGGATCGAAGTTGTCGATGCCGGTCACCTCGTGCCCGTGAAAGAGAAGTCGATCCACCAAGTTGGAGGCGATGAATCCGGCCGCACCGGTCACGAGAATCCGCATGGGGAGCCACGCTACCGCGACATTCGCCGCTTGGCCAACCGGGCCAACCTCTCGACCCGTTCGACCAGGACTCGAGGGCTGATCTTGCCCTTGAAGACGTACAGCGCCCCTTGTTCGCGATCCTCCAGGACCCGCTCACTGACCCTGAGACGGCTGGAAGCCACGAACAGCACCGGCTCGGGAAGCCCCGCTTCCACCAGGGTGACCCGCTGCCACACGCTATCCCGACTCCAGTAGCCAAGGACCTCGACGTGGACCCTTTGCCCATCCAAAAAGACACAGGTCAAGTCCGGAACGCACAGTCCAACACCGGGCACATCGAGCACATTGCCCCCCGGTTCGATCGAGAACGGCGGCTGCGCGGTGCCCAGGGACGAGCACAGCTCCTCCACCTCGGATAAGGACTGTTGGAGCACAGGAGCATCGTGGTGTCTCGGCTTGTCGCGCTCCAGCCGAAAGTCGAGACGCTCTCGACGTGCCCCCCAACGCAACTCGGCCGCAAGTTTCAGGGTGTCTGCCGCGGCCAGGTGCGGCCACACCAGGGCCAGAGCCAGCCCGTATTTGGTAACGGCCTCGAAGAGACTGTAGGGGCCATCGATGACGAGCTGGGTCCGCTCCCTGCTGCCCGAGACGATCCGGTACAGGAGGCGCCGGAACTTGAGTGCCCGAAACAAGGCCCTCAGGAGCACCGGTGAAGAGAAACCGATCTCGACCTCCAAACGGACCGCCCTGAGAAGGACCGCCTGGATCCGGGCGTCGTCATAGTGATCGACCAGGAGTTCCGCCGTGTAGGGCGCCGGGGAGACCAGCCGCTGCGCGGAGGGCAGATCCGAATAGAGCCGGTCCAGGAGCGTCGCAGCGTCCCAGCCGTGGGTCCGAGCCACCTCCTGGCAGAGAACGGGACAATCGAGGCCTGCGCTGGAACCCAGGCGTCGTCGACCCTCGGCGGCCGCGAGGAACAGGGCATCCCGCACTGCCTCCGCATCGCCCTCGGGAGCCTCGGTAAACGTCGAGCCGTCTTCAACCAGCTTGGCCAGACCCCGGGACAGCTTCCGATCCGTGGGCGTGGAGCCCAGGCTGTTCCACAGAGCCCACAGCTCCTCCCGCGACGCGTTTCCGCCCGCCCCGATGACGGACAGCACCTCTTCGGCCAGCTCCAGCAGGCGAGCCCGCGTCTTACCGACCAGGGCCGGCAGCACCAGTGTGCCTGCCTGACGTCGAGCCTGTACCAGATCGGCGGTCAGCATCCTAGCCTCGGTAGGCGGCGTGCTCGCGGCGACGGTCACTGGTCGTCGTTTCGCCGGTGCCGCGCGTGACCAGCTCGTACAATAGGGCCTGCTTCCCGTCGCGGGGGCGCAGGATTCGCCCCAAACGCTGCACGTGCTCCCGAACACTGCCGGTTCCACTGACCACGATGGCGACGTTGGCTTCGGGGACGTCGACCCCCTCGTTCAGTACCTTGGAGGTGACGACCGCCTGATAGCAGCCCGACGCGAATCGCTCCAGGATGCGACTGCGTTCCTTGACTCGGGTATGATGGGTGATGGCCGGGATCAAGAAACGACGACTGATGGCGTAGGCGGTCGCGTTGTCCACGGTGAAGACGAGGCTCCGATCCTGAGCGTGACGAACCAAGAGCGAGCCCAACAAGTCGAGCTTCGCCGAGGCAGCCACCGCCAGGATCCGTTGGCGGCGATAGGCATCCAGGGCACGGCGCCCCTCGGTGGATCGGGCGGCGCGCCGCAAGAACTCGGTGAATCCCTGGGGCCCGCCCAGGCGCAGCCCCTGCTTACGCAGGAACCCGAGATAGGTGGCGCGCTCTTGCTCGTACTCCAGGCGTTCCTCGGGGGACAGCTCGACGGGGAGGCGTTGTGTGTCGTAGTCCGCCAGGTACTGTCCAGCGAATTCCTCGATCTCGCGCTGGTAGACGATGGGCCCGACCAACTCCGTAAGCAGTGTCTCCGCCGCCTCGTCGCCCAACTCGGGGGTAGCGGTGAGCCCCAGACGATACGGCGCGAGGTTGAGGCGCGCCGCCAGTTGGTAGCTGGGTGCGGGAAGATGGTGCACCTCGTCGAAGACCAACAACCCGAAGCGATTGCCCAGGTGCTCGACGTGGAGGTGAGCGCTGTCGTAGGTCGACACCGTCAACGGGAGCACCTCGTAGTCCCCTCCCCCCAACACCCCCACCGGCAATCCGAAAGCAGATTTTAGGACGTCGTACCATTGCCGAACCAGATCCAGCGTGGGGGTCACCACCAGCGTGCTGCGTGCGCGATCCGCGATCGCCAAGAGCGCCACGTGGGTCTTGCCGGAACCGGTCGGTAGCACGACCGTGCCGCGCCCCTGCGCGTTGCGCCACGCCAGCAGCGCCTCCTTCTGGTAGGGTCGCGCCGGCGGAACCGATAGCTTTTCCCAGGTCAGGACCTGGTAGGCACGGCAACAGTCCTCTACGGCTATCCCCTCGGCCACCAACCAACGCAACAGCTCCGCGTAGCTCACCGCGGCCAGGCGATGGCAGGCGGTTCGTTCGTCCCAGCGTGCGGTCGGTAACCGTTCGAGCAGGGCGTCTCGTCCTAGGCCCCGCAACTCCAGGGTACCCGCGGTGAAGGACAGGACGACGCCCACCAGAGCTCCTATCGAGCCCTCGGGTCGACCCGGGGATCGACGCGGGGAACACCCAGCTGGGAATGACACTGAGCGACCACCAAGTCACCTTCCCTTCGGCGAGTGCAGCTCGGGCTGGTAAAGTGTGTCGCTCCCAGCACGCGAGCTGCACGAGCCACGCCAACCTCGAGATTTGCCGTTGAACAGGGCTCCTTGCAGCGCACGCTCAGGTCGCCGATGAACCGTTGAGCCACCGAGACGACCGGGACCTCGGTCACCTCGGGCCATGGGTCCGTGGGGATCCGACCGGGCTCGACCGGAACGAAACCCACCTCCATGAGGGACCGATCCGTCTCCGAGCGCGGGCAGGGTGCAGGTGAACCTCCCGGTGAGACCTGCGGCTCGCGCCCGGACGTCACTGCGTCGGCCCAACAAACAAAAAGCTCATTGGGCGGCTCCCCCGAATCGACCAGCTCGCGCCGATAGCAGCGTTTTTTTACCAGGAGCTGGGCACCGACCGCCAGGGATTGCTCGCGCAGCAACCGCTCCAGCAGCACCGAGCCGCATTCGAGGTTCCCCAGGGCAACCCCTTCGAACGCGCCTTTCGGCGCGGAGCGCGTGCACTGCGCCGTCACCCTGCCCAGGATCCGATCACCGGGTCCCGCGGCCTCCTGCTCGCCCACCGAGCATCCCGGCAGGGCCCGCGACGACGGTTGTCCGTCGAAGACGACCCGCGGAGGCGCGAGGGTCTCGGAACCGCACGCCAAGCACCCGAGCGCCATGATGGCGAGGCAAACACCAGGGCACGGGATGAGACGAACCACCGCTCCGAGATAGCACGTTCTTTGGCCCGTAACGCGACCTTTGGCCAGGGAATGCTCTCATCCTGGCGCGAGTTCGGGCGCGCGACGTGCCCTTGCGCCAACCATATGCCGTCCCTCGTTCGCGCCCACCGCACTCAGCGCTGCGTCGAAGGGTCTCCGGGGGCCGCGACGCCACCGGATTGTTCTGCGCTGTCGTTGCTCGGGGACTCGCTCCTGGGCTGGCCAGCGCCCTCGACAGGACTCCCGGGTCCGGTGTTGATGGACTGGGAGCTGGGGCGCCTGGTGCCTTCGGGTACCTGGACGTCGGGCAGACGCTTGACGACCGCGACCGTCGTGGAGCGACAGGCAACGTCGATGGTCACGGGCTCGCTGAGCCACAAAAAGGGCCTCTCCCCGACACCCACGCGCAATTCGCGACGACCGCAACGGGTTGCGATCTTCTCGTTGGTGACCCCAATGGCCACCGCATTGGCGAGCACGAACGCGGACTCAGGGAAACGGATCAAGAGAAATCCGTAGGTTTTCGCCAGCAGACGCCCCGTTCCGCCTTTCTCCACGTCGACGGGCGGGTATCCGGCGAGCTCGTCCGAGACGACGCCAGCGTCAGGAACCGCGGCGGAGGGCTCCGGTCCGGGCGGGGCCAGTGGGGCAACCGCAGGGGCACTGGCCACAGCCCCCGCCGCGCTCGCCGCTACCGAATCCGAAGGGGAAGCAACCGCCGTATCGGTCTTGGGCCGGAGAAACGCCCAGAGCCCCGTACCAATCAGAGCCAGCAACAGCACAAGGCCCAGGGTCCAAGCCAGAGGAGCTCTGTTGCGGCGAGGCGAGGCCAGCGCGGCGGGCGCTGATTCGAGGGTGGGACCCGTCGCGGCAATGACTGGCTCGGCAAGCGGAAGGACCGGCGTCATTGCGCCCTCAGTGACAGACAAGGCCGCAGGCGGAGCCGGCAGCTGCTCCGGTGCCTCCGGCGAACCACCCTCGAGGGCGAACGCATCCAACGGCGGGATCACCAGGGGTTCCACCGGCGATTCTTCGGACGCTTCGGGCGCCCGAGGTCTCTCGGTGGGCAAATCCAGCATCAGATCCTCGGCGGCTTGCCGCTCGGACTCCGACGCACTGCCCCAGCCCTCGTCGACGGGCTCTGTCGAGGGCTCGTCTGTCCTGACCGCAGCAGACGTGGTCTTCGGCGATGGCAGCGGTGAAGGCTCGGTCACCTCCGGGGCCAAGGGAGAGCTCCCGCCGGGACGGGGCACGAGGCTCGAGGCGGGCCGCGGCGGACCTCCCAGGGCTCGCTTGGGCGCGGGTCTGGGGGGACGGGAGAAGAGCGGATCCAGCTTGTCCGGGCTCTCGGCAATCACCGGGGACGGTTCGGCGCTGAGGGAGCCGACTGGCTCTGGTTCGGTGACGACCGGTATCTTGGCCGAGGATCCACTCTCGCCAAGGAGCGCGGTGACGGCCGACTCGTATTGCCTCAGACCGTCACCAAGTCCATCCAAAAGCTCGATTCCAATACCAAAGGGTGCAGGACAGAACCGCTCGGAAACCTCGCCGCTGCGCCTCCACGCCACTCGGCCCTCCAGGCGCACGCGCGACTTCTCGCGCGGGGGGCGCAGCTCCAGCCAGATGGTCCTGGTGACGGGTGCGGCCAGGGTGCGGACAAATAGACCATTTTGCCCGAGATTTCCGGTGAACCCCAGATCGTCGACGTCCGAGCCCGAGCTCCGGAATACGACCAACGTTCCGAAGGGAATGCGACGGGCCACTCGTTGTTCCGGACCCGAACCACGCACCAGACCGTTGGCACAGAACAGCAGCTGGTCGGGGGGCAACTGGGCGCCTAGGACCTGGACCCGTTCCAGACCCCGAAATGCGGCTTGTTGGAGCTCCAGCTCTCGGCGTCCAGCCAACACCATCCATGCCGAATTGGTGCCCGCCGCCCGTTGCTTGCCATGCTGCTCCCGGATATCACCCAGAGACGCCGAGGCGACGACCAGATCGGTCTCGTAGCGGGTGACGAAGAACTCGAGGGAGCGCATGTCGCCCGCGTATTTCACGTCGTAACCAGCCAGCGCCAGGGTGCGCCCCAGCAGATCGCATCGCCCCCGATCCGACTCCGCGACGACCGCTTTCACCGCCGCCTTCCCGGTTGGCGCCGCGGCATGGGGGATGGTTCGCAGTCGGTCCAGCAGTGCCGAGCCCGAATCCAGCGCCAACAGGTCGTCGCCTCCGGCTGCAAAATGCTGTTGCACCCAGATATCGTCGGGGTTGGAGACCATTGCCAACACCGGCACGTGCCACAGATGGCGCTTCGCCCGGAGCTTGGCCACGACCTTCTCGGCGCGGGGAACACTCGCTTCGAAGAGCAACCCGGCCGGATCATGCCCATCCAGCCAAGTCAGAGCCTCTGCCGGCCCCTCCTGGTTCTCCATCTCCAAGCCCGCCGCCGTGGCCATGGCCGACAGGGATCGGCGACGTTCCGCGGAGAACTTTCCGAGAACCAACAGGTAACGTGGCTGGCTCATGCCTGGGTCGGCGGGCTTCCCCATGGGACTCAGCCTATCAGCCCCGCCGCCTTTCGGGAACTCGCCAGGCGGTTCGCCAGCGAACCGGGTGCGAAGGAGAGGACTTGAACCTCCACGGGTTTAACCCCACTAGAACCTGAATCTAGCGCGTCTGCCAGTTCCGCCACCTTCGCGAGTGGTCTCGAAACGACCCGCCCTTTTGGGGAGGGCCAGCCTCTCTAGCTCCCGCTCCCTTGGTTGCGCAAGCTCTTTTCAATGCGCCCCGCCAAACCAAGATCAGACCAAGCGGCCGACCTGCTCAACCCAGCGACTGGAGTGACTCCGCAACTCGCCAGGTGAGACTCCCGCCAGGCCCAGCACTTCACCGTCGACGAAAACCCTCGCCAGTCCGGGTTGATGGTTGGTCTGCGCGGCGCAACTTCGGGCAAGGCGCTCCGTCCGGTCCGGCCTCTTCCCATGCCGTGTCGTCACTTTCCGGTGGGCTTACCGACGCCGCAAACGTCTCCGGCCTTTTGCCATCGCAGAGGGGCCGTGACCCTGGAACCAGGCGCCTAACGGAGCCATCCGGATCATTTGGCGTAGACCTCGACTTCACTCAACACCAGGTTGGTGCTCCGCAACGTGTGAACGCGGACGTAGCGGGCGCTAATGTAGTCCAGAGTCACCGTCCATGGGTTGAGCCGATGCAACGGCTCGTGGCGTACCGCCACGCCACGGAAATGCTTCCCATCGTCGGAGACCTCAACCGCCATTGGAACGGACTGTTCGTGACAACAGTCATGGCGACCGTAGATCTCGACGCGGCCAATCGGATACCGCTTGCCGAGATCGATCCGCAGCCACGGCGACGGAGCAAGGTCGCTGTGGTAGGCGATCACGCCGAAGCGCTTGCCGTCCACGACCCGTTCCGCCCGGGTGTCGAGAATGGCCGGACTGGCCACCACACGCTTGTTCAGAGCGATGTTCTCGGGAGTCAGCAGCCAGACCAGAAGCAAGGTCAGTGCGGTGACCAGGAAGAGCACCAGGGCTAACCACCGACTGCGGCGCACTGCGCGCAGCCGAGGCGCGGACCACATGCCGACCGCCTCCGTAAGCCACTGCGTGGGCCGGTCAAACCGCCCCAGCAGGGCTTCCATCTCATCCACAGCCAAATCGTCCAAGGAGAGGGTCAGGCCATCACGCACCGCATCCAGATCGGCGCGGAGACGGGCAGGCAGCGGGGACGAACGCTGAGCTAAACCAGCCAGCAGCTCCCCCAATGAAGTCTTGGGATCTCCACTGGCGCTCGATGCGATCCCCTGGGCCAGGCAGTACGCATTCGCCAGGTAACCCAGCCCCGCCGACCACAAAAGCAGCGCTGCCCGTGGATGGCAGCGCTCGCGCAGATGACGAGCCGCCGCAATCCGCCATTGTGCCGACTCGCGGGCACGGACCACCTGCATGTTCACTGCCCATGGGATCTGGTCCTGGGCATTCGCCGCCTGCTCCAGCAGGAAATATTCCCGCAGCTTGGCGCACCCCCGCCCCAACCAAACGCCCATTCGTCCGTGCCGTCGGTTCACCGCGATAACCCTCCTAGGAGACTGGACCGGCCGGGATCCCCAGGCGGCAGCACAGACTGTATGCTGCCACGCAGCCCAAGGCGGCGAACAAGACCACGGCCAACGGCCAGCGAACGGGGCGCTCCACCGACCAAGCCACGGCCACCCCGAATAACCCATACAGGGGCGGAGCCCCGAAGGTCATGTAGACGCCCTTGGCCACACCGAAGCCATCCACCGGAAAGGCGGTGGCAAAGTGGGCGGCCGAAAGGAAAGTGAACAGCGGCACCAGCACCAGTGCCAACCTGCCGATATCTCGGTCTCGGAGTTGCTTGACCAAGGCCGCCAGCCACGCCAGGGCCGTGGCGACGAAAATGGCTGTTCCAGCACCGGCCGTGGCCCGAGAAAGGGGGATCAATTCCACGAAGGATCGCAGCGCGCGTGCTGGCTTGCGGGACCAGGCCTTCTGGTACCCCGTGTAGCCGTAGCCCCAGTAGTCCAGGAACGTCGAGGTGACCACCACCGGGAAGAAGCGGGGGAAATCGATCAACCCGGTGGGGAAGAACGGATACTCGTACATCAGGGAGTTCCAGCCCAGAAAATACGCCAAGGTCCGGCGCTCCAGGTACGGCTTCTTGTCGGATTCCACCACCATCATCTTCTGCGTAGGAAGATCGAAGCTGGACACGAACGGACGATCGTACTCCCTCATGTTCTCCTGATAGTACCAGCCGCAAAGACAGAGAATGACGGCCAAGGACGCAACCCACGGTAGAATGTCAGCAGTCCGGCGCGCCCAGGGGCGACGAAGTAGCAGCCACTCCAGACCCACCGCGACTCCCAACGCTCCCACCACGGCCAGCCCGGAAATCTTGGTCAGCAACGCCAGCCCCAGGGCAACGCCCACGCCGACCGCCCACGGCCAACGGGCGGCGCCGTGCCGCCTGAATGCTGGCACGAACAGCACCATGGCGAGAGCCAGCAGGAAGCAACTCATCGCTTCGGGGTAGATCATCCCGTCGATATGAACCGAGGCCGACACCACAGCGGCCAGGGTCAGGGCCACGACCCGAGCCAATCGGCTTCGCCGCAGGCACAGCTCGAGCCCGGCCCAGATCAGAGCCAAGCGCAGCACCCCCAACCCAACTGACAACCAGACCATATGGGGGCGCTGAACGCCCAGTTTGACCAACCCAGCAGCGGTCGCGTAGAAAAGGGGCGGATGGTAGGCTTCGACCATCGCCTCGGCTGCAGGGATTCTCCCGTGCTCCTTGATCCAGGTCACCACCTCCCAGTGATGCACGGCGTCGTAGGCCCAGTCCGGATCGTAGTTGAACGTCATGCTGACGCGCAGCAAAACGCCCAGCAGGAACACCAAGAGCTCCACCTTATGGCGCATGAGCCAGCATCGTGTAAAAGCACGAGTAGGGGGATTCTCACCGTCTGTCATGCTGCCCGTCGCCGGCACTTGCGGGCCCTTTTTTTCGTCCATCCAACGGCGGAGCGCAAGCACCAAGTTCCGGCATCGTCAATCCCGCCGGGACGCCCCTCGCCCACTGGGGTTTCGCCCCGGTCGACGTGGGTTCCCTGCCCTGATTCGCTCTTCAGCACATACCTCCGCCAGAACACGACCTAGGAACCTCGTGTGCCCACCGAACGGGATCCGGAGTATGCTCCCAGCATGGCCAATTGCAGTCGCTGTGGCGTCCCCATTCCCCCCGGTGCAATGCAGTGCGCGGGCTGCGGCACGCCCGTCGCTACCGGTGCCGGCTACGGAGCGGCACCCCAACCGTACGGCATGCCCAACGGCCAGGCTGGCTACACGCCCATGGCAGGCCCCAATATGCCGGGCTCACCCTATGGGGCAGCTCCGCCAGGCCCAAGTGCAGCCTCCGGGGGATACCCGCCTGCTCCCGGTCCCAACGGCTACGCACAACCGGGAGCACATGGCTACGCACAACCGGGCAGTGCCGGCTACGCCCAGCCCGGCGCGCCCGGTTACGCTCAACCTGGACCCACTGGCTACGGTTCGCCGGGAGCCGGAGGCTATGGGGGTCCCCCGCGCCCCCCGGCCATTCCGCTCAACTACGGGACGATGGTCGAACGCGATCCGGTGATGGTCTTGGTCTTCTCGGTCCTCACTTGCGGGATCTATCAGCTGGTGTGGCTGTATCGAACCAGCGAGGAGCTCAAGAACTGCACCAACGATACCACCATCAATCCCGGCCTTGACCTCATCCTGGCCATCGTCACCTGCGGGGCGTGGGGCTGGTTCGTGGCCTTCCGCAACACCCAGAAGGTGCATCAGGCCCTGCTGCCTCTGGATCCGACCCGACAGGATCGCTCTCAGATGGTCCTCATCCTGTTCCTGCTCACGCTGGTCGTCGGGGTGACGGGCCTGGTTGCCCTCTATGTGGCCCAGGAAGAGTACAACGCCCTGGCCAAGGCGACTCGCCGCTAACCCGTACCCAGCCTTCGGCGCAGCGCAAACGCTGGCTCTTGTACCCAGGTTCGAACCAGGTCCTGAGCCAGAGCCACACCCTGCTGCGCCCGGTCCCCGGGAAGGCCCGAGAGATCACCCTCGGTCCGCCGGATCCAGGTCACGACGTTGACCAGGTCGTCCGCCAAGACCAATGCCAGCCGGGTCGCTGCCAGCCGAGTCTGGCTGACGAACTGCTGCGAGGAGGTAAGGCCCGTCGCCATGCAGGCGGAGGCCGCCTCCTCGACGCGCCCACGCCGCCCCCAGGGAAGGGCTTTAGCCAGGCGCTTGGCCAGAACCGATATCGTTTCTTCGTCGGGGGTTCCGACTCCGTAGTTGGAGTCCGCCAGCCGCACCGCAGCAGCGATCCAGCCGTCCAGCTCCGCCCCTTCGAAACGCATCACCGCATGCCAACGGCGCCCAAAGGTGGCGAAGAGCCGCGCAAAGACGAAGGCCTGTACCGATTCCGAGGCCCCGGCGAGACTCGCCGGTACCAGCAGGGTCGGTGGAGCACCGGCATCGAGAGTCACCGTGGTCAGAGCGTCCGACACGTAGAAATCGAAATCGTCCACGTCGAAGACCTGGGCCACACGATCCGCGACGCCACGCAGAGCGTTGCCGGAGCGGGCACCCACTCGATCCCGAGAAGACAGGCCGTAGCGATCGATGTCGGGCGCATCGGCCCGGTCCAACCCATCGGCCATCGCGGCGATCAGTGTGCCCAGGCTGTCACTGAGCAGCGGGGCGCCAAAACTGGAGATGGCGTCCCCATCCACCGAACGGGCCGCAAACTGCCCGGCCATCGGTCCCCGCGCCGAAACGCTGGCTGCCTCCGTGTCCGTGGCAGCACCGAGCACCACCAGGGGAGCCAGGCAAACCAGCGCCTCGTATCGGCGATCCAGACGCTCGTAGCTGCGCTGGATCCCCCGATAAGCCTCGACTCGAGCGACATCGACGGTCAGTACTCGCCGGTGAGCATCGACGGCCTGTCCCCACTGCCCGGCGCGCTCCAAGACGCCGCCCAGATCTCCCATCAGATCCATGTCGTCGGGTGCTGCCTGCAACCATCCGTCCAGCAGCTCCGCGGCGCGATCCGATTGGCCAACCTCTTGATCGAGGACCCGCGCCAATTCCCGGACCGCCCGCAGGACCGGCGGCGTCGCATTACGCCCCACTTCCTCCAGGTACTGAGTGAGGGCCGCCACGTAGCCACCCCAATCCGGGGCCTGGCCGGTACGGGCCCGTGACGCGAACAGAGACACGACACTGGACGCAGCGGAGCCCTCGACCCCCTGTAGACCGATGGCCTGAAGGTAGACGCCCACCGCCTCGTCGGAATTGCCTCGTTTGAGCTCGATTTGCGCCAATCCCACCAGGGCCTCACCCCGCTCCACCGGGGTCAGAGCGGACCGAACCATCTGCGTCGCCAACTCCCGCGCGCGATCGAGCTCTCCGCGAGCCACTCGCAGATTGAACAGAGCCTTGAGCGCGCGTGGCTCATTGGGAGAGGTCAACAGCACGGCCTCCAGGTGCGGTAGTGCTTGGTCTGGGTTGCCGAGATGCTCCATCAGGGTCACGGCCAACGCCAGGCGCGCGGTCTCGGACTCCGCCGGAGTCACCTCCACGTCGAGCGCTCGCTTGTAGCGCTCCGCCGCCGCCGCGTGTTGTCCATCTCGCGAGTACAGCTGGGCCAGTTCCAACCAGATGGATCCGCATTTGCTGAGGGTCGTGGTGCAGCGACCCAAGGTGAGGATCGCCCCCGCGACGTCACCCTTACGATCCGAAAGCAGGCGAGCCACACGGATCCACGCTTGAGCTGCTCGCTCGGGGGGCCGAGCCTGACCCGCCGCTTGGGACAGGGTGTGGATCAACGCGTCGATCTCACCACGCGCCAACCGAAGCTCGGTGAGGCGCTCCGCGCTGGGCTCGTGATCGGGATGGACGGCGAGCGACCGTTCCACGACCGCCACGGCTGCCCCGATGTCACCGGCTGTTTCGTACACCTCCGAGGCGGCCAACCACCACCCCGAGGCGGTCTCGAGGTCCTGAGTGATATGCAGTTCCGCCTCCGCAGCCATTTCCAAACGCCGTGCGTCCCCACGGGCAGCTGCCCAGCGTCCCAGCCCGCGTGCCGCCACCAGATCCTCGCGATCCAGGTTCAGGGCGGCATCGAAGCCACCCAGGGCCTGGGGATCGCCTTGGTCCTCCAACAGCTCCGCGAGCCGCGTCTGGTGCACCGCAGCCTCGCGTTGGTCCGGACACCGGCTGACGAGGCGGGAATCGATCTCGCCCAGCTGCTGTGCATCGCCCCGCTCCAGTGCCATCCGCTCCAGTTGATGCAAGGCAACCACACTGGACGGATCCAGCTCGAGCACCGCCCACAATGTCGCATCCACCTGCTCTTTGGAACCGAGGTTGGAGTAGATCTTCGCCAAACGCAGCAACGCCGCGGCGCGCGAGACCGGATCGGTGAGGACCGCCACCTGACTGGTCATCACGGCTGCCAGCGGCTCCCACAGCCGACCGACGGACTGCACGAGTTCCAGACCGACCAGCGTCGCCAGATGTTTGGGTTGACGTTGGAGGATTCGATCCAGAGCCGCGATGGCGCGCTCGGACTCCCCCAACTCGTCCAGGCGCACCTCTGCCTCGCGGAACCCAGCCAACAAGCCCTCCGGTGTGGCCGAGTAGGTTGCGGCATCCGCCTCCAGGGCATCCGCCAAGGCCTTGGCGTCGTGACGGTGAGCCAAGAGCCTCAGACGACCCTCCACGGCCAGTCGATGGTCGGGAGCCAGGGCCAGGGCGCGTTCGAACGCGGCCAGCGCCTGCTCGGACTGTCCCAACCGCTGCTCCCAGAGCTCGCCGGCTCGAGTCAAACGACGCGCCGCCAGGGCAGGATTGGTGGTGGCGGAGGAGGAGCCCGCCCGCTCGTAGGCCTCGACGAGATCCTGCCAACGCTCCTGTAGGGCCAACAGCCGCTCCAGGCTCAGCTGCGCCAGCTGGTGGTCGGGCTGGGTTGTCAGCACCTCTCGATAGGCGGTGATGGCGTCGGCGCGACGCCCCAGCCGTTCCTCCAGGATCCAGGCGACTTGATACTGGATGCTAGCGCGCGCTGCACCCGCTGGCATCACCGCCAGCCTTCGTTTCTGCACCCCCAGCCACTCGTCCCAGCGCCCCGCACGCCCCAGACATCGGGTCAGGGCAACCAGAGCTGGCTCGTACTTGGCGTCGGTGTCCAAGAGCTTGCGCCACCTCGCCACGGCCCCGTCGATCTCGTCCAGATCCCGGGCCAGGACGTCCGCGGCTCGATGCATCAGGGCCAGACGTCGCGCGTTGTCCTTGGTCTGTCCGGCTTCGGCGTCCAGAACCCGCACCAGCTCGGCGTGCAACCCACCGCGCTCGGCAGCCCGTTGCATGGCGTGCAGGGCCTCGACCTGAGGTGCGCCGGCACCCGACACCCGCTCGTAGGCGGCCAGGGCGGCCCGCGCATCACCCAACGCCTCTTCGTGCAGGCGCCCCACCTTGAACAGGTAGGCGACCCGGGCTTCCGGAGTCGCCCCGCCTGCCGCAGCTCGTTCGTACAGCTCGACGAGCTCCTGATAACGACCGGACGCCAGCAGCAGCCGCTCCAGAGCCAAGAACGACGGGGCGTAAGAGGGATCGGCGGCGAGGGCCCTGGCATGAAGCCGCGCCGCCTCATCGGGGTCACCGAGCCGCTGTTCCATGATGTTCGCCACTTCGGCGAAGCAGTCAGCCCGTCGCGAGACATCCTGACAGTTCTCTGCCTCCGCGAGGCGGATGGCAGCCAGTGGCTTCCACTGGTCATGCTTGGCGTAAAGAGTAGCCAGCGCGTCCAGCGACTCCAGGTGCTCAGGGTCGCGCTCCAGCTCGCGCTTGAGCCACGTCACGGCCCGCTTGTCATCACCCAACACGGTGGCCCACAGGTGACCGATTCGGTACGCGATGCCGGCTCGGGCTGGCGGTTCGCTGATCAGGGCGTACAGGCGCTCCAGGGTCGCGGCCAATGCGTCAGAGCGTCCCAGTCGCTCATAGGCCAGGGCCAGTTCTTCGGCGATCCCCACATCGTCCGGCAAGTCCGCGAAGGCCCGCTCCAACACCGCGGTGCCCCCTTCCCATTGCCCCAGGCGATCGAACAGAACGTGCGCCAGCTTTTGGAGCACGACACCACGACGCCACGCCACGCTCGCCTGCTCCGCCGCCAACCGCAGGATCTCAGTGAGCTCGTTCCAGCGACCATCCGTGTGGTACAGCCGCTCCAGCGCCGAAACCACGCCGGTTGCCGTCGGATCGACCTCCAGGGCGGCGCGATAAAGTTCGATGGCTACCCGCGGATCCTTCTGAGTGATCTCGGCCAACCGAGCACGCCGCGCCAACAGCACGGCCCGGTAACGCGGCTCGGTGACGCCCTGCGCCATCCGTTCCAGGGCCCGCTCCACGCCGCCCAGATTGTTGGCGCGGTGTTCGGCCACCACACTGGCCCACTCGACGCCGAGATGGCCGGGCGCCAGCTCTGCGGCAAGAGCCAAGGTCTTGGCGACCTCCGCCTCCCGACCCAACTGCCCCAAGCAGTCGGCCTTTTCCAGGAGCAGCTCGGCGCGACGCTGAGGCTCCCCGGTCAGACGGATCTCCGACTCGAACAGGGTCAGGGCGACGGTCAGGTTGGACTGGCGCAGCGCGACGCGCCGCGCACCCTGCAGGCTGGGCAAATGATCGGGTCGCAGGGTGATTGCCCGTTGGTATTCCTCCGCAGCACGCCCCAGATCCGCCAAGGGGTACTCGAACTGGCGTGCCAATTCGAAATGCAGACGCGCGATGAGCTCCGGCTGTTGCTTTTTCTTCGACGCGTCAGCGGCACGCAAACTCCTCTCACACGCCTCGACGATGTTCCGGGCCCGATCGCTCGACGAAAGAATCGACCGCTCACGACGTGCGGTCGCACGTCGCGGTGGCGGCCGAGAAGAGCGAGATGGAACCGGAGGAGGTCCCGGCGCGCGTTCGGCAGCGGGCGCCACGAGTGGCGCGACCGGCGGCAGAGCGGCCGCCACACCCGAAGCGGCCGCAGCAACACCGCCCTCTTCGACGACGATCGGCACGTCCGTCTCGACCGAAACCGGCGCACGGACTTCGACGGGAGCCACCGGAGCGTCGGGCGCCACTGGTGGCGGACGCTGCGAGGGAGCTCGGGGCGGACGCGGAGGAGGAGCGGGCGGCCCAGGCAATGTCCCGGGAGCGACCGGCGTACCTTCCGGCGTCCGAGTGGCTGCCCGACGCGGGACCGGCGGCGGCAGACTGCGCACCGGAGGGGCAATGGGGGTTCCGGGACGCGGGGCGGGAGGCGGGCCGGCAGATCGGCCACGGCGAGGAGGGGGGGGAGGAACACTCTGTCCTGGTGCTCCGGGTCGTCTACTCGGCGGCGGGGGCCGCCCATCACTCGGCTTGTCGTCTGCCATGGTGAGTCCGTGGCCTACGCTACCAATCGCCCGGGGATCCGAAAAGCCAAACCTGCCGTTATCTAACGTTTCCGATCTGCGTCGGGGGGCCGGAGGCCGATGCTCCTCGTGAGCCGAGCCCGGACGTGCTATGCAGCCGCCCCGTGAGCTTTCCCGCAGATCTGTGCGTGGTTCGCAACGTGAGGGCTCGTGATCCGGCCCAGAACCTCGATGCCACCGTGGACGTGGTCCTTGAGCGAGGCCGAATCGCGCGGATCGCCGATCATTCGGAGGGACCCGGGTTGGGGGGTGCCGCGAGCCAGGTCATCGACGGCTCCGGATGCTGGCTCCTGCCGGCCTTCGTCGATCTGCACTGCCACCTGCGCGATCCGGGCGAGGAGTACAAAGAGGACATCCCGTCGGGCCTGGCTGCCGCCGCGGCGGGCGGCTTTGCCCATGTCTGCGCCATGCCCAATACCCGCCCCGTCAACGACACCCGGGCGGTGACCGAAATGATGCTGCATCGAGCCCGGGCCGCTGGGGGCGCCGCGCTGCATCCGGTGGGGGCCATCACGCTGGGTCTCAAGGGGCAGGAGCTCACCGAAATGGCGGATCTGAAGGACGCCGGTGCCGTGGCGGTGAGCGATGATGGATCCTGCGTCATGTCGGCGGCCGTCATGCGTCGCGCCCTGGAATACGCGACCAACTTCGGGCTCCCGGTCATGCAGCATGCAGAGGATGCGACGCTGGTCGCCAATGGGGTCATGCACGAGGGGGCCGTCGCGTCGCGGCTCGGTTTGCGCGGGCGTCCCCGCGCCGCCGAAGACGTCATCGTGGCTCGTGACCTGATCCTGGCCGAGTACACCAAGGCTCGGTACCACGTGTGCCACCTCTCCTCGAAGGGCTCGGTGGAGCTGGTCCGCCGCGCCAAGGAACGCGGGATCGCAGTCACCTGCGAGGTCACACCCCATCACCTGCTGCTGACCGACCAGGCGTGCCTTGGCTACGATACCTTCTGCCGGGTCAATCCCCCGCTGCGCGAGGCCGAAGACGTGGAGGCGCTGGTTCAGGCCCTGGCCGACGGCACCATCGATGCCATCGCCACGGACCACGCTCCCCACTCCAGTCTCGAGAAGGACTGTGAATTCGATCTGGCCAGCTCCGGCATGATGGGACTGGAGCTCTGCTACGGGTTGCTGATGGGGTTGGTGGACGACGGGCGTCTCACCCTGGAACGGCTCGTCGATGCCCTCTCCACGCGGCCCGCCCGGATCATCGGTATCCAGCCGCCGTCGATTCGAGAGGGCCAATTGGCGGATCTGGTGCTCGTCGATCCGACGGCACGGTTCCCGGCGTCGACGCTGAAGCTGCGGACCAAGAGCCACAACTCCCCGTTCCTGAAGCATGACCTCAGGGGGCGTGTGCTCGCCACCTGGGTGAACGGGAGCCTCGAGTTTCGTGCCCAGGAGGTTGCCCAGTGAAGCGGCGTTGTGCACGCCTGGCCCTGGCAGATGGTACGATTTTCGAAGGATTCGCGGTGGGTGCCGAGGGCACGACCACGGGAGAGGTCGTGTTCACCACCGGGATGACCGGGTACCAGGAGGTGCTCACCGATCCCTCATACTGTGGCCAGTTGGTCACCATGACCGCCCCGCAGATCGGGAACACCGGCATCAACGACCAGGACGACGAGAGCCTCGACTCTCGTCCCGCCGTGGCTGGCTTCGTCCTGCGGGATCCGAGCGAAACCTCGTCGAACTACCGCGCCAGCGAGTCCCTGGACGGATACTTGCGGCACCACGGGGTGGTGGCCATCGGTGGGATCGACACCCGGACCCTGACACGCCACCTGCGCGACCTGGGCTCTCAGAACGGCTGCATCGGGACCGAGGCCGCCGACACCCTGGTGGATCGGGCTCGTCAAACCCCCTCGATGACCGGTTTGGACTTGGTCTCCAGGGTCACTCCCACCCAGCGCTACGAGTTCACCGAAGGGCGCGGAGACTGGGCGGTCCCCTTCACGGTTCGGGACCGGCCACCACCGCCAACTCCAAACGGCCAGGCCAAGCCGCACGTGGTCGCCATGGATTTCGGGGCCAAGCGCAACATCCTTCGCTGCCTGGTCGATCTGGGTTGCAGGGTCACTGGCGTCCCAGCCCACACCAGCGCGGCCGAGGTCCTGGCGCTACAACCGGATGGGATCTTCCTTTCCAACGGTCCGGGCGACCCGGCCGCCGTCGACTACGCCGTCCGCACCATCACCGAGCTGCTGGGCAAAAAGCCCCTGTTCGGCATCTGCCTCGGGCATCAATTGCTCGGCTTGGCCCTGGGCGCGCGCACCTACAAGCTCAAGTTCGGCCATCGCGGCCTCAATCAGCCGGTCAAGGATCTGGCCACGGGCCGGGTTGAGATCACACTGCAGAACCACGGGTTCGTCGTGGATGTCGACTCCCTCAAGGGTCGCGCCACCACCACCCATCTTCATCTCAACGACCAAACCAGTGAAGGGCTCGCGATCCCGGACGCCAAGGCCTTCAGCGTGCAATACCACCCGGAAGCAGCCGCTGGTCCGCACGATGCGTTGGGACTGTTCGAGCGTTTCCGCCGCACCCTGTACGCCTAGACCAGCCTCTTTTGGTCGTGAACTCCGACGATGGGAAAGACCATCCATTTCGTCAGCCTGGGCTGCCCCAAGAACCGGGTGGACAGCGAGGTCATGCTCGGTGTCGCGGTAAACGCCGGCTACACCCCGGTCACTGATCCGGCCAAGGCCCAGGTGATTGTGGTCAACACCTGCGGCTTCATCGACGACGCCAAACAGGAAAGCATCTCGACAATCCTCGCTCTGGCCGAGTACAGGCGCTCCGGAGCCTGCCGCAAGCTGGTCATGGCGGGTTGTTTGAGCCAACGCTACACTACCGAGCTGGCCGCGGAACTCCCCGAGGTGGACCATCTGCTCGGGACGAGCGACATGCTTGAGCTCCGGGGGATCCTCGAGGGCTCCCGGGAGCGAATCCAGGTGGGCGATCCAGCCCACTGGCTCATCGCTGCCAGTGACCCGCGCGTCCGCAGCACGCGCGGTGCTAGTTGTTACATCAAGCTGGCGGAGGGATGCAGTCGGAGTTGTGCCTTTTGCGTGATCCCCGCCCTGCGCGGTCGCCAGCGCTCCCGCGATCCGGATGACATCGTCCGCGAGGTCGAGCGTTTCGCGGATTCTGGGGTGTTGGAGATCAATCTCATCGCTCAGGACTCCCTGGCTTACGGACGAGACTTGCGTCCGCCGGTCTCCTTGGCACCCCTCGTCCAGCGCCTGGCCGACATCCCGGCGCTTGCCTGGGTCCGTGTCCACTACCTGTACCCGGAGAAGCTCCCCGAGCTTCTGGTGGAACTGATGGCCCAGCATCCGAAGGTCTTGCCCTACGTGGACATGCCCCTTCAGCACGTATCGAAGGCGATGCTGACCCGCATGCGCCGCCCGCCGGGCCGCCTCGATTTTCGAAGGTTGCTATTCGACCTGCGCGAACGGATCCCCGATCTGACGCTTCGCACCGCCTTCATCGTGGGGCATCCGGGTGAAACCGAGAATGAATTTCTGGAGCTGGTCGACTTCGTGCGCTCAGTGAAATTCGAGCATTTGGGGGTCTTCTGCTATTCGGACCAGGAGGGTACCCGGAGCCACTCCCTCTCTGCCAAGGTCCCCGCGGCCGTGGCCCAGAAACGCGCCCGCAAGCTGATGAGCCTACAGCGTGGCATCAGCCGGAGCAAGAACCGGGCTCGGCTGGGGCAGGACCTGACCATCCTCGTCGAGGGTGAGAGCGCGGACGACGAGCGCTTGTGGGTGGGGCGCCACGCCGGACAGGCTCCCGAAATCGACGGTTGCGTCTACCTCTCCGGTCCCTCCCTCCGCCCCGGGACCCTGGTTCGCGGTCGAATCACCCAAGCCGCCGCATATGATCTCGTCGCCGAGGTCGACGAAGATTGCACCCGATCACCCGAACCGCCCATCCCGCCGACGCGCAAGCGCGCGTTGCCCTTGCTCAAGGGATAAAGACCCCCTACCTCCCCGCGCTGCCCGCCGCCTCCCCTCCTGCTGCGCTGCCCGCCTCCCCTGCGCTGCCGGCGGCTCCACCCTGGGCTTCGGGGGCAGAATTGGGACCACGGATCAGGATCTCGAGGGCCTGGCTCACGTCCGTACCGATCCGGTAGTAGAAGGCCAAGCGATCGCCGACCTCGGCCCCAATCTGGAAACGGTAGTTGCCCGTCGAAAGATCCGCCTGCTGTCCAGCGCTCAAGCCGGTGTGCAGATTGTCGGCGTAGACGTGGGCGCCTGGCTGGACCCACCCGCTCAACGTGACCCGTCCCGACGCGTCCGGCCCTTCGACGTCGGGACGATTCGGCGGAGGCAGAGGCAAGGTGGGCGACAGGCAGCCGAAGGCCCCCACCACAGCCAAGAGCAGAACCCACCGACGCCTCGAGTCGAACCGCATGCCTCGGTTAGATGCAAACAGCGTGCCGCTCTTGGAAACACCGGTTGCGCGACTCAGGTGCCACCCTTGTTGACGCCATTCGGACATGGGAGAAGTCTGGATCGCCAACCGAGTTGGCGCACCCCGAGCCCCCGGTGCCAGTGGCTCGGGATCGCTCTGAGTGGTAACCGCGAGCCCCGCCATGGGGTGCTTCGTCCCCTTCCGTTCGCCGCTGCATTGGCGGCGCCCGACCGGCTCAGAACTCAGAGTCAGGGTACTTTTGTGCATTCTTGTCCTGTTCGCGGCGGTAACCGGCAAGGCCATCAGGCCAACCCCCAGCTATGACCCCAACCTCTCCGCGGCACTCGTCGCGGCGGTGCGAGGGGTGGGGTTGTCGACCTCCGCAGGGGAGGTGTTTTGGGTCGATCCCCCGCAGTCGACGTCTCTTTGGCCGTATCGGAGCCATCGCGCGGTGTTTCGCGCCACGCCGGGAGACGAGCCCGCTGACATCTATCTGGTCCGAGCCCGACTGAGTCCGGAGGGGCGTCTGCTCAGGATCGATCGTCCCATCAATCTGTCCGACACCAGCGCGGTGGCAGAGGAGCGACCGGTTGTCTCCGGCGCTCGGGTTGCATGGATGGTGCGCACCGGGGACAAGACCACACTGCACCTGGCTGACCTGTCCCATGCACCACCACCCGTGCTGTCCGATGGTGATATCCTAGCCAGCTGGCAGATCCGGCTCACTCGACTTCAGGAAACGGGACAGCTTGCCGGAATCGGCCATCGCGTCCTGCGCTTCGAGCCTGCACCCGAAAAGACGCGGTTAGCCTTCCTTGGCGAGCAACTCCTCTTGGACGTCGATGGAAAGACCCTGTCCCTCCACCCCGAGCCGGGGCGCCCGGTGCCCCAGCCACTGGTCGAAGTCTCCAGTCCCCTGGGCCACCCGGGCAATCTGGTGACCTGGGCGGTCGATCGAGTCCGCGCCTTCCCCTGGTTTGGCAGCGATCGGATGCAGTGGGTCAAGGCCGTGGCCTTTGCGGTTTGGGCGCGGGCAGAACGCGTCTTGCCGTTCTTGGGCAGCGCAGACCAAGACGACGAACTGGTTTCCAATTTGCCGGAGTTGATGTCGACCGATCCCCGCGTCAAAGCACCACCCGGAACGGGTTGGCCTCCGCAGTCGCTGGAACCCATCTTCGCGACACGCCAGCCAGAAGAGGGGCAGTGGCGTTCGCTGGCCGATGACCCCTTCGTGGCCCGGGCGGACGAGGGCTTCGTCCCGCTGGTGTCGACCTTTCTTCGCCCCGACAAGAAGAATCGCAACACTCGCGTCTTCGTCGTGCTCTGGGACCCTCGGGCTCTCGAGCTCCGGACGATGAGTGGCACCCGGGAACCCAAGACGGCTACTGGCGAAACCGGTCCTGGCCAGATCCCCCGACAGACCCGGATCCTCCGGCGCCTGGTGGCCGCCTTCAACGGTGGTTTCCAAGCCACGCACGGGGAGTTCGGGATGATGGCCGAGGGGGTCGTCTACCTGCCGCCCAAACCCTACGCCGCCACGGTAGCTCGTCTGGTGGACGGCTCGACGGGATTCGGGACCTGGCCCAACGATGACTCCATCCCCAAGAACATCCTGGATTTCCGACAGAACCTGACCCCGATGATCGCCAAGGGAGAGGTCAATCCCTATCATCGGACCTGGTGGGGCGGCGTCCCACCCGGGTGGGAGGATGAGACGCGAACCGTCCGCACTGGCCTGTGCCAGACCCAAGAGAACTTCGTCGCCTATTTCTACGGTTCACGCATCGACGTCGAGCACCTCACCCAGGTCATGCAGCGCGCTCGGTGTCAGTATGCTCTGCACTTGGACATGAATCCTGGACACACGGGACTCGAGTTTTATCGGGTGGCCCCCGACGACCAGCTGCCCGATCTGGGTCGTAAGCTGGAGTCGGAGTGGGAAGCTCGCGGACCGGTCTCGGAGATGCCTGGCTGGTCGTTCCTGGGACGACGCATGATCCGCCACATGAATCTGATGCAGTTCCCGCGCTACATCCGCACGGAGTCACGGGACTTCTTCTTCCTGCTGCGGCGTGATCTCCTGCCACCCACCCCGCTTGCTCCCACCATCATCCCCGCGCTGCCCAACGAGGGCCAGTGGGACACCGACGGGCACGCTCAGTACGGGTGGCCTCCCGCGGTGGCCACGATGGCACTCCGCCCCCAACCGAGTCGCCCCAACCTGACCGTCACACTGGCGGCCCTCGACGCCAGGTGGCTCACGCCAACCACCACCCGCAACCCGGCCCAGGTGGTGGCTCGGCTACCTGCCATCACCAACAGCGGGGCGGGGTTCGAGCTCTCGTGGTCCGAGGGCCACTTCGAGCTGCGAGAGTCACGACTGCGCGGCGATTCGATACCTTTGGCAACCGGGGTGCTACCCGCCCGTGCCCAGTCAGCCATGGCCGCAGTCGGGATCCGAGAAGGGGATGTCGCCTACTACGTCGAGGTCAGCAAGGGCGGAAGACCGGAGCAGGATGGGCCAATCCTGGACGACCTTCTGGTCCGACTTGGCTGCGAAAAACGGCTTTTTTTGGCCAGTCCCCTGGGCTTACATATCGGCGCGTCGACGCAGGGGCCAGGCGACAACCGCACCGCGACGCTTTCGCTGGTCCGGTCCAAGGGACCCGGCGCGGAAACCCTGTTCGAGGCAACCCCGGTGGTCGCCATCCGGGAATGGATGCCTCTGCAGGCCAAGCGGGTGCGGTATTTCCCAAAAAAGAAGGTCGCATCGCCCGAGCCCCCCCCCGGCGAGATCCCCGTTTTGTCGGGAATTTCCGGGTCCCCGCAGGCCCTCCCATCCCCCTCCCCCTAGTCCCCACGGCACGGCGCTGCACCTGGGGCGGCTGGCCAAGCAGGCAGCACGAACGTACTATTCGTGCTTGAATGCAGCGGATTGGCCCGCGACAGTTTTGCCGGTGCATCCTGGCTCCCCCGCAAAAAGAACGACGCTCCAACGTGACTTGGCCCTCGCCAACCAGACTATCAAGTTGTACTGTACCGACGCTAAATCGACCCGCTTGCGTGCGCGATGTGCGGGGCATGGTGGTCTTTGCCTCAACGAGCCCGCGACGGTGCAGATTTTCGAGTTTGATGGATAGATGTGTGCCGTCTCGATGCTTGAGGAGAATAGCTCCATCATGAGTGACAAGGGCGGATCTGACCTCGACGTATTCGATGGGTTGATGAAGAAGAGCGCCACCGCGGCTGCGCCCGCGGCCGGCCCTCGGGGAGCCGTGCCTCCACCACCACCACCCAGCATGCCTCCCTCGCCGCCGCCGACATCCAAGTCGTTGCCGGCAGCGGAAAGGCAGAAGACCTTGTTGGGACTGCCGCCACCTCCACTCGCCAAACAGGCCGGCGCCGCTCCGGCAGCTCCCCCGCAGCCGCCGCCAGGGTTCCTGCACGAGTCAGGCCAGGTCCCCGTTCATCAGGGGGGACCGCCACCACTGCCGCCTTCAGCCAAGGCGGCTCCGCCGCCGGCTCCGAGCGGTTCAGCGCCGCCTCCATTGCCGCCAAGTCTGGCTGCACCCCCGCCACCGCCGCCGCCGCCACCGCCGAGTGGGGAATCGTCTTCCCCTGCAGCGACGCTGCCCGGGGGGGCTGCTGCACCGCCGCCACCGCCGCCGCCGCCGCCCAGTCTGCCTTCCGCCGCGTTGGGGGCGACCCTGCCCCTGCCTGGTGCCGGAGCACCCCCTCCCCTGCCCTCCGGTCTGGGGACCAAGCCAGTGCCCTCCGTGCCTGCACCACCAGCCTCGGGCGCAGTGCCACCCCTACCCTCCTCCACCGGCTCGAAGTCACTTCCCTCCTTGCCCGCACCGCCTCCCCTGGCGGGTGCGGCGCCACCGCCACCGCCGCCACCAGTCCCGGATGCCAACAAACGTCCGTCCTTTCCGGCCTTGCCTGGCGCTCCACCAGCTCCGTTGCCACCGCCCCCATCCTCCGGCTCTCTGACAGCCGCTGGCGCATTGCAGGCTCCCCGGGCTCCCTTGCCCAGCAGCCCGGGAGGGACGCCGACCGTCCCGCTCGTCACCCCTCGCGCAGCCTCCAAGTCTCCCAGTGTCGACATCGATTGGGACGACGACGACGAGAAGACGGCGATCTTCGACAAGTCATCGGCGGACGAACTGTTTGCGTCGATCAAGAAGCCGCCCGCCTCCGCGGGAGCACTACCGGTTCCCCCTTTGCCCGGCTCCGGCTCTGGACACTCGCGGCCCAGCGCAGTTCCTCCACCGCCACCGCTTCCCGGCTCGGCTCCCCCTGGTGGCCTCTCCAAGCCGCCCGCACCCCGTCCGCCTCTGAAGTCGGGCGTGCCCTCCGCGCCCCCGCCAGGGTTTGCGGCTGGTCACGCGACGTCGACTCCACCCCCTCCGCCACCGCCCGGATTGGGCAAGCCACCCACGCACAGCATGGCCCCGCCCATGCTTCCTGGCGTGGGACGTGTCACGGGCTCCAGCCCTGCGCTGCCTCTGCCACCTGGCGCCGCTCGGCGAACGGGGACCAGCCCGATTCCTTCGATGCGCCCGGTGACGAGCACCCCCCCACCGGCACCGAGTGTGGGGCGCCTCTCCGCCCCGCCACCCGCTCGGGGCATCGAATCCCCCGCGCTGCTGGACGACACGACACTGCTCGAACGTCGCAAGCCCAACCGGGTTCTGTACGGCGTCGTCGGCGCGCTCGTCCTCGGGGCCGCCGTCTTGTTGGTGATGTTGCTGTTGCCGAAGAGCGGCTCGTTGGTGGTGTCCGTCTCCGGACCCGGCAATCGTCAGATCGACGCCGTTCAGATCTTCGTCGATGGCAAGAAGGAGTGCGAGACCTCGCCGTGCGTCGTGAACGACGTCGAGGTGGGAGCGCGCATCGTCAAGGTGTCGGCGCCTGGCTACGCCACGCCGGCTGCCCAACCCGTCAAGGTCGAGTCGGGCGACGAAGCCATCGTGGAGATCAAGATGGTGCCAGGTTCCGATGGAACGGGCATCAAGGTCACGGCCCTGGCCAGCGGCCTGAAGCTCTGGGTGGACGGCAAGGAGATTGGTCCGCTGCCGCAGGAGCTCAAAGAGCTCACCCCGGGAGACCACCGGATCAAGGTGGCGGGCAGTGACCGCCTGGAAGCCTACGAGGAAACGGTCACGGTCGGAGCCAACGAGATCAAATCGGTGGGCCCGGTCACCCCCAAGGTCCTGCTTGGCTTGGCCAAGATCGCCGCGGGGCAGAACGCCGCCGACGCCAAGGTGATGCTGGTGTCGGGGTCAGACCGCCGGCTCATCCCGCGCCTGCCGTTCGAGGTCGATGTCAAGACCGACAAGTCGTACAAGCTGGTGGCGACGCGCAAGGGGTTCCAGACCTTCGAGACCCCGGTTCAGTTCGACGCCGGTGTCCCCGAAAAAACCTTCACCGTCGAGCTCCGCCCGGAGAGCGAAGCGGCCGAAGCGCCCGAACCAGTCGCGCAGGTGCGTGCCAGCACGGGTGGTGGTCGAAGCGGTTCGAGTCGAAGCCAATCGTCTCAGTCCGCCACGGCCGATGGCAAGGGCAAGATCAACATCAACTCCATTCCCTCCTCCAACGTGCTGCTCGATGGTCGTCCCCTGGGGCCCACGCCGAGGACCGGGGTGTCGGTCAGTGCCGGAACGCACACGGTCATGTTCGTTCACCCCCAGCACGGAAGAAAGCAGCTGAGCGTCCGAGTGGTGGCCGGCAAGACCGCCACGGCCGCCGTACGGTTCCCCTGAGCCGGGGACGCGGGTTTGGGGAAATCCACAGCCCAGAGCAGCCTGTCGGGAGCGATACGCCCGGGGCTGTGGGTGGTGCTGTGTGTCCTGGTTGGCGTGCTTCCCTACGCCCTGGCAATGGGCGGTCCCTTCCTGTGGGATGACAAGGTCCTGATCCCCGGCAACGGGCTGGTCCATTCCTTCGAACACGTCCAGAGCTGGTTCACCCGCTCCCTGTTCGACACCAGCGGGGAGTTGGCATCGGACGCGGGGGCCACCCGCTACTACCGTCCCTGGATCCTCGGGAGTTTTGCCTTTGACTGGTGGCTGGGCAAGGACAACCCGGTCGTTTACCACGCGAGCAATCTCTTGCTCTTCGCCGCCAATCTCTGGCTGGTGCGGCGAGCCCTGAGCCGTTTCGCCGAACAGCCGGGGGTGGCCTGGCTCGGGACGCTGATCTTCGCCCTGCACCCGACCCGTGCCGAGAGTGTCGCCTGGATCTCGGGGCGCAGCGATCTCTGGTCGACGCTCTTCATGCTGCTGGTGATGGAGGCCGTGGTTCTGCAACCGCGTCGCCCACGAACCGCCGTGGTGCTGGGGGGCCTGGCCACGGTGCTCGCCTATCTCTCCAAGGAGACGGCGGTGGTCTTGCCGGTGCTGGTTGCCCTGACCGTTTGGTGTTCGATGGGACGACCGGCACTCAACGGAGCCATGCTCACTCGTCTGCTCCGAGCCGCCCTCCCCCAACTGGGCGTGGCCATCTTCTATCTGTTGGCACGAACCTGCTGGCTGCCGTTCCACGGACCCAGGGAGCTATCCGTCGCTTGGCTGTCACGGTTGGGCCTGTTCTTCGAAACCCTGGGGCGTGGCGCGGGCGTCACGCTCTGGCCCTTTCCGTCCCGCATGCAGCACGGCCTGATTTGGGCACGCCCATCGGGCGTTCTGGTCGCAAATCCCTGGTGGGTCGGTCTCGGGATCCTGGTCCTGATGGGCGTGTTGATTGTCTTGACGGCGTGGCGACGACGTTTCCCCAGACTCTGGTTCACGGTGCTCCTTGCCGCAGTCGCGTTCGCCCCGGTGTCCAACGCCCTTCCCACCCGTCTGACCTGCATGCTGTTCGAGCGCTTCCTGTACCTCCCCCACCTGGTGTTGGCGCTGGGAGTAACAGCCCTGGCCGACAGCTGGCGAGCCCGACCGTCGTGGCCGAGATGCCGCAAGCTCGCCCGTCCCTGCGCAGGGTTGGTGGTCTTGGCGCTGTTCGGGCTGGCTGCCAACCGAGCCGCTGACTTCGGGGACGCCAGACGTTTCTGGACCCACGAGGCCCGGGTCAATCCGCAGAGCTCGGTGGCACCCCTGGAATTGTCCGACCTGGCGCTCGCGGAGCGCAAGCCGGTGGTGGCACTGCGCTGGCTGGCGCAGTGCCAGACCCAAGCCGAGCTGCGCCGTCAATCGGCGGACGCCAATAACTGCTTATTGAAGGGGGTCGAGCTGATAGGCCACCTGACGCCCGACCATGACACCCGAACGCTCCAGGCGGTTCGCTCCATGCTGCTGGCAGCGCTGAGCTCCGCTCCGCGCGTCGATCAGACGCTCGACAGTCCCCTGGGTCGACTGCGCTGGATTGCCTCTCTGGCCGAGCGCCAGGCGTTCAGAAAGTCCCACCCGGGTCGTGTCGAGGCGGCGCTGGCCAACATCGAGTCACGCTTGGAGCTGCCTGGTGTCGAGGCCCGCGTTGCCGCGGCCGTCTCGGCTTGCCTGACCTGTTCCTGGAGCCCGCCCTTGGCGCTGGTCCTGGCCACCGAAGGTAGCCCGCAGGCCGGCTTGGCGCTCCTGGCTCGCATCGCACGAACATCCCGGGATCCAAGCCTGGAAGTGACTCGAAACCGCCTGGAAAAGGCCAGGCAATGGCAGGGGTTGGCGGAACGAACCACCGGGCCAGTCAGCGTGCACGCTCAGGCTCAGTCGTTGTTGATCTTGGGTCGACCCGGCCTTGCCCTGCGCGTCCTTCTGCCCCATCGACAGCCGCTGTGTTCCCATCCCGAATCGGCCCGGGACATGGCCGAGATCTCGGCCCGCGCCGGTGAGCTGGACATCGCTCGCCATTGTCTCTTTTCCCATCTGCCCTCGCCGCAGATCGAGGACCTAATTGCCAGCTGGCAGACTGAGGAGCTGGGGATCCTCTGACCGTTCGCGATCCAGCCGGGCGTGGTACTCGATGAAGCTGGTCGCACAGCGAGCCTTCTTGCTCTGCGCCGGGTCGAGGCACAAAAATGGGTCGAAGGGGGGGCCCAGGCTCAAATAACGGTTCTTTCCCACGAAGGGCAGATCCTCGGCCCGCAGTCGATCCACCCGCTCGCTGCGACGCGTGATCTGTTCTCGCTGTTCCTCGCCCACCACCCGGGACAGCGAGCGGAGCGCCTGGGCATGGATGGCGGGATCGTCGTTGACGGCCAGGATCCGCTCCACGAAGCGAATCACCGCCTCTCGCTCTCCGGCTTGGCCCAAGAGGCGCGCCGCGGTCACGCAGTGGTAGGGCACCGCCTCGTTGGAGCCCACCAGCTCGCAGCTGCGCGCCAGCGTGCGCGCCCCCTCCAAGCGCCAATCTTCAGCCTGCTGGGCCCCCGCCAGCTTCTCGATGTGACCGGGAGCCAGGTAGGCCATGAACTGGCCCGCGGTGAGCCAGAGCTCGGTATCGAAGGGGAGTTCCTTCAACCCGCGCCGCAGCAACTCCCGCGTCCGTTCGTAGTCGCGCAGGCTCGGCTGACCCACCTGCAGGGTGATCAGCGTGTCCGCGAAGCGATAGGGCGTGGCGAACTTGGGGTCGAGGGTGGTGATGGCAAAGAGATAGTCGGCCACCGTCTCGAAACGCCGCCGTTCCTGCAGGTGCAGCCCCGATTCGACCAGGACATGGGCGAAGAGCAGATCGGCCAGAGCCGCCCGATAGCCCAGACTCATCGTCACCACCCGCTCCGGCTGAGGCAGAGCGTATACGTCATGGCGCTCCACGGTGCGCTTACAGATCTCGGCCAGGCGAGCGCGCGTGGCTCGCACCAGCACGACGCCCAGGACCAACACGACCAAGGCCAGGCTCCATTGGCGCCACGATGCGCGGCTCATTCCACCTCTCGACGAACCTCGAGGTGGCCAATCTCCGGGACCTTGCCCGCCTCGACCTGTCCGCCACGCTCGAACGTGCTGAAAACGCCGTCCCCGTCCAGATCGCCGTGCGCTCTGGCCACGAACCAGGACCGCTCCGGAGCGTTCTGACTCTGGAACGAGAACGAGAAGGCGTGTGGGGTGGTGAAACGAAAATCCAGCCGCCTCCAGGTGGAGTGCTCCCATGTGCCCGGTGGATCGGTCACGCGCACGCCGGCGGGAACATGCTCCGGCGTCAACCCCACGCTCTCCGGGTAGGCCCGGCTGGTCTCCCGCTGCATGGCCAGGGCGGTGGCCCGCGCGGTGAGCTGCTCGAGGCCCTGCAGCGGCTCGGCCAGACGAGAGGCGTGGACATTGCGCACGAAGACCGGGATGGTCGCAGCCAGGATGGAGCCACCCACCGCGATGGCCAGGACTACCTCGAGTGCCGTCAACTTGCGCACGACCCATGGGCTAGCACAGGTCCAAGGGAGGCGAAATCCCTGCCGTCCCGGACCGTCATACCCACCGGACAATGGATAGTCGAAGGCCCCGAGCCAGCGAGCTGACACGGGGCCTTGCGGGTTCGCGATCCCAGCAAAGAATCGCGAGCTTCGGCAGAGGGTTACTCCTCGGGATTGACCTCGGCCATGTTGGGCGCGACGGTGACCACATAACCACCGGTCGTGTTGCCCTGAATGGCACCAGCCAACGAGAACGTGGAGAGGACACTATCAGCGTTCAGATCGCCATTGGCTATGGCACTGAAGGTGCCGTTGGTGGCAAGTTCGTTGGCGGCAAGGTAGCTGTACATGAAGTACTGCGGATCCTGCATGGAGAACCGCAGGCAGGCCCAACCTGTCCACTGATCGCCACCCCAATTGGCCGGACCCGACTGGTACTTCTTGCCCTGAATGCTCCCCACGTCGGCTGGAACGGTATTGGTGGCACTGGCGCAGAGGCGGTTGCTGAGATCGGCCGCGCTACCCAAGTCCAGCACCGAAGACTGCATGTTCTCCCGGTTGTAGGCGTTGGCCGCGTCCTTGGCGATACGCCCAATGGCGTTGCGTGCCTCGGCCGTCTTGGCGTTGGCGATGTACTTCCGGACGCCGTAAATGGCCAGCGCTGCCAGAACGCCGATGATGGCCACGACGATCATCAGTTCGACCAGCGTGAATCCGCGCTTACCCTTGAGCTTGATTGTCATACTTGCCTTCCTCTCGTCTCGGTGCGGTAATCTTGGCGGTTTGCTCGCCATTTTTTTGGTTTGCCTTGGCGAGTCACTCGCCTTCGTCCTCGATATAGATTTCGTCGTTCCAGTTGGAGCTAACGAATCGCGAATGGGTTCCATCCCCGTCCAGATCGCCGATGGCCTGGACCAGGTAGCCCGGCGCCGGCGCGGTAGCGTAGGGGCCCCAGTTGTACGTGGTGGTCGTCCAGGGCTGCGGCATCGCCGCGCCCGAAGCCACGGCAAAGGCCGCGTAGCCGAAGACGACGGGGGCAGAAGCGGTGACCCCCAGCTGACCGATGGGCGTTCGGCACTCGGCGCTCGGGCTCACCCAGCTCGACTTCTTCGTGCCCGGCGCCCTGGGGCAGTAGCTATCGGGATCCTTCAGACCGTCGGCGGTCAGGTTGCTCGGGAAGGTCAAATAGACGTAAGTCTCCGAGCGATACGCTTCCTCGGCGGATTTGATGGAGCCCAACATGTGCGTCGCCTCGCTGCTCTTGGCGGCGTAGATGTACCGGCGCACACCGTACACAGCCAACGCCGCCAGAACGGCGATGATCACCACCACGGTAAGGACCTCCACCAAGGTGAAGCCTCGGACGCTGGTGGATCTCTGGCGTGGGCGCATCGATCCGTTGTAACGCAAGAGGGGTGCCAGTCTCAATGCCCCGTTGTCCCCCAGATCTCCGCAGGATCCCCACCGTCAAGGAATTGTCGGTGACATTTCTCGTCACCCAGCGGCTTTGAGGTGACCTGATTCGTCAAGGCGACGAAGTGGGCTGGTTCCCTGCAGTGTCCCACCTCTACAGACAGCTCGCGCGGCCCTCACATCGCTCGGAGCGACTCGCGCGGCCCCAGCATCAACCGGGGCGCCTCGCTGGTCGCGACGCACTGACCCGCCGGACCGTCCAAGGAGCCCAATTGGTCATGTCATTCGTCCGGATCGGTCTCCCCCAAGCTGGGCGCGATGGTGACCACCAAGCCACCGCTCGAGCCCTGCTGGAGTTTGCCGGCCAGGGAGAACGTGGAGAACGTGCCGTCCCCATTCAGATCACCATGGGCCAGGGCGCTGAAGTTGCCGGTGCTAACAGAAGTATTGGCTGCCGTGTAGTTGTAGACGAAATATTGTGGATCCTGCATCGAGAAGCGCAGGCAGGCCCAGCCCGTCCATTGATCGCCGCCCCAGTCCGCGGGACTCGATTGGTACTTCTTGCCCTGAACATGGGCAGCGTTGGAGGGCACGCGGGAGGCGCTGCCGCACAACCGATTGGTGGACCCGGCCAGGGCACCCGGGGCCAGGATCTGCGCGCCCACGTACTCGCGATTGTAGGCAGCCGCAGCATCCTGCGCGATCCGGCCCAGGGCATTCCTGGCCTCCGCCGTCTTGGAGTTGGCGATGTACTTTCTGACCCCGTAGATGGCGAGCGCCGCCAACACGCCGATGATGACCACCACGACCATCAGCTCCACCAGCGTGAAGCCCCCCATCGTCTTACGCTCTTTTGCCATGTCGCCCCTTTCCAAACGGATTTGGCTGCCTGGGCCGCGGGCCCCTATTCGCCCTCGTTCTCCATGTAGACTGCGGCGCTGAAGCTCGAAGCCAGGACCCACCACTTGGTGCCATCGTTGTCGATGTCACCGGCAGCCTGGATCACGTACCAAGCCCCCGTCTCAGCTGGGTTCGGCCAGGTGGGGCGAGACGTGGTGCCCGGGACCACGGTCTGCAATTCCGTATCGAGCTCGCCCGGTCCAGCCACGACGGCATAACCAAACAGCACCGGCTGGCTCACCACCGGGCCCAGCATGCGCCAGTTCCGGTCAAGGTCACTGACCGGATCGTTGGGAGCCCGACTCAGGTAAAAGGCGCGCTTGGTGCCGTCGGAGGCCGCCGGATAGTAGTTGGTGAGCGTCGTGGAGACGTCGAGGTACTGGCGGTTCTCGGCGCGATAGCGCTCCTGGGCAGCTCGAATGCTCTGCACCATCGCCTTGACCTCCCCGCTGCGCGAAGCCCGCAGATGGTTGCGCAACAGCACGACCCCGAGGATGGCCAGGATGCTGGCGATCACCACCACCACCATGAGCTCCACCAACGTGAAGCCACGCGCCTTGCTTCGCCGGGGCCCGAGCATCGGTTCTGATTATACCTGGCCTCGAGACGAAGCGGAACCATCTCGCGCCCCGCTGACCATGGGGAGGGCAGCGTCTCAGGATTCGGGCCCTTCGTCTTCCTCGCTGCCGGGCTCCTCCCCCAGCCCGTGCTTGCTCAACCGGTAGCGCATGGACCGAAAGGTGATGCCCAGCAGCCGGGCAGCGTGCTTGCGGACCCCTCCGGTGCGCTCCAACGCCGCAAGGAGCAGCCGGCGCTCCAGCTCGCCCAGAACCGAGTCGAGCTCGCAGCCTTCTTCGGGTAGGTCAGCCAGGACCGGGGTAGGTGCGCTGGCGAGGCCACTGACCGCGGGCGGCAGATCACCCAGGCCAATGGTCCGTGACCCGGCGAGCGCCACGGCCCGCTCCAGGAGGTTCTCCAGTTCCCGCACGTTGCCGGGGAACTTGTAGCGTTGCAGGGCGCGAAAGGCGTCGGGAGTGAGACCGACCACCTCTTTTCCCATCTCCAGGGCGAATTTCTTCAGGAACGTCTCCACCAAGCCCTGAAGATCCTCGACCCGCTCGCGAAGCGGGGGCAATCCGATCCGGATGACGTTGAGCCGATAATAGAGGTCTTGGCGGAATCGCCCCGCGGCTACGTCGGCCTCGACGTCGCGGTTGGTGGCCGCCAGCACGCGCACGTCGACGGTAACCTCCTTGGACGACCCCACGGCGCGCACCGAACGCTCCTGCAACGTCCGCAGCAGCTTGACCTGCAAGGATGGGGGCAGCTCGCCTACCTCGTCGAGCAGGAGCGTCCCGCCGTCCGCCTCACGGAACAGACCCAGGTGGCGTGTGGTGGCACCAGTGAAGCTCCCCTTCTCGTGGCCGAACAGCTCGCTCTCCATCAGCGCCTCCGGCAAAGCACCACAGTTGACTACCAGGAACGGCCCGGTGGCGCGCTCCGAACGCTCGTGGATCCGCCGCGCGATTCGTTCCTTGCCCGTTCCGCTCTCCCCGGTGATGAGCACGGTGGAGCGCGTTGGTGCCACTCGATCCAATAGCTCCAGAATGGCTCGCATGGGAGCGCTGCGCTCCGCGAGCTCGGTGCTGGAGCGCTTGAGAATCTGGGCTCTTAGTCGCGCGTTCTCCGAGGCGAGCAGATGCTTCTCCAGCGCTCGCCCCACACGCGACAACAGGGCTGCGGGGTCGAAGGGTTTGGTGATGAAGTCGTAGGCACCGGCTCGGACGGCCTCCAGCGCGTTTTCGAGGCTGCCGTGGGCGGTCAGCATCAGCACCTCGGTCGTCGAATCCCGCGCCTTCGACGCCGCCAACACGTCGAGGCCCGACCCGTCCGGCATCTTGAGGTCGGTCAGCACCACTGGAAAAGGCTGGGGGCTCTGGCTCAACGCTTCGATGGCGGCCCTGACACCGGGGGCCAGAGCCACCCGGTATCCGGCCCTTCGGAAAAGGATTTCGAGCATTTGGCGGATCCCAGGCTCGTCGTCGACGACCAGGATGGCGCTCGGAGGGGGGACCAGAGAACCCACGATTCAAAGAACCTAGCACCCGGCCCGGGGCCTGCCGAACCTCCCAGCCGGTACCCCGATTTGACCCGGCCCGTAGAAGATCTAGACTTGTCAAGAGGCTCGCACCGCGGGTCGCTTCCTTTTGCCATGACCAATCGAACGATGGTCCTATTGTGGGGTATGGGCTTGGGGCTCGGGGTGATCGCCTGCGCCGAAGCCCCGACGACCAAACCCGCGTCGGATACGGGACCAAGCGTGGTCCAGAACAACGCGACCCCCCCGACCGACGAGGAGCAGAGCCCCGATTTGGATGTTCCTGAGGCCGAGAGCAAGGTCAAGCTCCCCGATCGTCTGTCCTTCACGACCGACACCGATCTGACCGTCGAGCCCAGCGTGAGCGTACCGGTCAGGGTGCAGGCCGAGCCCAAGGGGAGCTACACGGTGGGGTTCGCGCTGGTCGGCGAGAGCAGCGACGCGGCGTTGGACCGCAGCGAAGCGGTCACCGACCAGGACGGCGTGGCGACCGTCAACCTGACCGCTTCTTCATCCCCAGCCACCTTCACCATTCGCGCGACCGTGGAGCGCGAGGTCGTCGCCGAGCTTTCCGTGGTGGTGGCCGACGACGGCTCGATCGAGGTGCTGGTGGTGGGGCATTACTCCGGCAAGCGCGAACCCGAGACCTGGTTTGCCGACTTTTATCCCGGTAGTTCGTGCCGCGATCTGTCCAGCAATGACACCCTGCAGGCGGCCCTTTCCGCTCAGGCCCAGGGCGAACCCCGGGTGCTCATCGACGGTGTGCTCCCCGACCGCGCTGCGGCCTTCGTCCTCAGTGGCAACGGCCTGGTTCAGGGGTGCACCGATGTGACCTCCTTTGTGACCCAGGACGAGCCCCTCGAGGTCTCGGTGACGCTGAAGGACACCCCGATCTCACTCACCGACGCGGTGCTCCCGGTACAACTGGCCACCCCCGCCGAGTCACGCCCCCTGGCAGACGGCGTATGGGCTTCGGAGGCCGCCTTCTCCGCGGCATTCTTGGGCAACTCGCAGACCCACGATCTTTTGGCCCTGCTGGATGCCATGCAGCAGGTCGCTCCCTCGTCGGTTCAGAGCGAGCTGGCCGAGCTCCGACGGCAGGGTTCCTGGGACGCCTCGATCCTCATGAACTCGAGCTCGTCGCGCCGCTCGGACGTCCTGCGCGACACGCTGCGCGGTTGGATCGCCGACGGGACGGATCGTCTCGTGTCCGATGACGCGCTTCGCTTGGATCTGGCCCTGCTCCCCGACGACGATTCGACGCCCTACGTCACGGTCCGGAAGATCGCGGGACATGACGCAGAAGGCTGCGGGGTGGAGCCACAGGCGGAGCTCTCCCGACAGACCGAGGGAGACGATCGGCTGCTCTGGTCTGCCTCCTTGACCTGGAAGGACGCCGAGTTGCTGGGGTGTCTGGCCGAGGAGACCGCCCTGCAACTCGAGGGCGCCACCACCGTTCCCGAAGCCCTGGGCCAGGTTTTGGGCTGTGAGGCTTGGACCGAAGAGCTCCTGGCTCGGGTCAGTTGGAGCGGCTCCATTCCGCAGGTGTGCGGGGCTGCGTGTCTGGCCAACCTCTGCATCCAGGGGATCGAGGCGTTGTGGGACCAGGCCCTGGCGGCCCCGGCACTGGCCTCGGGCTCGACCCTGAGCATCAGCGCAGCCGGCGACCTGACCCTCGACCTCTCGGCGAGTCCCGAGCAGACCAGTGGAACCTGGGTGGGCCTTCTGACCTCGCCCATCACCGGGGTGACGGTGTCGGGGACGTACGAACCCCCGCACGGGTGAGGACGTGAACGTCCTTTCGGTGCGCGAACCAGCCACCCAGCGTTGGTTGGGAGAGCTCCCGGTTCCTTCGGCCGAGCAGGTCGTCCGTTCCGTGGAGCAGGCCCGAACCGCCCAGCATGACTGGCAACGGCGAGGCGCGACCGAACGCTGTGCCCTGATTCGAGCATGGCGCGACGAGCTTGGCAGCTCTCGGGTCCGGCTGGTCGAGTTGCTAGCACGGGAGAACGGCAAGCCGCTGCATGAGGCTCGCCTGGGCGATCTGATTCCGCTCCTCGATGCCCTGTCGTTCGTTGCCGATCAAGCGCCCGAGGTCCTGCGCTCCCGCTCCGTGGAGCTGCGCTGGCAAAAACACCGAAGCGCCCTTGTGCAGTACCGCCCCCGAGGCGTGACCGCAGTGCTGGCCCCGTTCAATTTCCCCCTGCTCATTCCGGTGTCCGAAGCCGCCTGGGCCCTGGCCGCGGGTTGCGCGGTGATACTCAAGCCCAGCGAACACACGCCGCTCGTGGCCCGTCAAGCCGTGGAGCTGGCCTGGTCGGTCGGGATCCCCAAGGACGTGCTGCAGCTGTTACCGGGCGGGCCAGAAATCGGCTCGCAGTTGATCGAAGCGGGGGTCGCCCAGGTTCGCTTCACCGGGAGCATATCCAACGGACGGCGCTTGGCTGAACGGTGCGCGGCGTCCCTTATCCCCTGCACGCTGGAGCTGGGCGGCAATGCCCCGCTGGTCGTCGACCTCGACGCCGATCTGGACCGTGCCGCCAAGGCCATCGCGGTGGGCGCACTGCACAACTCCGGTCAGTCTTGCTTCGCCGTGGGCAGGGTCTTCGTGCCTCGCGCCCAACAATCCGAGTTGGCAGAGCGACTGCACGCCGAGTTGGCATCACTTCGCCAGGGCGATCCGATGAGCGGCTCGGTCGATCTGGGGGCCTTGACCACCGCTTTGCAGGTGCAGCGCGCCAAGCTCGGCGTCAAGCAGGCTGGTGCGGTCGGCGCCCGACTGGTGTGCGGCGGAGTCGCCCCCGAGGGGCCCGGTCATTTCTTCCGGCCCACGCTGCTCGTGGACTGCCCGGCCGACTGCGACGCCGTTGTCCAAGAGCTCTTCGGGCCCGTGATCCCCCTGGTCCCCTACGACCGCAGGGAACAGGTATTCGACTGGGCCAATCTCGGTCCCCACGGGTTGGCGGCCTACGTCTTCGGCAACGATCCGACCGAGCTTCATCGCATCGCCAGCCACCTGGACGCGGCTCACGTCTTGGTGGATGACGTGCTGTCAAGCTACGCCTGCCCGGAGCTACCCCTTGCACCCCGCAAGCACAGCGGGTTGGGCGTCATCCATGCAACCGAAGGGCTCCTATCCCAGACGACCGCCACCGTCCTGGGCCTGCCCCGTTACTCCCTGCCCACGTCGGTCCAGTTCGGTTGGCTGCGGGCGGATGCCGTTCATCACCTGGCCAGTCGCTTGGCGACCATGGGATTTGCCACCCGCCGCTTCTGGCAGAAGCTGCGCGGCCCCCCAGGGGGTTCCTAGCGGGTCCCCGGAAGGATTCGGCGTTGCGCCGCCCGCAACGCGACGGCCATGCCGTAGGCCTCCAGCGCATCCATGGGTTCGAGCCCAGGCCGTTCACTGCGAGCATCCGCCACCAAAGACCAGAACCAAAACCATCGCGCGGCGTCGATACCAAGCCACGCCGCGAGCTGAGGCTCGCTGCTGGCGAACTCGGAACAGAGTTTCTCACACCCCTGGAGCGTGGCCTTCACCAGTTCGGCACAGTCAAGGATGGCCTGGGATGCGGCTCCGCGAACCAGGCTGGCCTCCACCGCAACCGCTCGCTCGAAAAGCGTGGTTGACCATAAACTGGCGAAGGATGCCCCACGAGAGTCGGCGGGGATCGGGATCGACTCCGGATAGAGCTTGCTCGGGGGCACGGCCGCCTCCACGTCCTCGGCCGCCCCCCGCAGGGCCTCGGCCAACCCTCCTTCGGGCAGAGCCAGGTGGCCCTTCACTTCACGCGCGTTGGGCACCCGATGTTCGAAATCCTCGAGCGCGGCGCGCAGGATGGCCTCCAGGGCCTCGTACACACCATCCCCGGTCGTCGCCACCGTGGCGAAGGACGGTGCCCCTCGCTTGTTGAGACGCCGCTCCAACTCCTCGATGCCATCCACGTCCTCCAGGTCTCGCTTGTTGTACTGAAAGACATGCGGCATCTCGTCCAGGATCCGCCCGTGCTCACTGAGATCGTCCTCCAGACTGACCAGGCTCTCCACGTTGGCATCGCTGCGCTGGCGCTGGGAATCGGCAACGAACACCACCCCGTCTGCCCCGGTCAGCACCATCTTGCGGGTCGCGTTGTAGTAGACCTGCCCCGGCACGGTGAAGAGCTGCAGGCGCACGGTCATGTTGCGCACCTGAGGGACCCGAACCGGCAGGTAGTCGAAATGAAGCGTCCGATCGACAGGCGTGGCCAGGCTCACCATTTCACCGCGGTGCTCGGGGCTCGTGTGGCGGTGGATGAATTCCAGCGAGGTCGTCTTGCCGCCCAAACCGGGACCACAGTAGACGATCTTCAGAGCGAGTTCGTGAGCCAGCGGGTTGAGGACAGCCATGGTCGAGACGATGTTAGGATAACCCAGCTTGCTCCCGGGAGTCTCCAACAACCGCCAATGCGCCGCTTCGCACCGCGCTGGCCCGACCCCACTCGTTACGCCAATGGACGCGCCCGCGCCACGATTCACCCGCGCCAGTCACCCGCGAACCAACCGCCACGCCGTATTGGTGCGGGTGCCTTTTCTGGTCTTGGTCGGCGCAGGGACGGCCTTGGGCGTGAGCGTTGAACGAATTCGGACACAATCGGTGGATCTTTTTCTCGCCTGGCAAACGCGCGCGGGGTCACATCAAGCCACGCCGACGCGGCTTCAATGCGGCCAGACCGTTTGGCCGGCGGCTGGCCCATGAGCGCGGTTCATCGTCACTTGACGGTTGTGAACCGAGCCTTTCCGAGCCATGCTCCGGAAATTCGCGTGTGCTCTGCCCCATCCGCACCGCGTCAAGACGATGAACCCAATTCACGAACCGGACGGAGCGCGTCCGACACGCCCGAGTGTTCCCTTTGGCACCAGCGCTGTCGACTCGGTCCCGCCCGAGCCCCTGGCATCGGCCCCCCTGACGGTCGACATGACGGTACCCCAGGCCGTGGCACAGTTGACGGCCGAACCACGGTTCAGGAAGCTGGTTCGATTCTTCACGGGTGCCGAGGCCAGTCGGACCCTGACCTCGGCCGACCACGCCCAGACGGAACATGACTTCCAGGCCACGCTCGGCCTCGGACTGCTCAGCGCGCTTTTGGTGCGGACCGCCAAGCAAGTCGAGGTCCGGGGTGCGGAACATCTGACCCGTTCGCCAGCGTGCCTTTATATCTCGAACCATCGTGACGTGCTGCTGGACTCCGCCTTGCTCAACCGGGCGTTGATCGCCAAGGGCTATCCGCCGCCCCACATCGTGATCGGAGACAACCTGATCGAGACCTCGTGGATGCGGCCGATCTTCCGCCTCTGCGGCTGTATCGTGGTGCAGCGAGGCCTCAAGGGCAAGGCCCTCTACGAGCACTCGCTGCGCGTCTCCGAACACGTTCGCAAGTACCTGACCGCTGAAGAATCGGTGTGGATCGCGCAGCGACAGGGGCGAACCAAGGACGGAGTGGACAAGACGGAGCCAGCCTTGCTGCGCATGCTGCTTTTGGCGTACGAGCGAGCCCCCGTGCAGGAAGAGCAGCGGCTGAATGCTACGCCCGTCGCCGTATCCTACGAGTTTGAGCCCTGCGACACCGCCAAAGCCGCCGCCCTCATCGGCGCCCACACCCGGAGTCGCTCCGAGAATCGGGTCCGTCGTGACCTCAACGACATTCTGCGGGGACTACTGCAGCCCAAGGGACGGATCTGCCTGACCATCAGACCGCCAGTTCCGCTCACGCACGGGAGCGCCCTGGAGCGCTCCCGAGACCGCGCGGAGGTGGTCGCGGAGCTCGCGCAGAACGTGGATGACGAGATCCGCCGCGGTTACCAGGTGTGGCCCAGCAACTACGCGGCGTACGATCTGTTGAACCGAACCACCGCCCATGCCGATCGCTACTCGCCTGAGGAGCGCGAAGTCTTTCAGGACTACGTGGAACACCGCGCCCAGGAAATCGAAGCCGATCAAAGGGACGCGGTGCAGGCGCTCCTGGCCCTGTATGCGCGGTCGGTGCCCACCGGGTAGGGTCTGCCATCACTTTCCGGGACCGAGCAGAGTTCGCCTCGCGGCTCGGCAACGTCGCTCGGCGCCTACCGTCGCAGGGTGGGCTGATCCTCGTCGCGGATTTTTTGCGCGGTACGCGTGACCGGTGAGGTGAGGCTCAGGATGATCGATGCCACGCTGGCCACGGTGAGCAACGCGCCCAGCAGGCCAAACCAGTAATTGTTGCGCCAGGGGCGCGATTCCCGGTAGTGCAGCATCCCCAGGGGAAATCCAGCTAGACAGCCCCCAAGGTGGGCGGCGTTGTTGATCGGAAAGACCACGGCAAAGGCCACCGCCACCACCCCCACCCGCACCAACAGATCCTTCCAGCCCGGATCACGCCGCGCGAAGAGATACCCCGCCAGAGCCCCGATCAGCCCAAACAGGCCCCCGCTGGCTCCCGCGGTGGCCGGTGCCGAAGGCCACCAACCGTACCAGAGCTCGCTGACAAGATACCCGACCAGGCCGCTGCCCAGGTAAAGGACCGTGAAGCGCCCCGAGCCGAAGCGCGTCTCGGTGGCCCTCCCCAGCGAGACCAGCGTTCCCATGTTCATCACCAGGTGCAAGCCGCCCAGGTGGACGAACATGGCCGACAACAGTCGCCAGGGCTCGCGGGAGCTGAGCCCCATGATGACTTCGCCGTTGGGACCTGGCACCGGCGCATAGACAATGGCACCCCAACCAAGCAGCTCGGGCAGCCCAACACTGCCACCCAGGAACCATGAGAAGTCCTGTGGTGCCCTCAGGACGACGGGCAAGTACATGCCCAAGAAATCCAAGACGCAGAGCCAGACGAAGAGCCAGGTAACCGGCGCCTCCCGCCCCAACAGAGACTCGACCGCGGCCTTTGCCTTGAGCAAAGAGCGCGGAAGCAGGGTCCGACCGCAGCGCGGGCAGCGTGAATCCGACACGGCGACAAGCGCCCCACATTGGTGACAGACACGGGAACCGGTCGGCATGGTTGGGCGGAGCTTTGGAGCGGACTCGCCGTCAGGCAAGCCTCCGCATCAACCGGCCAAGGGGCTGACCCCTTCGGGAGAGCATCCCCGAAAGGGCCACGGGCCGACGCCCCATCCGTGCGCAACGCTTTCGAGGCTTCTCCGTTCGTCCGTACCGGGGATAGACTTATCCGGGAACGAAAGGTGCCAGAGCCCATCAGCGTAACGGCCAACAGTGAGGAGTGCCCTCCGCAGCTCATTGCGGGCGTGGATGTCTGGTCTCTGGCCATTGGCCCCGAGGAGGCGTTCGTTCTGTCGCGGATCGATGGTCGCGCCACCGTCCAGGAGATCATGTTCTCGACGGGCTTGGAGCCCGATCGGGTGCGCGATTGTCTGAACCGACTGGTCCAGGTGGGCGCGGTTCGTTGGCCTGGTTCGGGGCCCCGACCGACGGCTGCGGCCAGTGCTTCGTCAGTCTCCGGCGAGCATCGGATCACGACCCCGGGCCCCACGCCGGGGATCCGGGATTCCGATCCGGTCCCGGGCTCGGACTCGGAAGGTCGACCCACTGAACGCGTCCCCCCAGTCCAACAGGGGCAGGGATGGCTCTTCGATCCCGAAGAGCTCAACGAACCAGTTGACCTCTCCCCGGAGAATCGGGAATTGGTCCTGCGCACGTTCTACTCGCTGGATTCGCTCGATCACTACAGCCTACTGGGTGTCCCCCAGGATGCCGACCGAAGGGCCATCAAAGCCGCGTATTACGAGCGAGCGACGGTGTTCCACACCGACGTCTATTTCGGGAAATCACTGGGCAGCTTCCGCGCCAAAATGGAGAAGTGCTTCTCGCGATTCACGGAGGCGCATGATGTGCTCACCCGCCAACCGGCGAAAGAGGAGTACGACGCGTATCTGGAATCCCGAAGGGAAGCACAGCGCGTCGAGGCGGCACTGCGCACCGAGGTGACAGCCGAGGATCTGGACCGGTTGGAGCGCGAGCTCGCCCAGATCGCCGCGACCCCCGACAAGCCGACCAGCGAGAACCCGATCCCCGGAGCCCTGCCCTCCGCTCCCCAGGTTCGTCCCAGCGACCCGGACATTCGCTACGCATCGAACAGGCCCAGCGAGCCACCCCATGCGCCAACCATCGAACAGCGCCGGCTCTCCCTGGCACGCAAACTCCAGAGCCTGCGCCCGGCGCCGGGAACCAGGCCCTCCGCTCCCGGGCTCACGACCCAGCAACGCGAGCAGGTTGCCGGCCAGTTCCTCAAAGAGGTCGCGCAGAAACTGGAGAGCCAGCGCAACGCTCTGAGCGCTCCCCCGGGCTCGGCAGCCAAGCCGCTGGTCCCCCAAGGCCACTCGGAACCACCGGGCACACGCCCGACGGGGACGGACGCCGCTTCGGCGACGCTAGCGGCCAACTACCGAAAGCAGGCCGAGTACGAGGAGAAGACAGGGCACATGAACCAGGCTGCCCAGTCCTACCAGCGGGCGGCCCTGGCCGAACCGAGCGCCGAGCTCTGGATAGGCGCCGCGCGCTGCCTGCTGCAGGATGGTAAGGATCTGCGCTCCGCTGCCGAGTTCGCCAAGCTGGCAATCCAACTTCAGCCCAATCGGTCGGAGCCCCACGCGCTGTTGGCCCGCATCTATCTGGCGGCCGACAAGAGGAACAGCGCCCTTTGCGAGCTCGAGCGAGCTCACCAACTCAACCCCGAGGACGATTCGGTCGCCGGGCTTCTCAAGCGCCTGAGGCGGGGAAGCATTGTCTAGAGAGGTTTCATGGAGCGCGTCATCGGCATTGATCTCGGAACCACCAACTCCTGCGTCGCCATCATGGAGCGGGGGGCTCCCGTGGTCATTCCCAACCGCGGTGGCTACAAGACCACCCCCAGCGTGGTGGCGGTCACCGAAGCGGGCAAGCGCTTGGTGGGACACATCGCCAAACGTCAAGCCATCACCAATGCCGAAAACACGGTGTATGCCGCCAAGCGCCTGATCGGACGCAAATGGAGTGCGCCCCAGGTGAAAAACTCCCTGTTGAGCTGTTCGTACACCATCGTGGAAGGACCCCACGATGACGTACGGATCCGATTGCGCGACAAGGTCTATTCGGTTCCCGAAGTCAGCTCCATGGTCCTTCAGGAGATGAAGGTCATCGCCGAGGATTATCTGGGTGAACCAGTGACCAAGGCGGTGGTAACCGTACCCGCCTATTTCAACGACAATCAGCGGCAGGCGACCAAGGACGCCGGGCAGATCGCTGGTCTGGAGGTGATCCGGATCATCAACGAGCCAACCGCCGCCGCTCTGGCCTATGGCTACGGCAAGGGCTACGACAAGACCATCGTCGTGTACGATCTGGGTGGAGGCACCTTCGACGTCAGCGTACTGGAGATTGGCGCCAAGGGCGTCTTCAAGGTGGTGGCAACCACCGGCGACACCTTCCTGGGCGGCGAGGATTTCGACACCCGGGTCATCGATTGGCTGGTCCAGGAATTCCACGCCGAGCACGGGGTCGATCTCCGGGAGGATCGGATGGCGTTGCAGCGGCTGCGGGACGCCGCCGAGAAGTCCAAGTGTGAGCTATCCAGCGTCCTGGAGACGGAGATCAACCTTCCTTTCATCATCTCCACGGGCCGCAACGAGGCATTGCACCTGCAACGGCTGATGACCCGCACGGTTCTGGAAACCCTCACCGCCGATCTGGTGGAGAGAACCATACAGATCACTCGCCACGCCTTGGCCGAGGCACACCTGAGCGTGCAGGATATCGACGATGCCCTGTTGGTCGGGGGTATGACCCGCATGCCCGCCGTGCAGAAGGCGGTCATGCAGCTCTTTGGCAAGGAGCCCAATCGCGGGGTCCATCCCGACGAGGTGGTGGCCCTGGGTGCAGCCATCCAGGGAGCATCCCTGGTTGACCAAGACCATCAGATGATACTGTTGGACGTAACTCCCCACGCCCTGGGGATTGTGACGGTGGGAAGCCATTTCGAGGAGCTCATCCCACAAAACACGACCGTCCCCACCAGCCGAACCAAGACGTTTACGACCAGTCGCGACAACCAGACCGCCGTCAAGATCCTGGTCATGCAGGGGGAGAGCCAGAAGGCCGACGACAACGAGCTGTTGGGCGAGTTCGTCCTGACCGGGCTGCGTCGAGCCCCCAAGGGTCAGGTGGAGATCGAGGTCATGTTCTCCATCAACACGGATGGAATCGTCAGCGTCAGTGCCCGGGATCTGGAAACTGGACAGGCCCAGTCGATCCAGGTCACGGCCAGCAGTGGGCTGACCCAGGATGAGGTGCGCTCCATGATGGAGAGTGCGGAGCACTACATGGTCGAACGGCGGACATCGGAAGCCTTCGAGCAGCTCCGCCAGAACATCGAAACCCTCATCAACGAGGTCGAGACGATGTTCCCGGAGATCGAGCGCGTCGTGGGGGGCTCCGACTTCGGACGCGATGCGTTGGCCAAGGCCAGAAGCGTGGTGGAGCGTTCGCGACAGGCCGTTCAGCGTCAAGACGTTCCGACCGCCGAGAGTCAGGTGGAAATGCTCCAGCGCACGATTCGCATGTTCAAGGGCGTCGTCTCGCGGGAAAGCTGAACAGGAGCCACCGCGAATGCCCTTCGACGGCAAACGAGAGAACAAGCCGCCCGGCCCGCGCCGGCCACTGGAGTCCATCGATTCCCTCCGTCCAAGCTCGTTGCCACCCGAGGTTGATGCCATCGACATGACCTGGGACGACGATCTGGCCCCTGTCCCCCAGCAACGACCGGCACCGGCTCCCATCACCCCAAGACAATCGGAGGTGGAGCTCAACGAAGGGGATCGGCCCACGGCGATTCCGAGCATCCCCATGGATCGTTTCGTGGCCAAGGCCATGGCGGAAGCGGAGTCGATTGATCCAAGCGGGGTCACCGGGCTGATGCCAACCGAACCCCCGCTTTCCACCGACGACCAGGAGTATCGTCCCCCCCAACTCGGCGATCGGCAGGCGCCGTTTACACCCGGCAGCGCCATGGCCGCGCGGCCCGCTCCCGCGGGACCCCCCGGAGGGCGACGACGAACCCCGGCGCGAGCCCCCACCCCACGGGCGGTGCGCCTGCCGATTGGCCCGGCGCTGGCCGAGCCACCCAGCCCCCCCACGCCGCGACGCGCTGCCCTCGAGTTGAACCGCAACCCGACACCGAGCCCGGCGGCGGATCCCATCCGAGCGCGCATGAAGGACTGTTACGCGATCGGCGATTTCACGGGTGCCCTTCTGCAGGCCGAGGTCTTGTTGGAGAGGGCTCCCGGTGATCTGGAGGCGGAACGCTACGCAACGAGCTGCCGCGACGTACTGACCCAGATGTGCTTGTCTCGAATCGGCTCGCTGCACCACTACATCGAGGTTGCGCTGCCCCCCGAAGAGCTCCGCTGGCTCACCCTCGACCATCGCGCGGGTTTCTTGTTGTCGCTGGTGGATGGCACCTCGACCATCGAAGAGATCCTGGACATATCCGGGATGCCTCGCCTGGAGGCACTCCGAATCCTGGTTGGACTCATCGACCAGCGGGTGGTCAAGGTGCAGGTGACTTGAACACCCTTGGTTGGATTCGAGCCATCCGCGTCGTCACCGTCCCGTTGCTGCTCCTGCTAGCGGTGCCTTGCCACGCAGACCAGCCTACTTCGGTCGTGTCCTATGTCCTGTCCGCGCGCCTGGACGAGCTGACCCACCGTGTTCACGGCAACGGCACCATCACCTGGACCAACACCAGTGTCACGCCGGCCCAGGAGCTGTACCTGCACGCTTACCTGAATGCCTTCGCCGGCCAGCGCAGCCTGTTCTTGCGCCCCCAGAGCGGGGCGAGTCGGAGTCAGCGGCCCCTTTACCGCGCGGGGCGTCTGGTCATTCATGAGCTCCGGGCACGAGAACTCCAGCAGGTCGATCTCTTGAAGTCCGTCAATCCGAACGGGTCGGGGGACGGTGACGATGCAACCGACCTGCTGATCCCTTTACCCCAGCCGGTGGCCCCTGGCGCCACGCTCAATCTGGATGTGGTCTTCACGGCGGAACTACCGAACCTGGTCGAACGCAGCGGTTCGGTGGGAACGTTCCACGCCGTCGCGCAGTGGTTCCCCAAGCTGGCCCGTCGTGAACCGGACGGGACCTGGCGGCACTTCGCCTATCATCCCCTGGCCGAGTTCTACGCCGATTTCGGTGACTACGAGGTGACGCTCGACGTACCAGCCGCGTACCGAGTGGGCGCCACCGGAACTCTCGTCTCTAGCCGCCTGGTGGGGAAGCGTCGAATCGACCGCTATCGGGCACAGGGTGTGCACGACTTCGCGTGGTTCGCCGACTCGAACCTGCTGACGCTGCAGGATTCCCAGGGCGACACCAAGCTCCATCTGCTCTTTCCCCCAGAGCAGCACGGCAACATCAAAGCCAGCCTGCCGGTCTTGAAATTCGGCCTTGGGCATTTCGAGCGGCTCTACGGTGATTACCCGTATCGCCAGCTGACCCTGGTGCATCCCCCGGATGTGGCTCGGCCGGCAGCCGGTATGGAGTACCCCCAACTGATCACCACGGGGGGAGCCTTCTATCTTCCCTACACCGGGGCGCGCGAGGTCCCTGCGGTGGTGCTGCATGAACTGGCCCATCAGTGGTTCTACGGGCTGTTGGCATCCGACGAAACCCGTTGGCCCGTCCTTGACGAAGGTCTGGCAACCTACGCCGAGGTCGAGGCGCTGTCGCGCCTTTACGGACCCGGCTCGGCACTGAATCTCGGTTTCTTCCAGGTCAGTGCGGAGGCTCTGCTTCGGCGGTGGGCCGCTGAACACAGCCGCCAGGGACCCCTAGCCATTCCAGCGGCCCACTTCACAAGTTTCGATTCACTCTCGGGGCGCGCCTACGCGCGGATGGCCACGCTCCTTTCCACTGTAGCCAAGATCTACGGTGAGGCAGCCCTCTTTCGCGCCCTGGGTCGGTACGCCCGTGACAACCGCTTCTCCCATCCAACGCCGGATGAGCTGGTGTCCGCCGTGCAGGCCGAGATGGGAGCCGAGGTTGCCGAGATGTTGCGGACGGCTCTCTTCGCCGACGGTTGGGTCGACTACGCCGTGCGTCGCATCGAGTGTCTCCCGCCCGTTTCCGGTGGCGCGACCCCCTCCGCCGTCCGTTGTCGAATCCTGTTGGAACGGCGGGGGACGTTGAGGTTCCCGGTGACCGTGGAGATAGAACACGCCGATGGCTTCCGCCAGCGGCGCCGCTGGGATCCGCTCGGTACCCAGGAATGGTTGGTCGTGGAGCACGAACAACCGGTCCTGTCCGCCACCGTCGATCCAGAGCACCTGGTGACGCTGGATGATGATCTGTCCAACCAGACCCTGTCCCGCGACCCGCCCCGAGTCCCCTGGCGCGTCGCCACGCTGCTGACCCTGGCCGCGGATCTGTTGCTCAAGGGGTTGTTCCTGTGAACAGATGGATTGGGCGGGTATGGCCGACACTGCGACGTCGCGCCGTCTGGCTCCTGGTCGCCCATCTGATCAGCCTGGTTCTGTGCTTTTTGGTGACGACGCCGCTCAGTTTGCAGGTCGGCATCTATCGTTCGTTGCACGGGCCACGAGGTGATGCCCCGCTCTTCGACCGGGGAGCCCTGCTGCTCGTCGACCTGGTTCACGCTCAGCGCCAGTCGTTACTCGCGGCCCTGCGGGCCAGCGCGCTCGGTTGGATCCTCGTGGCTGCGGGGGGCACGGTGCTGGCGATGGTGACGCTCATCGCTCTTCGACAGCCGGGCAGACTCTGCAGTTGGCATCTGTCGGTACGTCTTGGAAACCTGCTAAGACCATTCTTCGGATTGAGTCTGATGGCGCTTGTGGCCTGGTTGGCGTGGACCTGGATGACGGTGCAGATGGTCGGGCTCGCCCAGGCGTGGCTGTTTGCCTGGCTGGGCGTGGTCGGTGTGATGCGGGTCCAGATCCTGTTGGTTGGCCTGGGCCTCGGGGGGCTCGGGCTGGGCCTGGTGCTGTTCGATCTGTCACGTGCTGCGCTGGTGGTGCAGCCACTCGGAGTCACCGCCGCCATCCGCCGCGCCCTGGGGCGGCTGCGCAAGGCACCGGGACGGGTGCTGGGAACGGCGGCCCTTTGGGGATTTCCAGCGGCCCTGGTCCGGCTCGGAGCCGTGACTCTGGTTCTGGGTCTGGACTGGCAGACCCAGGGGACGATGTGGCTGTTAGCGGCTTGGCTTTGCCTGCACGCCAGCGCGTTGTTGGCCTGGTTCTTGCGCGCCGCGTGGTGGTGTGTGGCGCTTGGGGTGGTGGCCCCCGAAGTCCCCGAGTGACGTCCTGTCCTTCAGGAGGCGGATTTGCTCAACTGCCGGTAGATCTGCAGATGTCGGCGCACAGGACGATCCCATCCGACGTCACGCCGCATCAGCCGGCGCCGGAAACGTGCGAAGTTCTTGGAGCGCGTGGCTGCCACTCCCCGCTCGACTGCCGCAATCAGTGCCTTCGGGCCGGGTTCGTCATACAGGAACCCCGTCCCCGAATCGAGCGAGGCATCAGCATCGACGATACTGTCCACGTGGGCCCCGACAGCTCGCGCAATCGGCGCGGCCCCGTAGCGTTGGGCAAAGAGCTGGCGCCAACCCAACGGTTCACGACGGGAAGGGAGGATGACCAGATCGGCCGCAGCGAATCCCCGGTGCAACAAGGTCTGGTCGGCATCGGGGATGAAACCCAGATCCCCCGGGGCACGAGCCGCCAACGCGGCCAGCTGGTCGCGGAGCTCGGGTCGATCCGAGCGGTTCCCGAGCGCGACAATGACCATCTCCCGATGGACCAGCTCGGGCAGGGCTTCGACGAGCCAATCCCCTCCCGCGGCCTCGGTGAGAGGCCCCGGCGCTAGCAGGACGGGCCGTGGATCCGGATCCAGCTTGAGCTGATTGAGCAGAGCCAGGCGGGTGGCCCCCTTCAGGTCCGGATCTTCGGCGTCGTAGCGAGCCGCGATCAGCGAGTCGCTGGCTGGATTGATTCGGGCGTAGTCGAGGCCCGGAAGGATCCCGAACAACTTGTCGGATATCGAACCGAACAGGACCGCTGCGCCGTCCGTTGCCCCGGGTTGGGTGAGGCTCGCCGCGTAAGACTCGGAGGGAACCACCACCGCACCGGCCGTCATCAGACCCGCACCCAACAGGCACAACTGCCCGTCGTTCCAGGCGCGGGGATCCTGAAGCAGGGGGATGTCCATCCGATCCTTGGCGTTGGCTGCATCGGGAACCCTCCCCGCCCAGTCGGCGTCGGTGACGGCCAGTACGACGGGAGGCCGTTGGTCCAAGGGTGCCCTTTCCAACGCCAAACCGATGAGCGCCGCTCCGCAGTCGACCGCCTGGATCACGTCGGGCAGCGTGCCCTGCCGGTTCCGCTGCACGAGCAACTCGGCGACCGCGAGCGCGAAGCAGGCAGCACTGATGGCCGAATCCGGACTGAACACCGCCGACGGCACGAGGGGCGCGTCACACCCGGGGGGCAATCCGAGCAGCACCAACCCAACCCCTGAGGAAAGCTGGGAGTCGAACACCGTCACCGTGCGTCCCTGTCCCAGATCCAATGGGGTGAGGCGACGCGCTACCAGCAGATTGGCCTCTTCGTAGGCACTGGAATACGGAACGACGAGCGTGACATGGTGTCCCTGTTGTTCCAGCGATTTGGCCAGCGCCGCTGTGGTCTCCGCGGCGTCCGTCGTCTGGTTGAACGGCGCGAGCTCGGCGGCCAAAAGGAGGATTTCCATCGAGCCGCCCTGTACCACGACCCGCCCCGTCCGGCTTGCCCGAGCCAGGCCCGGCCCCAGGGCCCGCGCAGCTGCGCGTGCCGACGGCTGCCCGAAGGGGCCCCGCGTACTAACCTCTCGCCCCATGATCGACGAGCTCGTCACCAAGGCCGGCGTCCTGCACGAGGCACTGCCCTATATCCGCCGATTCCACCAGCGAACCTTCGTCGTGAAATACGGCGGGCATGCCATGGTCGACGCCGGGCTCAAGGAGAGTTTCGCTCGCGACGTGTGCTTGCTCCGCTACGTAGGGATCCATATCGTCGTGGTCCACGGCGGCGGCCCCCAGATCAATCGCACCCTGGACCGATTGGGGATCGAGTCGCGCTTCTCCGGTGGCTTGCGCGTGACCGATGACGCCACCATGGACGTCGTGGAGATGGTGTTGGGCGGTAGCATCAACCAGGAGATCGTCGGTTCCATCTGCCGGCACGGTGGACGCGCCGTTGGACTGTCGGGCAAAGACGACCAGTTCATGCGGGCGCGAGTGGCCGATCCGGTCCGAGTCAAGAACGCCGACGGTCAGGAGATGACCGTCGATCTGGGTCGGGTGGGAGAGCCCACCGTGGTTCAGGCGGCTCTGCTGGAACGTCTGGTTTCGGATGGCTTCGTCCCCGTGGTGGCCCCCATCGCCACGGGTCCCCAGGGCCAGGCCCTCAACGTCAATGCCGACACCGCCGCCGCCACCCTGGCGGTCGCGCTCCACGCGGCCAAGCTGGTGCTCATGACCGACGTGGACGGCGTCCTGGACGTCAAGGGACAGCTGCTGGCTAGCCTGAGTGCCACGGACATCGACCGGCTGCTGGCCGACGGTACCATCGCTGGTGGCATGGTTCCCAAGGTGCGCTGTGCCCTCAGTGCGGTGGACGGCGGAGTCGAGAAGGTCCACATCATCGACGGTCGGCGCCGCCATGCCCTCTTGCTCGAGATCTTTACTGACCGTGGCATCGGAACCGAAATCCACTAGCTTTCTCTGCCGACCGCGACGCCGGTCGAGTCGTTTCGCCGACGCGCCGGAGGGAACGGTCCGCCCCGCTCAGGTGGCCGACGACGCGATCCGGCGTGTGTTGCGCGTTCCGCCGGAATTGGCGGGAATGCGCCTTGATGTGTTCGTGCGGATGCAGTTGCGCAACACCAGCCGTACCCGTGCCCGTGCCATCGTCAACAACAGCGCCTTCTCTCCGGAGGGAAGACCGCTGCGCCACAACGATCGAGTCCAACCCGAGCAGTACGTCGTGCTGTGGCGCCCCGCTCTGGAGGAAGAGTCCGATCCGACGGGGATCCCCATCCTCTTCGAAGACCAGTGGCTGTTGGTCGTCGACAAGCCACCACTTTTGACCGTGCATCCGACGGCCCGCTACTACCAGAATACCCTAGTCAAGCGCCTCGAAGCGCAACGGCCCGGCGAGTACTTCTCGCTCATCCACCGCCTGGACCGCGAGACGAGTGGTCTGTTGCTTCTGGCCCGTTCACCCGAAGCCGACCGCGTCTTCAAGCGTCTACTCGAGGATCGGAGCGTTCGCGAGCTGGTGGAGTCCCACGCTGCCTTCCTCACCAATTTGAAGCCCAGCGAGCGGCGCGCCTTCGAAGCACGGGCCGCCAACGCCCCCAGCATCGAGAAGACGTACCTGGCGATTACCTGGGGCGTTCCGCCCGAGGGAACCGTCGATCTCCCGCTGGAGGCGGACAGCGAGAACCCGCTGCGCGTCAAGATGCGCGTGGCACCGCGCAACCGCGGGCTGTCCGCACGCACCGATGTCAAGGTATTGGAGGTCTATGGGGCCTACGCCCTGGTTGCCTGTCGAATCCACACCGGGCGTCAACACCAGATCCGTGTGCATCTGGCCAACCTGGGAGCCCCCGTGGTGGGCGACAAGCTCTACGGGCCCGACGAGCGGCTGTTGGCCCGCGCCGCCGATCGCGAACTGACCGACGATGATCTGAATCGCCTGGAGCTACCTCGCCAGGCTCTGCACGCCCATCGCTATCGGCTGCCCCATCCCTTCACGCAACAGTCGCTGGATCTGGTTTCGCCCTTGCCCCCCGATCTAGCTCAGTTCCTCGCCCGGATCGGTCCGTGACCGTCCCGACTCAGGTCAGGACGTCCACCTGAGACAGGCCGTGAACGTCACCTGATTCGGCCAACCAAACACCGGTGGCGCGCACGGCTCCAGCCACGTTTCCTGCCGCATCACGCAGGCGGAAGGGGGTTGCTGTACTGCCCACGAAGAGCGCCCCCACCCCAGCATCAGCCAGCGACAGCAGCTTGGAACTCCCGGAGAACCAAACGCGAAGTCGGGTGAATGCCGCATCCCCCTCGTCGATCCAACCGTTCTGGTCCTGGTCCAGGGCCGCGAGCTCCGAGAATCCATCACCGCTGCTGGGTCCGAACAGCTCCGCTCCCCCGTCCACCACGCCATTGGCGTTGCGATCATTCACTAGCCAGGCGCTTTCACCGGAAAGAGAGGGGAGGCTCTCGAGCTTTCCATCTTGGTCCAGATCCAGTGGTGAACGCTGCCCAGTCCATTGCGGTGCCTGGTCGGTGAAGCTCAATGCCAAAGGATCCTTGGGGCGCGCCGCGTCTCCGGCCCGGAACTCGAAGTTCTCGATCGTAACCTGCTCGTGCTCCCAGGAGTACCGAGCGTCGAACGCGATGCGACGCCCGTCCGCGGTGAGCACGGCGCCCTGTGCCTGGAAGCTGGTCGACTCGCTCTCGACGACCGTGCGCGAAACCTTGATCTCCAGGCCCCAACCCTGTTCCTGGGACGTCGCCGAGTTCGCGGATTCGGCTGTCACCGCAACCGGTTCTGCTTGGTCCCCTTGTAGCTCACCCGGCTCGAGCAGCTCGACCCGGCGCCCCGTCAGGCGCTCGACCAGCGCGATGAGGAGGAGCAGCCTGGGATCCAGGGGCTCCTTCGCGCTCTCTTCCCCCTCCGAGAGCTCGCTCGTCGCGTTGGCAGCAGTTGTCTCCGCCTGTTGCGCGAGCTGACGAGCCGCCTGGGAAACCTCGACCACCGCGTCGGAGCTGGGAGCGGGACGCTCTCCAACCCAATGATTGATCTCGGTCTGTTGCGATGCCGCCCGTGTCTGGGAGGCCTGCGATTGGAGATCCAGTGCTGACGCAACGATTCTCATGGGGTCCGGCTGGAGCTGAAAGCCATCTGTGTGAACGGGACTCCGGACCAATCCTGGAGTCTTGCCCGCGGTACGGCTGACACCTCGCATCATCCGGTGGCCACACCGTGTGCACCGAGCCATCCACATCGGGCCCCGCGACCAACACGACTCGTCCCACGACGACTGCACCGCAAGATTGGCGGCAAGACCAAGAATTCGTAGCAACTTGCGCACCAGCCGGGGTCGGCTCCGAGATGGATTCGTCTCGGACACCGGACCAGTCAGCCTGTCCGCAGCGCCGGGCAGCGTCCTCGGGCGGTTTTTTTGCGAAGCGATGGCTGGCCCTTGGCCACTCATTGGGTGGAACGGGTGACGCAGCCATGCCCAACAGACTCCCTACCCTCCTGGTTCTGTTCCTTCTCGATCTTTCAGGTTGCTCCGACGACGAGAGCGCCGGAAATCCCGCCATTGGGGGCGAATCGGGGACTGCCGGTTCCGCGTCCCTGGGTGGCTCCGCCGGTCAAAGCGAAGGAGGGACTGCCGGCTCCGCGTCCCTGGGCGGCTCCGCCGGTCAAAGCGAAGGAGGGACTGCCGGCTCCGCGTCCCTGGGCGGCTCCGCCGGTCAAGGTGAAGGCGGCTCGGCCGGAGACGGAGGGGCCTCGGATCCTGGTGAGGAATTCGGCTTCGTCTACCGCGAACCCCAAGAAAACGTTCTTTCCTGTAGCGGCGAGATGGGTGAGTCCCAGTACGCGGACGCTGACTGGCTGTGCACCTTCGATGACGGCACGGTTTCCGGATACGTCTACGTGGCGTCCACACCAGTTGCCTGCGCGGCTCTCGCTAACCCCGTCTACGAGACGTCCGTTGCCCAGATCTCGATCGACGGGAACGTTCAATCCCTGACCAACACCCAGCTCGACTATGGTGGCAACCACCACAACGACTTCATTGACTTCGACTACGCCGGGAAAACCTACACCCTGAACCATTCGTCCTTCGGCTTCGGGTACCGTGTCTGCCAGAACATGGACTGCATGCGCATCATGGAGGGAAGCACGCTCATCGAGGACGGCTGCACCAAGGCACGCAGCCTTCCGGTGGTCTGTGTCCCGATCCTGCCCGATCTGACCCACGAACCGTTGATCGATACGTTCGCCCCCTGCCCGGGGGATCCGAACTACGAGTAGAGGCTCCTTTTTTTGCGTCGGAAGGCAAGTGTTTGTAGCGAAGGCCGCGAGGCGGTCCCAATATTCGAGGCTGGATTGGCGGGCAACCGTCCTGATCAATCCGATTGACCCTTTTTGGGGACGTTGGCTACTGGCGGGGAAACGCAATGAAAAAGCTATACTGTCTCGGTTCTGCGTTCGTCATTCTTCTGGGTCTTTCGAGCTGCTCCGAGGACAAGGACTCCGAGAATGCCGCCATCGGTGGGGAATCGGGGATGGCGGGCGAGAACGGCGGGCAGGCTCAGGAACAGGGCGGCAACGGGGATGAAGCCCAGGGCGGTGATGTCAGCACCGGCGGACGCTCACCCAGCCAGGGTGGTGCATCCGCTACCCAGGGTGGCCGCCCGGATATGGGCGGGCAACCCCCCAGTCAGGGTGGCATTTCCCAGGCACAAGGCGGTCGTTCTGGCGCGGGAGGCCAATTGCCCCTCCAGGGGGGCAATGCACCCCTGGGTGGCAACGCCGGTCAGGGTGAAGGCGGAGGTTCTGGCTCTCTGATCACGGGTGGCTCAGCCGGTCAGGGCCAAGGCGGGGATGCAGGTGGCTCCGCCGGTCAAGCCGAGGGCGGCAGCGCGATTCAGGGCGGCTCCGCCGGTCAAGCCGAGGGCGGCAGCGCGACTCAGGGCGGCTCCGCCGGTCAAGCCGAGGGCGGCAGCGCGATTCAGGGCGGCTCCGCCGGTCAAGGTGAAGGCGGCTCGGCTGGAAGTGGCGGAGCTTCGAATCCCGGCGGGGAGTTCGGTTTCATCTATCGCTCCCCCCAACAAGACGTCCTTCAGTGCTCCGATGAGAGCAGTTCCTGGCAGTTGGACGACGCCGATTGGCTCTGCACGTTCGATAACCGCGAGCAGTCGGGTTACGTCTATGTGCAGTCTACGCCGGTCGAATGCGCGCCGCTGGGTTACCCCATTTACCAAACCCAGCTGGCCCAGCTCTCGCTCGACGGAGACGTCGAGCCGCTGACCAACGCTCAACTCGAGACCGGAAACCACGCCGCGTATCTGCTGAGCTTCGATTACGACGGCAAGAACTACAGCTTGGCCCATTCGTCGATCGATTTCGCCTACCATGCCTGCCAGAACATGGACTGCATGCGCATCATGGAGGGGAGCACACTCATCGAGGACGGCTGCACCAAGGCACGCAGCCTTCCGGTGGTCTGTGTCCCGATCCTGCCCGATCTGACCCACGAACCGTTGATCGATACGTTCGCCCCCTGCCCGGGGGATCCGAACTACGAGTAGGCCCCTGCCGGGAACAACCAAAGGGGCATCCTGCTCGGTGTTATGTTGGACCAAGGAAGCTAGACCGTGCGGCATATTGGAGACTGCGTTCTTTTTCCGGTGTGGCTGGGTCCATTTCTGTTCTGCGCGGGCTGCGGTGGGCAGCCCAGCGTCACGCTGCATCGTGAGCCGACGTTGTTGCGGGTCACCGACCAAGACCAACGGCCCATCCAAGCCTTCGCGGTTCGGGTCACCGCTGCGGGTGAGCTCGTGGCAGAAGCGGACTGCCCGGATTGGGCTTCGGAGCCGTTGAGCTGCGAGCCCGACGGCGTGCTCATCCCCTTCGCCTCCCCGGAGCGCGAGGTGGCCATCAGGGCTCATGGTTACCACTTCACCGTGCTGACACTGCAACCCAAGGACCAACCGCTCCCACTCACCGTCGAGCTATTGCCCATGGCCGACCCCGTGAGCAACGAGCAGTACGCGACCGGTTTTGTGCCGGATAACGGCTGGGACGTGTTCGGGGAGCTGGCGGTCCAGATGGACACCGAGCTGGGTCCCACCCAGGTAATCAAGTGGCTCATCCGAGGGCTCGACGACGTTCCGGAAGTCTATTTTCAGAACACCCACGACTATCCACTGCACTACACGTTCAACCGGGTCGTGTTGGGTGATGTCTCCGGCCTATCCGAATTCGAGGCCCGGACCTATCAAGGGGAGGACCGGGTCAACTTCGCGGGAAGCCTGACTTACTATCCCCAGTTGGACCTTCCGAGCACGGCGCTGGGTACCGAGGCTAAGTCCCCGCTGGTCGTCGGCTTCTTCCCCAGTGACGACCTCGGCCCTGATCAAGCGTTACAGGCTCACCAGTTGCTGGAAGAACGCCTGGGGATGGTCGATCTGGTGGGTGGCAAGACGCGCCTGTTCTATGCACCCGCGGGAGAGATCCAGGAGACGGCGCTCGCCGAGGCAACCCTCGAATACTCGAAGAAAGGGGCAGCCTGGCTCACCCACAGGGAGCTCTACGCCGGGATCCGGCTGCAGCTCCTCAATGATGGCATCGCCTACGGCACGCTCAGGGAGCTGAGCCCCGAGCAGCTGGAATCCGACCCAGTCTCTTCGCGGGACGTCGTGTTGTTGACCCGGCTGCCGAATTCGATTCCGGTGGTGGCGGGCACCATCACCGAGGAGCTCCAGACACCGCTGGCTCACGTCAACGTCGCGGCTCGCAGTCGGGGAACCCCGAACATCGCCTGGCTGGACGCTGCCCAGGATTCGCGCGTCCAGGAGCTCATGGGAGAGCTGGTCCGATTCGAGGTGGGGGATGGTACCTTCACCCTGCAAGCGGCCAGCCTCGACGAGGCCCAGGAATTCTGGACACAGCGTCAACCCCCCGAGGTCACGCCGGTCTTCGACGACAGCCGGGACGGATTGCCCAACTTCGACGTGATAGGCTTCGCCGATTCACCGAGCATCGGCAGCAAAGCCGCCAATCTGGCAGAGCTTCACCAGCTGCTGGAGGCCGAAACGCCGTTTGGGTTTGCCGTTCCTTTCTCGCATTATCGAGCCTTCATGGACCAAGGGCGCGTGACTCAACGGTCCTGCGACAACGCCGAGCAGTCTTGCCGCGCCTCGTCTCGAACCGACCGCGCCTGTCGGCAGGCGGCCGCCTTCTGTTCGGCCTTCGAAGGGGACGGCGAAACGCTATCCCAGCATGTCGCTCGCCTGGTACAGGCCCCAGAGTTGGCCAGCAACACCGCGGCACGGGAGGCCGCCCTTTTCTTCCTGCGCACCCAGATGATGCAGACCGAGGTCGACACCCAGTTCGCCCGGGCCCTCAATCGCCGCGTGGTCGAGATCTTCGCCAGCAACAAGATCCGGCTGCGCTCCAGCACCAACACCGAGGATCTGCCCACCTTCAGCGGGGCGGGACTGTACGAGTCGGTGTCCGCCTACGGCGACAAGGAGCCTCTGGCCTCCGATCGGATCCGGCAGGTGTGGGCTTCGGTATGGGCCTACACTGCCTTCGAGGAACGCGAGTACTGGAACATCGATCATCTGGCGGTGCGCATGGGCTGCGCGGTCAACCCCGCGTATACCGAGGAACGAGCCAATGGCGTGCTCATCACACGCAACCTGGCCGACCCCAAGACGCCGGGCATGTACGTCAATGTGCAAAAGGGCGAGGTCAGCGTGACCAACCCCACCGCCGGCGCCCTACCCGAGGTCTTCTCCATCATCACCGCACCCCAAGGGATCCAGGTGGCACGACAGCGGTACTCGAGCCTGTCGCCGGACCGAGCCCTGCTGAGCGACGCGGAGATCCTGGCGCTTTACCGAGCCAGTACCCAGGTGGCCGCCCATTTCACGGAGCTATACGGCAGCTTCCCCGACGCCCTACCCCTGGATCTCGAGTTCAAATTCCACGGCCAGCAACGCCAGCTCATCATCAAACAGGTGCGGCCGTACGCTGGTAACTGACGAGCATCCTGGTCTTTCGTTCTCCGCTACCCGACGGCCACTCGTTCCATCGCCGCAAACCGCTGTCGATAGTCGTTGGGAGTGACCCCCAGTTCTTCCACGAAGATTCGCCACAGCGTGCTTGGGTCACCGAGCCCAGCCCGAGACGAAACGTCCTTCAAGGGCAGGGCGGTCTCCGCCAACAGCCGCCGCGCCTCGTCCAGACGCAGTCGTCGCACCAGCTCCGCCGGCGACTCGTCGAGGTGCTCACGGCACCAGCGGCTCAGGGTTCGCGGGCTCATCCCGATCCCGCTGGCGATTCGCTGCACGGGCAGTGGTTCGTCGACATGCTCCAGAACGAATGTCGATAGCTCCCGCAACCGGGGCGGAGCCTCGGCTTGACGGCGTAAGGACGAACTGAACTGCGCCTGGTTCCCCGAACGCCGCAGGAACAGCACCATGCGCTTGGCCACCGCCATCGCCACCCGGTGCCCGTGGTCCTCCTCGACCAACGCCAGAGCCAGATCGATCCCTGCCGTGACGCCTGCCGACGTCCACACTCCGCCGTCCTTGACGTAAATCCCTTCGTCGACCACCGAAGCCTTGGGAAACCGCCGTTTGAGATCCTCCACGTGCAACCAGTGCGTGGTCGCCCGCCGCCCATCCAGGAGCCCCGCCGCCCCGAGCAGAAACGCTCCCGTACACACCGAGACGATGGTTGGGATCCGCGCGTGGTGCCTGCGCAGCCAGGCCACGACGGCTGCGTGATCGGGTGGCAGCGGCTCTAGTGGCGAGCCCCCAGCGACCACCAGCGTGTCCGCAAGACGACGGCCGTGCCTGGGCAACGGACAGAGGCCACCTATGATCAGTCCATGGCGAGTCTTGGTCTGTGGCGTGTCGTGCCCAAACGCCGACAGTTCGTACGCTTCACGACCCAAGACGTCGTTGGCATGACCGAACACCTCCCAGGGCCCAGCCATGTTCAGGCTTCCACTGCGGGGAACCAGGACGAACCACACGCGTTTTTTGGCTTGGTTCATGACTGGAGCATGGTGCCGAGTGGCCCGTTTTGCAATATCTATGTCCTTTCGGCCACGCCGGTCCGGCGCTAAACAGAAAACAAGGAGAGAAAGACACCATGCTCAGAATCGGCATCAACGGGTTTGGACGCATTGGCCGGATGGCATTCAGGGCCGCTGTGCAGCGCTCCGACGTCGAGGTCGTCGCCATCAACGATCTGCTCCAACCCAATCACCTCGCCCATCTGCTCAAGTACGATTCGGTTGCGGGCCGTTTCCCCCACCCCTTGGCGGTAGAGGGGGATTCATTGCGGGTCAACGGGCGTTCGATCCGTGTCACGTCCGCCAAGGATCCCTCCGCGACAGCCTGGGCCGACGCCGGGGTAGAGATCGTGCTCGAATCGACCGGCCTCTTCCTCACCCAGGAGAAGGCCCGAGGGCATCTGCTCGCGGGAGCCAAGCGCGTCATCCTTTCAGCACCGGCCAAGGACGATACGCCGCTGTTCGTTTACAAGGTGAACACCAACGCCTACCGAGGAGAAGCCATCGTTTCGGCTGCTTCCTGTACCACGAACTGCCTGGCCCCCGTAGCCAAGGTCCTTGACGACAGCTTCGGTTTGCGTCGGGGTCTGATGACGACCGTGCACGCGACCACGGCGTCGCAGAAGACGGTCGACGGCGTTTCCGGCAAGGATTGGCGCTTCGGTCGCGGGATCCTGGACAACATCATCCCTGCCTCGACCGGCGCCGCGGTTGCAGTCACCAAGGTACTGCCCAACCTGCGGGGCAAGCTGACCGGACGCGCCTTCCGGGTGCCGGTCTCCAACGTTTCGGTCGTCGACTTGACCTGCGAGCTCGACCGCGAAACGACCTACGCCGCCATCTGCGCGGCCATGAAGGAGGCCTCGCTCGGCTCGCTGCAGGGCGTCCTTGGCTACACCGACGAAGACGTCGTATCCTCCGATCTGCGCGGCGAGACCTGCACCTCCGTCTTCGACGCCAAGGCCGGGCTACAGCTCGATCCCACCTTCGTCAAGCTGGTTGCCTGGTACGACAACGAGTGGGGCTATGCTAGTAAGCTCGTCGATCTCGCGGTGACGATGGCCGAGAGCCCCGTACGGGCGTGACGACCGACGCCCAGGTAATGTGTGGTCCAGTTCCCAACCCGGGTTCGAGCAGTGCCTCACTGCGGTCAACCGATGAATGCGGATTTTTTCGATTGACACCCCCCACAGCCCGTCCCATCTACCCGCCGTGAACGGCGTCGGCATCCTGGCAGGTCTCTCGACGGCGGTCTTGTGGACCGCGACCGCCGTCTGTTTCGAGATCTCTTCACGGGCCTTGGGCACGTGGCTGGTCAACGTGGTTCGGCTGCTGATTGCGGCCCTGTTGTTCGCATCGCTGTCCCTGATTCGCACAGGGGCGCTCTTGCCTGCGGGCCTGTCGATCCCGATGTGGCGCGATCTGGGCCTCTCGGGCCTGGTGGGGTTCGTCGTGGGGGACCTTTTGCTGTTCAAGGCCTTCGTACTCATTGGCGCCCGCCGGTCGATGCTGATCTATGCCTCAGTGCCCACCATCACCGCCGTCCTGGGGTATTTCGCGCTGGGCGAGGTCATCGGGTTCTGGGCCCTGGTTGGCATGTCGCTCACGTTTCTGGGGCTCGTCCTGGCCATTGCCGCGCGACGTGAAACGCCCGAGGCGGGCAGCGCTCGGAGCCACCTGTTGGGGATTCTTCTCGCGCTGGGCGGTTCGTTGGGGCAGGCGGTTGGGCTGCTCCTGGGCAAAACCGGCTCGACCGGCATCGATTGCTTTGCCGCCACCGAGCTCCGCGTGCTCGCCGGATTGTCGGGATTTTTGCTGCTGGGTGCCGTTCTGGGTCGGCTCGGCGCAGTAACGACTGGAACGGTTCGTCACGGCCGCGCCTTGTTCAGTGCGTGTACGCAAAGAACGGTTTTCGCCCAAGCACTCCGTCACCCCTTTTCACTGTTGATTCTGGGCGCCATCTTGGGACCGTTCTTGGGGGTCGCCCTGGGGCTCAAATCGACTCAGCTATTGCCCACCGGCATTGCCAGCACGCTGATGTCCATCGTCCCGGCTTTGCTCATCCCGGTTTCGGCGTTCGGGTTCAAGGAGCGAGTCGGGGTGTACGAGATCCTGGGTACGGTCCTGGCACTGTCGGGGGTCGGGATCCTGGGCGTCGTCTAGGCAAAAACTCTATAGGACCGAATAGCGCGCGACGAAGTCCCATTGCAGGGCTGGGAACTGGAAGCTCGATTCGGTATGCTCGCCCGATTTCAAGGTGATGTTGTTGAGGAACGTGAAGACGGCTTCGCTCCCCAGCTTGACCTGGTCGCTGACCCGTACCTGCATGCCCAGTAGCGCGCGACAGCTTCCGAAGAAGCCGTGCGCCTTGCGCGTCCGGTCCTCCACCACCCGACCATCCTCGGTGCGCTGGTAATGATCCTGGTAATACACCCAGGTGGGCGCCATGGGGGAGAAGCCCAGGTACAGATCGGCCCGAGCCTCGTCCAGGCTCACGATGGGACCCAGAAAGGTCGAAATCTGGTGGGACGTGTAGCTGAAGCTCTTCTTCTCCGTCACCTCGGTGCCAGCCGCCTCATCGTGATACGAGATCCGGCCCTCACCGCCAAATCCCACCGGATTGGTGTAGTCGTAGCCGATCTTCACCATCAGATGACGCCGATAGCGGAACAGTGCGTCAGCCCCGAAGACCATGTTGAAGAACAGAGGTGACAAGGGTTCGTAGTCGCGGACCGTGTACTGGTCCGAGGCATTGATGTTCTCCCAACGGTCAAAGACGGCGTTGGTGTCGAGTTCCGCGGGTTTTCCGGCGGACAGCTTGAACCAATGTACGCCGAGATCCAGGTTGACATCGCCTTGCGCCTGGGGTGGAGCGGCCCTCGCCGTGGTTGCGACGACCAGGACAGCCAACAATTGCCCGGGGTGCATCAATCGGTTCATCCGCGTTCCTCGTCTTGTCCGGACCAGCAGTGTTCGGGTTCGAGTGTGAGGTCAAGCTTGGTGAGCAGGCGCATGAGCGAGTCGACCTCGGTTTCGGACAGACCCAGACAGCAAGCGCAGAAACCCTGGTCCGGTCGTGGGGCCCTGCGCTGCGCGGCCCTGCCTTCGGCGGTGAGCACGATCCGGAACGAACGTCGGTCCCTGGGGTTCGGTTGGCGCGTGACCAAATCCCGCCTCTGCAAGGTATCGAGCAGTCCGGTCATGGTGGCGCGAGTGCATCCCAGCCGTTCCGCCAGCCCCGAGGGTGACAGCTGTCCGCTCCCGCCAAGTGCCCTGAGGATCAGGTACTGGACCGGAGAGTATCCGGTCTTCTGCACGGTGCGCTCGTGGATCCGGCGGGCCTTGTGTGCAACACGGTCCAACAGGGAGAAGAGCTCTGTCATCTTCTGCGGGCGGATCCGTGAATCACCCGCGGATGGGCTTGGGAGTATACGCCGGGTCATTAGTTTGTTTCCGTATTATACGGTTACGAACTAATAGTGTCAAGCGCTCTCGGGTCGGGCAGCCCCATCGGCCGAGAAACGCCGGCTCCTACCTCGCGGGGGACACCTTTTGGCGGAAGTTCGGCAAGGACTCGGCCAGCTTGCGCGCTAGCTCCGCGACGCTGTAGGGCTTCTGCAAGAAGCCCTTGGCCCCCGCCTCCAGGATCGCCCTGACCTCACCCCCCAGGCCGTATCCCGAGATCAGGATGGCCACCAGCGCGGGGTTGATCCGGAACAGGGCAGTGAAGATGTCCCGGCCGTTCATCTCCGGCATCATCAAATCGAGGAGTACGACGTCGATCTGCTCCGGCCCCTCACTGTACAGCTGGATCGCCTCCACACCGGTCAGCGCAACCGTTACCGTACAACCCAGTCGCTTGAGCATCCGGGCCGTGGCGTCGCGCACGAACGGCTCGTCCTCCACCAGCAGCACCCGCGCGCCGATCTCGGGGAGCAGCTGACTGACCTCGGCAGGCCGCGATGGGGGCACCGCCTCCGCCAAGCTGGGTAGATAGAGGGTGATCGCCGTGCCTTGCCCCGGTGCGGTCCGAACCCGGATAGCCCCGTGGTGATTCTTCACCGTTCCATACACGGCTGCTAGCCCCATACCAGTGCCACGTCCCAGAGCCTTGGTGGTGAAGAAGGGATCGAACATCCTCTGTTCGACCTCGGGTGACATCCCCGTCCCGGTGTCAGCAACCGTCACGGTGATGTAGGGGCCCGGCTCGATCTCCCAGGTGTTCACCAGGGGGTCGTCCAGACCCATCTCGACCGTGCCCGTCGAGATGGACAGTTCACCCCCCTCGGCCATCGCATCACGGGAGTTGATGGCGAGGTTCAACACGGCGTTCTGCAGCTGGTTCGGATCGCCCGCCGTGGCACACCGCTCCGCGGTGCGGAACGTGCGTAGCACGATGCGCTTGTCGACGCTGCGCTTGAGCAACTTGACCACTTCATCCACGGTCTGGCACAGGTCGACGGCAATGCTCTGACACTTGCCCTGCCGCGCGAAGGCCAAGAGCTGCTGGGTCAGGCTCGCCGAGCGCCGCACGGCGGTCAGGATGGAATCGGTGAGCTCCACCAGATCCGGGTCGTCCGTCAGCCTGGCACGCAGCAGATCGGCACAGCCCATGATCCCCGCCAGCTGGTTGTTGAAGTCATGGGCCACACCGCCAGCCAGCTGCCCGATGGCTTCCAGCTTCTCTGCTTGGCGCATCCGCGCCTCCAGCCTGCGTCGCTCGCTGATGTCACGCGTGAACGTGCAGCTGTACTCGACCCCGTCCACCACGACCGTGTTGGCGAGCAGCTCGATGGGGACGATGTGCCCGTCCTTGTGGCGGTGCTCGGTCTCGAAGGCCTTGTGCTGAACCTTCCGTGTGGCCTCCCAGACCGTGTACCAGCTCTCCGGCGTAAGCCCCGGGTGGATGTCGAATACGGACATGCCCAGCATCTCGGCCTCCGAGTAGCCGAGCATCTGACAGGCGGCGCTGTTCACGTATACGAACCGAGCATTCTTGGTGATGAGGTAGGTGGCGTCGGCGAGGTTCTCTACGGCGAATGGCGCGAAGGCCTGCAACCACTCCCGCGGCGCATGCAGGACGGCCCGACGAACCGAGCTCGGGCCCACCGAGACCTTCTGCTCGCTGGAGCGCTCTGACTCCGCCGGAGAACCTTCCTGTTGCTGTTGTTCGTCCCTCGCCATACGGCCCCGACGACCTGACCCGATGACCTAGAGCTCCTGCATCTGGAAACGGTCAGGACGGCGAATACTTCAGTCTCGCCGATTCGGAATCCGAGGGCAAGAGCCGGCATTCTCGGCGTTTTGTGCCCGTTTCGCGCGAGATATGCCGACTTTGCCCGGCGAAAGGCCAGGTTTTGCTGCCGGTCCACGGTTTTTCGGCCACGGGTCGTGACTGCGCCGCACCAAAAAGAAGGTGCCACACCCTCGCCGGGTGGGCTGCGGGTGGCCCGCTTCAGTCCTCGCCGCTGACGCAACGGACATGCGCCTGGTCACCGGCATCGGTGAAGTAGAGGCGACCCAGGTAGAACCCGACGACCGCTATCTGGCCCTGACTGGTTTCCGTGGCAGTCAGGTAGGGTGAGCTCTGGCAGTCTCCCTCGAACACCGGATTCCAGTAGCAGCCGCCCTGATAGTCACCGCCTGTGCCTTGAGTCGTGGTCAGCAGCGTCAATAGCTCGTTCAGGCTGGGCAGATGCCATTCTGAGCGAGCTGCCAGGGTTAGCGTGTCACAGTAGTCGATGGCCGCCTGCCAGCCGTAATCCGCGGACGGCGGGATTCGCTGCCACGACAAGCTAGTGTCCGAGTCTCGAATCGTCCCGTCACCGGCGTCCACGAAACGTGGTTCGACCTCGCCGCAGGCGCCTGCGCCGCCATCACAGTCGTCGTCCTCGGAGCTCGATTCGACCTGGGCGGGTGGAACGCAAACCTGGTCCAAACAGACGGCGATCCCAGGGCAGTCCTCATCCCGCTGGCACTGGGGTCGGCTCACCTCCGTGCATGCGCCGCACAGAACCAAAAACAACCCCAGCGAGCCAATCGGTGTCCTCATGAACACCCCGCAGGCTCGGTCGAAAGAGCGCAGCTCAGCGGCTCTGGGCAGTCCGCGTCTTCGGCGCAGTCCAGAAGGCACAGACCATCATGACAACTCTGTCCCGCTTCGCAGGGGCTGTCGTCACCGCAGTACCGGCTGCAGAACGAGCCACCCCCACTGCCCGGCACACAAACTGCATCGATCGATTCCCCGCAGACGGCCAGGTTGCTCGGCTCGCATTCTGCCCACCAGTCGACCACCTCTGGCGCCGTCGGAACCATCTGGAGATCGAGGTACCCGGAGATGACCTGGCCGGCCGCCACGTGACCGCGCAGGCTGCCGAAGCCGCCCGCCGACAAGGCATGCACGCGGCTGTTCACGCGCCATTCGGCTCCGCTGGGCTGGGTCAGGAACTTGGCACTGTTGACGTCGGGTTGGTCTTGGCTGGGAGGACCGAAGGCGAATTGTGCGGTGTCGGACTCGAGCCTCCCCAACGAGATCTGCAGACCCGTGTCGAAATCATGGGCCAGCGGCAGATAGATGGACAGTGTGGCTGTCACCTGGCCCGTGTCAGGGTCGATGGTCGGCATCGAGTTACAACCCGGCGCACCCGCGAAGACGTATCGTTCGCCATCCACTGAGCCCATGACGTCCGAGGACTGGCTCTGACCCGGTGCGTCTTCGGCGGCGCCGTTGACCACGCAACGAATCGTCCCGGAAAAACCGTCCTCGGGCTCCGGTTGACAACTCCCCTCGTAAGCGTTGCAGACCGTCCCGGGCGGACACTGGGCGGTGGTGAAGCAGTACTCGTCAGGCTCGGTCTGCTGGAACTCGCAGGCGAGCATCGAAAGCCCCTGGGTTGCGACGAGCAGCACAGTCCGGCGCTTCATGGCAAGACCTCCGTTGATGGCGAAGGCTCCAAGGGTGCAGTCTGCGCGTCACCCACCACCTGCTCGATCTTGGCCGCGGTCGTCGGCGGGGGTTGGTCGGTAGGGCCCGACCCCTGGGGGACATGGGACAGAGGAACATCCTTTAGACCTTTGACCGGAACATTGGGACGGCGGGGGAGCGCTTCGACCTCGGGCACCCTTGCCTTCACCTCTTGTGCAGTGATGGTGCCGGATAACACCAGGAACAGCGAGTGCTGGACGGCGCGCACCGGAACGACCTGTTCGGCTGAATCCAGGTTCTCCGGATCGACCGCTCCCATCTTTCCAGAGCCCCGGGCATAAACCATCCCCAGCGTCGTGTCGAACGATCCAAGGTTCAGCCCCAAGCCGAGCGAGCCTCCCAGCTGATCGACGCGCAAGCGATTCCAATCGTCGCCCCGGCCGGCACGCAAGGGCTCGGTGTTGGCGAAATCGGTGAATCCGCCTGCGCGCACCGAGAGCAGTTCACCCAGGGGCACCTCGACCCCGAAGGACAGATCGATTGAGTGTTCCAGATCCGCCACGATTGGATCCTGGCGCCGCGTGTAGTGGCGCGTCACATCCCCACTGGCCCGGTAGCTTTCGTCGCTGATGCTCGGATAATGCAGGGCATCGTGACGGCGTGCCCGATAGGTGACATCAGCTGCGGCCGAGAACCTCTCGCGATCCTCCCAGGCCAATCCCGCCGTGATCCGGAACGGTGCCTGTTGGCGAAAGGTACTCGCGGCGGTGGTCTCGACGCGCTCGGTGAATGTCTGGCCATCAGCACTGGGACGGCTGAGCTCGACCGAACCATTGCCACGCCGCCTCCCCCAGAAATGGACCGAGGGAACTGCAACCCCGACACCGGCCCACAGCCTCGACCACAGCTTGGCCTGCATCCCCAGCACGGGTACGAACGCCAAAGACTCCGCGTTGGAGGCGCGAGTCATGGCAACCGCCGCTTCACTCACCCCTCCGCCGGCAACCAAATTGTAGTCGAACGTCTCGACCCGATGGAGCCGCGAGTAGTAGGCGAACGCGGAAATACCTACCCGGAGCCATTCTCGATGACCCAGGGCCAGGCTCGGCCCTGCGTAGTAGTCGGTCTTGCGATACGCCAGCCCCACCCGCTGTTCCAGGCTGCCGTTGACGTCGGGCAAGTCAGCCTGGAACGCCCCCACCAGCTCCCGATACTCGGCCTCGGGCGTTGCCAGGGCAACGCCCAGTTTGTACGTCGTATGTCCACCGAGACGACCTCTTGGACCAAAGTACATCACGGAGCTCGGCATCTCGATCGTGGTGCTCGACGTCATGGCTTCGCTGCGAACGTCGAGCTGGCCAAAATCCTGCGTGGCGCCCCAGCCGGTAGGCAGGAAGTATTCATCGATGCTCAGCCGCCGATAGCTGTATACGGTCGCGGACACGCCGAAGATCCCCTCGGGCACCCCCGCCAGCCCCGCCGGATTGAGGTAGGGCATGGCTGAGTCGTTCCCGGCAGCGACGGCAGCCCCTCCCATCGTCGCGGTCCGCCCGCCCAGCGGAACTCGCTCCGCCCGCGCGGCGGCGGTGGTGAGCAGGCCAAGGGCGAGGCACAGGGAGACGAGAGGCAGGGCTCGGGTGGTCAGGGCGCCAGCCACCACGGCTACCGCGCTTGCCCATTCGGTGGCAGGGTCGTGGACCATGGGAGGCACCCAATAGTCGAATCCAGCCAGGGAAAGGAAGTGCTTTCTTGGGGAACAGGGGATCTGGCGCTGGGAATCGATACGGACCGGGGTGGCCGCGAGGATTCGGCTATTCGGCGCTCACCGTCACGCTCGAGCCATCGTAGGCAACCACCTCGTCGACCGCCGTGGTGACGCCCACGCCAGCCCCGTGGTCCTCGCCCACCCAAACGACGTTGAACGTCCGGGTCGCGGGCATCCCTGGATAGCTTCCCGAGCGCTGCCCGATGGTCAGCTCCTGATTGGCCTCGTTCCAGGAGAATCGAATGCGGGAGTACTCACCGCTTTCGTACTGGTAGCCGTCCCCTTGGTCCTCGTAAAGGACGAAGGTTGCGTCCTGTCCCCGGTAGACTCGCAACTCTATCGGATCGATGCTCTCGGTAGCGTACTGAATCATCGGTCCCATGGGCACGATCGAGCCGGCTCGGATGAACAAGGGGATCCGACTCAAGGGTGCCTGCACCGACGTCGCGTCACCCCCATCCAGCGTCGCCCCGGTCCAGAAGTCGTACCACGACCCTTGCGGGAAGTAGACGGAGCGACTGGTCGCGCCAGCCGTTGTCACGGGATTCACCAGGAACGCGGGGCCGAACAGGAACTGATCCTTGATGTCGAAGACCTCTTCGTCCTCGGGGTAGTCGAAGGCCAGCGGGCGCATCATGGTGTAGCCCTCGTTGGTGATCTTCCACGCCAACGAGTAGATGTACGGCATCAGGCGATAGCGCAGATTGTCGATCAGAAGCAGGTTGGTCTTGGTTTCCGAACTCCACTGGTCACCGTAGAGCTCTCGCGAACCACCCCCATGGATCCGGAAGGCGGGGCAGAAGGCACCGTACTGGAACCACCGGGTGAACAGCTCGTTGCTCTCGCTGGTGGTCCAGTCGACGCGGCCCGGATGACCCCAGTATCCCCCGATGTCCGTGGTCCAGTAGGGCATCCCCGCCGCTGCGTAGCTCAGGCCGGCCGGGATCTGCTTGGCGTAGGTCTCGAAATCACAGTTGATGTCGCCCGACCAGGTCGTCGCGGCGTAACGCTGCTGGCCAGCGAAGGCACTGCGAGTCAATACGTAGGCCCGCTTGTCGTTGGGACCAACGCTGCGCCAGCCTTCGTACAGTGCCTTGGCGTGCTGCAAGGGATAGGCATTGATGAAGAGCGCCCCCTTGCCCAGCGCCGTGTCGACGGAGCGCATGTCGATGCTGTCCGGGTACGGCTGTGGCTCGGTGTTGTCCGCCCAGATCCCATCCCAACCGTAGGCCCCCACCAGCCGATCGTAGATCTGCTGGTAGACCAGGGTCCTCGCCGAAGCATCGAAGGTGTCGTAGAAATGATGGGTGCCGCCGCTGGGGAACAGCGCCCCCAGCGCGTCGAGTGCCTGGTAGTTGTCCTGGTCGCCGGCCTTCTGGGGCGAAGCGGTGTACTCGTACTCCGGCCAGATCGATATCATCCCGTGGATGTTGTCGGCATGGAACTCCTCCAGGAGCGCGGAGGGATCGGGATAACGCGACTCGTCCATGAAATGCGAGCCCCAGGTATAGGGGGTCCAGTAGTCCCAATCCTGGACGATACAATCAAGCGGGATGTCGTTGTCCCGGTAGCCGTCCTTCACGGCCAGTAGCTCGGACTGGCTCGTGTACTTGTCCTTCGAGTGGAACAGCCCATACGCCCATTTGGGGAAGAGCGGAGCGGTCCCCGTGGCCACGCGGTACAGGGACACCACCCGGTCCATGCTGGGGCCATAAAAGTAGTAGTAGTCGACCATCTCACCGGCCTCGGAAACGTACCGGTATTGGGTGTTGCCCGATTCGCCCCCGTAGAAGTCCGAGCCAGAATAGTTGTCCCAGAAGATCCCGTAGCCTCGATTGGAGAGCAACACCGGGATGTTGATCTGTGTGTTGGAGTTGAGGATGCGCTGGTTCGTCCCCTTGCGATTCATCGCATTGCCCTGGTGTTGACCAAGGCCGAACAGGGCCTCGCTGGCCGGGGAATCGAACGCGGTTTCGATGCGATTGGTCGCGACGCCTTCCACGGTGGCTGGGGTAACGGACTTGCTGGCTTCCGCCAGGACGACGTTGTCACTCAGATCGGTGTAGCTGATGTCACCGGAGCTGGTGTCGATCTTGACCTTCATTTTTGTGGTCGTGATGGTCACGACGTTCGCCGCTTCTTCCACGCAGAACGGGACCGGTTCCCAGGTTCTGTCCACCGAAAGCGACGCCTTCTCGGGAATCGACGAACCCGAGGCCAGCTGAACACGAATAATGTCCGGTTTGCAGACGCCCACCTTCATGCGACTGGAGTCGAGGGCGAAGGTCATTCCATCCGAGTCGATCGTGTACGCGTCGCTGGTTGGTGGAGTTGGGCAAACCAACTCGTTTGAGCCACCGGCGCCGGCCTCACCCGCTGCCCCTTGGCCGCCCACCGTGGTGGTGCCGGCCACGCCACTGCCGCCGCTGTTCTCCGGCACACCCCCCGAAGCGGCCTCCCCTCCAACACCAACCCCGCCCACCGAAGGCAAGCTGCCCCCAGCCGCCGCCGCTCCGCCGTCTCCGTTCCCCCCTTGTCCAGAGCCACCGCTCGGCGAACCGCCACCACCCACGGCCGACCCGCCCAACCCCGACGTACCCCCAGGGTTGCCAATCGCACCGCCAGCTCCTCCCGATTGGCTGAGCCCCCCAGCAGGCTGGGCACCTCCTTGGTTACCGATCGTACCGCCTCTTCCCCCCTGCTGTGCGAGGCCGCCAATTGCAGGGCTGCCTCCCAGATTCGCGATGGACCCGCCGTTTCCCCCCAACTGCCCAAGGCCGCCACCAGCTCCGGTCTGCGTCGTACCACTGACGCCCGAACTGCCTGCAGAATCGCTGGCTGCGCCGTCCGGATCGCTTTCTGAGCTGCACGCCAGAAGGAGCAGCGCTCCGACGGGAAAAAGACGGGCTCCGATCGCCAGTGTCGATAACTTCATGTACTGCTACTGTCTCCAGCGAGCCGTAGTTGTAACGAAAAGTGATTCCCCTCGGGTTGGTGGCCGGACTGGTGATGGGCCATGAGATGCGTCCCTTTTGGCGTAATGGCAGTGATTGCAGCGCTGGGCTCGAGCCCGGCGTACGCCGCCACCAGCCCACCGGTGATTGCCCTTCACTACGACGCTGTCTCGGGGTGTCCGGACGTTGGCATCTTTCGGGCGACGGTCGTCGGTCGGCTGGGCTACGAGGCCTTCGCTGACAGCGCTCCGGCCAGCGTCCTGGTGCGCGTCACCTCCACCGGGCAGAGCTTCGAAGGCCGCATGGAGTGGCGCGATCGGGAAGGGAACTGGGCGGGCGACCGCACCTTTCCTGCCAAGAGCAGCGACTGCGAGGATCTGGTGCGCGCCATGGCCTTCGCCCTGGCGCTGCGACTCCAGCTGTCGGCGATCGCGAGCAGTCCAGAGGACACCACCCCGGCGACGGCCGAAACCGAGCAGACAGTTCGCCCCCCTGCTGCTCCTCCCACACGCCCCGCGCAGAAGAGCCCCACTGCCGAACCATCAATTCGCTCCAGTCCCGAAGCCCAGCCTGGTGCTCGCCCCACGCTTCTTTTCGGCGCGGGCACCTTGCTTGGTTTCAACAGGTCGTCGAGTGTGGTCCCCTTCGGTCGCATTTTTGGAGGCATCGCGTGGCCACATTGGTCCTTGGTCCTCGGCGCCGAGGCCGGCCTACCCGCGACGATCCGTCGCTCCGACGGGGCCGGCTTCTCGCACCAACAGCTGCTGGTGACGGCCGCCGTTTGTGGGAATCGCGAGCCATGGACCGCCTGTCTGTTGGCCAAAGGCGGACAAGTCCGCGTGTCGGGCAGGGATATCGAAGCGCCCGCCTCGGAATCGGGGCCTTTGCTCGAAACGGGGCTCCGCGTTGGAGCCAGCCAGCGGATCCTCGGCCGAGTTCATGTCGCGGCCTACGCCGAGGCCCTCGTCTTGCCCGTCCTGTGGTCGGTCCGGCTCGATGACAGCGTGGTCTGGACCTCCCCACGCTGGGCCGAAACCCTGGGACTCGAGCTCGCCTATCGCTTCGAGTAGGCCATGACGAATCAAGCCATAACAGCGAGTCGGTTGCCTGGTGCTAAAAGGATCAGGATGGCTGCGTTTCGATCCGATGAGCCACGCTGGCCCAACCCGCGTTGGATGCGCGGACCGATCGTTCGTGGTCTGGTCTTGATTCCCCTGCTGGGGCTCGGCGTTTTCGGCTGCACCGTGTCGCTCGACGCTGGTTCGAGTCGCCCCCTCGGACTGCTCCCGGTGGATGAGAAAAACCCACTGATCTTCCTCGACGATGGCGCCTCCGACAACTGGGGAGCCGAATACGCCGTGCTGCTTTGCCATGCTCGGGGCCCGAAGCTGGCCGGCTTCATCGTCGGGACCAGCGGTCCATGGCCCGACCTCGACGCCAACGTGGCCGGGGCCCGGGCTCTGGTCCGCGCGGCCCGCGCGAGTGGCTTGACGAATACGCCGGATCCGATCGCGAGCATTGGTGATGTCCTGGTGCGACCGGCCAGCGGCGAGATCGACGACACCCAGGCCAACCGCTCCGAGGGAGCGCGGTTCATCGTCGAGGAATCCAAGCGACTGGCCCTCTCCTATCGTCCAGTGGTCGTCGCCGTGGGCGGCCGCCTCACCGACGTGGCAGACGCCTATCTCATCGATCCATCCGTGACTGAACGGGTCGTCGTCGTCGCATCCCTCGGCAGCCTGTCTTCTTCCGGGGCCCGCATGGGCGACCCGAACGGGGAGATGGATCCCTGGGCCGATTCAATCGTGACGTCGCGCTTTCGGTACGTCCAGGTCAGCGCCTTCTACGACCAGCTGCAGGACATCCCCGCGTCGCGGATCTCGGAGCTGCCCGCCAACGCCTTCGGTGACTGGCTCGCCGCCAAACAACCAGAGATCTGGAGCATTCCGGAGGCTGCCGATCAGGTGGCGGTCGCCGCGGTCAAGATTGCCGAGTTCGCGACCGACGTGGCGCGCATCACCCCGGATGAGCCGGTGGCAAACGACGCGGATACGGGGCCGGACCTGGTGGAAGACCCCGATGGAGCCGGGTGGCTCGTCCGCGAGGTCGACGGTTCCGCCTTGACCACACGCATCTGGACGCTCCTCGGCGATCCTGCGACTTTCTTGCCTTGATTGTGTGGCCGAGGCGAATCCGTTGCACAAAGTCCCTGTGCCGGGCAGTACCAAGCAGGATCGAAAGGTCGCTCTGTGGGTTCCCTGCGTCTCATCTCCACCGCTCTACCCCGACCGACGCCCGACAGCGCCTGCCTGCAGCTCTTCGAGCGCGAGCTGGACTACATCTTTGCCAGCTTGAGGCGCCTGGGGGCAGCCCCCCACCAGCTGGAGGATCTGGCGCAGGAGCTGTTTCTCGTTCTTCGCCGCAACTGGGCCGATCTGGACACCACCCGCTCCCTGCGTCCCTACCTTTTCGGTATTGCGTTTCGCCTCGTCAGCGCACAGCGCCGGCGCAGGGTCCGCGAGGTCCTGTGTCCCGATTTCGAGATTCACGGTACGAGCCTGGATCCGGAGGACTGGCTGCAGAGCAAGCAGGCCGTCGAGCTGCTGCTGGCAGCCCTCGAATCCCTGCCGATCGCACGACGAGCCGTCGTCATCATGCACGACTTGGACGAGATCCCGATTGCCGACATCGCTCGTCAACTCTCCATCTCTCGGTTCGGAGCCTACGCCAGGCTTCGCCGAGGCCATAGTGAGCTAGCTGCGGCCGTTCACCGACTGTCGAGGCGAGGGACACGGACATGATGCGCCGAAAGACTCAACCCCGGGAGTTCATTGACGTGCTGCTCGAGCGCGGCCGGGTTACCCCTTCGATACCGGAAAGCGTGCGCGCAAGGGTCCTGGCTCGCGCACGCGCCGAGCTCGCGACGGCAGCCCCAACCGAACCAACCCGTGCTCCGGTCGGACGCCGTCGGGGCCTGGCGATTGCTCTGGCTGCCTCCGCCGCCTTCGCCGTCGGCGCTGCGGCAGCGGCCGTCGCGCTGCGCGGGCCATCACACCAGCCCCCACCGGCTGCCCCTCCGCCTCCCTCCCAGGCGGTGCAAGCCCCCTGCTCGACGCCTGCCCCGACACCGTCCGCGATATCCAGCGTGGCTCCCCAACCGAGCCAGGAGCAAAAGCAGCAACCCGTCCAACACGCGCCGTCTGCCCAAGAGTCCTACGCCATCGAGCTCGGTATCCTGCAGCGCGCTCAGGCGGCCTTTGGAGCAGGCGATTTCTCCAATGCCTTGCTGCTGGTCAACGATCATGCTCGGCGCTTCCCCAACGGTCGCCTCACCGAGGAACGCGAGGCCTTGCGCGTGAGGGCGCTCAGCGGCGCCGGGCGCGAGAAAGAGTCAGCCAAGGCCGCGTCGGCATTCCGGGCTCGGTTTCCGCGGAGCCCCATGCTGAGGTGATGCTGCGTAGCCGCCTTTGGGACTAACCACCTTGTCCTGTCTCGGGGCCGTGGCAAAATGGCCGCATGTTCCATGCCGTGCTGGAGGATTCCGTGCACGGCGGCTCGGGCCAGAAGTGACCGTTGCCCGTTAGGATGACCGTCCCGCCATGAATTCTCAGCTCCTCATCGACGCCGTCGTACGCCAAACCATGGTCCTGATTGCGCAGCTATCCACCGTTGACGGTGTTCGTTCGCCGCTGTCGCACATCGCCGATTACGTGTTCGTGAACCTCGTCCGTGAACTCGAGGGCCAGGGTCTCGGCAAGAAGGTGGTCGCCGACATGTTCGGGATGGCGCTGCGCTCCTATCGACAGAAGGTGCAGCGGTTGAGAGAGTCCGCTACCTCCCGCGGAGTCACCCTGTGGGAGGCCATTCAGGTCCTGCTCACCGAGCGAGGCGCGCTTACCCGAACCCAGATCCTACAGCATTTCGAGCGGGATGACGAGCCTTCCATTCGCAGCATCCTCAACGATCTGGTGGATAGCGGGTTGGTTTACCGCAGCGGCCAGAGCAAGGAGCCCAAGTACCGGATGGCCACCACCGAGGAACTCGAGGAGTTGGGCATGTCCGCCACCGTCAACGCCCGTCAGACCAACGAGGCGCTGGTCTGGGTCCAGGTGGCTCGGGGTGGACCGATACGCAAGGACCAGGTGGAACAGCTGTTGGGCCTGCCACCATTCGTCATCGACGAGGCAGTCGAGGGTTTGCTGGCCGGGGGTCGGATTCGGTCGGAGGAGCGACCGGATGGCGTGTATTATTCGACGACCCACTGCCTGATCCCGGTGGGCGAGGCCGCGGGTTGGGAGGCATCGGTGGTGGACCACCATCGCGCAGTGCTCGGTGCCCTGGCAGCCAAGGCGGTGGATGGCCGCCATGTCGCAGCCCCCGAAGACACCGTGGGCGGCGGCACGTTTTCCTACGATATCTGGCCTGGCCATCCGATGGAAAAGGAAGTGCTAGAACTCCTTTCCAGCATGCGCGCGCGGCTTGGCAGCTTGTGGAATAACGTGGAGGAGTATAATCGGTCCCATGAGTCGAAGGCCGCGTACGAGGTCACCTTCTACTGCGGTCAGTACTTGAAGAAGGAATGACGCGACGGATGAGAAGGTGCAGCGTGCCGTTCGGAGTGCGTGTCATGGCGTTGCTGTTCGGGGTGTGGGCCGCGGCCTGTGGTTCCACGTCTGGACCAAAGACTGGAACGCAGACCAACTGGCTGAGCTCATGCCAATCCGATGCTGACTGCGACGGCCTGGAGTGTGTCTGTGGCATCTGCACCGAGACGTGCAACAATGCCGACGACTGCCCGAACCTGCCCGGCGCATCCTGTGCCGACGCACAGGATGCAGAAGCAATTGCCGTCTGCTCGGGCAGCATCTCCTCCGTAGCCGGTCTATGTCTATTGCCCTGCCCCCGTCAGGGTTGCCCTGGTGGCACCAGCTGCCTTTCGGGTGTTTGCGCCCCAACGCCCGAACCAACGGCGGTCGTGACCGTCGACGCGTCCCGAAAGAGTCAGACTCTGTCCGGGATTGGGGCCAGCATCCTGTACGTGTCGGACGAGATCGTGCAGCATCCCCGAAAAAGGCAGCTGCTTGATGCGATGTTCTCCGACACCGGTTTCAGCGTGCTCCGCCTGCGGAACAATTTTGGTCAAGAGCCCCCGGTCAGTCTGGCAAGCTCTGGCGAGCTGGTGGAGGCCGCCACGGAGCGGTTGGGACGGACTCCACTGGTCCTGTTGAGCTCGCTCAGCCCACCCGATTCACTGAAAGCCAGTGGTTCGAGCTGGTGCGACACGGAGCGCACGTTGTGTACGCTCAAAAAGTTGCCGGATGGAACCTTCGACTATGCCGGTCTGGCCAGCCACTGGCGGGCGACCCTGGATGCCTATGCGCAGGCTGGGATCCTGCCGGACTACATCTCGATCCAGAACAGCCCGGACTGGGTTCCAGCCGAAGGAACCACGGTTGAAGCGTGCCGGTTCTTGCCAACCCAGGGAACCGAGGCCATCACCACGGATGCTGGAACGGTCACGACCGAGTACCCAGGCTATGCCGAGGCCCTGGACGCGATTGTTGGTCAGTTCGCGGGCCTCGCTTCACCGCCAAGAGTCATGGCACCCGAGACGACCACTGTGGCGGCGGTGGCCGAGTATCTCACCGCGCTGGATCTCGGGAGCGTGGACGCCATTTCGCACCATTACTACGACACCGACACCACCCGCGTGGCTCCTGACGCCTTGCTCGAGCTGGGGGCGCTAGCCGAGAGCCATCGGCGTCCGCTCTTCCAGTCCGAGACGCAGGCGGATGGCCTGACAACGGCAGTGCTCATGCATGCGGCTCTCGCCGTGGAAGGCGCCACCGTCTACGTCCAGAACGGGTTCGTGGAGTCGGCATCGGTCACCAACCCCGACGGGACCGCTCTCATCAACCTGTCGGACGAAGACTTCGAGCTGGGCGACACGTACCATGTCATGCGCCACTACTCGTTGGCTCTTGGCCCAGACTGGGTCCGCGTAGCAGCCGACTCCGATGCGCAGGGCGTGCTTTCTTCAGCGTGGTTATCGCCCGACACCGAGCGACTGGTGGTGGTGCTCACGAACCCTGAAAACGAGCAACAGGTCGTTCGGCTCGAGCCGAGTGCGGATCCACCAGGATCTTCGACGGTCTTGCGCACCGTCCTTCGCGGTGTCGAGCGGCTTGCCGAGCTCGGCCCCCTGCCCCCGGAGGGTGTCGTGGTGCTACCCGGTCAATCGATGGCGACCGTGACATTGCGACGCTGACATTGCGAGCCACTGGGGCTCTGCACGTGCCGCGGTAACTGGCACCGCGCGAGCCAAGGCACCGTCACTGTGGAACAGTGCGCCAGGGGATCGGCTCGCGACGGGAAGAGCTACCGGCTCCTCGAGCGCCGACTACGACGGGCCAACAGCAGCGCTGCACAGGCCAGCAGCCAAGGGTTGGCGGGTGTTCGGGAGGATGGCAACCTGCAGGAGCAGCCGCCGTCGTCTCCGGCCGAGCTTTCGTCGACGCCTTGAGGCTCTGCCCCTGCGCTCGTCGCGTCACCACCCGTTCCCGCCACCACCTTGCCGCCGACCGCGCCATCGTTGGGCCGACCACCGATCCCGACCCCGCCGCTGGAGCTGCCACCGACTCCAGCCCCACCATTGGCGGTTCCGCCCGTCACCAGTCGTCCTCCCGCGCCGGGTGTCCCACCCAGTCCCGGGGTTCCACTCGAGCCCCCTTGGGTACCACCGAGGCCGCCGGAAGGGTTTCCCCCCGCCGAGGCGCCACCCATGCTCACCACGCCTCCATCGGCAGTCGAGCCTCCGGGTTCGCCCGTGGTTCCGCCGTTGGACCAGCCCCCCGTGTTGCTCGCACCTCCGGTGTCGTTCATGCCACCCAGGGCCAACGGAGCCCCCGCGTCACCCGTACCGCCGGTGCCGCTGGTACCGCCGGTGTCAACCATACCGCCGCTTTCGCTGGTACCGCCGGCATCGCCGGCCCCTGCGCTGCCCCCCGCACCTCCGACGCCGGCCCCCGGCGGCGTCACCATGTACATCAGCGCAGCCTCGTTGGGAACGTTCACCGAGAGCCCACTGGTGGCGTCGGCAACGTCCTGTTTGCGCCACAGATCGCGCACCGTTGGCGTGCCCGATACCCCCAGCTCCGAGAACGTCACCGCAATCGTAGCATCGTTGGCTCCACGATTGAACAGAGCGACCGCCTTGCGACCACCCGAGATGTCCCGAGCCCACACCTCGCTGCTTCCCTGCTGGCTGATTCGTCTCCCCCGGCTCCCCAAGGCATCTTGATTGACCGCGAGCACCTCTTCGTTGGTGAGCAGCGCGACGGTCCAGTCGTCGCCTTCCAGCCGGGTGGGCTGGCCCCCGAACATCAGCGGCGATGGCATGATGGACCACAGGGTCATGACCGTCACCTGCTGGTTGTGGGTGAACGCGCATTCGCGGTTCCCGATGATTCCGAGCGGCAGCATGTCAGCATCTGGCCAGTGTCCTTGGGTGATACCGTCGGTCTCGGCCCAGGCGTGGGCAGCATCGAACTCGTTGTCCATCGTGCTAAGGCCGTTGGTGTCCCAGAAGTCGTTGACGGTACGCCACATGTTGGCGTTAGCGTTGAGGACCTGAACGGCACTGGTCGGGTGGGGGCCGGGTGACAGGCTGTACACGATGGAGCGGTTGGTGCTGTAAAGGGCATTGTGGACGGCCGCGACTTCGGCATCGTGAACGACGTTCCCACCGTAGGGATTCATCATGTCGTCGACCTTTACGAAATCGACACCCCACTCGGCATACTGGCTGTAGATCGAGTCGTACCAGGCCTGACCGGCCTCGGTATCGCCGCGCACACCCCACATGTGATCGTCCCAGGGACACGCGTCGCTGGAATTTCCCGCATCTTGCGCCGAGAAGCTCGAATCGAGGATGGGCGTGTCGGCCGAGAAGGCATTCCGTGGGATCCCGCGCATCAGGTGGATGCCGAAACTCATCCCCATGGCGTGGATCTGTTCCGCGATCGGGGTAAAGCCGTTGGGCCCGTTCGCGTTCGGATACTTGCCCGTATCGGGCAGGAGGCGCCCGTATTCGTCGAACTCGTAGTCGGGGCTGGGATCGCCAGCCGACTCGTACCACAGATAATCGATGACGATGGTGTTCCACCCGAATGGCTGCAGGATGCTGCGCATGGCCTCGGCCGCATCCAGCACCTGGCTCTCCCTGACGTCGCCGTAGAAGGAATCGTAGCTGTTCCACCCCATGGGGGGTGTCAGCGCCAACGTGTCACCGGCCACCAGCGTCAGGGTTGCCGCGGCACTCCCCTGGCCGTTGGTGACCGTCACGTCGATGGGGTAGGTCCCCGCCGTGGGTGTGGTCCCGCTGATCGTTCCAGAGCTCGCGTCAATCGACAGTCCGTCCGGCAAGGTGGCCGCGAAGGTCAACGGTGACTCCCCAGTGGCTGCGATGCTGTAAAGCAGCGGGGTTCCTGGGCGCCAGCCGATGATCCTCGGACCGTTGATGCGCGGGGTCGCGGGTGGCGGGTCCATCGAGATGGTGATTTCCGTCTGCTGTGCCAAGCCGGGGTCGCTGCTGGCCAGAATGGCGACCGCCAAGGCGATTGACGCACCCCAACCGCCCATCGGCCGCGGCCGCTGTCGCCCGCTGCCTTTTGGATCCTTTGCGCCGAATCGGTGCTGGCCAAGGTTCCGGTGAAGGGAAAAGCTGGAACGTTTCATGCGGTTTCCTGCGGCGGGTTGGGCTGCGGATCGAAAGCTCACATCGGGTCGAGCGCACCAAGAAGGGCGCGAGCCACAATTCGACAAGACGATGCTCTCGACGTGCGAGACAGACACATTATGTGACAGACCGAGACCAGCGCGGTCAAGCTCGGCCGAGCCCGATCCGACCAGGTCAAGAGCTTTGCCGGTCGCCATGCGTCCCGCTGCTTCCGAGCGGAACCGCGGGACGAGCCCCTGCACCGGTAGGGAGCCGTCGCTTGCGACGTCGGCGGAGCACGTCGTGGCTACGCCGTACTAACAACAGAATCAGTACCGCGACACTCGAATCGACGACCCACCGCCGGGGCACTCCCCGCCGAGCACTACCTCGACATCAGATCGAACACCAGCGATCCATGTCCGTTCAGATCGGCGCTCGTCCACCCGCCAGTGAGCGGCGCATTCAGGGCCAGAAGGCACGACGAGTCCGGCGTCCCGCGCTCCGCGATCTCCTCGTCGCAGTCATCGAGCTTCCAGGCTGCCCAGCTGATGTCGTTGGCGTTCATCCAGGTATGCCACGCCTCGGTTTCGTCCTCACAGACCACGCCATCAGTGCCACCGTCGGCATCGGTGGCGCCCCACTCGGTCACGAATATGGGCAATCCATAGGCCAGGGCATCGGCGGCCCTTGCGCGCAGCTCCGCCTGGTGGGTACAGGCGTAGAAATGTAACGTGTACATGATGTTGGTCTGGCCACTGAGCATGTCCATCGCAGCCACGTCCACATCCTGGTCCCAGTTGGGCGTGCCGAGCACGACCACGTTCGGATACTGATCCGGATCGGCGGCACGGATCGCGCTGAGAACGGTTTCGTGATAGGGAACCAGCGTCGACGACCAGCTGAGCTCCAACGGCTCGTTGAACACCTCGAAGATCACGTTGGGCAGATGGCCGTAAGCCGCCGACATCTGCCGGAAGAAGGTGACAGCGTCGGTGCTCAGCAGCGTGTGGCAATGCCAGTCGATGATCACGTAAACCCCCGCCGCTACTGCGTTGCTCACGATGGTATCGACCTGCGAGAGGGCTTTGGTCGGATCTTCGAGATACGCTCCCTCCGGCTCGACGCCCATGGCGGCGCGAATCACCGAGAGATTCCACTGATCCCGCATGCTGACCAGGGCCTGGGAGCTCTCGGCGTAGCCATCGGCTTCCCAGTTCAACCAGTGGCTACTGACGCCACGCAGCTGCACCGGGTCACCCTGCTGGTCCACCAGCTGGGTCCCGGATACGGACAGATGGCCATGGGCAGTCACCGGCGTCATCGGCACGTCTTCCACGCAGTCCCCGCTGCGACAGACGGTCGACCCAGAGCAACTCTGCTGGGTCCAGACTCCGTCGCTGCAAGTTTCCAGAATACTCTCTCCGCTGCAACGGGTCTGACCGGAGGTGCAGGGGGTCACGGTGCCGCCCACGAAGCGCACATCGTAGATGGCGAAACCCCAGCCATACAGGCTTGTGGGCTCGAACTGGATCTCCGTCAGCTGACTACACACGGTGCTATCCGAAAGGGAAAGGGTCTCCGTGATGACGTCGACGGTGCCCGGCAGCGAGGCGCCAACCCGCGGCGCTGTATCCCCGGTACCCGCGTATTTCAAGAACATATCAACCGGCTCGGAGCTGGCGTACGTCACCTGGATCCCGGTGTAGGCACAGGCGTTGTACTCGGCGCCATCGGCGATCTGCAGGCCGAACCCCGCGTAGTAACCGGTGAGGATCTCCTCGGCTCCACCCACCGACCAAGCCCCGCAGGCCCCGTCCGACACGTACACCGGGGTACCGATCCCTTCGCAGCTCGTGTAGTCACAGCTCACGCCCGAACGGTAGAAGTACCAAAGGCCCGAGCGGCCCTCGATGGGGCAGATTTCGTCGTCGCAGCTGCCAAAGTCATCGATCACGTGGCTGTCCACACAGCGACCCTCGGCCTCGATGCAGATCTCCCCGGCGTTGCAGCTGCCGCAGGGCTCGACGGGCACCCCACCCGAGGAGTTGCCCCCAACATCGCTGCCACCCACGCCACTGCCGCCCGACGAGCTACCACCGGAACCGGGACCGCCGGCTCCACCCAGCCCTTCACCACCCTGCCCGGTCCCGGCCTGCTGGGCCTCTCCCCCTGCCCCACTGCCGGCATTGCCGCTCCCCCCAGCCCCGGTTTGCCCTCCCCGGCAGACTCCGTCGATGCATCCAAGAGATGTTCCGCAGTCTTCGTCCTCGAGGCAATCGACGCAGGTTCCCCGATTCCTGTCGCACAATAGACCCATCGCCACGCACGCCCGATCGGAGGTGCAAGCGTCACGGCACGCGTTGCCAACGCAGCTCATCCCCTCCTCACAATCCGCGTCCGCCGCGCACTCGACGCAGATCTTGGCGGAGCTGCACACCATTCCGGTGGCGCAATCCCGCGAGTTCTGGCAGCTATCGCTGGGAAGACAGTCCCCCGCCACACAGCGTTCATCGCTCGCGCAATCCGCACCGGTCAGACACGCAACGCACAGCCCCCGCTCTCCGTCGCAACGCCCGGTGCTTCCCGAGCAATCCTTGTCCGTCGAACAATCCGTCGGCTCCGGGTCGTCCTCACCAGCCGTGCCCGCTTCACCCGCTGCGAGTCCAGCGCTGCCCGCATCGCCCCCCTGGCTCGCCTCACCCGACTCCCCCGCTTGACCACCGCCGTCCGAGCTCTTGGTACCACCGCTCGAGCCACCGCAGTCGACCAAGGCCGCTGCCACGATGGTCAAACCAATCAACAGATTCGCTCTCGGATGCCGCGCTGCCATGCCCATACCTCCGCAACCTAGGTCAAGACTCATCGGACCTTTTTAGCATCTCGGCGGCTCGGTCGGCGACCTGATGACGTTTCTCTCGACCTGTGCTGCGATGAGAGCGGAATGCAGGTTCTTCTGAGCTGGACGACAATGTAGGCGTTCGTCGCCAAGGCCAGCGGAACCGTTGTCCTGCGCTCACGCCGCACGAGGGGGCACCCTCCGAGACAGCGGAGTCTTATCGCTGTCGTTTCCCGCCCAGCAGAGCCACCGCGACCCGGCAGAGCTCGTCCGCGAGGGCGTCATCCAACGGAGAGTGCCCCACCAGCAGGCGGTACCACAAGGTTCCGAAAATCATGTCGACGATGATGTCGCACTCCGCCGGCCCCGCCCTTGCGCGACGCAGAAGACTCGACAGGGCTTCTTGGCGCTGGCGTATGAAGTGGTCCCGAAACTCCTCTCGAAAGGCAGGGTTCTTCTGGGCTTCCACCATCAGGCAGCGCAGCAAGCATCCGGTCTGAGTTCGAACCGATGCGAATGTCCCCCGGAGAAACGTCGTCAGATCCTGCGCGAAATCGCCGGTATCGGGAACCGGACACACCTCGCCTGCCTCCTGAAGCAGCGCCTCGAGTGCCACCGCCGCTACACTCGGCCACCAGCGATAGATCGTCACCTTGCCGACGCCCGCCTCTCGGGCGAGACCTTCCATGGTCAGCCCGCATATCCCACCCACGCGAAGTCTGGAGCGCACCGCCGAAAGCACGCTCTGCCGCGCCCGTTCGTCTCTGGGGCGTCCAATCCTCTTTTCGCTTGCCGGGCTCACTGTGTTAGTCCATAGTTTTTATACGAAACGTTTCGTAACTATCCAGCCACTTTTCAAATTAGCAGGAAATCCGCATGAACACCCCTGTTGCGGTGGTCACCGGGGCCAACAAGGGCCTCGGGTTGGCCATGATTGCCGCCTTGTGCCGGAGGATGGGCCCACATGCCCATGTCTACCTCACCGCCCGCGATCAGAAGCGAGGCCAAGCGGCCGTCGCGGCGCTGCGGGCAGAGGGTCTCTCCCCCCTCTTTGCGCACCTGGACTTGTCGGATCCCGAGAGCATCACGACCCTGGCAGGGCAACTCGGCACTCGGCATGGCGGCGTCGATCTACTGATTCAAAACGGAGCCTATGCAGCCCTCCCCGATGTTCCCGGCAAGGACCAAGTCCGAACCATGGTCACCACCAACAACCTGGGCACGCACCATGTCTTGCGTGCCTTTGGCCCGCTGCTTCGACCACAGGCCCGGGTATTGGTCGTGGCCAGTGGGTTCGGCACCCTGAAGTCTCTGGCTCCACAGCTGCATTCCCTATTCGATACCGAGCGGCAGAGCTTGGCAGATCTGGAGAAGACCCTGGAAGACTACGTGCGCGCCGTCGAGGGCGGTCGCGAAGAAGCCGCAGGGTGGCCCAGCTGGATCAACATCCCGTCCAAAATCGCTCAGCTTGCCGCGACCCGAATCTTCGCCCGAGAGCTGAGTCAGAATCCGGCATCGTCACCAGGGATCCTGGCAAACGCCGTATGTCCGGGTTGGATGATCACCGACGCGAGTCGCCCCTACCTGAAGGATCTCCCAGCGCACGTTACCCCAAAGCTCCCTGAAGAAGCCGTGGATGATGCCCTGTGGCCAGCATTCTTGCCCAGCAATAGTCCTGGCCCCAACGGTGAGTTGATTCAGTACCGTCAAATCCTGCCTTGGCGTTGAGACCCATGCTCAGTACCTCCCTGAAGTTCAGCGTCGATGACACTCGCTGCATTCGTTGCAGCCTCTGTGTGTCCGACTGTCCCTCTGGTATCATCAACAGAAGCGGCGCGGGATGCCCCAGCGTGGCTCCTCAAGCCGAAGCGAGCTGCATCTCGTGCCAACACTGCTTGGCGGTCTGTCCCCAGGCCGCGATCTCCATCCAAGGCCTTTTCCCCGAGAACAGTCGACCCATCGTGGCGAGCGCCCTTCCCAATCTCGACCAGATGGATCTCCTGCTGCGAGCACGACGCAGCATCCGACATTATCGGGACGAGAACGTCGAGCCAACGCTGATCAATCGCCTGCTTTACGCCATCTCCTGCGGCCCCACCGGCGCCAATCGGCGGGAACTCACCTTCACCGTGATCCAAGACAAGTCGGTCCTGGCCGACTTCAAAAAGCGCCTGTTGGATGGCTTGGCCAAGGCCCTCGGCTCCGGTCATCTCCCACCCCAGTCCGAAACCTTGGCGCGCAATATTCTCTCCGCCTGGGACAAGAAACGCGATGTCGTGTTCCGTAACGCCCCCCATCTGCTGCTGGTCTCGGCCCCCGCCAGCACGCCCTGTCCCCAACAGGACGTCGCCCTGACCCTCGCCTACTTCGAGCTCCTGGCACAGAGCGCAGGCCTAGGAACCGTCTGGTGCGGCTACCTCCGGATCCTGCTCGAGCGACTACCCGAGTACAAGCAGCTCTTGAAGCTCCCCTCGGATCATGTCTACTTCCCCATACTCTTCGGGCATCCCGCCGTAGCGTATGCCCGAACCGTGCAGCGCGAAGGCTCCGCCAAGATCTCCACGCTCCAAGGGTTCTAGCCAGGCTCACCCCTTTCGCCTGGTCCGCGCTTTGGCGTGTCCACCACGTCGAACCAGCGATGCTCCACGGAGTTCGCGGACGGGCGTGTTCGCCTTTCAGCGCGGTCAAGCCCAACCCTCATCACGCCCGTCAAGTCGGCAAGCCTTTGGTGGTTTTCACGGCGCAGCCACGGGCACGTCGCCGTGGCACGTGAAGCGGCAACTGGCTCCGCGTGGCGACATGGGCGTGGGAGGCACACCTGCCCAAGGGCGCGCCCGCCCGAATGGCGCCCGAATCAACGCAACTCCAGGGCTAAACCCGGGTTAGAAACCCGGAAGCCGCTGGGCCGGGCGCGTCGTCCAATGGTACGGTTGTTGCAGTAGGGCTCTGCGAGTCGACCTTTGGGAGCAGGCGCAACATGAACTGGGGAACACGGAAGGGATCTCGGCTGCCACAATGCCAAGCCACGACGGTGGCTCTGACGCTGATCCTGCTTGGGCCTGCCCTGCCCGGCTGTGGCCTGGTGTTCGTCTGGGAATCGGAGCACGAGGAGGCCGAAACCATTGATGGCGGACCGCGGATAGCCTTTCTCGAGTACTGGGTGTACCAGACGGGCAGCGGGGAGTCGCTGTCGAAAGGTTGCATGGCTTATCCGTACGGTGAGACTACCGTTGACAGCATCAAGATCCCAACCGTCTTGGACGAGCCCTACACGATCATCTGCCGGGAAGGATATCGGGACGGCGAGATCGCCTATACCCCCGAAGCTCAGGAGGAGGCCTGCCAGGAAGGTCCGGAATCCTGGGAGGAGGGTGGGTACGATCCACGCTGCTTCCGGGCCGATCCGAGAGACAAACACGAACTTTTGGATGGAGCCGTTCTCGACGACGATCTGAACGTGGTTCCCCCTCCGACGTCCGCTGACCCGAAAGGCGTGAAGGGGGTCTACGTTCGGTTGACGCTCCAGTCGAATCAGTTCGGCGAAGTTGAGATCCGCAGAGACGCCGCCCCCTGCACCCCCTGCTACAGTTGTGCGGCGGCGTTCAACTTCTCCATCGTCCCCCTAGACGGCGCGGAAGACACCGCCTCGACCGAGGAAGCGTTGGTGGACACACCCGAGACCGAGGTACTGCAGGTGGAAGGCGCGGAATCAGAGGCTGAGCCTCTTGGTGAGACCGAGCAGCCAAACCGAACCCTGGATCCGACCAATGCCGCCACCTGGGAAGCCGTGCTATTCGTTGCCGAGCCGAACACCGAGGAGGATGGGTAACGAATGATGTCGTCGACACCGCTGGGGCGTCTACTGCGCCGGACTAACCAGATCATGATGGTCGCGGTAGGACTGTGCGCGGCGAGTAGAGCCTTGGCTGCCGAATCTGGCTCCCGTTGGCGCTTCGGGGCCGGCGCTCAGGTCGGCTTCATGCAGCTGAACAACGTCGGACCCTGGCTGGGAGTGGTTGGCTTGGTGGAGTGGGACTTCGCGAGCTTCGCGTACCTCGCCTCGAGTCCAGGCTTGGTGACCACCTGGAACACCGCGGAGGATCCAGTCCGGGAGTTCACCGTGCTCGGCGTCACGGAAAACGGGACCACGGACGACCAGCTCCTGTTCGCCCTCCCCGTGCCCATCTTGGCGGGGCTGCGCGTTGGGCCCATCGGTATCGAGCTGGGTCCGGTGGTGGGATATGCGGTCAACTCCTTCTCGTCCTCGCGTTGCGGTGACGAGACGCATTCGGCAGTGTACATCGGGGCAGAAGGCGGGCTCGCGGTGCATTTCGGGGCGACCGATCAGTTTCTGGTGCAGGCTCACGGCGTGATGCACACGCTGCCGTCCCTGAGCTGCACCAACACCGGCTACGACGAGACCACCGGTCGATACAATTCACCCGCCATCTATCACGAAGAGGATTTCGAGACGGTGGGAGGCTTCGTGACGGCCGGGATGTTCTTGTAGGATCGTGCTCTGTTCACGCGGTTCTGGGCAGGCAGCGACAAGCCCGGCCGTTGGCTGGCCACGGCCAGGCGCCGGCCAGACTGGCTGGACTCGATTCTACGAAAAAGACGTCGTGTCCTGCCTCGGTATGGATGTTGCTTTGCCTCTGCGGCAATCCAGTGTCCTCCCAGCTCCATGAAGTCCTGGTCTTGCTCTTCCGCAATAGGCCAGAGCTCGCTCCTTTGCTACTCGCCGAGACCCTTCAGGTCAGGCTGCCGGCATACGGCGAAGTTCGCATCGAATCTGCTGACCTCACCGATGTGCTCCCTGCCGAATATCGTGCCGACCTGGTGATTCTGCTCCTCAACGAAAAACCCGTCCTGGGGATCATCGTCGAGGTTCAGCTCAGCCCCGACGACAGGAAGCGCTTTTCCTGGCCTGTCTACGTGGCAGGCCTCCGGGCGCGACTCCACTGTGACTGCTGCCTGTTGGTTGTTACCGCAGATATCAAGACGGCGCGCTGGGCTTCAAGTCCCATCACTACTGGACCGGGTGGCAGCCTTACCCCTCTTGTGATCGGACCCGATGGTGTACCCGTCGTCACCGATGCAGAGCTTGCCCACCGGTTCCCTGAGCTCGCCATTCTCTCCGTCATGGCCCACGGGCAGGGTGACGTCGAAACCGCCGTCAAGATTGCCAAAGTGGCCGCGGCAGCCGCCGCCGATTTGGACTCCGACAGTCAGGCGCTATACTCGGATTGGATCGAGACTGCACTCGGAGAGGCTGCAAGAAAGGCATTCCAGATGCTTCCTGAAACCTACAAGTTCCAAGGCCCCAGCTACCTCCGAGGTCGGACCGAGGGTCGAACCGAGGGTCGACGAGAAACGCTAACTCGTCAGCTCATCACGCGTTTCGGTCCCTTGCCATCTTGGGCCTCCGAGCGGGTCGAGCAGGCTTCCGACGAGCAGCTGGAGACCTACCTCGACAAGATCCTGACGGCACCGTCTCTGGAAGAAACGCTGCAGCAGGACGGCTAAGCTCGCGAAATCTGCCTGCCAAGGAGCCCCTTGCGCGACTCAAAAAAGTGGTGGTGACTTGGCAATCCCCGGCACCACGACAGGAAATCATGCGCACAACTGGACTTTGGGTCGCTTGTTTTGCCCTTGCCACCGGCTCGTGCAGCTCGAATAGCGATAACACTCAACACGACCTGGAAATCACGGGTGGGGCTTCCGACACCACCGACCAAGGGGGCCTCGAGCAATCGGGCGGCGGTAGCCTGGCTGAGGGAGGAACCGGCAACGCCACCGGCGGCACAGCGACCAACGGAGGCTCTTCGACGCTGGGGGGCTTCACCAGCGCCACGGGCGGCACCGGTCCAGGCGGCTCGCCGGGCTCTGGTGGCGGCCTCACCCCGATAGGTGGCGCCCCTGCCAATGGGGGTAACCCGCCAAGCGCCGGCACGTCCGGCAGCTTGGAAACCGGTGGAACTGGAACCGGAGGTTCCCTCCCTGCTGGCGGTTCTTTTGGTGAGGGCGGCGCAGTACCGGACCAGGGCGGGGCCACGACCTTGGAAGGCGGTGCAACGCCCACGGAAGGTGGCGCTGCTGACGGTGGGGCAACGGCTCTGGGTGGTTCCGGAGATGGTGGCACAAGCTCCACCTGCACCCGAGCAATCGGACTCTGCACGGAGCCCGAGGTCACCATCAGCAATGTCGAGCTCGGGATCGAGGTCACCGGCTACGGGAGCGAGAGGGATACCGATCCCTTCCCCATGGCCATCGCTGGCATGCCCTCTGGCGGTTCGCGGTTGGCCTGGCTCGGAACGGATCAGAGGGTCTATGTGGCCACCTTGGGCTGTCGCGACGAACTCATCGGCAGTCCCGTGAGCTTCCCAGCCGACGATCTCCAGGACATCATCGCCGATGACGAGGGCGGGGTCGTGATGCTGACCCGTAACGCGACCAACGGGGGCACGGACAACTGCGGCACTGGCACGCTGTGCGGCGGCAATTCGAGCCCCTGCCAGAACACCTGGCTGGTGCGCTTCGACGATTCCGGCAGCGTGGTCTGGGAGACGCAGGTCACCAACCTCTCCGATACCCTGGCCGGCTACGAGGACGGCGCCATCTTCACCTGGAAGCAGTATCAGCACCATGGCCGCCTCGCCTTCGATGGCAATAACTACGCCGCCTATTTCTCGGCAGCCATCACGGTCTATCGCAGTGGAACCAGTGGCTGCGTGGACATCCACGAGGGCGACCGGATGCAGGTGGTGAGCTCCACGGGAGAACTGCTCACCGGACACAACAGCTTCCCCTGGGGCTGCAGTCACTCCTGGACCACCCGCATCACCTGGGACGAAGCCAGTGGCAACTTCGTGATGACCTGCGCCACCGACGCCAACGATTGTGCCATCATGCGCCCGGATACGGGCGCCCTCCTGTTTCAAGCCTCCTGTTCCAACCAGTTCTTCAATGGTGACCTGGTGAACGCCAGCGACGGCGGCTTCTGGTCCGCCTGGAGCGATCTGGGGGCCATTCACCTGAACCACTTCACCAACGACGACGCCCAAGGCGCGGAGGTCACCGACGCCGGGAGCTCCCAGCACCCCCACCTGGTCGCCTACGGGGCCGACAACATGCTTTTGGCCTGGGGCTCCGAGTCCGGCATCACCGCCCAGGTACGAAGTGCCGGCACTTCTCCCACGACCATCGGCTCGGAGTTCACCATCGACGTCGAGGATCACGATTTCGCGTCCTTCAAGCCCAATATCGACGGCAGTGTCGTCTACGCCGGCACGGGAGAGAGCGCCACTTCAATCAAGGTAGCGCGGGTCATGCCGTGTAACTGAGCGGGCGGTGGCGGCTTGCGGCGGCGGAGGCGGTGGGTGGCGGTCGCGGTGGGCTGCGGCGGCTTGCGGCGGCGGAGGCGGTGGGCGGTGGTCGGGGGTGCCCTCCCCGTTCGCGAAAACCATTCAGTATGCATAACGTCTGGGGCAACCGGCAACCCCCTTCCGGCAGCCGAAAATCGCGACCCAGCAGCTCGACACCCCACGATCCCTGGCCCCCTACCTAAATCCAGCGGCGCACCCGCCGCCGGTAAGAACGGTAGGCCACACCGAACTTCGCGTCCATCGCCCGCTCTTCGAAGCGTATGTACCAGAGATCGGTCAAGACGACGAAGGCCAGGGCCAGCAACAACGCCGAGAGCGACTCGACCCAGCATGCCACTCCGATTGAGATCAAGGCGAACCCCAGGTACATGGGATTGCGCGTGAACCGGAATAGTCCGTCGGTAACCAGCTGACCCGGTTCTTGGAAGGTGTTGACGTTGGAACCGATCCGGTCGAACTGGCGCCGAGCCACGGCCGAAACGATGAGGCCACCCAACACGAGCAGCCAGCCTCCCCATCGAGCCGCCCCCAGGGGCAGGTCCACCACTGGGATGACTCGGCCCAGAATCGGCATCAGCACTACGACGATGAGCAGCAACAGTGGCGGCAGGAGCTTTTTCATGGCAACTCGATCCTTGGGTCGTACCTGGGTGACCAAAGGGATCTTGAGACGTCGCAAGGGCAGCGTAAACTCGCGTTCGTGGCCAGCCTCCGGACCCCCAGACTCCCCCGCAAAGAGCCACGCCAGCAGCGTTCCCAGGCACTCTGCGCAGCCATTCTGACGTCGGCAGCTCGCGTTTTCGACGAGCTAGGCTACGAGGCTGCGACCACCAATCGCATCGCCCAGGTCGCGGGAGTCAGCGTGGGCTCGCTCTACCAGTATTTTCCGAGCAAGAGTGCCCTCATCACAGCGCTGCACGAGCAGCATACCCAGCAGGTGGCCCACCTGACCGCGACCCACTTCGCTCACCACACCAATACGCCGCCCGCGCAGTGGGTGCATGTGCTGGTCCGCGAGTTGCTCGCCCTTCATCGGCTGCAACCGCGGCTCCAGCTGATTCTGCATGGCCGCATGCCAAACCTCAAGCGACCCGCCGAGTCCAGCCAGGCCAAGGCCAGCTTGCTCGAGCCACTGCTGCGCTGGTTGCGGGCCCACAGCGGCCAGCACCGCACTCTGACCGATGCCTACCTGTTGTGCCAGACGGCCGAGGCATTGGTTCACGCGGCCACCCTCGAACCTCCAGCCTTCGCTACCGAGGAGGAGCTGGCTGGTGGTATCGAACGCTCGATTTTGGCGGTCATCCTGGCCCGATGACTCGGCCGCGCGGCACCTGTCGGACGACCGCGGGACGGACCTGACCGACGGGAGCGGATCATTGGACTCGATGGCAAGGTCGAGCGATGGTGGGGTGAGGATCTGGGCCAGTGCGAGTTGGTCGAGGATCTCCTCCGCTCGGAGCTACTGGCTGGCTTCGAGCTGTTGCTCGCCAAGCTGCAGGCTTAGGGTCTTGGTCGCACCCCGTTGATGGTAGGGCACGACCCTCGCGATCTCGATGTCTGAGCTGCCGGTGCCCGGCCCGGTGCCGGACAGGCCACATTTCCGACTGACCAGGACTTGAACGACTGGTAGTCGTAATCCTCATCTTGCGGAGAGAGGGAGGGCCAGGAGCGAATCCGCTCCCTGAGTGGGTCGATTGGAGCGACCCCGCCGAGGCAAAAAGCGGCAGTACCTTGCTTCGGGAGGGCCTCCGACCCCACGAAGGCAGCAAAACCTGGGAATTTCGACGGGATCCCCTCCCCCTCGACCTGCCGTAAGCCCTGATCGGATTATTGATCATATGTATCCAGCTTACGCATGCCAATCGACTATCTATTGCAATGGCTAATTGGCTTTTTTATGATTGATTCGTATTGAATGCGTAAGCACATTCTCCTATATTTGCCTTCTTTGTATTGTCTCATAAGGTCAACTTGCATAAGTTAGCGTTCATGTCATTGTGATGGCTCTGATCGTGGCGTACTGGATTCGAAATGGGGCGGGCCGGCGCGCCCCGAAGCAGTCCGAGGCTGAATCAGCAGGGGGCCCTCCCCTTTCGCGCCCTGCCACCCAGGAGCTCCCGGGATGACCACCAGCAAACGCAACTCGAGCACGTCCAAGCTGCGGACCGGGTGCGTTGCCGCCTACCAGAGGCTCCTTCCCCAGATCCGTGCGGTCCCCAAGCGGGAGCTCCGGCCCATCAACGTCTCGACCGCCAAGGCCGTGACGCGCGTGCTGGGCTGCCTGCCCGCCATCCGAGATCTGGAGGCGCAGAACCGGGGCCGCCTGCGCGGCTTCACCCAGGCCAAGCTGAACAGGCTGGAGGAGTGCACCTTCGCCCTCGAGCACACCATAACCCTAGCTCGCGTCGCGGTGAATCCGGATCGGCACGTCGCGGAGCTGGCAGCCAACGTGCAGAGAATGCGGGATCTCCTCTTCTCCAACGTGCAGACGCTGAGCCTGCACGGGTTGGTGCCTGCGGAGCATCTGAAGGAGGTTCGGCACAGCAAGAGCCACATGAAAATGGCCGGTGACACGGCATTTCTCGCCGACGTCCTTCGCCAGCACTGGTCCGCGATCGCGGGAAAGACGCCGCTGGTCTGGCAGGATCTCCTCGACGCTTTCCAGCAAGAGCACGAGCTGCGCATGGCTCTCGAGCAAAGGAAGCGTGACCGCCGTCGCACCCCCCGTCAGCTGGTCGAGCACCGGCAGGCCTTCACCCTGTTCTTCGACGCCTACGCCGAGGTGCGCCGAGCGGTGACGTTCCTGGTCCCCAATCGACGTGACGCCGACCGGATCGCGTGCCCCCTGTCCGCCGGGCGCAAGCGCAAGCCCAAGCCCGAGCCCAAGCCCAAGGCACCGGAACGGAAGCCCGAAGAGCAGCCTCGCGTGGTCCCGTTTTCCGACAGCATTCCCGCGATCGCGATGCCGGAGTCGGGGAACGCGGTGGCCCCGTTGGTCATTTCATCCTAGGGTCGCGGCCAAGCCCTTTGGCACCACCGCAGCCCATGCGCGGCTGCCCGCGTCATGGTCATTACCGGCTCGATCTCCCCGATAGGCCGCCGCTCGTCGCGGAAACCTGCCGGATCGGCCCGTGGAATCTACGGATTGGGACTGGAACCAGCATTACAGATCGTATAGTCTTGTATCCGTTTGGTAAACATGGTGCTATTGTTCAGCCGTGAAGATTCGACGCGCCATCGAGCCGGAGCTGAAATCCCTGGCCGCCCGCTATCCGGTGGTCACCGTCGAAGGCCCGCGCCAGTCCGGAAAGACGACGCTGGCGAAAATGGCCTTTCCGGACAAGCCCTACCGCACACTGGAAGATCCGGATGAGCTGCTCGCGGCACAGACCGATCCCCGCGGCTATCTCGCTGACCTGAAAGACGGCGCGGTACTCGATGAGGTGCAGCGGGCGCCTTTTTTGCTCTCCTACATTCAGGGGATCGTCGACGAACGCAATACCCCAGGCATGTATGTCCTTGCCGGCAGCCAGCAGTTCCATCTGAACGCCAATGTTTCCCAGAGCCTCGCGGGCAGAACGGCCATTCTCCGACTGCTACCGCTGACGATCGATGAGGCGGATGCCTTCGGGGGCCCGATGGATGTGGATGCGCGACTCCACAGAGGGTTCTATCCCCGGACGTATGACATGGACCTGGAACCGACCAGGATGTATGCGTCGTATTTTCAGACCTACGTCGAAAGGGACGTTCGACAGCTCATCAACCTGAAGGACCTGACGTCATTCCGGAACATGCTGCGGCTGCTCGCCGGCCGAATTGGCAGCAACCTCAATCTTGCCGGGCTGGCCAATGACACGGGCGTGGCGGTCGCAACCATCCGGTCCTGGTTATCCGTCCTCGGGGCGTCGTACATCATCTTTCTCCTCGAGCCGTTTTTCGAGAACTTCGGCAAGCGCATCGTCCGTTCGCCCAAGCTGTACTTCCACGATGTGGGCCTTGCCACCTATCTTTTGGGCATCGAGACTCCATCCCAGGCGCGGCGCGATCCCCTGCGGGGCGGCCTGTTCGAGAACATGGTGGTCTGCGAGCTCCTCAAGCACCGATTCAACAGGGGCCTTCCGCCCAACCTCTTCTATTTCCGCGACAACGTCGGCAACGAGGTGGATGTGGTGATACGCCGCGGCAATGCGCTCGTCCCGGTGGAAATCAAGTCGTCTTCGACGTTCAATCCGGAGTACTTGAAGGGGATTGTGTATTTTCGACGAGTTGCGCAGGACCGATGTGCCGACGGATATGTACTGTACGGCGGAGCGGAGAAACGCAACGTTCAGGGCATTTCGATTCTGCCCTATGTCCGCACGGGGGAAATGCCGCTTCACGAGTGACGACGTTCACCGCGGTCAGGAAGGCCAAGACCTGTCCCACCTGCACGCAGTCGGAATTCACCAAGTCGAAAGGGTACCGTGGGTGTCCGGATTCGCACCATCGAGCGATTCGACGGTGTCGGTGAGCATCTGATCCCGCGTGAGGACGGTGAAGATGGCGAGGACGAGAGCGGCCGTCTTCACCGTTCACCGGAAGGGGTCTGGGCCGGTCGAGCGGCGGCGGCGACTCCGACTAGTAGTAGCGGCCCCAACCGATCTCGACCCCAAACAGGATGTAGGAGAAGTCCTCTATCGAGCCCACATCCACGCCAGCCGCCAGAACGAGTCCATCCATGGAAGTCCCTCCCAGAAGATGAACGGCAAAGATCGGGGGGGTGAGTGCAGGGATGCCCTCGGCACCTACACCCACCAAAATGAACTGAAACTGCCGCTCTCTCGGTTTGCCGAAGGTCACTCCCGCCAGAGCCGTCCCGCTGAGCACAGGGACAATCGCTTCCTCCCAGACGAAGGTTTCCTCCCGCAACCGTGCCCCCAGCGTGAATCTCGATTCAGAAAATGGCATCCCGCCTACCAACGCGCCGAAGCCGGCTCGCGCCATTTCGCTGGTCTCCGCATTGGACATGTCCTCGTGGGTGACTCCCTGTTCTTGCACGAAGCCCAACTTGAGGTCGGCCGTAGCCGTCACCAGGACACGGGAGAAGCTCCCCTCTGGCTTCGCCGCGGACTTGGCTGGTTCTTCGGCATGGGCCAAGAGCGAGTGCGTGACGACCACACTTGCGACGGCAAGACAAGCGACTACCCGGCGCATCCATCAAGTATGTTGCACGATGGTCTACCCGGCAAGCGTTGGCCAACGTGGGCGCACCCGTCGAACTCCCCTTCCCGCCGGTTGGCCCGCTTGAGTTGGATCGGCTGGATCGTGGAAGAACACAGCGCAGGTTGTCCTCTATTGTAGTTCTTGGGATAGTCGAGGCTTGCCAATGAAAAGCTTCGCGGGATCCATGGTTTGTTTTCGTGAGCTGCTCCTCGGTTTCGTGGCTTCTGCCTGTGCCGCACCTGCCCCACCGGCGGCCCCGCCACCTCGGATCCCCTCATCGTATCGTCCCATGATTGCCCGACCGTGCCCCGCCCTGCTTGGCTCTGCGTCGGTGCCAATCCCGGGGATCGTGCCCTTGGCTCTCGCTCGCGTGCCCGTGCCGGGACCAACGGTGCCACCTGCGCAGCCATTTCCCAACCAACCGCCTCCGTCGACACCGGCGACTGGAGCGCCCCTGGGTCCAACTCCAGCTTCAGCGTCGGTCAGTGCTGGTCCAGACTCGATACCCAGTCATGGCCAAAACGACGATCCACTCGAGACCACCGAGGAGGCTCGGGAGGAGGCCGAACCGACGCATCGCCCCTCCGAATTGCCTTTCGCCGTGGTCGTCGAGATCGCGACGGTTCACGGGGCCCTGGAGAGAGTCCTCCCCAACGACGCCGAGAGAGCGAACAATGGGGCGCTTGCCCCCGCCACGAGTTTCGCCGAATTCCTCAACGGCCCGAACGTGTTCGTCAGCAGTGTCTGCCAGGTGCTGCTCAAGAACGGCATTCCGACCGAGACTCCTTGCACCCTGTCCTGCGATCGCGCCGCTGCGCCCGGACAATCGAGCCCCTGCCACCAATTCAGGCTGACCTTCCGCGCCCAGCCGATGGAGCTTCGCAAGGTCGCCCTCGAGCTCGATCTGGTTCCCCTGCAAGGAGCCGCCAGGGCCGCGCACAGCGTGTTGGCGCTGGAAGATCAGCATCCAGCGTTGCTCGGTTTCGCTGGCTCACCTTCGCCCCGAAGCGAAGCAACGAACGTCGTCATCACGCCCTACTTGTTGAGGGATAAAGGGGACTTGATGCGGCTGTGGCAGTGCAAGAGTCTGAGCCTGGCTCCGAGTCCCACGCCATCTGCGCGCTAGGGGATCCGCACGACGGCCGACCGGGCCACTCGGAACGCCGTCACCGCGTCCCGAGCCACCGGTCCCGAGCTCAGGGCTCAGCAGAATCCAGGTAACCCCAGCAGCTCAGAGCAAGGTCGACCTCGCGGATGGCGCAGCCAACGCCGTCTCCCACTGCTACCGCGGTAAACCTCCCCTCGGGCGGAGAAGCCTGACCTGAGTCGTTCAACCCCCAGCAGGCAAGCGTGCCGTCGGCAGTCCACGCGCGGCAGAGGGCCGAAACCGAATCCCTCAATGGCTAGGCAGCGACGGAGCCCTTGCCCGTAGCGAGCGCGTGGAGCGTGTTCGGACAGAAGTCCACTCCGTTGGGCCAGACGATGGTTCCTGCCTCGGCGTCAATCGTGAACGCGCCGAAGACGGCGGGGTCCTCGAGTTCCAGGAAGACCCCACCTCGGCCGACGATCCGCTCCTGGAAGTCCACGACCCCCGTGGAGCCATCCGAGAACACGAACCGAATCCGATAATCGCTCACGAGCTCTGCAGCAACGACATGAGGGAGCATGGCAACTACTCCAAGGGTGGGATGGGGAGGGGCAATCGCCCCGAATGCAACAGATCCCAATTCGTTTTCAGCTCGTTCTGATGCTGGGCAGCCCATTCAACCACCAGTGCCCATGCGCGCGGCGGCACGCGACCGGCCAGAAGTCCCAGCGAGTCGATGCCAATTTCTGCCTCTTCTCCCCTGTAGGAGACGTGAAAATGGGGTGGGGCATGGTCGTCGAAATACATGCGGACGTGGATTCCAAAAAAGCTGCTGATCGTCGGCATGACGACCAACCAAGCTTAGCCCAGCTCCAGGTACGGGGCGCGTCATTCGCCAGACTCGGGGCTGAACGGGCGATCCCGACGTTCCCCGCGCAATGCACGAACCACCGAAGCAACCCGTTTCCCATCACTTTGGTGCACAGCAACGGCCTGACAGTGTGACGTTCCGGCCCTCCGGCTTGCCCCTGCGCCGGACACCGAGACCTTTGGTCCCCAACTCGGAGGAACACACGACGACAACGCGGACATTGCAGCGTGCCCTTCTAGGGGCCGCCCATGGCTGCTCGTCGGATGGCGAAGTCTCGGGACCCGACTCGGACGCTTGCGAAGTCGACGGCCATCGAGGGCAAAGAAGCTCCCGTCCCGAGCTCAGGGCTCAGCAGAATCCAGGTAACCCCAGCAGCTCAGAGCAAGGTCGACCTCGCGGATGGCGCAGCCAACGCCGTCTCCCACTGCTACCGCGGTAAACCTCCCCTCGGGCGGAGAAGCCTGACCCGAGTCGTCCAACCCCCAGCAGGCAAGCGTGCCGTCGGTGCGGATGCCGCAGCTGTGGCCATAGCCAGCAGCAACCGCAAGAAAGCTCCCTTGGGGGGGCGAGGACTCGCCATGGGCGTCGTTTCCCCAGCAGGCGAGCGCGCCGTCAGTGCGGACGCCGCAGCTATGGTACTCCCCGGCAGCAATCGCGGTGTACGTCCCCTGGGGCGGAGACGACTGAAGGTAGTAGACGTAGTTCATCCCCCAGCAATAGGCGGAGCCATCGGTGCAGACGCCGCAGCTGTGGTAACAGCCGGCAGCAATCGCGGCGTACGTCTGCACCATGGGCCAGGGTGAGGCCTGGCCGTAGCCACTCCAGCCCCAGCAGGCCAAGGTCTGGTCGGTGCGGATGGCGCAGTTGTGGTATTTGCCGGCAGCAATCGCCGTGAACGTCCCCTCGGGCGGTGAGGCTTGGCCGGAGTCGTTACGGCCCCAGCAGACCAGGGTTTGGTCGGCACGGATGGCGCAACTATGGTCGTCACCGGCAGCAATCGCAGTAAGCGTCCCCTCGGGCGGTGAGGCCTGACCGACGTCGTTGCGCCCCCAGCAGGCCACGGTTTCGTCGCTACGAATGGCGCAGCCGTGGTGACGCCCGGTGGCAATCGCAATGAACTGCCCCTCGGGGGGGTGGGCCTGGTCATTGGAGACGCCAGACGAACCACCCTCCCCTTGGCTGCCGCCGCCGATTCCCGTGCCTCCGTTGCCACCCTGTGGTGCGCCGGCCGCCGCACCGCCACTCGGCACGCCACCGTCAGCTCTGCCTGACCAGCCTCCCGACTCCCCCCGAGTCCCACCGCTCGTGGAGCCGCCCATTCCCGCCGAAGCGATGACCCCGTTCAAACCATCGAGTGACGAACGTGCTCCGCACGCGCAGATGCTCGTGGCTGCCACGAGGAGCCCAATAAACCACGGACGGTCGAACGCGTCCCACGCCGCCGGACGTTCCATCACCTGCTTTGTATCACAGGATGGCCAGTTGCCGCAGCGGGCAAGCCCTTTGTCGCCGAGCGAACGGGGGGAGTCGACATGATCCCTCCGTTCACGAAGTGGTATCGTTAACCGAAGCCGGAAGTGTCGGCCTTGGTGGCGGTCTGCTCGATCCCAGTCCCCCATTTCCGGGCGCCCAGTGCTCCCACACCACGGCCTACAAGATGCCTTCGTACCGGTAAAGCAGGGTACGACCACCGACCCGGCAGGCAACCCACAGCTCCCGATGGCCGGCAGTCAGGATCAACTCCACGCCGAGCAGAACAGGCGGCTGTGGCCCGCTTCGGAGTTGTTGCACCTCTCGCAGCGGATACCTCTCCACCCTCCCGTGAGTCTCGACGACGACCCCGGTGCCTTCGACACGGAAGGTCGATCCGTCCGCGGTGACGACCGAGTGTTTCGCGTTCGGGACGTCCTGTCCCAGCATCTCCCAGGTAACGGTTTTGGCAGTGAATCGGAACCGCCCTTCACCCTTCAGGCAAGCCACGGACTCTACGGGTTGGATGGTGACCACCGCCGTCTCGTCGTCGACGCTCTCTAGCGTCTCTCCGTATTGGAGGTACCGATCCAAACCACGGCACAGCTGCCGGTTGGGGATCGCGAAGAACTTGGGCCGTCCCCCGACGGGCATCCTGAGCAACCATTTGCCCGGCGCTCCGGGGCGCGTGGCCAGAGCCCACAGCACATGCGCGCTAGCTTGCTCCTGAAAAGTCAGTGCATTGGGCCAATCACTCCACGGTTCCACCGTGGTGCCCTTGGCTCGTACCAGCCAGGCACGACTACGGTTCCCGGCGGGAAGCGCCTCGGGATCGCCCTCGGGGGCATCCACGTATCCAATGACCAACGTGGCGTTCCCTAGTCCGAGAGCGCGGTACACACAGGGTTCGAGCGGAACGCTTCGCCACCTGTTCCCCTCCAACCGAAACCAGACATTCTCGCAACCGGCAGATTTCTTGCGAACCGGCACGCCAACCATCAAGGGTGCTTCGGGGCCGCCCCCGGCAAACACCGTTGACATGCCATCCATGGCGGGCAGTCCGGTGGTGATGTCAGTCGCTTCCCGCAGATTCTTGCCGGGTGCGACGACTCTGGCGCGACCACCGAAAACGAGGAAAGTGTCCTCGCCATGGTCGAGGGCCCACGGCGGATTGAATTCGTTCTGATCGGCAACGAGCGTGAATCCGGGCGACACTGGGGCTGGTTGCGCACTCGACGACGGCGCAGCCGAAGCTGAAATGGAACCCGAGGCTGAGGTTGCCGACGACGACTCACCCGGGGTGCGGCTTCGACAACCAACCAGGACCAGTAGCCCAACCGCCAAGGGACCGCTCAAGGCACGCCAATCGCCCCGGAGGGTGCGGAGTCGCATGGCGACCGAGGAGCGAATCATCGGTCACCCTGGGACGATCCGATCATCGCTGCTGTCAACGAACCTATCCCTCCTCGAACGTCTCTTCGAGCGAGCCAGCCGTCAGGATCCGATCGGCGTAGCCCTCCAGCTGCTCGACCGTGGCCTTCTCGACCCGTTCGGATGCCCAGGAGGGCAGTGAGCCAAAACGCTTCGTGAGCTGACGGGTCAACATCCCGCGAAGGCCCTCGGTGCGACCTCGAAGATAGCTGGGACCTTTGAACTGGTATCCTGCGGGAAGCATCTGGAATGCCTTTCTGGCAGCCGCGCCGAGAGCGGTCTCGATCAGATCCAAGTATACGGCCTGACTGTCCGGATCCAAGCCGACGGCTGCCGCGGCGGCGACTTTGGCAATGTTCACGGCCGTTTGCACGTCCCCCTTGCCGTGGGCCATTGCGGACAACACGGCCAGCTCGGGGAACTGGCAGGCAAGCTCCGGATCGGTGACGACGGGGACACCCTGGGGACCGATCACCAACGGCGTGAACGACCCACCCAGGCCGAAAGGGATCGGTGACAACGCCCAGTGAGCCACGGATACCGAAGGGGTCACGACCAGCACGCAGCAATCGCAGCGATAGCGCGAACGAAGACAGGCAACGTAGGCGGGCCAAGCGAAGCGCTTGTCCTTGTCGACCCGAAGCTGCACCTCCAGGCCAATGCCAAGGACCGGCTTGCCGTCGAACAGGAGGATGACCAGATCAGCGTGGTATTCTGCAGGGACCACGTTGCTGATGTCGGCGGATTCGACGCGGAGCTCACGATATGCGGGCAGCTCGACGTGAAGGGTCTCCTTCAGGAAATGGGGAGCCAACTCCGGCCGATTGCGGAAGAGCAGGATGAGGACTTCGTGAAGCTCGGATGGCAAGGGACTGGCCGAGCACTACAGCAACGCCCGTGCCATCCACGCATCCGCGGCGATCCGCATCGATCGCCCTGGCAGGTGCGTGGCTTTGGCCAGGTCATGGCCAGAACCTCGTGGTTCGGGTTCAACGGTGATGGCGTCTCGCGCACCGACGGACTGCGTCGACATGGCCCCCCTATGCCGATCCCTTGTGTCTTGTGGAAGGAGCAAAGACGGCCCTCAGCTTTTCGACATCGCGGAATCGCTTGATCTCGACCTCGCGGTTGGGAAACTTCGCGCGGATTTCGAGCTCCCCCCCGAGCGCTTCCACGTAGGCATACAACCGGCTCAACAGCATGTCGTCCTGCCGTTCCAACTTGGAAACGTAGCCCTGAGTCACACTGAGGATTTCGGCGACGTCCTCCTGGTTGAGATTGGTGACGTTCTGCCGCAGCTCCCGGAGCGACATCTCGAGCAGTACCCGTGCGGCGTCAGCCCTGTTCTGGCGCTGCCTTTCGGGCGACAGCTGGGCGCGAAGCTTGGTGAAGTTCTTTGCCATGTCATCGATCCTTTGCGCTTCCGGAGCTCGGCTCTCGAACTCATCGGTGAACTCGACGTCCCAGTACATTCCTAATGAGAATATTACCCAGAAGGAATGTACTGGGCAATGCGGCCTACGGGCCGCTGCGCGTTTACAGAGGCCTGGTTCCAGCAACCACGCCCTCGCTTCGCGCCTCGTCGCCTCGGCTCCTCGTCCCTCGTCGCCAGTCTCCTCGTTCGCTCGCTCGTCCTTGGCTCCGCAGCTCACTGAACTGCGGCCAAGCGGAAGCCCAGATTGAACCTGCGACCGCCGGGCACGAACCTGAAGCGGTACGCGGAGCGGCAGCCCCTGGCCCGGTTGAACCAGCTGCCACCGCGAAAGACCCGGAACCGGCCACCATCCACATCCGTACCGGTCCATTCCCAGACGTTCCCCGCCAGATCCAGATGCCCAAAGGGTCCCGCGCCTGACGGATACACGCCCACCGGCGTGGGATGTCCCACATTTATGCCGAAGTTGCAGAGCTCTTCATCCGGTTCCTTCGCACCCCAGGGGTAGTCCCCGCGTGGCGATGTGGCCGCGGCTGACCATTCTATCTCACTTGGCAGTCGGAGCGTCCTACCGCATTTCTCCGCCTTCCAGGCACAATAAGCCTCTGCCTCGTACACCGAGACACCAACCACCGGCCAATTGGGTTGCAGCAGCTGACTCTCCCAATCTTCCGGGCCCAACCACGACTCCCCTTGCCTGCGGGCCCATCCCTCGTCCGACCAGTACTTTCGCTGCTCGTACCCTCGATCCTCGACGAACAACCGATACTCCTCCACCGTTACCGGGTATTTGCCGAGCGCGATGTTGGTGCCCGGGACGGGTAGGAAATTGTCAACACCGGGAGCCAACCGCGGATCGCCGGCGCGGCCCAGTGCGTCCGCGACCTCGATGCGATACTGAACCGGCAGCTCCTCGGCGCCCTTTGGCGTGAAGATGGCCATGCTGGCGTCCAGTGCATCGCGCCAGACCTTTGCGATGCCGGGGTTGCGGTACTGGTAGATCTCCAGCGGCCGCAACAACCGGGAAAGGAGCGCCGCCATGCGTGCCCGACCAGGAAGTCGCAGATCTCCCGAGTCAAGCTCGACTACCTTGGCCAGCAGTTTGTCCACGGCGTCCTGCCCCGGGCCGTCGTAGAGGACACCGGGCAGGACATCCATCGTCTCCCGCCACTGCGGATCCTCCAAGTGTCTGGCCACATGGTCCGTGAACCAGCTGCTACTGCGGGACACCTGCCAGCTCATCCAGAGCGCCGCCAGGTATTCCTGGAATGTGAGGTGCCAGAAGCGCAGCTGCCTGCCAGGTAGCTCCTCGATGATGCCGCTGGTCTCGCACTCGAAGGAAAGCCAACTTTCGCCGATGGGCTGAAGGCAGTCCGAGGACACCTTCGGGAACTGCCGCGCGAGATCCTCGGTGAGGAGCTGAACGGCCTCGCCAAAGCCGAGGATGCTCCGCTTGCCCTGGTCGGTCGTCATCATGCCGTAAGCCAAGCGAGCCAGGGCCCTGCGCGTGAACTCCTCGTTGTAGTCGAGCTCGCCTTCGCGACCGAGCTCCTTGCGCTTCTCCGCCTTGGCGCGGAGCAGCCAGTCAACGACCGCCTCGTACAGCCGCGAGCGCGCCTCCGGCAGCCTGCCAGCGTTGAAATGCACCACGCAGAGGCAGGTCAACATCACCGGGTTCTCGGCCAGGCTCCGGATTTGAGGGTTGTTCAGGATCGTCGCAGTCACGTCCCTCTGATGGGCCTCGATTCCCGCCGCGCTCATACCCATGCCATCGCTGGCCCGAAGCCCACTGACCCAACGCGCCACGTACTGCTCGATCTCGCTGCGACCAAACGGCTCCACCCTGGCGCGCGCAAATCCCATCGCACAAAGGGCTTCGGTGTCGAACGGGCGGCTGCTCACCAGGATCCGCCCCGGGAAGTAGCGAACCGCATCCGCCAGGATCTCGAAGAGCCTGGGTCGCAGCGTCAAGTCAGCGATCTCGTCGACACCGTCCAGGAGCAGGAAGGCTCGGCCTGCCTCCAGGAGTTTGGCGAAGTGCTCCTTCGGAATGGTCTGGCCATTGCGGCAACACAGAGCCTCGAGAAACGCCGACAACTGCCCGCGGTCCGCGGCGGTGCCCACCGGCAGCTTGGTGAGCAATGGGACCAAGGCCGCGGCGCGGACAAAGAGCGGAATGCGGGAGGGTTCATCTGCGGCGAGGCCCAGATGCTCTTCGCTGAAGCACTTGCCCCCGGCTCCCGTGCAGCCCAGGGCGTCGCGAGCCAGAAGGGACGCCACCAGGCGGAGAAACGTCGTCTTGCCCGAGCCCGGTTGACCCTCGATCAGAAGATGCTTCTGGCCGGGAAGAACGTCGGACAGTGTCCGGAGTTCCTCGCGCATCTCCAAGGGCCCTTCACCGTGCTCCTGCATCGCACCGAAAGCGGTACGGAGCGGCGTGTAGAGCTCCTCGATGGGATAGCTCAGGGCACTCTTGCCGACCCCATGGCGCGTGGCAATCCCCTGGATGTCGATGGAGCGTGTCTGGTCCCAGAGTCCCTGGAGATAGGCGGATAGGGCACCATCTGCGGGATCCGAAACGGCGCGGGCAACTCCAGGTGGCGGGGTTGCCAGGTATTGGAGCACGTCCCCCAGTCTGCCGAAGTCTCCGACATCGATGGACTCGATGCCACGGCGCCGCAATAGGCTGCGCCGCGCGGGCTTGGTCTGGGCATCCAGCATGAAATGCCGCGTGGCACCGCCATCGGGGGCGAACACCACCTGCCACTCGTCGAGTAGGGCCAGGATATCCGGATCGGAGACGGAGTAGCCAACCAGAAGCAAGCGCCGCTGGCCCACGAGCTGTTGCATGCCGAGCTTGAACGCGGAATTCCCGTGCGAAAGCCTCCGATAGTCCCAGCTGCTGAGCACGCAGGTCCCGGAGCGATCCGCATCGCCGTGGATCATCAGGACCAACGGCGAGGAACAAGCTTCCGTCTCAGCGAAGCCCTCCGGATCCTTTGGCGCGTAGACTCGCGGGGCACCGCCCATCCTCTTCGCCAGCGCGTGCTTGAGCCAGGGATCGTAGTTGGTGGTGAGGAAATGGTCGGTGGGTAACGCTACCAGCTGGTCGTACACGTCTGGTCGCGGGATGTTGGGCTGTTTGTACAGCTGCTCAATACGAGTCAGGATCCGGTTGCGGCCCACAGCCTGGTGAGCCTCGAGACACGCCGCCAGATCCAGGTATTTGTCCTTGTCGAGAAGCTCTTGAGCGTCGTCTCGATCCGCTTCGGGCAGCTCGGCAATCAAGGACTCGAGCAATTCCTTCCAGGACTTGAGCCCCTGAGACATCCCCGAGCCCACCAGGGGAACGACGGCGTTCCTGGACTTCCACAGGGCGTTGTGCAACGGCTCAAGCTGCTTAACCAGACCCGGATCCAGATCCTGACCCATCTTGGGAGGTCCCGCGGTGGACATGAGGGGGAGGATACACAAAGGCGATCCGAGCGGACAGGGAACGGCTGTATTCCAGCTGAGGCGAGCCCCAACCCAGTGTCAAGTCGGCCGGATCCAGCAATCCATCGACCGGTCCAGATCCCGCAGTCGGTTTGCTGCCTACGGCGCCGCGCTTGTCGCGGGAGCCGGACTCTGACCTTGGCCGCCCGGCGTAGTCCCCTCCAGAGCCTGCAGCTTCTTCTGATACAGTTCTGCATTCTCGGCGTCGCCACCCCGCTTGTACATCCGAGCGGTCAGCTCCAGCTTATCTCGGGCCTTCTTCCGCGACGTGACGGGCCTCACGAGGGCTTCTAGCTCGTCAGCCGCTTTGGCCAGCTGGTCATTGAGCCTGTCCAGCTCGTTCTCGGCCGCGGTTGACGTGCTCTGGGCGGATGACTCCACCTTGGTCGACGCCTTCGACAGCTCCGCGAGCGCCTCGTCCGCTTCCTTGGCGAAACCCTCTGCCGCCTTGACGAAGGATTGCTTGGCCTTGTCCACCGCGCTGGCCATCTCGTAATAGTACCCTGCGTCCATGTGTTCCTGCTTCTTGGCGCAGGTCTCCGCGGCAGTCGCGTAACACTGCTGGGCCTTCTGTTGGCTCTTGAATTGCTTTCGCAACTCGACCCCTCGATACTGATGGATACAGTCCGTGGTCACGGCGCGGCAGTAGGTCTCGGTCGCCTGGTCCGAAAGACCCGCCTTGGCGTAGTATTCCGCCGCTTCGTCCAGTGACCCGTCCGAGGCGTAAGCGTCGGCGAGCTTCTGGAAACACGCCCTTTGCTCAGCAGCGTCCCGCTCCTGTTCGCAGGTCTTGCTGGCTTCGTAGTACTTCTTCTCGGCTACCAGGTGATCGATCGAGTTGCCGCAAGACAGGACAACGACAGATGTCGCAATCAGCGAGGCTGCGGTGCGCGTGAAAAGCTGGGCATTGGGCATCATTCCCTCCGAGGGGTAGCCTAGGGAATCGGCTGCGGGGCTGTCAAGGATTGCCGAAGAACCCGCGCTGGGGGCGACAGCCGCTCCGTCTTCCAATCCCGGGGATCGACGAGCATCCAGCAAAGCCAGGTCGAGGCGAGCGACACCAACACCAGGATCCGGGTCGTTCCCACCGAGGGGAAATGGACCAACAGATGCAGGCCCCCCAGACAGATGATGGGTAGTGCCGGAGCGAGCCCCCACACGACCAGCGCGACTGCGCTGATGGCGAACCGCGCTCCGTTGCTGACCGGCTCGACCGACCCCCAGTGCCACGCCAGCTGGTTCGGACCCGCCTGTTGCCAGACCACCTTGGCCTTGAGCCGCCTTCCGAGCCACCCACGGATGTGCGCGTCGACACGACGATACCCATGCGCCCATAGAGCACACAGGGCCAGGTATCCGACCAGTGCCGACAGCTGAACGATGACCACCGTGAGTTCGGGCGTCTCTTGCCTCGTGAGCTCAGGGTGCATTGGCCCAGTTTCCGTAGGCTTTCCCTGGCATGTCGAGGCCGGATTCGGACACGGGAATGCGTTATTTCGAGTCGGAAACGCGCCCGACAACCGACCGCAACATGGGTTCGATAGCTTCGACCCATGCATACCTCCCTTCGTCCTCTGGTTTTTGGTAGCGCAGTAACGGTCCTTTCCGCGATCTCGAGCTTCTGTGTGGCACAGGTACCAGCCGCTGAGCCGCAGCCCGGCTCCACAGCAGCAACCGCCGAACCGGCGCCCGCTCCCCCACCAGCTGCCGAGGCTGCGCCGCCCCCGGCGGCACCGGAACAGGCTGCCACGGAACCGCCTGCGCCCCCCGCCGAAGCCCCGGCTCCGCCTCCCGCCGAGGCCGAACCGGTAAGTACCCCGGTACCCAGCTACTTCCGAATCGACCACGACTATCTGTTCGGGCTGCAGCTCTGGGCCGGCGCGACCTATCCCTTGGGTGACAGCGTGGGCTTGGCTACCGACATCTACATCGCCGAGAACTACCCCAGCGTCGGCGTAGCCGAGGATGGGAGCGTGAGTGTCGCACCCCTGTCCTGGTGGGGCGAGTTCGACATCGGGCCCGCATTCACCTTCGGCCCCGTGGCTCTGACGCCCATGGTGGGTATTGCCTTCGATTGGGCTGCCAAGAAGGCCGTCGCCATCAACGGACCACAGCTTTACACGATCGTGAACACCGACTCGATCTACTTCGAATCCTGGATATGGACGGTCCTTTACTCCGCCTTCGACAAGCAGGGCGCCAACGACTACATCCACACCCGCAACTGGCTCTTGTACAAGGCCAACGATACGATCGGCGTGGGCCCGCAGGTCGAGTACACGTACGACATGGAGGCCAAGAACACCCTCGCCTTCCCGCTGGGCGGGCATGTGGAGCTGGGCTATGGCTCCGGCAATTCGCTGGGCCTGTTCCTGGGCTACGAGCTGAAGAAGTCGGTCCGCGACGGGGCCGACGGCGCGGGAGCCGAGGGTCGATTGACGTTCGTTCACAATTTCTGAGCACATCTCCTCCGGTTTGGATCTCCTCACCGCGCAAAGGGCGGGCTGCCTTGATGGTTGGGCAGCCCGCCCTTTCGTTATTGCGCCGTACCGACCAATTCCCAAACGGGGTGAGGACTCATGCCTGGGTCGAGCTCTCCGCCTCGTCCGCAGTCTGGGCAGCGCCATCGCTCCCGCCGGGACTGAGTAGCAGGCGGCCCGTAACCAGCGCCAGGACTGCAGCAACACCACTCGCGACCAGCACGCCCAGCTTGCCTGCTGCCAGCAGTGCCGGATCTGCGAAGGCCAGTTGCGCGATGAAGATGGCCATGGTGAACCCCACGCCGGCGACGATCCCAACGACCAAGAGATGCCGCAGGGTCACACCAACAGGGAAACGTGCCAGCTTCAGGCGCAACGCCAGCCAGCTCGCCAGCAGCACGCCAATCGGCTTGCCTAGGACCAGACCCACCATGACCCCAGCGATGACATTCCCGGAACTGGCGCCGAGCGACTGGCCATCGAGATGCACTCCCGCGTTGGCCAGCGCAAAGATGGGCATGATACCGAAGGCCACGAAGGGATGAAGCGTCCCAATCAGGCTCTCGGCCGGAGACTGGGCTTCCCGGCGGGCCATGTCGACTTGTCGAAGACTGGCGGCCAGCCTCTCTTGGGGAATGCCGGCGGGGACGGCGAGGGCAACCCGTTCGAGCTCCCCCTGGACCCCGGAGATGAAGCCCTCTGGCCCCAGCCAGGCCCGCACCGGCGTCATCAAGCCGACGATGACGCCAGCGATGGTCGGATGGATGCCGGTCATGTAGATCCCCGCCCAAGCAAGCATCGCCGGCAGAACGTAGGCCAGCTTGGCGCGCACCGCCAGGCGCTGCATCAGGATGATCCCGGCGAATCCAGCCGCGGCCACCAGCAACCCAGACCAGACGACCGCCGAGGAATAGAACAGCGCGATGATCAAGATGGCTCCCAGGTCATCGATGACCGCCAGGGCCAGCAACAGGACGCGCATCGCGGCAGGGACGCGCTTGCCCAGCAACGTCAGGATCCCGACGGCAAAGGCGATGTCGGTGGCGACCGGAACGCCCCATCCCGAATGGGTCGCGGGGGCTCCAGCGATGACCAGATACAGGACCGCCGGAGCCAGCATTCCGCCCGCTGCGCCAACCACGGGGAGCGCCGCCCTGCGCCATTCGGAAAGCTCACCGTGGTGGAGCTCGCGCCGGATCTCGAGCCCCACCACGAAGAAGAAGATCACCATCAGCCCGTCGTTGACAAACCAGACCAGGCTCCGCTCGAAGGTGAAGGACCCCACACGAATGCCCAGCGGCATGTTCCAGAACTGGGCGTAACTGCTCGCCCAGGGCGAGTTGGCCCAGCCCAGGGCGAGAGCGGCGGTCAGCAACAAGAGGATCCCGCTCGCCGCTTCGATGTGAAGGAATCGTTCCAGCGGGCGCCCGGCGGCTCGGGCTATCCGCAACAGGGGCTGCCAGGCTTCGGGTGGGTTCGATACGGGGTTCTCGTGCATGGTCCGGTCCGCCGGCAATGCCGGCTGGGATGGCGGCCCGACCACCCGTTGTCCTGCAGCACGCTGGGCTGCACCCTTTCTACGAGGCTGGAATCAAGCCTTGCACCAAAGCGGCGGGGGAGCGACCCCAAATCGGTCCTTGCTGCGCCCTCAGCGGGCCCTGTCTGGCTCTACCTTGGGGGCGATCCACACCGTTGCCAGGCGGGCGTCTATCGCTCGCCATCCCGCCGCCTCGAGCCGCGACTCCAGGTGGGGCTGCTCCCAGCCAACCGACACGTAGGCTCGCACGTCACCGCCCAGGACGGCTCGTCCCAACTGCGTGTACGTGCAGAGGTGATGCTCCGCCGCCTCGGCACGGGGCAGCCCGGGCAGGGGGCGTCGAGCAAAGACGTTGTCCGAACAGGGCAACATCCGTCGCTCGGCTGCGACCAGGCCAAGCTCCCAGTTGGCCGCCACGGTGTCGGAGGGCTCCGTGGCGCGCCTGACCATGGCGCCCACCGCGTCGAGCGCCGCCGGCGTCTTCACGTCCGCGTGGAAGAACAGGTCCGAGGCATCCCGCGCCAAAAAGAGCAGGGCACTGGGGACGAGACCGAGCCAGAACGCGCGTCTCCAAACCGGGGTTTGGGAGGCAACCCACAGCGCGGCGCCCACGATACACAGCGGCACACCAACCGTGAAGTACTGCACGTAGACCGGAGAGGGCAGATACGACGTGGCGTGGACCACCAGCATGGCGACTGGGTAGACGAGCAGGTGCCGCTGCTCGGCTCGACGCCAGAAGGTCCATAATCCAAGGGCACACAGCCCCGCCATCACGACCATCGGCGTACAGCCTGGCCAGCTGCCAAAACCGAAGCCCTGGAGCAGCACCCTGCCCTTCTGGTCCCAGTCCTCGACCAGGCTTGGTCCCCCTGAACGCAGCGCGTGGTACGTGACGTTGTTGAACCAGAACGCCTTGGGGTCCATCGCCCACAGGCCGAAAGCCGGTAGTAGACCGAGGACGGCACCCAGGGCTACCCTCACCGACGCTCGCAACGCGGATTTGCCGTCGCCCCGTCGCAACCAGGGCGCAAGGACCAGGACAACGGCGAGCGGAGCCAGCAGCAACCTGGCACAGACCGCCAAACCCACGAAAAGGCCCGACAACCTGTCGGACCACGGGGAATGGTCGGGCCGCGCCGCGGCGTGAACCGCCAGAAGGATCAACAGGGCACTGAGCCCGTAGGTCTTCGCTCTGACCATCCACGTGACGGCCCAAGCGCACAGGACCAGGTACCCCACAGCGACCAATGCCGTTCGACGGTCCACTCGGGACCGCACTGACTGAACCGTGACCATCACGATGGCCACCACGAGCGCAGCCCCCAAGAGCCGCCCCGCGACAAAGCCTCGACCCACCAGACCCTGCCACGCCCCGAACACGATCGCCGAGAGTGGCATCTGGGGAAAGAAGAAGTCCCGGTAGGGCAACGCTCCGTCGATGAGCTGCTGCCCGGCCAATAGATAATAAGCCTCGTCGGTGTCCACGATGAGCCGCATCGCAATCCGCCCAACCACCACCAGAAGGACCAACACCAAACCAAGGGCCAGTACCCGGTTCTTCCAGACGTTCGACACCCTTGTGATCACCTGCAACTTGCCTTTGCCCGTCGCCTTCTGGCGCGAGCAACCTACCGCAGGTCGGAAATCGGCGCACCACCGCGGCAGCGTCGCACCCCATTTCGTCCACAAAAATGCCACTTCACGATGGAGTTCGGCAAGGCTCGGTCGAAGCGGTGACCGCGATGGGTACCTCGACTCGACCCGGCGCGACGGGTCGTCGCTGCGCCGGACACAACCAACACCATCCCGGCGAGAGCCGCCCGAGGGGTCTTCGGCTCGGCAGCTGATAGCAAGATCGTACCAGTCGCGAGGGCAACGCCCCCACACACGCAGGTCCCCGAGGCTGCCGCTCCAAGGTTAGCGCGAAACGGCAGACTACATTTCCTACAGCTGGCTGGGCGACGACGGGACGCCGGGAACCACCACTGGAAGCCGAACGGCTCGAATCCGGTTCCTTGGGCGGGTTTTTGGTTTGCCGCCGAGCCCTCCCCGAGTACGCTTTGGCCCGAAGAGAAACGTCGTGGTTATCGCTATCCAGTGTCTTCTCGCAGTCGGGCTGTTGCTCTGAGCGACGCAGCGTCAGAGACGTGAGCTCGGGTCGGGACGGCGCGAAACACTGTAGGCTCGTCTTGGTGTCCCAAGTCCTGGGGATTCGCACGTGTGTATCCTGGTCGTTGATGATGATTCTGGCGTCGTTCAATCCTTCGCGCGGTGGCTGACGGCGCTGGGATGGCGCGTGTGGACGGCCGGTGACGGCCAGACGGCCCTTTCGATCCTGACCAGTGAGCGAGAGCTCACTGGGGTCGTGGTGGAGCTTGGGTTACGCGACATGGATGGGGAACAGCTGGTCTACACCATGCGCCAGGCTCGCCCCGATATCGCAATCGTCGTCATGACCCATCCGCCGAGAGTGCCGTCGCGAGCATGGCTCGAGGGGCTCCGCGTCCATCGGTGTCTGGTCAAGCCCTTCAGCGGAAACGACCTGGCCACGGCACTCACCGACGCACTCGGCCCTTCGCGGGCTTGACGAATACGGACAACTTCCGACCGGCCCAACGGCACACCCTCGATGCGACGTTGGCGAATCCTGGACTGCGCGTACCGTTTCCGCACCGAAACCTTGGGGGCTACCAAGGCGGACAGGACCAGCGCGCCTATCCAGCGAAACAGAACCGAAAACGCCGCACGAAGGAGAGCAAGAATGGAACAGTCCGATGGGACTTGACGAGCAGATGGCATTTGGTGAAAGTCGGTTGTTAACGTGGTGCGTGACTCCGCCGGCCAGCGATTGGGGCTGAGCAGTCACCGCTCACTCGATGGTGTGCGATGAATCCAGGTGACACGAGACAGCGTCAGGGATTGATAGGGACCAGCCTCCGAGGCAAGGTCGTGTTCTGGTCCGGCGATCTCGAAACGATGCTCGGCATCGAGGGCTCGACGCTCGAGGGGCGCTCCCTGTGGGACGTTCTCGCGCTCCGCCCCTCCGAGGCACTGCTCGCCGCCTGGGAGCTCGCGTGCCACGGCCAGCCCCAGGAATTTCCTGAGGAGCTCGGGGTTGGGTCCGGTTGTGCCCTGTGCGGCCTGAGCTTTCTACCCTGGGTCGAGGGCCCCGGAGAACCCCGAGGGGTGCTCGTGTCCATTCGCAGGCGCTTGTCGCCCGATGCGCTGGGCAGTCGTTTGCGCGAGGTGGAACGGCTGGCGCACATGGCACAGTCCGTGGTCGGGTTCGTGCATGATCTGAACAACGTCTTTACCGTGCTGCAAACCTATGCGTCGCTCGTCGATCTCGAAAGCGACGTCGTGCTCAATCACGAAGACTGGTCGACCATTCTGCGATCCGTGCGCCACGGTCACGCCTTGACGACCGGTCTGCTCTCCACAACCATCGGGGATCCGGCGGACGAGGCTCGCGGGGTCGTGGATCTCAATCAATTCGTCAGCGAAACGTCGGGCCTTTTGTCCCGCCTGGTCGGTGCCGGCATCATTCTCGGCATCGAGTTGGCCGAAGGGGAGTTGCCCGTCGAGGTAGGACCCGGCCAGCTCGACCGGATCCTGCTCAACCTGGCCCTGAACGCCCGAGACGCCATGCAGGGCCGAGGGCAGCTGGTCGTCGGAACCGAATGGGGCTCACTCCCGCCAGCCGAACCGAATGTCGGTACGGCGCAACCACGACCCTGTGCAGTGCTTCGGGTTTCCGACAATGGACCGGGGATCGCGTCCGCCGTGCGGAGCCATCTCTTCGAGCCCTTCGTTTCCACCAAGCCACCCGGGAACGGAAATGGCATCGGCCTGTCCAGCGTCGCGGAAACGACGAGACGCCTGGGAGGCTCCGT
>CAZYKT010000008.1:0-158232 GCA_964648165.1 uncultured Polyangiaceae bacterium | reverse complement strand
AAGGGTTCAGAAACCGTGATGGTGGTGGTCCGAGGAGATCACGCCGTCAACGAGATCAAACTGGCTCGTGCCCTGGGTGTCACGGAAATCCGCTGGGCCAGCGCCGAAGAGGTGCAGGCCGCCACCGGGGTAGCGCCTGGCTTCGCTGGACCCGTGGGTTTTTCGGGGCGAGTCCTGGTGGATCCCGCGGCCCGGGCCGTTGTCGACGCAATCACTGGAGCCAACCAACTCGACATGCATCTCGAGCACGTTGTCTTCGAACGCGACTACCAGGGGACGGTGGTCGATCTCCGTAGCGTGACAGACGGAGATCCGTGTCCCGAATGTGGCAAGCCGTTGGCCTTGTACCGAGGGATCGAGGCGGGACACATCTTCCTTTTGGGAACTCACTACACCAAGAAGATGGGTGCCCACTATCTGGCTGACAATGGGGAGAAGAAGGTCATCGTGATGGGCTGCTACGGCATCGGCGTGTCACGGCTGGTGGCAGCCACCGTCGAACAGCATCACGACGAGCAGGGGATCTGTTGGCCGGTCAGCATTGCCCCCTACTCGGTCCACCTGGTTCAGCTGGGCAACGAACCCGAGGTCGTAGAAGCGGTCGCGCGGCTCGAGGCCGATTTCGCCAGTCGCGGTCTGGACGTCCTCATCGACGATCGGGACGAACGCCCCGGGGTCAAGTTCAAGGATGCCGATCTCATCGGCATCCCCTGGCGGGTCACGGTCGGGGCTCGTTCGCTGGCCCGCGGCGGCGTCGAGCTCAAACCCCGTTCCGAGCCGGATCCCAAGAAGGCGAGCCTGTTGACGGTGGCCGAAATCGGCGAAAGACTGGTGGCCTTGCGAGACCAAGCACTCGGCCAGCGGTGAGGGGCTGGTGACCCAGGACTACTCATTTCAGGCTCGATACCTGGCCGATCTGTTGGACGCGCTCTGCGCCAAGGCGGCCCCCGCCGCCCAGGAACGCCTGCGCTCTCGGCTTGGACCAACCCTGGGACACCGATTCGGCTCGGCTCGGGCCAGCGTCGGCCCCAACGAGACGTTGCCCCTGGCGGAAGCCGAGCAACTGTTGCTTTCCGCGGACGAGATCCTGGGTGCCGGCTCCGGTCAAGTTCTGGAGCGCGCCGTTGCCAACGTGATGGCACGCTATCTGGCCTTTGAGGCCTCCATCCACCACTCGGGCCCCCTCGAGGAGCAGCTGGAAAGGCTGCGTCCGACCATCGAGCGGCCCTTTCTGGATGCACCCCTTTGCTTCGATTTGGTGCCCATGCCCTGGGGTGTACGGCTCTCGGTGGGCGTCAGAGGACGCCCCAAGACCACCCGTCTGTTGGCTCACCACTGGATTGGTGCGGTGCAGGCCGTGGGGCGTTTCGCCGTGGGTTTGGACGAGCAGGAGCTGCGCACCTACCTCGAGTTCTTCGGTGATCGCGCCCGAGTCGATCTGAGGCTTCGTGCCCGGGCCGTCTCCGAACCTCCTCCCAGTGCGCCCGTCATTGGCAGCCTTCCTTCCAGCACCTCGCTCCGTGTTGCGCGCAGAAGTCTATCTGAGGAGATCACGGGCATTCTGGGCTCCCGCGATCCGGAGCTCCGACGCTCCGCGCGCCCCTATTCGCTCGGTCCCAACTCAAGCGCCCTGGCCATGGCACAGCTGCGACGCGATTCCGACCGGGATCGCGTGGTGCGCTCGACACCGCCCTTGCCGCCTGGCGAGGACCAACCCGTCCCTTCGACGCGGGGCTCCCTTTCACCTTCGTCACGCAGGGCGTCGACGATCCCCCCGCCGCCCCCGGCAGCGGACTCGGAAGATGACGACTAGGAGCCGTCTGGCCCGGGTCTGCGTGTTGGCGTGGCTTGGGGGATGGACCCTGGTCAGCTGCGCTTCAGCCAAGAGTCCCGTTCTGCACCGACCCACCCGAACCGGCATGGCGACGCGAGCCGAGATGCCGCCCCGAGGCTCGGGGGCTCCCTCTCGCCCATTTGCTGCTGGGGCGACCACAGGGCTCACGGTCCAACAGCCCTCCGCTCTCGGTGTCGATCCACCCTCCGAGCTCCTGGGTCCCAGCGGGCCCGTGTCTGTCGAAGCGGTCGCTTCCGATGGCTCCTGGGTGCTTCTCTGCCACCCAACCGAGACACCCTCCGCCGCACGGGGAGAATCGGGCGAGGTGACCCTGTGGCACCGGAAACTCGGAAGCCTTGCGGTCCAGGCTCTCTTGGCTGCCTCACCTGACGGACGCTATCTGGTGCTGGAGCGAGGCGCCGAGGTGATCCTAATGGACGGCTTCACCGGTTCGGTGACACGACTGGACGATGATCTGGATCGGAACCTGACTCGCGCTGGCAACCCTGCCCCCGGCTTGGTCTTTCACCCCGAATCCCGTTATCTGGCCTTCCTGAAGCGCGACCATCAGGGTTCCAAACTCGTCATCCATGAGCTCTCCACCGGCATCCGTACCACGGTCGATCCCACCACCCCGAACGTGGTGGGACTCTGGGCGGACCACTCCGGGCAGGGCCTGAACCTGCTGGAGCTGTCCCAGGGTCGGAATCGAGGCACCAGTCGCGATCCGGACGTGCGCCGGGAGCGGCTGCGCGTCCACCACTGTCAGGCTTCGAGCCTCCGCTATGAAGCTTGGCCCGACGAGCAGGAGAACCTCGCGCAGGCGATGGTGTCGTGGAAGGGCGGCCCTGCGAGCCCCCAGCCGGATCGGGTCGCACTGTTCGGCAGCCAGCCCGTGCTTCGGGATCCCGAGTTCACCCTGGTCAGGCAAGAGGGGGCGCGGTGGATCCCGTTGTTTGCCAAGAGCTGCAAGGGAACGGTGCTCGGCGTCAGCCCCAGCCGACGAAAGCTCGTCGTCGGCTGCGCGGCGTCGTCGGGGCTGGTGACGGTCCACCTGGTCACGGCTCGTGGTGCGCAGGGGTTAGGGTTCGAGGTTCCGCGGACCTCTGCCTACGATCGGCGCGGTATCGTGGGCCGTTTCCAGGTATTCTATTCGGGCCCTCGCACCTGGCTGGTCGATCTGCAGCGCGATCGGTCATTGCCTCTGCCCGATCGGAGCCAAGTTCTGGCCCAGGATGGGCCGATCCTCTTGGTGCGTCGGGGTTCGGAACTGTGGCGACAGGACGTCGACGCAGGCACCGAGGTGCGGCTGGTCGACTCTCTGACACCGGGCGGAAGAATCGTGACCAGCCGACGCTGCGCCTATAGCCAGCCCTATCTTGCCTGTGCGGCCGAGTCGAAGGCGGTTGCGAAGCTCGACGCGCCCGTGTTGGCCGTGTTGGACCGAGGCTGCGCTCTAACCGCAACTCGGCCTGGGGACGCAGGACGTCTGGTCTGGGGTCCGTTGCGGTGGGTCTGCCCCTTCACCAGCCAGGGACCCCAAGCTCCCACCGAGTGAACCGGGATGGCTCCAACCGAGCCGCAGGGGTCCAACTCGCCGTTGCCCCCACGGAGCCAACCGTGGGGGCATACCGCGTCGGTCGTCGACCGGGAGTCTACTTTGCGATCGCGGGAGGCGTGATGCCAGCATCCTCGGCGCGGCGGCAACCACGCTCCACGTTGGTAGAACCATCCCTCGTCTTGACGATCTTGAACTCGACTCGTCGATTCTTGGTCCAGGCGTCCGGTGTGCTGGCCTTGTCCAGCGGGCAGTACTCGCCATAGCCCTGGGAAACCAGACGGTTGGTGGCGATGTTGCGCTGCTGCAACGCCTGCATGACCGACGCAGCCCGCGCCTTGGTCAGACGGATGTTGTTGGCGTCCGTGCCCCGCTCGTCAGCGTGCCCGGCCACCTCCACCGCCAAGAACTCGGGATGCTCGCGCAGGGTACTGGCAACCTCGTCGAGAAGCGTCTTGGAGGCAGGCAGGATCTTGGCACTGCCGGTCTCGAACTGGACCTGCTCCAGGATCACGATCGAGTTTTCCTCGATGATCACCTTGTTCTTCTCCGGACAGCCGTCCTCGTCCTGGAAGCCGTTGTAATTTTCGGGATCGGTCGGGCACTTGTCGTAGGCATCCGGGATCTTGTCGTTGTCGTTGTCCGGATCCGGGCAGCCGTCGTCGTCCTGGTAGTTGTCCTTGTCCTCCGGCTCGTCCGGACACCGATCCAGGTGGTCGGGGATTCCGTCTTTGTCGTTGTCGAGATCGGGACAACCGTCGTCGTCCTCGAACTGATCGATGTCCTCGGGATCCTTGGGACACCGGTCTCGGGAGTCGACCAGACCGTCGTGATCCGAGTCGAGCTCGCGCATCTCCGGGCACCCGTCGGTGTCCTCGTCCCCATCCTTGTCCTCGGGGATCGTTATGCACTTGTCCTGAGCATCCGGGATCCCATCGCCGTCGCGATCGTCATCGGGACAGCCGTCTTCGTCCCGGTCGTCGTCGAAATCCTCGGGCTGTAGCGGACATTCGTCCTCGTCGTCGCGGATCCCATCGCCATCGGCATCGCCCACCGAGGGCTCGAACATGAATCCCAACACCAGGCGCAGATCGGCCGCTTCGAACCCGGTGGAGAAGAATCGGCTGCCCGCGCCCATGGTCAGAAAGCTGTTCTCCTCGATGAAAATCTTGACGCCCCCCAGGATCTCCTGGGACAGCTTGTGTCCCGAATCCGCGTCAGCCAGAAGGTACGTCGCATCCGTCTCGGCGACGATGTCCAGGGCATCCATGGCGCGGAACGAGAGCGCCGCCCCGAAGGTGGCCAAGTTGCCCGCTTCGAAAGCCCCCTCGGCCAACTGGGGTCGGTTGTCGGAATCGTTCTCGAACCGCGGATTCTGTCCGGTGTGGCCGCGGTATCCCACGTCAATCCCCAGCCTTAGCATTCGCTGGGTGCCCACTCGCCCTTCCAGGATCAGGTGAGGCCAGTACCAGAAGCCGGGATCCGCACCCAGATCCCGGGGCACGTCGGTGAGCGGAAAACCGGCTTGTGCTGCGACTGCCAAACCAAAACCCTTGTCGGGAGGGACCAGCCGCAGCTTGGCGTGGATGGCCAGGTTGCTCAGGGTCTGCGCATCCAGGCGCCCCGAGTCATACAATGCTCCGTTGCGACCTATGTCGTTGGCTGCATCCCCTGCCATCAGGACGACCGGCATGGTCAGACCAGCGGACAGGAATCGGGTCAGGCCGTAGTTGAAGTTGAAAGTACCCTGGTACGAATCGCTGACCAGCGACTCGTCACCCCGACTGGGTGCAGTGCCGGTTTCCTCCCGATCCTCGTTGGTTCGCATGAGGTGGTTGCCGTAATCGAGGACCATCCCGAAGCAGACGTCGTTCTTGCCCATGACGTCGGGTCCGTTGACACCCAGAAACCCCTTGGTATCCAGCGCGGGTCGGAACAGATGGGTGTCCATCCCATCACCATTTTGTTCCGGCGCGCGCCGTTCCTGCGCCAAACTGGCATGATCCAGAAACAGGAACACCAGACCCAAAAGGGCTGCAGCCGACCGGCTTCCCACTCGATCGGTCCATCCAAGAGTCATCGCGACGTCTCCTTCGCTTGGTGCACTCCCCGAACACCTGGCCGGGCAGCAGTCGAACGAACGACCGGAAGATGGAATTACACGGTAGCGGAGCGAGATGCAATGGTCCTCTGGTCGGTGGAGGCGTCGAGCCCTGCCCTGCTCTGGATCCCATACCGCGTCCCCGGCGAGATAGAATGCCGGCGATGCGAAGTGCTTGCCTGTTGGCCAGCCTGGTGTGGCTCGTGTCACAAGAGGCTGCGGCTCAGTCGTCTCCCACGCTCTCGGGACGGTGGAACGCGTCACCCTTGGTGGCCTCGTGGAGTGTCGCCGAGTGGGGCTCGTCCTGCGGCCCCCGTCCTGCCAGTGCCAACGAGGGAGGCGGAGTGGTGACGATCGCCGAGCGGGGCACGGAGTTGGCCCTTTCCGGGCTTGGCCGAACCTGGTCCACCACCACCTGCTGGGAACAGCTCCCCGGGGTTCGCGTCACCAGCCACTCGGGGGGCACCCGAGGCTGGCGAACGGTGTGCCAGAGCGGTGCGCGAGATCCACGCCGGGCTACCGTCACGACAGCCGTCTCTGCAACCGACAACCAGATTAGGCTGGTCGAAACGGGCTCCTACGAGTTCTTGATCGCTGATCAGGCTTGCCGTGCCTCGGTCCGTCGAGACCGAGTCTTCACGCTCGTGCAACGCGAAGGAGACGCCGCGCCAGTCGCTTCAGTGGCACCTCCCGACCAATCCGCGACGGCCGTTCCGCCGGAACCGACCGAGCCATCCCGCACCATCGAACCGGGCTGCGCGGTGAAGGGTCCCCCTCGGCGCTTGGAGGTCAGCCCCTCCAGTAAGTTGTTGAGAGCCGGTGAGAGCTACGCCTTTCGGACGCGGGTTTTGGACGCCAACGGATGCCGCCTCGATACCCCAATCGGCTGGCGTCTGGAGGGACAACCGCCGGGCCTCACGATCACCCCGAGCGGTGGGATAAGGGTCGATGCGAAGGCTCCAGAAGGCGAGGTGCAGGTGGTGGCCTCGGCCTCTGGAAAGGCCGTCACCGTGACCGTGCACGTCGTCAGCGAGGCTCGCTACAAGGAGTTGCTGAGTCGCGGTTCCTTCGACGCCTCGGGGGAGACCCGCGATGTCGCCGTGGCGACCATCGCCTCGGGGGCCGTGGGAACGGGAAGGGCCGTCCTAGAGGACGCGGCACGCCGCCGGCGGCTCGTCTTCGTCTGGACCATCGGGGCATTGGCGCTCGCCCTGGCAGCGGCGGCAGTGGTCATGGCTCGCCGGCGACGCTCCAGCACGTCTGGTGGGACCATGCCGCGTGCTGCCTTGGGCGGATCCATGCACTGCCCCACCTGTGGGGAGGATTTCCCGGCGGGCGAGCAGTTCTGTCCAACCGACGGCAACCGGCTGGTCCCCACCGGCGCGGGTTCCCGGGATGGTGGGCCGGGCGGACGCCTTTGCCCAGTCTGTGGCCACGGCTACGACCCCGGCGTGGAGGAATGCCCGATCCATCACGAACCACTCCAACCGAGAGGGGTCCCGCGCCCGGGCCCGGTCGGGGAGGCCGGTCGCAAAATCTGCCCGCTGTGCGGAACCACGTTCGGTCCGGAGAGTCAGTTCTGCGGGAATGATGGGGCAGCCCTGGTCCCGCTCAACTGAAGGCTCCGGGGTTGGGGCCCTGGGCGCGACGACAGATTTGGGTAGGTACATTGCCACGGGAAATGCTAGGCGATTGCAGGCTCCCGGGCTGAAATTCCTACCTCCGAAGTTGCGAAACAGCCTTCGTTCGGAGAAGATCACTCGCCCCGCGGTGCTGTGTGCCCTGGTCCTGCCCGAGGGTCCGAGGAGATTTCGTCCCCATGAAAGTCAGCTGTCCTGCCTGCGGTTCCAAGTACACGATCGCGGACAACAAGGTCACCGGACGAAAAGTGAAGGTGCGGTGCAAGTCCTGTGGGGGACAGATCGTGGTGGACGGAACCCAGTCATCTTCCGAGCCTGCGCCTGCGGCTTCGCCTTCTGAAGCACCCATGGCGTCCGTTCCACCCACCTCAGCTCCACCCTCGGCACCGGCGCCTGGGGCCGCCCACGCTGCGGCACCAGTGATCCCGAAGGATGCCGCTTTGCCGTCCATCGAGTGGTCCGTCAATCTCAGCGACACCGACGAACGCGTCATGACCACCGAACAGGTCGTGGCCGCCTACCATGCCGGCGAGCTCGAGGGTGAGGTGTTCGTCTGGCGTGACGGGATGGCGGACTGGACGCTGGTCACGGAAGTCCCAGAACTTGTAGCTGCATTCAAGGCGAGCCGCACACCAACGGCCCCCAAGGCCCAGTCTCAAGCCGCCTCGAGCCCCAAGAAGACGACCGGCTCCCATGCCGCGGTCGGCGCCGCAGCCCCGAGCACCGATAGTTCGCCGCGCGCCACGGGCAAGCGAGCACAGAATACGCACGATCTGTTCGCCGCCGTCGACCGCGCCGGTGGCGATTCGGACACGTCGCATCCTTCACATGAAGAAGCTCCTCACAAGCTGACCGGCGCACGAAACGAGAGCAGCGTCCTTTTCTCCCTGGATGCCTTGAAGGCAGGGATAGGCCCGGTCGGCGCCAGCAAGCCGCCGCAGACCCCCAAGCGAAAGCTCGAGGACCTGATGCTGGGGGGGCCCGGTCCGGGCCAAATCGGAGGAGCGGCCGCCGCAGGACCGCTCATCCTGGCCAGCAACCAGGCGCTGCTCACCGCTCCCGCACCGCCTCCCCCTCCGCCACCCAAGCCGGAACCCGCTCCGGTGCCAGCAACCGTGGTGATTCAGGCACCGCCGCCCAAGAGTAACCGCAAGCTCATCATCGCCGGATTCGCCATCGTGGCAGTGGCGGCTGCGGGCGGATCCTTCTTCGCAATGAAGGGTTCATCGGACGGAGCCGTCGCCCAGGCCTCCGCTACCGCCAGCGCCGAGCCCCAGAAGCCTCCCTCTTCCGGCCTCGGAACATCCAGCGCGAGCACCACCACCACGGCCTCCGCTCCGACCACTCAAGCCGCACCAACCGAGACCCCGGATGCTTCGGCGCCGGCAGCCGCTACGGTCGCCGTGGCAGGCGACGTCACCAAGACGGGGGCTACTCAGGGCAGTACCAGCGGCAGCCAAACCTCGGGCAAGGGGAGTTCATCCAAGCCGAAGGAGGGGGGTGACACCAAGCCCAAGGAGCCCGACAAGCCAACCGCGGCGGCGGCTGCTCCGGCCGGCGAGGGCTCCTTCAATACGGCGGCGGCCAGGGCCGCGCTGAGCGTGGCCGCCTCTCAGGCCACGGTTTGTCGCAAACCGGACGGCCCCACGGGTACCGGCAAGGTCCTGGTCACGTTCGCCACCAGCGGACGGGTCACCACGGCCAACGTGTCCGGCGCTCCCTTCGGAGGCACGGCGGTGGGCGGTTGCGTCTCGGGAGTGTTCCGTCGGGCGAAAGTGCCGGCGTTCTCGGGTAGCCCGGTCACCGTGTCCAAGAGCTTCACCATCAGCAAGTAGCCGACGGCTCGGCCACTGGTCGCGCCAAGCGTTGGGCGAGGAACGTCGCGCGTTCCTCGTGGCGAGTTGGCGATAGCGCCATGCTCAGGGCCCGTGGATCCGCCACCAGAACACAGAGGCGTCGAGCCCGCGTCACAGCCGTGTACAGCAGATTGCGACTCAACAAGAGGTAGTGGGAGGTCAAAAGGGGAACGACCACCACTGGGTACTCGCTGCCCTGGCTCTTATGAACGGTCACAGCATAGGCTGGCACCAAGCCATCCAGCTGCTCGGGGTCGTACTCCACCACCCGGCTCTCGAAAGTAACCAGCACCAGTCGACGCTCGGTGTCCACTCGCTGGACCCAGCCCACGTCACCATTGAAGATCTCACGCTCGTAGTCGTTGCGCGTCTGCATGACCTTGTCGCCAACACGCAGGGGCAGCCCCCCCAGCGTGACCGGGGTGGCCTCACCGCCGGGATTCAGCGCCTGCTGCAGGAGCAGATTGAGACGATGGGTTCCGGCCGGCCCTCGATGCATGGGGCAGAGCACCTGGATCTCGGAGCGTGGATCGAATCCCCAACGGGCGGGAATTCGACTGGCCACGAGTTCGATGACATCTCGGGCGGCTCGTTCCGGATCGCGACGTTCGACGACGAAGAAGTCCCCCTGCTGGGTCCCGGATTCCGGGCTGCGGGGGGTCTCACCGACCCGAATCCGGTGGGCGTTCTCGATGATCTGACTGGACTCCCCCTGACGAAAGACGTGGGTCAACCGCACCACGGGCACCACTTGGCTCGCGATGATGTCGCGAAGAACGGCACCTGGCCCCACACTGGGCAACTGCTCGGAATCACCGACCAGAACCAGGCGAGTCGAGGGACGCAGGGCACACAGCAGAGAGGCAGCCAGGGGCAGATCGACCATCGATGACTCGTCGACGAGCACGAGGTCCTCCTCGAGGGGGTTGTCGGCGTCCCGACCAAAGCGCCCCGAACGAGGTTCGAATTCCAACAGCCGGTGGAGGGTCACCGCGTTCCGTCCGGTCGCCTCCGCAAGCCGTTTCGCGGCTCTGCCGGTCGGTGCCGCCAAACGCACCGAGAGACCCAGTTCCCCGAGCAGCCTCACCAGTGCCGAAACCAAGGTGGTCTTTCCCACGCCGGGCCCGCCGGTGATGATGACGGTCGGAGCCCTCAATACCTCCAGCAGCGCGGCGCGCTGCTCGGGCGCAAGTGTCAGGCCCAACGTCAATTCCCGCTCCGACCAGGTTGCCGGCAGCGCCAGGGGTGCGCACTGGCTGCGCTGCCGTTCCAGCAATGCCTGGGCGAGGCTCTTCTCGGCTTCGTAGAGGGGTGCCGGGTAGAGCCGGTCCTCATCCACCTGGATGCGCCCCTGAGCGAAGAGCGAATCGATGGCCACCTCGACGAGTTCCCGGGAAACGCCGAGGGCCTGGGCGGCCATTTCGCCCAGGCGGATTCTGGGCAGACAGACATGCCCCTGCTCGGTAACACGACGAAGCTCATGGAGCGCCCCGGCCTGAAGACGATAGATGTCCTCGGGCCCAATCCCCACCGCCCGAGCAATGCGGTCCGCGGTCAGAAAGCCCACACCGGCCACCTCGAGAGCCAATCGATAGGGTTCCTGTTGGATGATCGAGGCGGTTCGCTCGGCGTACCTTCGGATCACGCGCTGCGCCAACGCGCCACTGATTCCATGTTGCTGCAACAGAACCCGAGTGGTGGCTTCGGCTCGATGCTCGTTCCACGCCTTGCGCACCTCGGCTACGCGGCGTGCCCCGATCCCCGGAACGGCCAGAAGACGTTCGGGCTGCGTATCCAGCACCGTCAGGGTTTCGGTGCCAAAACTGCCGACGATCCGTTGGGCCAGTGCCGGCCCGATGCCGGGAAGGATGCCGGAGGCCAGGTAACGTTCCATCCCCTCGCGCGAGGCCGGCTCGATGATCACCGCCGCCGTGGCACGCAGCTGCTCACCGTGCCGCGGGTCGTCCTCGATGTATCCCGAGACCCTGACCCGCGAGCCCGGACCCATTGCAGGCACACTGCCAACCACGGTCAACCGAGTCCGCTGGCCCAGTTCTCCCTCCAGGCCCGTCAGGCGAAGCACGCGGAAGCCGGTCGCCTCGTTCTCGAAGGTAACCCGTTCGACCTCGCCGGTGACGGTCACGACCTCACGCACCCGGGAAGACTACTCTGTCACTTGCCGGCACACCATGCCACGATGTATCGGGTATTCATTCCATGACGCTTCGCTATCTTGGCCTGTCCCATTGCCACCGGGGCCCCGTTCACCCCTTCGCACCTCCGGGAACGGAGCGGCGGTTCGAACGCCCACGGCCATTCCGTCTGCTGCATCTGGACCTGGACCTGGACCTGGACGTTGACCACCGTCGCGTCACGGGGTCGGCTCACCTGTCCTTCGAGCGCGTGGATCGGGCGGCCCGTCAGCTCCACCTCGACGCGATAGGCTTCGAGATTCGCGCGGTTCGTCTGCACACCGGCGACCAGTCCCGAGCGGCTCGCTTCGACTACGATGGTGACGAGCTGTGCATCGACGTCCCACTCGAGCTGAACACGGGACGAGTGACCATCGAGTACTCGGCTGTACCGCGTCGCGGTCTGTATTTTTTGGAGCCCGACGCGAACGCGCCGAGTCGACCCCGACAGGTCTGGTCCCAGTGTCAGGACGAAGATGCACGGCACTGGTTTCCTTGTCACGATGCACCCCATGTCAAGTTGACCTCGGAGCTCAGGATTCGCGTTCCCGAAAACTGGATGGCTCTGTCCAACGGCATCTGCCTGGAGGCGAACCGACGCGATCCCCGCACCGGTCGTGCCCATTTCCACTACCGCCTGGACCAACCCCACCCCTCCTACCTGGTGGCCCTCGTGGCTGGCGAATTCGCGGTCGTTTCGGACCGGTCCGCGCGGCTGTCCGACGGACGGGAGATTCCGGTTCGCTACTATGTGCCAGTGGGGTCGGAGTCCGACGCTCGGCGGGGGCTCTCCGATACACCCCGGATGATCGAATGGTTCTCGCGCAAGACCGGAATCGACTACCCGTTTCCCAGCTACTCCCAGGTGGTCATCCACGACTTCTTCTTCGGCGGCATGGAGAACACCACGCTGACCACTCTGTACGAGCACGTGCTGCTCGACGAGACGGCCGCCCTGGACGTTCGGACCCAGGATCTGGTCGCTCACGAGCTGGCGCATCAGTGGTTTGGGGATCTGGTGACCTGCCGCGAATGGTCGGAGGCCTGGCTCAACGAGGGATTCGCCACGTTCTTCGAACATGCGGAGCGCGAGGAGCGGTTGGGCAGGGACGCCTACGACTGGGGGATCCTATCCGATCTGTCCCGATATCTGAGCGAGGCCCAGGGTGACTACGCGCGCCCCGTGGTGTGCCGCGAGTACCCCCATCCCATCCTTCTGTTCGATCGCCACCTGTACGAAAAGGGTGGCCTGGTCTTGCACATGTTGCGCCGCGAGTTGGGCGAAGAGGCGTTCTTTGCGGGGATCAGGCGGTACCTGTCGGCTCACCGTTTTGGGATCGTGGAGACCCGTGATCTGCAGCACGCTCTGGAGGCCGAAGGCAGGTCCTTGGGGCGCTTCTTCGATGACTGGCTGTTTCGTCCCGACCATCCCGAGCTCGACGTCAAGGCCAGTTGGCAAGCGGGGCAGCTGGTCGTCGAGCTGAACCAACGGTGCCTGTCGGCCCCGGAGCGCCACTTCTCCCTGCCCTTCGAGATCCTGGTCATGACCAAGGCCGGCGAACTCGTCCGGCAACGCAAGCAGACTCAGGGGCCCTCGGACGTCCACACCCTGACCCTGCCCGAAAAGCCGCGCTGGGTCGCCTTCGATCCGGACCTGCGGATCGCCGCAGCGGTCAAGCTGGAGATGGGCCTGGACTGGCTGGAAGCGTTGCTGCGCGAGGGGCCCACCTACCGGTCACGGGCCATGGCCGCCGAGTGTCTGGGCAAGCGCCCGGAGCTCGCCAGCGTCAGGGCCCTCGGTGAGATTCTGCACAGTGAGACGGAGTCCTTCATGCTCCGCTCGACGTGTGCCGCGGCGCTGGGACAGCTCGCCACCACGGACAGCCTCGACGCCTTGGTGGCCGCCTCGAGCACTACGCAACATGACGTGCGGCGCGCCATTGCCATCGCGCTGGGTCAGTTCAGAGCCCCTCGGGCCGCTCAAACCCTGGATGCGCTGGGCCGCCAGGACCAAAGCTACCTGGTTCGGGCCGAGGCCTGTCGAAGCCTCGGACGGACCCGGCAACCTGGGCTGCGCGCAACGCTGGAGGGCCTGCTGAACGAGCCGTCCTGGGCGGATGTGATTCGCGCCGGCGCTCTGGATGGATTGGCAGCCCTGGGCGACCCCGAGGCGACGGGCGCAGTCAAGGCCTGTACCCTGCCGCAAGTCCCCACCCGGGGTCGCCGCGCCGCGGTGTTGGCTTTGGCCAAGCTCTCAGCGGATCGGCTGACCCGAGAGTACCTGGCCACACTGCTCGATGAGCCCGATCCGTTGCTGCGCATGGACGTGGTGGAGAGCCTCGAGCTGTGCGGGGATCCGGGGGCGGGGGACGCCCTGCGTAAACGGCTCGCTCGGGAACCGGACGGTCGGGTCCGGCGACGCATCGAGGTCGGGTTGGCCGCGTTGAGTGCTCGGGATGGGAACGGCGTTCGGCGCCTGACGGACGAGGTAGAAGCCCTGCGTCGCCGGCTGGGCGAGCTGGAGTCAAGGCTGACTCGGTTGGAACCGCAGGACCCAGCCTCGACGACCAGGACCAAGAACGGCTCCTCGTCGCCTCGGCCGGCGAAATCCCGCACGGTTCGCCGCCAGCCACAGCGCAAGGACTCGTCAAGCAGCGGGGGACGCCGGACTCCCAAAGGAACGACCCGTCTCCGCACCCCAAGGAAGGGTTGAGCATGGCGGGCACGGTCGACTACTCGCGCAAGGACCGGGTGGGCATCATCACATTGAAACGTCCCGAGCGAGCCAATGCCCTCTCCCGGGAGCTGGTTGGCGAGCTGGGCCGACTGGGTCGGGAGCTCAGCGAAGACGCCGAGCTCTCCGCCATCATCCTCACCGGTTCGGGCCAACGCGCCTTCTCGGCCGGTGCCGATCTCAAGGAGCGGGAGCATCTCTCCGAATCGGAGGTCCTGGCGGTTCTGGACTCCTATCGGTCCGAGCTCGGTTGGCTTGACCCCTGCCCCATCCCGGTCGTTGCCGCTCTGAACGGCGTCGCCTTGGGAGGCGGCCTGGAGTTGGCGCTGATGTGCGATCTCCGGGTAATGGCCTCCCACGCCGAACTCGGATTCCCCGAGACGGGCCTGGGAATCATCCCGGGCGCGGGAGGAACCCAACGGTTGACCCGTTTGGTCGGCGAAGGCCGAGCCAAGGAGCTCATCCTCTTGGGACGTCGCGTCAAGGCAGCCGAAGCCCACCACATGGGACTGGTCAATCGCGTCTCACCCGAGGGAACGGACGTGGTGGCCGATGCGCTCTGCTTCATTGCCCCCATCCTGAATGGGGCACCCATCGCGCAGCGAGCTGCCCTGCAGGCCATCGACGCCGCTCGCGACGCCGATCCGGAACAGGGCATGCTGGCCGAACGTCGTGCCTACGAACGGTGCCTCGTAACCGAGGATCGACGCGAAGCACTGCGCGCTATCCGGGAGCGACGCCCACCGCGGTTCCGGGGCAAGTAGGGCTGCTATTCGGGCGGCTCGAGCCTCACGGTCGGCTTCTTCCCCCCCGAAGCACTGGCGATCACCCGCAGGAACCGGCGCACCGGCTTGCGATTGTCGGCACTCGTCCCCAGGCCCCACAACCCCACCTGGAGCTCCAGCTCGTCACCGGGCATAAGCCCCGGTTGTCCCACTGACGGGTAGGTACGGCTGACGGTCTGGCTCTGCCCTGACCCGAGCTGCACCTCATCATCCCCAGTGCGCTGGTCGCCTAGGGTGGTGGTTTCCTTCCCCCGCTTCAACCGTCCCGCGAACGCCAAGGGCCCCCCCTTGGGGACGAGCCAGCTGTGCGATCGGTCGTCTCGTGCCGTTGCCTCCACCGTCACCTTCACACCCCAGCCTCCTTTCACGGTGACGATACTCGCGGTGGGCACGAACCGGACCCCGTCCACCTCGATGCGCGGCGCCCCTTCCTCCACGACGAAACGGATGTCGCGCTGGGTGCCCGGGGTCAATGACTCGTCCGGACTCGGTGAATCGGACCTCTTCGAGCTTGGCTCCGGCACCTCGGGTTGGGCAGCGCCTTGCTCCTGGTCGGGGTCGATGGGCTGGACAGCCGCTGGCTCGGAGGACGTCGCGGCCTGCGCCCCGGGAGCCTTGGCATCCGGTCCCCGGGAGCCACAAGCCAGGACCAGAAGGACCAGAAGGGTTCCTAGACGAGAGGGAAGATGGCGCATAAAACCTCGCGGTTCGATTCAGGGAGAGGTGGTCTCGGAGAGCTCGTCGGGTTCCGGCAGCTCGAACAGACCGGTCCCACCCCGCACCGGGATGGCACGAGCAGCGGCCACCTTCTCCAGCGCCGCGGACAGAGCCGACCGATCGCTGACTGCCGGCAGATAGGCGCGGGTTCCGTCCCACAGCTCGAGGGCAATCGAGTCCGAACGATCCAGGACGATCTGGTCGATCTGAGCCCAGCGAAAACGACGGAGCTTGGGGATGATCAGGGATACGACGTCGCGAAACTCGACGCCATCACCGCGAACCCTGACCCCCCGCATCCCAGCCCTCAGGACCGCCGCAATGGCACTGACCGACAACAGGATGGCAAAGGTCCTGGCCGTGATGATGCGTCGTGAGCTCTTTTCGACCACCTCGACGTAGAGGATCGAGTTACTGGGGCTCGCCTCGGCGTAGGCGACCAGGGCCAGTACTGCGAGGGCCACGACCAGATAGACCAAGGAAGGCAACCGCACACGCCAAGGGGGCAAAAAGACCCGCTCCGCGGGGCGGTAGGTCATGTCGAATCCTGGGGGTCGCGAGGGGCGTGCCACGTCCATGAAACGTAACTCCCGGGACTGGGCTTGGGAATCTCGACCCCCATCGGCCTGGGGGCCCAGCGCCGCGGCACGTGTTCCCGAGCGGTCGGAGCCGACCGCGGCTCGACCAGCCCCGGCGACATCCCCAGCCCCCACCGCCAACCCAAGGCGCACCCTGTGTCCTGGTCCGTGACCGACAGCGCGTCGGTCCGCGCCCCGAACGCTACCCCCAACGAAAGGCGCGGCACTCCAGGTTGCCGTTGTACAGGGTGTGTTCCGCATCGGGCTCACGTCCCAGGCCGCGACAGATGCCGCGATCCCGAGCCAGCACCACCAGGCGCTGCCCTGACCAGCGCCGCAGCTGCGCGCCCAGCCGTCGCGACAGCTCCTCCCCGCCTTGCAGGCGGACCCCATAGGGGGGATTGGTAACCACGACTCCCGGTTCGGTGGGCGGTTCGAGTTGTAGAACGTCGCGGCGAGCCCATTCGACCGTCAGCCCCAGGGCGTCGGCGCTGCGACGAGCATCCCTCAACGCATCGAGCTCGATGTCGTATCCCCGAATCGGCGCTGGCGGCGGCCGCACGACGACCTGCTCGGCTTGACGACGCAAGGCCTGGTACGCTGCCCGCTCTCGACTGGTGGTCCGCGCGAAATGCTCCATGGCGAAGCTCTTGCGCAGCAGCCCGGGCGCCCGCCCCTCGGCAATCAGGGCGGCCTCCAGGGCCAGCGTTCCGGAGCCGCACAGCGGATCCAGAAACGCCTGTTGTCCGTCGTAGCCCGCCCAGCGCAGCAAGGCCGCGGCCAGATTCTCCCGGAGCGGTGCCGCTGCACCGCGATCCCGGTAGCCTCGACGGTGCAGCGGAACGCCGGACAGATCGAGGTAGATGGTGAGTTGGTTCTTGGCCCAGCGAACCAACAGGTGCACGTCGGGGTTTTCGGTGTCCACGCTGGAGCGACGCCCCTGACGGGCGCGTTGGGCATCCACGATACCGTCTTTGATCCGTCGAGCCACGTACTGACTGTGACGGACTGCGCTGTCCGACACGGTGGCCTGAATGGAGAAGGTCCGCTCCGGCGAAATGACGTCGTCCAGCCAAAGGTCCCGCGCCACCTGGTAGAGTTCGTCTTCGTTGCGGACCACACCCGAGAAGCGTGTCTCTAGGATCCGCTGGGCGATACGGCTGAAGAGACAGGCCCGGTACGCCGATTCCAGGGTCCCGCCGAAATGCACTCCCCCGCGGTCGCCCCGCAGCGGATGGATGGAGAGCTCCCTGAGCTCTGCCCGCAGAAGGCCCTCGGTGCCCTTGGGGGTCGACGCGAAATAGGGCAGATCGCGCTCCCGGCGTGAATCGGGAAGAGCGCCGGAAGAAGGCATGGGCACGGACGAGGAGGCGCGCATCAAAGGGGGTGGCACCCTGTACCAGGGCCGGGACGGGATGCCGGTTGCGAATGTACCAGGAGCCAGCCAAAGTGAAGCCCCGTCGCTGGCGAAGGCAAGTATGAGATTCGAACCTCCCCTGATCGAGGGTTCCCTGTTGCGGCGGTATCGACGCTTCCTGGCCGACGTCCGGTTGACCGACGGATCGCGGGTGACGGCGCACTGCCCCAACCCCGGCTCGATGCGCAGCTGCCTCGTCCCCGGTGGCAGGGTCTGGCTGAGTCGCCAACCGGCAGCCTCGCGCAAGCTGGGGTTCACCTGGGAGCTGGCCCAGGTGGGCAAGGCCAAGGTTCTGGTGCACCCGGTCCGAGCCAACCAGCTGGTTCTGGAGGCGCTCCGGAGCGCCCGCATCCCCGAGCTTTCCTGCTATTCGCAGATCGAGCAAGAGGTCCAATTCGGTTCGAATACTCGCTTCGACTTCTGCCTGACCCGGGGTTCGCAACGCTGCTTCGTGGAGGTCAAGAGCGTGACCTACACGCTGGGCAATGGACGGCTGGCCTTCCCCGACTCGCCCACCGAGCGCGGGCGCAAACACCTGTTGGCCCTGATGGAGAGCCACCGGCGAGGCCATCGAGCGGTCCTACTTTTTTGTGCGAGCCGCAATGACGCCCGCTGCGTAGTACCCGCGGACGAGGTCGATCCCGAGTACGGTCGGCTCCTGAGGCGAGCGCAGGAACGGGGCGTGGAGCTCGTGAGCTATCGAGTCAGCTTGCGCGCCCTGGACCTTCGCCTAAATCAACGGATCCCGGTCCTGTTGCCCCAGTGGTTAGCCCCCCGCCCTCCCCGCGCAAGGGCGGGCCAATCCCCCAGGATTTTGCCATGAACATCGATGTACGCAGACAGGCAGCAAAATCGGTCAAGGTCAACAGCTCCCTGGTACGCACCTGGGCGTCGCGCATGCTCACCGCCCTGCTTCATCCCGGCGCGGAGTTGAGCATCCTGTTGGTCGACGACGTCCGCATGACCGAGCTGAACGCCCAACATCGTCAACGTCGGGAACCGACGGATGTGCTGTCGTTCCCGATGAGTGAAGTCCCAGTCGTGCCCGGTCAACCCGATCGCGTGCTGGGTGACATCGTGATCTCGCTGGACACCGCCGCTCGACAGGCTCGCGTCCATCGGCATTCCCTGGAGCTCGAACTCCGTCAACTACTGGCGCATGGGCTACTGCATCTTCTGGGATTCGATCACGGGAACCGTTCCGAATTGGCGGTCATGCAGCGGCACACGCGGGAACTGGTGCGCGCTGCCGGCTTGACCCAAACTGCGATTCGACCCGCCCCCGCCACCTCCCGGCGGCAGCCGGGTGCCAAGGCTCGGCGCGGGGGAGAAGGGAACCACGGTTGCGGTCTGAATGGGACCACCCACCCCCACCCGAGGGCAACGGGACCGCGGCGTCGCTGAACGATGGACCGATCCGTCCCAACCGGTTCGTTTTGGAGGTCGCGGGGAGGTGGGGCGGGCTCGTCTTCGGGTGCGCCACAGAGCGGTCTCACGCCCGCCAAACCCTCGGGACAATTGAGCTTATCGGCAATACCCCCGCCCCCCAGCGGGCCTTCCGCAAGCGCCCGGGAAGAGCTCCTCATGACCCTTCAAACCAGGGCTTTGGCGGAGCCCTCCAAGGCGATCAACCGCGACGCCCGGAAAAAAAGCTCGATCCGAGACACCTTTTTTTCGCTTTATACTTGAAAGCTGGATTTGGCCTTGATATCGGTCGCCGTGGCTTTGATCGCATCGTCGGTGCAGGCAAGTCCCGCTCAGGCGACCCGGCAGAGCAATGGATAGTCCAGGCGTCCGGCATATTTTTAGTTTCGTACAGAGGAGGAAGCGCATGGCAGGCAAGAGGCTGACGAAGGCTCAGGTGATCGCGGAGCTCGCGAATTCGGCGGATCTCGACAAGAAGAGCGTCAACCGCGTCTTCGAGGGAATGCAGGAGCTCATCCGCAAGCAGTTGTCGAACCGTGGCCCCGGCGAGTTCGTGGTTCCCGGACTCGTCAAGCTCCGCGTCGTCAAGAAGCCCGCGACCAAGGAGCGTCAGGGCATCAACCCCTTCACCAAGGAGCCCATCACGATTCCGGCGAAGCCCGCGAGCAAGAAGGTGCGTGCAACGCCCCTGAAGGCGCTCAAGGATCTCGTCCAGTAACCGTCGTTGTCCATGTCGACCGGGGCCTTGGTCCCCGTGGCATGGAAGACGTCGTGTCGGGAATCCCCGGCTCCTCGCAGGAGGGACCGGGGATTCTTCGTTGGCGCGGCTCGGTTTCAAAAAAAACGGTAGGACACGATGCCCAAGGTGGTTTTGGCAGCCGGTCACGTACAACCCGTTTGGGCCGGGCATCCCTGGGTCTATGCACAGGCTGTCGCCCACATCGAGGGAGGAGCCACGGCCGGGGACACGGTCGACGTGGTGGATCCTCGGGGCAACTGGTTGGGGCGTGGGCTGTATTCGCCGGGGACCGCGATCCCGGTTCGCTTGTACACGCGCAATCCCCAAACGGTCCTGGATGAATCGTTCTTCGTTGCGCGCATCAACGAGGCGGTCGAACGCCGATTGGGCCTGGGTCTGCCTTCTGAAAGAACCAATGCCTACCGTTTGATCCATGCCGAAGGGGACGGCCTGCCGGGACTGATCGTGGACGTGTACGGGGATCGTCTGGTCATCCAGATCGGTACGGTGGGGCTCCACCAGCGCTTGCCCACCATCCTCGGTGCTTTGGTTCAGCGCCTTGCTCCGCGAACCATCGTCGATCGAACCCCACCCCGACTGGCCCAGCTGGAGCGCTTCCAGAGTGCCCCCGGCGTCCTCCACGGAAACCCCGAGGATCCGCAGCTCACCTTCCGAGAGCGAGGCTTCGAGTACGTCCTGCCACTCTCCCTGGGGCAGAAGACGGGCTACTACTGTGACCAGCGGCCCCTTAGAGGGCGGGTCGAACAGCTAGCGCAGGGGGCAAGGGTGCTGGACGCCTACTGCTACGTGGGATCCTTCGCGTTGGCAGCAGCGCGTGGGGGGGCTGCCCACGTCCTGGGAATCGACTCCAGCCCCTTGGCGTTGGAATGTGCGGCGCATCAGGTGGAGAATAACGGATACCAAGGACGCATCACCCTGGAACGCGGGGACGCCTGCGAGGTCATGGATCGAAGCGGACGTGCGGCGCCCTTCGATCTGGTGATCTGCGATCCGCCCAAGCTTTCTCCCTATCCGTCGGCAAGAGAGGCGGCCAGCCGAACCATGCGTCGCATCGTGAGCTCCGCCTGCAGGGCCCTTCGCCCCGGGGGGTTGTTGGTCCTGAGCTCATGCTCCGCGAGCCTCGGCCTGAGTCAGTTGACGCGGACGCTGGCCCTGGGAGCCAGGGACGCGGGTCGACGCCCTCTGGTCCTGGAGCGCTGGTTCCAGGGGCCGGACCATCCCGTTCCCGCAGCCTTTCCGGAAGGCACCTACCTCACGTCGCTCATCGCGTCTCTCGACCTGGAGACCTAGACCATGTTGTCGCTCGATTCCCTCGATCCCCAACGCGCAACCGAGCTCAAGGGTCTGCTGTTCGACCTGGACGACACGCTGCTGACTGGGGGAGCCCTCACCGTGGAGGCTTACACGGCGCTGTTCCATCTGCGCCAGAGCGGGCTTGTGCTGTTGGCCGTTTCGGGTCGTCCCTCGGGTTGGGGGGAGGTCCTGGTGCGGATATGCCCCATCGACGGGATGGTGGCGGAGAACGGTTCGGTGGCGATCCTGCGCACACCAGAGGGGGTTCGAATCCTCGACGAAGCCTCGGAGGCAGAACGTGCTTCGCGGCGCGACCAGCTGAAGAGTCTGGTGGCGACGCTGGCCGTCCGCATCCCGGAACTCCTGCCTGCAGCCGACGTCCACCTGCGCCGTGCCGACACGACGTTCGACGTCGGAGAGTCGCGTCAAGTGGCCGAGGACGTCATCCAGCAGGCACAGGCTCTGGCCCGAAGCCACGGGGCCCGTACCGTCCGTTCCAGCGTCCATCTCCACGTCAGCTTCGACAGGAGCGACAAGGCTTCCGGTGCCCTTCGAGCCCTCACCGCCCTGACCGCTTGTGATCCGACCATCGCTCGTTGGCGCTATGCCTACGTCGGAGACAGCGAGAACGACGAGCCGGCTTTCGCGGCGTTCCAGACCAGCTTCGCGGTGGCCAATCTGCGGGGGCGGGCTACGGTTCCACCCCGCTACGTCACCCAGCACGAGCGCGGAGTCGGTTTCGTGGAGCTGGCCTCGACGCTCGTCCGCCTTCGCCAACCGGCACACACAACGACTGTCTGATCCCCCCACATCGTCCCGTCCGTTCAGAACCCCCAGAGGATCCCATGGCAACCCCCTCCCCCAGTGCCCCGTCGCTACCCTGGCTGGACCAAACCGCGCGACATCTCTATCCCAACTATCGCCAGCCCCCCATTGTCATGCAGCGTGGCCAGGGCAGCGTGCTGTGGGACATGAACGGGAATCGGTATCTGGATCTGGTGGCCGGAATCGCGGTGGCGACTCTCGGACACGCCCATCCGAAGCTCGTCTCGGCCATCGCCGAACAGGCGGGGCGCATCCTGCAGGTCTCCAATCACTTCTACAACGAGCCGAACCTGCGTCTGGCGGCCGAGTTGACAGAGTGGACCGGCTACGACCGAGCCTTCTTCTGCAACTCCGGGACAGAGGCCGTCGAGGCGGCTCTCAAGCTCGCTCGACGCCATTTCACCGCCCAGGGCCAGAGCGAGCGCTACCGGGTGTTGGCCTTCGACGGCTCGTTCCACGGTCGAACCATGGGGGCGTTGGCCGCCACTGGACAGTCCAAGTATCGCGACGGTTTCGGGCCCCTGGTGGGCGTGACCCACCTACCCTACGGTGATCTGGCGGCCGTCGAATCCAATCTGAAGACTGATGTGTGCGCGGTGATCCTGGAGCCCGTGCTGGGCGAGGGGGGTGTCATTCCGGCGCCACCCGGATTCATCAGCGGTGTGCGGGCTGCGTGCGACCGCTGCCAGGCCCTCTTGGTCGCCGACGAAGTCCAGACCGGTGTAGGGCGCACCGGGCGCATCTTTGGCATGGACCATTACCAGGTGCGCGCCGACGTGGTGGCACTCGCCAAGGGCCTGGGCGGCGGCGTACCGATTGGCGCCGTCCTGTGCGACGAGTCACTGGCGGGAGCCTTGCCACCGGGCAGCCACGGCACGACCTTCGGAGGGAACGCGCTGGCGTCCGCCGCCGCCCTCGCTGTCCTGTCGGTGATTCGGTCGGAGCACCTGGTCGAGGCGGCGGCCAGCAAGGGTGCGCTGCTGGCCGAGCTATTGGGTGGTCTGAAGGAACGCCATCCCACTCGGGTCGCAGGGGTTCGGGGGCTCGGTCTGCTGCAGGCCCTGGTATTGGCCGAGGGGATCGACCCTACCACCATTCTCGGCTACGCTCGGAATGCTGGCGTCTTGCTGACGGCAGCAGGGAAGAGTGCCCTCCGTTTCTCTCCCGCTTTGACTGTCACACCGGAGGAGCTAAGAGAGGGCGTCAACGTCTTGGATCGCGTACTAGGAGAGAATGCGTGATGCGCCACCTGCTTGGTCTCTCGGATCTGGGTAAAGAAGGCCTGTTGGCCTTGCTCGACGCAGCGGACGACTTTCGCCGGACTCGCGGGGCGTCCACCTCGCTGCCGTTGCGCGGCAAGAACGTAGGATTGGTGTTCGAGAAAGCCTCTACGCGCACCCGCCTCTCGCTGGAGCTCGCCGTTGTCGAGCTGGGTGGACACCCCGTCGTATTGACCGGTGCGGGTTCCCAGATGGGACGCGGCGAACCGATCGCAGACACCACCCGCGTCCTGTCCCGCATGGTACACGCCATCACCTTTCGCACCTCGGGAGAGGACCGGCTGATGGAGATGGTGCGGCATTCCTCGGTTCCGGTGCTCAACGCGCTGACTGACACCGGACACCCCATGCAGCTCTTGGCGGATTTGCAGACGGTGCGCATGGTTCGAGGACGGCTGCAGGGTCTTCGGTATGCCTGGGTCGGAGACGGCAACAACATGGCCAACTCCTGGATCGAGGCGGCCGGCATCCTCGGCCTCGACCTGCGGCTCTGCTGCCCCCAGGGCTACGAGCCCAACCCAGCCCTGGTGGAGAGGGCCAATCGCGAGCATGGGCAGGTGCGTGTGCTCAACGACCCCAACGAGGCAGTCAAGGGAGCGGACGTGATCAGCACCGACGTCTTCGCCAGCATGGGCCAGGAGCAGGAACAGAAACAGCGACTCGCCGCCTTCGCGCACCTGAGACTGACCCAACAGTTGCTCGGCTCGGCCCAGCCCGACCACGTGGTCTTGCATTGCCTTCCCGCCCATCGCGGTGAGGAAATCGACGACGATGTGCTGGAGGGGCCACGGAGCTTCGTGTGGGACGAGGCGGAATGCCGCCTGCACACGGCCAAAGCGGCGTTGGTCTGGGCGCTGGGGGGGGATGGCTGAGGTCGGCTCGACCCCAGCCGGGGAGCATGGCCAGCCCGGTGGTACCCGAGCGGAGGCGATGGTTCCCTGTGGCACCTGCCGAAATCCCGTCGATCCCCTGCGCGCCGAACGCGTCGCCATGTACGGCGACACCCTTTATTACTTCTGTAGTGCCGAGTGTCGGGCCTTCTTCCAAGTCGAACCGAGGGTATCGGAACGACGGACGCCCTTGCCGCCTGCGTTGCCTCTGGTGGTCCCGGATTCGCCGTCCACGTCCTCGGTTCGCGGCACGACCGGTGCCCCGGTTCCCACCCCGACCACCTCCCGAGCCCTGTTGGAACTCGGGGGCGGGCCCTTCGAAGCCCTCGACGAGCCCACCGAGCTGCCCAGCGACTACTTGTCGTCGGTGGCTGATCCGGCGCTCGAATTGCCCCAGCCAAGTCCGCTGACCTCCTACTCGAGGTCAACCGCTGGACCCACCGAGCTGTTCTCCCTCTTGGTCACTCTGGCGGCCCTGGGCGGGGTTCTGGGGGTCGCCCTGGTGCTGGCGGGCGAATCCGGGGCGGTGCTGGTCGCGCGTTGGCTGGTCGTCTTGGTCGCGGGGGTTTCGCTCTCCACCGCCCTCGCCATGGTTCCCCGGGATCCGGCCAGCCTGAGCCCCGTCCTTGCGTTGGCGGCGCCCTTGTCGGGTGTGGTTTTGGCCGGGGTGGGCATTCTGTCTGTACCGGGTCACTCGAGTAACCTGGTGACCCTGGCCAGTGTGATCGTGACCCAGAGCGCCCTTTCCGCATGGTTTACGGCCCGCGCTCGCTCGGTCGTCGAGACCGAGCGAGCTCAGTTGCAGGCCGCGCTCGATCCCGTGGCCAAGCGCTTGGTCGGCAACGAGCTGACGTCGGTCAGCGTCGGCGATCTCCATCCGGGCGAAGAGGTGGTGGTGGGTGAGGAGGAGATCGTTCCTGCGGACGGAATCGTGGTGGCGGGCTCGGCCGAGGTCTGCCCCTGGTTTGGCAGCAGCAACGTGACCCGGCGGAGCGAGGGAGAAGCCGTGGTGGCTGGTAGCCGGGTTCGATCCGGACAGGTTCGCATCGTCGTGACCTGGACGGGGTTCGACCGCACCTGGGCGCGGTTGGCGCTGGATCCGCGCCAGCGTGCGGATGTGTTCGGACAGTTGGCTCGAGCCGGACGCCAGATCGCCGAACGGGGGGCGCCCCTGGCGGCGGCCATTGCCGCCCTGGCCGCGTTTGCGGCCAATCTGAGCTGGTTGGAAGTACTGGCCTACGCGGTGGCGACCCAGGCCACTTTGGCCCACGCGGGTCAAGCCGAGGTCGCGGCACTCCATGTGGCGCGCTCCATCGCGGTCTCGCTGCGACGGGGCATCGCCTTCCGCAATGCCGAGTCACTGGACCGAGCTGGTCGAGTCTCCACGGCGGTCTTCTGTGCCCGGGGAACCCTGTTGCTCGGCGAACCGGAAGTGGCCAGCATCGACACCTTCGCCCAGAACGAGCCCTCTCGAGTGCTCGAGTTGGCTGCCGGCGCGGAAGCCTCGGCGCTGCACCCCGCAGCGGCAGCGGTTCACCGCGCAGCTCGATCGCGCAACATCCGACCGGATGCGGTCCGTTCACCCTTGTTCCAGCCGGGGCTCGGTGTGACCGCCATCGCCTCCAACGGGCAACCCCTGGTGGTGGGGAGTCGAGCTTTGATGCTCCGTGAGTACATCAGTGTGGCCATCGCGGAGGCCAAGATCACCGATCTTGAGGCGCTGGGACGCAGCGTGCTGCTGGTGGCCCTCGGGGGACGGCTGGTGGGTGTCATTGGGCTGCAGGATGGCCTGCGTCCCGGGGCTCGCGCTGCGGTCCAACACCTCCTCGACGTCGGTGTGGAACCCGTCCTGATATCGGGCGACACTCGGGAAACCTGCGAGGCATTGGGCCGAGCGCTCGACATCGATCACGTGCGTCCCGAGATCATGCCTTCGGAGCGTGGTGAGGAGGTGCGGCGCCTGGTCGAAGGGGGAGCCACGGTGGCGGTGATCGGGCGCAGCCCCGCCGATGACATCGCCCTGTCCGCCGCCGAGGTCTCCGTGGCCCTGTCCACGGCGGGCTCCGGAGCCGCGGAATGGAACGTGCAGTTGGCTTCCGACGACACCCGCGACGCAGCCTTCGCTGTGCGACTGGCCCATCGCTGTCGAACCGAAGCCCTGCTGGGCCTGGCCCTCACGCTGGGTTCGGCAACGGTCGGTATCCTGCTGACGACGCTGGCCTTGGTCCCCACACCGGTCGCGCCGATACTGGGGCTGCTGGGGACGGTTGCCGCGATTCTGCGCTGGCAGTCGGCGACGGACTAGACCTTGGTCGCAGGACCGACCCAAAGCCCGGCAATGGCTTGGCTGATTTTGAGCAAGCAGCGGGACAAGGGCGGTAACGTAGAGGCGGTTCCGACCAGCCGTCAACGTGACCAAGCCAGACCGCCGCCAGCCTTCAGAAACCAGCGACCGTCGCCGGCCGGACACTGCGCGACTGCGGCGCTCTCTGGAAGCATACATGTCACAGCGGGGTCTGCGCTCGACCGAGCAGCGCCGAAACATCGTGGACACCTTCTTCGCCACCGATGGGCACATCTCGATCGAGGAGTTGCTGACTGTGGTCAAGAAGTCCGACCCGCGGATCGGCTATGCCACCGTGTATCGGACACTCAAGATGCTGGCGGAGAGCGGGGTCGCTTCGGAGCGTCAGTTCGGAGATGGCTTCACCCGCTACGAGGTGGCGGAGGAGAACGCCCATCACGATCACCTGATTTGTACCCGGTGCGGGACCATCGAGGAGTTCGAGGCCCCCGAGATTGAGGTCTTGCAGACTCGAGTTTCCGAGGAACATGGGTTCGAGGTCAGCTATCATCGCCACGAGCTGTACGGCACGTGTCGTCGCTGCAAGGGCATTGGTCCGCCACCCTCGAGTCGGTAACGACGCGGTCGCACCGGCGGTCGTGTGAATCCTCGGGGAGTTGCTCGACCAGCTGAAAATCGTAGGCCACGACCGCGCTCTCTGCCGGCGGGCAGAAGACCGGCAGGATTCGGTCATAGAAGCCAGCCCCAAAACCGAGACGCACCCCGTTCGCAGTGATGGCCAGGGCCGGCAAAACGATCAGGCTGAGGTCGCCCGGCCGTGCCTCGGGCAGGCCGGGTTCCGGTTCCAGGAAACCCTGCCCGCGCGCCTGCAACTGGGTAAGCTCGGTGATCCGTCGAAACCCGAGAGCGGTTCCCAGTTCGGTCCGCTCGAAGAACGGGAAGAACAGAGCAACCCGTTTCGCCAACAAAGCCACGGCCAGCTCGGTCAGGTCGAGCTCCCGGTGTCGGATCATGGCGGCGTAGAGGGCAACACCGCCTGGTTGACGCAACCCATCGAGCTGCTCGAGGCGACTCACGACGATGCGGCTGCTCTCTTTGACCCGCTCCTGCGTGAGGGCCAACCGCCGGGCACGCATCTGCTCCCTCAGGACACGCTTGGCGGCCAGCCTTTCTGCCGGGTGTTCGCCCACGAACGGCTTCTCGGGCATGGGCCAATCCTGGCCCATGTGGGGATCTTGGGCACCGACCAACACCGGGAGGCGGATCGGATAATATCCGACCTTTGGGCCTGAATGGCTCTTTGAGCCCGTGGCGAAACGGCGTTCTTCGAGTAGCCTCAGACACCTTGCTCGCAGGAATCGTCATCCCAGCCTACAACGCGGGCTCCTTGGTGGGGACGGTGGTCCGGGAGCTCAACGAGCTCGGTCATCGGACCGGAGCATCGCTTCCATGTCTGGTCGTTGATGATGGTTCCACGGACCAGACCGCCGAACACGCGCGTGCCGCGGGAGCCGAGCTCCTGTCTCATCCCGAGAACCGCGGCAAGGGGGCCGCCTTGAGAACGGGGCTGGCCTGGGCCAAAGAGCATGGTCTTGACGTCGTGGTGACTGCCGATGCCGACGGCCAACACCCCGCCGAAGAGGTGTTGCGGATGGCCACGGCTCCCCTGCCCTGCGAGGCCCTGGTGTTGGGAGTCCGCGATCTTGCTCGCGATGGCGCCCCCGGTAACAGCCGCTTCTCGAACGGCCTGTCATCCTTCTTCCTGTCACTGTTCACGGGTCTGAAGCTGAGCGACATACACTGCGGCCTGCGGCGCTACCCCGTGGGGGCGACCCTGGCCCTTCAGACCAAGGATTGCGGCTATGCCTTCGAGGCCGAGGTCATCCTGCGGGCGGCCCGTCGCTCCCTCCCCATTCGGGAATTGCCCGTGCGTGTCGTCTACCCTCCGCAACCCCAACGAGTGTCCCATTTCCGCAATGTCGTCGACCCTGCCCGAATCGTGGCGCGGGTGGTAGCAACGTTGCTCGAGTAACCGGGAGATCCCTTGTCCAAGTTTCGCCTGCCTCGTTGGGGATGGATCCTGCTGGGCCTGTTGGCCCTCCCTGCAGTGGTTCATGGGGGCCTTTTGTGGCTTTCCCACCTGCCCTGTCCTGGGGTGGCGAAGGGGGCGAACCTGCCCGTGCACAAGACGGCGGATGGGCTGAGTCGTGGCCGAAGCTTCCTCACCAACAAAAATGGCCTGACCACCGTGCACCTGGTGGGCGACGCCACCGAGCTGGGAAGAGCCCAGCCGGCCCTGCTTCGGGAAGGAATGATCGAGACGGAGCGGCGGCTCAGGGCTCGGTTCGATGAAACCGTTCCGCACGCCTGGGCGCGTTGGCTGCTGATGGATCTGGCCCGGGCTCGTTTCTTCGACGTCGACCGCGGCATGCGCAAGGATCGACTCCTGGAACTGGCTGCCATTGCCCAGGGTTTCCAACCCGATCCCTTCGCGGATTGGCTCCCCACCTATCAGCGCCTCGTCTATCTCAACGCACTGTACGACATCGCGCTCGGTTTCGAGGGTTCGCCCCTTCTGGGATGCACCACGGTCGTGGCCCATGGCTCCGCCACGCAACAAGGCCATAGCCTGTTGGCCCGCAATTTCGATTTCGAAGTCGACGATGTCTTCGATAGGAGAAAGGTGGTCTACCTGGTAGAGGCCCCGGGAGAGATCCCCTTCGCCTCCGTTGCCTGGCCTGGCTCGATCGGCGTGGTGACGGGGATGAATGCGAAGGGAGTGGGCTTGGTCGCCCACGGAGCGCGAGCCGGGGCCGTTTCCGCCCACGGCGAACCGTTGCTGCACGCGTTGCGTTTCGCTCTTTCCCACGCCCAGTCCGCGGGGGAAGCCCTCGATCTATTGGCCCAGAGCCGACCGATGGTCAGCCACCTGGTGATTGTGGCCGATGGCGAGGGCTCCGCTTGGGTCCTGGAGCGTGTCCCCGACCAACCCCCCTATCGGTATCGACTGCCCCAGCGGGCTGCCGTGACCAACCACCTGGTGGGGCCCCTGGCAGAAGACGAAAAAAACCAGCGGGTCAAGGAGCAGACCACCACGCTGCAGCGCCAACAACGAGCGGCTCAGCTCATGTCTACATTCGATCACCCCATCCGTCCCGTCGATTTGGCCTCCGTGCTTCGCGATCGGAAGGGGATCAACGATACTCACTTGGAGCTGGGAGACCGCCGGGCACTCGACGCATTGATCGCGACTCACGGGGTCGTCATGGACCTGACCGCCCGCCGAATGTGGGTGAGCCGCTCTCCGCACCTGTTGGGACGGTTCGAAGCCTATGATCTGGATCGCGCTTTCGGAGACCAGCCCGACCCGGCCCTGGGGCTGTTGAGGGACCAAGGCTTCGCCGAGGATCCCTTGTTGGCCCAACAACCCTCGGTGGTGAAGACCACACCCACACCCAAGAACCCAAGCCGTTAGGTTCGGGGATCCCCATGCTAATGGCCGGGGTCCGAGCGGTCGAGCCCCATCCACGCCCCCACGCAAGCCAGGCCGAAGGCCAAAGGAGCCAGCGCCAGGGCCAAGATCACGGTGATGGGGGCAGTCAAGGACAGAAGGACCATCAGGAAGAGAATGGTCAGCGCGGCCCCAACCCCGGCCTCGAAGACGCTGTCGGCACCGCTGGCGCGCGCCACCAGATAGCCAGACACCGGGAAGGCCAACAGCACCATACCGCCCATCAGGCTCACCGGGCCGAAAGAACCCACCTCGCTCTCTCCCACCAAGGACAGATCGATACCCATGGAGCGAGCCAACCAGACCGCCGCAGCGAAGGCTGCGATCACCGCACCGAAGCTGACCAGGGCACCACCCACGATCCAGTGCAACAGCGCGGGTCGGTGCCGGTGTTGCCAGGCGGCGCGCATCACCTCGATGTTCGTTGCCTCATTCAGTAGGCTCAGCCGGCTCAGTCGTCCGGGCAGGGCAGACTCACGGGGGCCCTGCAACTGGCGGAGCACGGCCACGGCGGACAGAACCATGGCCAACATCCAGGCAATGGCGGCCACCAGCCAGCCCGTACCCCGACCGTACAGCAGACACGCGGAAAGCCCCTGGATCAGCACAGCGAGGATCAACGCCAAGGCACTGAAGCGATGCCGCTGCAATCGCTGGCTGGTCAAGGTGGCCCCCCAACCGGCGGCGCACAGCGACTGGCTCACCTGCTCCAACACGGCGCGAACCGCCATCCATCCCGAGGGGGCGTTCACCATGGTATAGCCCGCAGAAACCAGTCCGAAGCCGGTCGCCGCCAGCGCCGCCGCCAGGATCCCAGAACTCATGTTGGGTAAACGGTGTGTCCGCTGCAGGGGCCAGACCACCAGCGCCAGTCCGAGCTGCTCCAACGGCACCACCACGAAGAAGGCAGCCACCATGGTGTTCTGTGTTGAAAGGGAGAGCTCGCGTAGCGAAAGCTGAAGCGAAGCCAGGGCGTAACTCTCCACGAGCAGGACGGGTACGGCCATCAGGGCCCCGAGCGCCCCCAGTAACAGACCCCTGCGCTTGCTCATGCTTGCCAAACGCCCCAACCGCCAGTGCAACAGACACCCCCACCCCAGCAGGGCCAGCGAAGCGGTGGCAACCAGCCAGAACACGGCTAGAAGTGGAGCCCCACGACCGCGCTGAACGTGGTGGCGGCGCCGATCCCCGAGCCATCCCTGGCGTAAACGTCCGCCGCGGCCGCGGCGGGATCATCGGGATCCGGAGTGGGGTCGGCGTTGAGATCGGTCCGCGAAACGCCGGAGCGCGACAGCACCAGCGCTTCCCCGGTCAGGTTCGCACCGACAGAAACCACGGGGCTCAGGTAGAAGTCGATCCCAAAGCCAGCCCGTGCATCGAATCCGCGGACCGAAACCCCTGCGCCGTCCAAATCGAGCGAGTCGGAACCACTGTCCAACCCTCCCAACTGGGCGTAACCACCTCCGACGGTGACATACGGCTCGATGTTTCCGATCGGTATACGCAACCCCAGCTCGGCATTGAGCGTCCAGAGCTGCCAGGCATCGAACAACCCCATACGGAATCGCCCACCCAGGGTTACGAAGACCAAGCGCACCCCCGCCCCGGCTCCGAGCGACACACCGTTCTCGGTGCTCTTGACCACTTCGGCATCGACCAGGCGACGAGTGCGGAACGTCTGAAGACCGAGGATCTCGTAACCGACCTCGCCATTGACCCAGAAGAACTCGAGACCTCGACCCGAGTCCTTCTCGTCCGCTTCGCGCAGCGACTGTTCGGTCTGGGTTCCGCTGGTGTCCCCGCTGGGGCGAGCCGGGTCATAGCCCGCTCCGGGAGGTGCGAGCCCCCCGGCCTCTAGCCCGGGAGCGGGGGTACCGTAGGAATTGGGCTGTGTGTACTGTGCCATCGCAGTCGACGAGGCGACAACCACCAACGAAAACGCAACGAGCCGAGCGGCCAAACGCGGCGTGTCCATGGGGGCAGCGTAGCAGCTCGCCCGACGCATACCTAGCCTGCCAGGCAGCTTTCCCTTGCATGGTCCGGGCGGACTGCGAAATACTACCCCCCATTGAGCTCTCGCTCTCCGGTCACGGGCTCAAAGGCAGGTAATCGATGGTTTCGTGGAGCAAGATCGTTGCCTTGTTGGCCGTGGCTTCAGCCACTTCCCTGGTTGGCTGCTCCCTCATCACCAATGTCGACCACAAGGGGGAAGACGGAGGCAGCCCTGGTGAGGCGGGGGCTTCCGGCGGGGGCTCGGCAGGCGATGCCGGAGCCTCTCAGTAGCGTTGCTCCGTCCTTGGATGACGGGGTTTCGGCCGTACGCGAACGGGTTGGACCCTACTGAGTGTCAGCGTTTTGTCGGCCGAGCAGTCCGGAGCCGTTTTTCTGGCTCGGCGAGTCAGGAAGTACCAGGCGGGGGTTGCCTTCGCGGCCTCGACTCGGCAGCATGCCAACTGTCATGTCCGACCGCGTAAGAACCCTGGGACTGGTGCTGGCGGGCGGGGAGGGGCACCGCCTGGGTCCCTTGACCCGGGACCGAGCCAAGCCCGCCGTGCCGTTCGGAGCCAACTATCGGCTCATCGATTTCGTTCTCAGCAATCTGGTCAACGCGGACTGTGTGCATATCGCGGTCTTGACCCAGTACAAGAGTCAGAGCCTGGATCGGCATATTGCGCAGACCTGGCGAATGTCACCCCTGTTCAACAACTACGTCATGAGCGTACCGGCCCAGATGCGGGTGGGGAAGCGCTGGTTCGAAGGCTCCGCGGACGCCATATACCAGAATGTCAATCTGATCCTGGATGAGCGCCCTGACTACCTTTACGTGTTCGGCGCCGACCACATCTATCGCATGGACCCGAGCCAGATGCTGCGCCAGCATATCGAGTCGGGCGCCAAGGTCACCGTTGCCGGCAAGCGCGTGCCTCGCGAAGAGGCATTTCGCTACGGGATCCTCAAGCCTGGCCCATCCCATCGAATCGAGAGCTTCCAGGAAAAGCCCTCCGTCGCCGAGGGACTCCCCGACAACCCGGACGAGGTCTTCGCCTCCATGGGCAACTACGTATTCACGACCCAGGCGTTGCTCGACGCGGTCCGGCAGGATGCCGACGACTCGGACAGTTCACACGACATGGGCGGCGACATCGTGACCAAGATGGTGGCGCAGGGAGGGGCCTACGTCTACGATTTCTCGGACAATCTGGTCCCCGGAACCACCGACCGGGACCGGGGGTACTGGCGCGACGTCGGCACGCTGGACAGCTTCTACGAAGCCAACACCGATCTGGTCAGCGTGCACCCGGTCTTCAACCTGTACAACAGCCGTTGGCCCATCCACACTTGGTATCCTTCACTTCCCCCCGCCAAGTTCGTCTTCGACGAAGACGGTCGTCGCGGTCATGCCGTCGATTCGTTGATCAGCGCAGGCGCCATCATCGCTGGTGGGACGGTTCGCGGTTCGGTGGTGTCACCCGGCGTGGTGGTGCATTCAGGGGCGCTGATCGAGGGTTGCGTCCTGATGGACGGCGTCGACGTGGGCCGCGGCTCCATCGTCAGGAGAGCCATCATCGACAAGAACGTGGTGATCCCGCCCAACTGTCAGATTGGCGTCGACATCGCTGATGACAGGGCGCGAGGCTTCACGATGTCCGAGGGAGGGGTGGTCGTGATTGGCAAGGGGGATCCGGTTCCCACCCAGCGCTGAGGGTGAAGCGTGCGCTCGAAGACCAAGGTTGGAATCGTCACCCGGGAATACCCGCCGGAGGTTTATGGTGGGGCCGGGGTGCACGTGCAGAATCTGGTCAGGTTCTTGCAACGTCGCGTCGAGGTGGCCGTTCATTGTTTCGGCGCGGACCGCGCGGCTCCCGAGGTCAGTCGGGCCTACCGGCCCTGGGACGCCCTCTCCGGCTCCTCCCCCCCCCTGGCCGCGCTCCGAACGATCTCCATCGACCTTCTGGCAGCGGCCAACCTGCAGGACGTCGAGCTGGTCCACACCCACACCTGGTACGCCAATCTGGCCGGGCACTTCGCCAAGCTTCTGTACGGGATCCCTCATGTCATGACATCCCACAGCTTGGAGCCCTTGCGTCCCTGGAAAGCGGAGCAGCTGGGTGGGGGCTATGCCCTTTCCTCGTTCTGCGAGCGGACCGCCATCGAGTCCGCGGATGCCATCATCGCCGTGTCCCAGGGGATGCGTCGCGACATCCTGAGCTGTTATCCTGAGCTCAATCCCCAACGCATCCACGTCGTCTACAACGGGGTCGATCCGGAACGATTCGTCGCCGATTCGGGTACCGAGCACCTCACTGCCCTGGGCGTGCGCCCTGAACTGCCCACGGTGGTGTTCGTGGGTCGGGTCACGCGCCAAAAGGGGATCTTGCATCTCTTGGATGCCGCCGAGCACCTCGAGAAAAACGCCCAGTTGGTCCTGTGCGCCGGGGAGCCGGATACCCCGGAGTTCGGACGCGAGGTTCGGGCCAAGGTCGAGGCGTTGCAGAGAACGCGGGGTCATCTGGTCTGGATCGAACGGATGCTGACCCAGGCGGAGCTGTTGCAGGTGATGACCCACGCGCGGGTGTTCGTGTGCCCGAGCGTCTACGAGCCCTTCGGGATCGTGAATCTCGAAGCCATGGCCTGCGCGGTGCCGGTGGTCGCCTCGGCCGTCGGTGGGATACCGGAGATCGTGGTCCCAGGACGAACCGGGCTCCTGGTCGAGTTCGAGAGCGACAAGAGTCCCTTCGGCACACCCGCCGATCCCCAGCGCTTTGCTGGGGACCTCGCGGCAGCACTCAATGAGCTCCTGCTCGATCCCGCGCGGGCCCGGCAACTGGGCGAGGCCGGACGTCAGCGCGTCGTGGAGGTTTTCAACTGGGATCGGATCGCCGAATCGACCGCGGCCCTGTATCAAGGCCTGCTCAGGGGTGGTTCGGTTCGGTAACGACGGTTCTTCGATAGCCAACCAGTCGTCGTCCCACTTGGGTAACTGGCCACTGGTAGCGGTGGTCGACCGCCCATTCCCATCCGGACAGGCTGGGCGCCTCCCCCTGGGCCAGCAGAACCCAAAGATGACTCCGAGCCAGACGATGTCCCTGTTCGACCCAATCCTCGGGACTCAGGGTAGCGCGCGACACGGCGCAGTCCGCCGAAAGGTCATCCAGATCCTGCAGGCGACCCCGAATCACGGTGACCTGAGACAACCCGAGCTTGCCCACCACGAAGCGCAAAAAGGCGATCCGTTTGGACTTCGGTTCAACCAAGTCGACCCGCAGATCGGGGCGCAACAAAGCCAGGGGAAGGCCTGGTGCTCCGGCCCCCGCACCCACGTCCACCCAGTGCGAGCCGCCCAGTCCCAGCTCGTTCACCTTCTGAGCCAGCACCAGTGCGTCGGCCAGCGCCAGGTCAAAAAGCTCGCCGTCGTCTCGCGCCGCGGTCAAATCGATCCGTTGGTTCCATTCCTTCATCGCCAACAGCCAGGTCAGAAGCGACGACACGCGAGCCTCGTCGACGATCCCAATACAACCGAGGCGGTCGGCCATGACGTTCAGGGTTTGGTGCAGGTCTCGAGAACACAGCTCCTTTCCCATGCCGGACATTTACCCCAGGATGCCCAGTTCCGGTAGCGGGGCCTCGATATCGCCAGGCAGGCTCGCCCTCATCGGGATTGGGGCTGCTTGAGAACCTCGATCTTCACCCGGGCGACCCCTTCTTTTACCATGTTCAGCCGTTCGGCAGCGCCCCGTGACAGATCGATGATTCGCCCTCTGGCAAAGGGTCCGCGATCGGTAATCCGCACCACGACGCTCGCACCCGAGGACGCGTGAACCACTCGCACCACCGTCCCGAATCGCAGGCTCCGATGAGCCGCAACAGCCCGTTGCGGTTCATACGTTTCACCGTTGGCCATGGGGCGTCCCTTCAGCGCGTCCGAGTAGTAGCTGGCCCGCCCGAAGATCCGACGCATGACCTTGGCCCCCGCGTACGCCTCTGCGAGAGTATCGAGCTCACTGGGTTCCGAAAGGGGAGAGCCTACTGCGACGGGTGGCGGGGGCTCGTGCCCGGGGCCAGCCTGTGCCGTTGCAGCGGGGACTGGTCGAGTCGCGCTCCGCGACGGCGGCATGACAACCGAGGGCACCGGTTGGCCGCAGCCAACGAGCAGCAGCAAGACAACCCAAGCCGTGCCTCGGGCTGGCCCTGATTCTGCGAGATGATGAGGACTCGTGGTGATCACGCTCGTTGTGTGAGCCTTCGGGGATTACCCCTAGTCGAGGGCAGACAGCGTGCTAGCGTAGCGCTCCCCCTGGTTTTGCAAGTGGGATCCTTTGGACCTTTGTTTTGGCGCCCGAGGTGCTCGATGCTGCTGGAAATCAACCCCGACACGCCTGAACCGCGCCGAATTCGTCGCGCCACCGAGGCTTTGGATGCGGGGGAGGTCATCGGATACCCGACCGACACGGTGTATGCCCTGGGCTGCGACCTGTTCAACAAGAAGGCCATCGACCGGCTGTACCAGCTCAAGGGGCTGCAGCGTTCCCGCCTGCTGGCCTTCGTCTGTCGAGATCTGGCCGAGGTCTCCCGTTATGCGGTGATGCACGACCACGTGTTTCGCACCCTCAAGCGCTGTTTGCCCGGCCCCATCACTTTCATCCTGGAGGCAACGCGCGAGGTCCCACGCATCGTACAGTCTCCCCGAAAGACCGTGGGGATTCGGGTTCCGGCTCATCCCGTCGCGCAGGCGCTGATTGACGAGCTGGGGCGGCCCATCCTGACCACCTCCGCCTGTCGTCCCCCTGCCGACCCATCCCTCGATCCGCGGGACGTGGATCTCACCTTCCCGGGACTGGCCCTGGTCCTCGACGCGGGGCCCGGCGGCACGGCACCGTCCAGCGTCGTCGACCTAGTGGGGCCCGAACCCAGGGTCATCCGTGAGGGGCTGGGCGACGTCTCGGCGTTCATGTAGTCTTGCCGCGACAGGGCTCGGAGCGCCAGGCAGACGCCAAACGGCACCATGACTAGCCGAACAGAACTCTGAGCCGCTGCAGCCGAGCCAGTACCCCAACCAGAATGGCCATCCTGCGCGGATACGTGACGCGCAAGGGACATCTTCCCTCCAACAGTCCGACCAGGCGCGAGGCTGCCTGGTCCCGGGTGAGCCGGAAGGGCTGCCAGCCAGCGCGCGCCATCTTGGTGTCCACGAAACCGAAGCGGACGTTGCACAGTCTGACGCCACTATGTTGCAGCTTCAGCGCCAATCCTTCAAAAAAAGAGGAAAGTGCGGCCTTGGATGCGCAGTAGCTGATGGCTTCGGTCGTCAACAGGGCGTCGGCCTGGCTGGACAGGATCAGGATGCGGCCACCCTTCGCCTCCAGCATCCGGGGCAGCACGACCTGGACCGTGCGCAACGCACCCATCAGGTTGACCTCGAAGACCCGGACATCCGCCCCCAGCTCGGCGGGACTGGTTCGCTCACCGATCCCCGCACAGTAGGCGAGCCCATCCAAACGAGCTAGCCCCTTGGTGCACTCTTCGAGCTCGGCTGGATAGTCCGGACGAGCCACGTCCAGGACGTGGTGTCGGTAGCGCGCATGGTGAATGGATGCGTCTCGGCGCGATACGCCCACGACCGAAATGCCTCGTTCCAACAGCAGCTCGGTCAGGCAGAGACCGATCCCGTCGGTATTCCCCACGACCAACACGGTTTTTGGGGCCACACGGGGTGCATTCATGGTCCGACCATCCTAGCTCCACGCCTGCTCGACATCACCGGGTCCTGGCTCCACCACCCGCAGGCTGCGCCATCGCCCCGCCCGGTAGCGCAGAAAGAACGCCAAAGCAGCCGTCCACACCAGGATGACCAGGATCATCCAGGCGCCGCGCTCCGACAGGTGAAAGCGGTGCAACGCGAGGACCGTTCCGGCCAGCAGGAGCCAGTGGACTCCCACCGACAAGCACATGGTGACGAAGGTGTCGCCGGCTCCTCGCAGCGCCCCTCCAAACACCAGGGTCAGGGCATCGGCAAACACGTAGACGCTCACCAGTCTGACCATGAACACGGCGAGCGCCTGGGCCCCGTGATGTTCGGGCTGAAGGAAGATCCCCACCAGCAGCCCAGGGGCCAAGCTGTAAAGCAGGATGATGGCTGCCGAGTATCCCGAGACCAGCTTCAGGGCTGACACGGTGGTTCGGTGAGCTCGGTCCGGCTCTCCCGCCCCCATGGAGCGCCCGACCAGGCTCGCCACACTGACGTTGATCCCAACCAGGGGGATGAAGGAAACCATGTCCCAATTGAAGGCCACGGTGACCGCAGCGGCCACGGTCGGTCCTCGGGAGTGGAACACCATCACCAGGAGATTGAAGGCCAAGAGATTGAGGAAGAACTCGAGGCCCGCTGGCGAACCCAGGCGCAACAGCTGGAGCATGGTGGGGCGATGCAGGGACAATCCGCGAATGGTTCCGTAGCGTAGGCGGTACCGGCGCCGTAAATACGCCGCCCCCAACACCAACAGCCCCGAGAGCCCCGCGACGACAAGGCCAATTCCAGCTCCGTCGATACCCAGAGCGGGCAGCCCGAGCTTGCCGAAGATGAGGGCGTACCCCACCGTGGCATTGACCAACAGGCAGGTGGCAGCGGCCACCATGACGATCGACGTCCGGCCAATCCCACTGAAGAAGGAGGCCAGGCTTCCCCTGGCCAGCCCGATTCCCGCGCCCACCATGGCATAGGTGAAGTAGGTTCGCTGGAGCGCTAGCTGCCCTTCAGGCACTCCGACCGCCGTGAACAGCCAAGGACCCAAGGGCAAACATGCCATCAGGACCGGAAAGGCCCCGAAGGAAATCCACAGGGCCTGGCCGGTTGCAGCGCCGCAGCGCGAAGTCTGCCGTGCCCCATAATACTGGGCTACCAGGGCGTTGGTGTAACCGGTAAGCCCCGCAAAAAAGGTCGACATCATGAATGCGGTCAGACCTCCCCCCATGGAAGCCGCCATCGCCTCCGGACCAAGGCGCGACAGGAAGACTCGGTCCGTCATCAGCATCAGCGTCTCCAGGGCCTGGGAGACGACCAGAGGCACAGCCAGACGCAAGAGCTCTCCCACGCCCCCTTTGGATCGGGTTTGGTGTGACATGGACTGGCCCGAGCAAAAAAGCGACACGTACCGTCGGCATCCGAACCGATGCCGGGTCGAGTCAGGCAGTTGGAACGGCTTGGCCTTCTACTCTTCGGTATTGACGGTGAGGGTCAAGGTGGAACCGGGTGAAACCTTTTGGCCCGCGTCGGGGGACTGGCGAATCACCAGATAGGCCGGGGTCTCGTCCAGGATCACCCATTTCACGGGACCCACCTTGAACCCGGCCTTCTCGAGGTCCGCCTTGGCCTTGGTCAGGTTGACCCCCACGACCTTGGGAACCTCCACCACGTCCGGACCAGCCGAGGGCTGCAGGACCACGCTACTCTGCGCTGCCAGCGCGGTGCCGCCCTTGGGAGACTGCGACGCGACAGCCCCCTTGGGGACGGACGGGTCAGGCAGGGGAGCTCCCACCTGCACCGCGTAGCCCGCCTCCTCGAGCATCCGGGTGGCGTCCTGCACGGTTCGACCGGCAACGTCGGGCACCTTGGGTAGGGCCACTGCCAGCGTAACGCTGACGGGTTGTCCCGGAGCGATGCGCTGCCCCACCGGCAACGATTGCCGAGTCACCGTACCGGGGGTGGCCTTCGCATCTGCTTCCTGTCCACCAACCATCATCACCAACCCCATCGACTGGAGGTTGGCTCGTGCATCGGTTTCGGTCAAACCGATCAGGCTGGGTACCGTCACCTGCTGTTGTGCTGGTTCGTGCGGCTGCAACAGCCGCGGCATCAGGAAGGACACGCCCACTGCCGTCAGCAGGGCGGTGAAGAAGGAAATGAGGAACACGGTGGAGCGATTCATCGGGACTGCCCTTCTTGGTTTGGCCCCCAGTCTACCAAAAAACCTCCGCCCCCTGCGCCGGGTGGTTTCGTCGCCCCGCCCTTTTGCGGTCTTTTTAGGGTCGGGGCCGAGGCGCAGGACCCGGGTCGCCTGTCTTTGGGGGTTGGTGCGGCGCAACAACAGCAAACCCAGGCGGCCGGACCGGTTGGGGTCACCTACTGTGAAATGTTTGAAATGTCGGCGCGAAAAGCGGGGATGCTGGGCTGCGCTGCGCGGCATGGTCCGGGGCGCACACGAGCCTCACATTCGATCGTGTGCCATCCCCGCGTCGTGTGGCATGCTTGCTTGGCCGAGTTGGGAACCGGCCGTTGGCGGCGAACGGCCCATGTCTCATTTTCGGTTGCCGGTGAGACTCCGCCGGACCCGTGCCGTGATCAGCGGAACCCATCCAACCCATCGAGTCCCTCAAGAGGCGCTCTTGGCCGCCCTGGCCCTGAGAGTCAGGCAGAGCTTCGCCTTTCACTCCCTCACCATCAACTATCCCGAGCGACCCCTGCGCTGTGTCAACGGTGACTTCCCGGATCTGGTGGTCACGACGCTCGCCCCGGAAAGCAACGTGGTGCGTGTGTTCTTCGTCTTGTTGCCGCAGGCGTTGCATGACGCCGAAACGTCGCTCGTGAAGCGTATCCACAATGCGGGCTGCCCGGTCACCCTGGTGGTGCCCAACACGGCACGTTCCAGCGTGCAGGAGCTCCTGACCAAGCATCGTCTGCTGGACGTGGAACTCGCCGGTTACGACTGGCTACCGCGGCGGTCGGAGCGAGAACCGGCAATGACGGGGCTGGGCAAGATATCGGGGTGAGGCGCCCGGGGGCCCGTCGGCGACGAATCGTCGATCGAGAGGGGGCTGGGCATCCATCTAGGGGCATGATTCCAATGAAGCAATCTTCGGTTCGCTTTGGTTCTCCACGAGTCGGTTTGGGGGTGGCGCTGCTGCTGGCCGCCTGTGGCGGGGCCGGTGGGTCCCCGGCTGCGTCGGCAAGCAACTCGAATGTTCAGGTATTTCGCGCCGAGCCGGAGGCGCCCCCGGTGCAGGCAGCCCCGGCCCAACCGGTCCCTCCCCCCACGGGTACCCCCGCACCGGCCATCAACCCCTTCCAGGGGGCGGAGTTCTACGTCAATCCGGAATATGCCAAAAAGGTCGATTCGGCCATCGCCAAAAACGGCCAGGTCGTCGCTGGCTTGGCTCGCCTGAAGGGCCAGCCGACTGCCCTGTGGCTGGACACGATTGCGGCCACCGCCCGCATCCCTGAGCAGCTGAAGGACGCGGCTCGGCAATCCGAGGCCAAAGGCAAACCGGTCGTTCCGGTGTTCGTGGTCTACGATCTGCCCAACCGCGATTGCGCCGCCAAGGCCTCCGCGGGTGAGCTGAGCATCGAGGCCCAGGGAGAGGCGCGCTACCGCACCGAGTTCATCGACACCATTGCTCGGCATTTTGCCAGCATGCCCAACCAGCGAATCGTTGCGATCCTGGAGCCCGACTCCCTGCCCAACCTGGTGACCAACCTGGAGGTCGAAAAATGCGCGGTCTCGGCCCAGGTTTACAAGCACTCCGTCGCTTACGCGATCGCCAAACTCTCGCTCCCCAACGTGTTTGTGTACCTGGATGCCGCCCATGCGGGTTGGCTGGGATGGGACAACAACCGCAACGGCATGGCCGAAGTGTTCAAGGAAGTGCTGCAATTGGCGGGCGGCGCCGATCGAATCCGAGGCTTTGCCACCAACGTCGCCAACTACAATGCCCTGCAGGGTGAATTCGGGCTCAAGCTGGAGCCCACCACCCCCACACCCAACGAGCTGATGTACGTTCAGAAGCTGGCCGAGAGCCTGGCGCAGCAGGGGATCACCAACAAGACTTTCTTGATCGACACCAGTCGCAACGGCCAAGCCGAGATTCGGACCAAGTGGGGGAGCTGGTGCAACGTCCGCGGTGCGGGCCTGGGTGAACGCCCCACCGTGGCACCCGCACCCCTGGTGGATGCCTACTTCTGGGTCAAGCCGCCTGGTGAATCGGACGGCACAGCCGATCCGAAGGCCGCCCGGTTCGACGAAAACTGCGCGTCCGCGGATGCGACGCCGGGAGCACCGGAGGCGGGTCAATGGTTCGAGAGCTACTTCTTGGAGCTGGTCCGTCGCGCCCAACCGGCGCTCTAGTCCATAACTCGATTGTTTGCGGGGTCCGTCGCGACGGACCCCGTCGTCTCGGGTCGCTCCGGTGGGTCGAGTCGGGGGGGCCCCGGGGGCGCGTTGCTTGTTCACCCTCCCCGGAGTAGAAAGGGCCCGGCCCGCAACCCCTTTCTCGTTCCTGGATCGACCCATGTCCCAATTGACCCAATCCCCGGCCTGGCTGGCACTGCACAATCACTATGAACAGGCTCGCACCTGGCACCTGCGGGAGCTGTTCGCGACCGATCCGAAGCGTTTCGAGCGGTTCTCTCTTCGACTCGATGATCTGCTGTTCGACTATTCCAAGAACCGGATCTCCGAGGAAACGGTGCGGCTCCTGGTGGCCCTGGCCGAGCAGGCCGGTGTCCCTCGGACCATCGAGCGGATGTTCGCGGGAGAGAAGCTGAACATCACCGAGAATCGTGCGGTCCTGCACGTCGCGTTACGCAACCGCTCCGATCGACCGATCCTCGTGGATGGAACCGACATCATGCCGGGGGTGCGATCGGCTTTGGCGAAGATGAGGCAATTCTCGGAGGCGGTCCGTTCCGGCGCCTTCTCGGGACACACCAACAAGCCCATCCGTTCCCTGGTCAATCTCGGGATCGGTGGCTCCGATCTGGGCCCCTTCATGGTCACCCAGGCCCTGCGACCCTACTGGCAGAAGGACCTTCGCCCCCACTTCGTCTCCAACGTCGACGGGACCGACATCTGGGAAACCCTGCGGGCTCTGGATCCGGCCACCACCCTGTTCCTGGTGGCGTCCAAGACCTTCACCACCCAGGAGACGATGGCCAACGCTCGAACCGCCCGCCGCTGGCTGGTCGAAAAGCTGGGCTCTGAGGCGGCCGTGGCGCGCCATTTCGTGGCCCTCTCCACCAATCAGCGTGCCGTGTCCGAGTTCGGAATCGACCCCTCGAACATGTTCGAGTTCTGGGACTGGGTCGGGGGGCGCTATTCCTTGTGGAGCTCCATCGGCCTATCCATCGCGTGCACGATCGGGATGGATCGATTCGACGAACTCTTGCAGGGTGCGTACGACGTCGATCAGCATCTCGGCACGGCACCCCTGAACCAAAACATCCCGGTATTGATGGCCCTTCTGGGCATCTGGTACGGGAACTTTTTCGGGGCCCGAACCCACGCCGTCCTCCCCTACGATCAGTACCTGCATCGCTTCCCTGCCTACCTGCAGCAGGCCGACATGGAAAGCAACGGCAAGAGCGTCGATCGAGAAGGGAACCGCATCGTGGACTACACGACCGGTCCCGTGCTCTGGGGGGAACCCGGCACCAATGGCCAGCACGCATTCTACCAGTTGATCCACCAGGGGACGGACCTGGTGGTCTCCGACTTCCTCGTGCCGTTGCGGCCCCACCATCCGCTGCTCGACCATCATGCCATGCTGGTCGCGAACTGCTTCGCACAGACCGAGGCGTTGATGCGGGGAAAGACCGCCGAGGAGGCCCGGCAGGAGCTGGTGGCCGCGGGGAAGTCAGCCACCGAGGTGGAACGTCTGGTACCCCACAAGGTCTTCCAAGGCAATCGACCCACCAACACCTTCTTGTTCAATCAGCTCACCCCACGCACCCTGGGTCGCCTGATTGCCCTCTACGAGCACAAGATCTTCGTACAGGGGGCCATCTGGAACGTCAACAGCTACGACCAGTGGGGAGTCGAGCTCGGCAAACAGCTGGCCAATGCCATTCTCCCCGAGCTCTCCAGCCAGAAGGACTCTGCGGGGCACGACGCTTCCACCGCTGGCCTGATCGATGCGTATCGACGAGCCCACGCGGGTGGAGGCTGAGCCCCAACACGTCATTGTGGCTCAGCTGCCCAGGCGGAATCCGTAGCGCGCGCCCACCTGCAGCACGCGCTGCCCCGCATTGGCATCCTCCCCAACCAGCACCAAGCGCAAGGCCTGGCTTGACTCGCTTCGTTGTGTGAATCCAAGCTGGGTGTTCGTGGTGGCCTTGCCCCGAGCCGTGGAGTTGGCCTCGCCGATCCGCAATGACTGCCCTTGCTCACGCATCTGCGCTGGGGGTTCCCGTCCCACCACGTAACGCCGCACGTCGAACTCGAGCTCTATCCCCGAGGGGGTAGCCCCGACGGCTTTCACCATCCGGTAGCTGATCGTGTCGATGCCCAGGAATTTCTCGCGGCTCTTGACCAGCCAAGTGGCACCCGAGCCGATGGGGACGCGGGGCATCGGCACCAGCGACAACTGCAACCCCTCGGCCGCCGCGTCCAAGAGATCCTGGATCATTTCGGCGTCGGTGGAGCTGCGTTCGGTCACCACGCCTTGCGGGGCGCCGTCCTCGGAGAGACCGAAGCGGATCTTGCAGTTTTGCAGCTTCTTGACCTGGCGCCGGAACTCCTCGGGCAAGGGCGTGGTACCCAGATCGACCCGCGTGATCTTGGCTTCGACCGGTTGCAGGCGCTCACCCTTGGGAACGGGACGGGTTTTCAGTGACAGACTGAGAACCAGCGGCGGGAGCATTTGGCCTTGGCCCATCTCCATACCAAGCTCCAGGGTCGCGGTGGTGTTGTCCTTGAGGGAGACCGCCGGCACTGGCTGTTTGGGCTCCGCTCCCGTCGAAGCAACCGTCAGAACTGGAACCGCCCCGACCGCCAGCTCCGCATCCGCCCGCGCAGGCTCCAGCACCCCATCGGCCGGGGGCGCGTTGGCGGCCGAACCGGAAGGGGCGACTGCCTGGGCTGCGGCACGAGCGATGACGCGATCGACCTTGTTCGAGCCGCGTCGAATGCCACCATCAGGCAACCCAGCATCGACGTCGGTCGCCGGACTCTGCGACTGGTTGCAGCCAGAAGCCAAAAGGACCAAAACGAGCGTGAGGGCGGTGGTGGCCGAGGTCATGAGGGTGTTTTACTAAAGCCCAAGCCAGGATCCAGCGGCAGGACGACCAGAGTCGAAAACCCTCAGGCGCCGCGCAGGACCGAGGTCCCCCAGCTAGCGGTTGGCGGCGTGGGGGAGCGCCGGGACCGCCGCGGGCAATGAGGGCGTCGGGGCCGAGGCTGCGGGCGGAACCAGAACCGAGGTTGTTGGCAATGAGGGCGTCGGGGCCGAGGCTGCGGGCGGAACCAGAACCGAGGTTGTTGGCGATGAGGGCATCGGGGCCGAGGTTGCGAGCGGGACCGCAGCCGGCGCGGCGGACAGGACGGGCATGGCCACGGTGTCCAGGGGAGCCGACGGGACTCCGGCATCCGCTGGTGGTGGCGGGGGCGCCGGATCGACGGGCGCTGTTCCGGGCAGAAACTCCTCAATCACAGCGTCGGTCTGATCCAGGGCGGCCAGAAGCCCCGAGCGTGGATCGACACGCTCGGTCACCACCGAGATCGGACGTGAGAACTCCGTGCTGGGTCGACCGGCGTGGGCCACCTTCATGAAGGCGACCCAGATGGGTAACGCCGTCGCAGCACCGCCCTCTGCGTAACCGAGCGGCAGTGCATCGTCGTATCCAACCCACACTCCGACCACCAGCTCCGGCGAATAGCCCACGAACCAAGCATCCTTGGCTTGGTTCGTGGTCCCAGTCTTCCCCCCCACCGGGCGCCCCAATTGACGAGCACGCTGCGCCGTACCCTGCTCGACGACACTCCTGAGTAGCCGCGTAACGAGGTAGGCTTCGTTCTCGGGCAGGACCCGGCGCGGCGGGTCGGCGGTGAGCAGCTGCAGGGGCTGCTGTTGACTGCCAAGAATGCGGGTGATCGTCACGGGTGGAGCGTACATTCCGCCACTGGCAAAGGTGGCAAAGGCGTTGGTGAGCTCCAAGCAGTTGACCTCGTAGGCACCGAGAGCCAGTGACGGAGTTGCCCCCAGAGGCGACGCGATACCCAGGGTTCGGGCCCAGTCCACCACGTTGGCTGCCCCCACCTGATCCAACAGATACTGGGCGGCGGGATTGTCGCTCTTGCTCAGAGCCTCGCGAACGCTGAGCAAGCGGGGCACCGGCGGCTGGTCCTTGGCCACGGGTGGCAAGGACAGCACACTGGCCAAGGTGAAGCGCTTGGTGTGCAAGGCATAGGAATAGACGAAGGGCTTGAAAGCGGAGCCCGGTTGGCGGCGCGCCTGCGTGGCGCGGTCCAACCCGCCGGCGATCCCTTCGCGACCACCCACCAGCGCCAGGACCTCCCGGCTGCGAGTGTCGATGGCAACCAGTGCCGCCTGAGGCAGCAGATCGAGGGCCAACTCCGGCCACGGGCCGTTGGGGTCCCCCTGTACACGAACCCGCAGCAGGGCCTCGGGCTCGGTGAAACGACTGGGCGAAAGATGTTGGGGATTCTGTTCAACCTCCCGCGAGAGATGAACCCGTCCCACGACGGTCCCCACCCGCACGTCCAGTGTGTTCTGATCGTCATGGACCGCTACCACCCGTCCCACGTACACATGGTGCCGGCTGGGGGTTCCGGCGAAAGGTTCTCGCCACAGGCGGTTGGTCTTCGCCTTGTACGGCGCTGCCAGGTGGTGTCGACGGGCGTATTCACCGATCCCGTCCTTGACGGCTTGACGCGCGGCGATCTGCAGCTTGGGGTCGATACTCGTGAACACCGTGTACCCCCCCCGGCGTGCCTCCTGGGGCCCCAGCCGCTCCTCGAGCAATCGCTGAGCCAGATCCACGATCTCGGGAGCGATGTCTGCCTCCTGTTCGGCCACTGGAGCCAGACGCAGCGGCGAATTCATGGGGGGCTGCGCCTGGTCGGCTGAGATGAACTTCTTCTCGGCCATCTGCCGCAATACGAAGCGCCGTCGCTCGCGCGCTCGCCCCGGATCTCGGCGCGGTGAATAACGCTCCGGCGACGCCACGAGGCCCGCCAGCAGGGCCGCCTCGTCCAGCTCCAACTCCGCAGCCCCCTTGCCAAAATAGAACCGGGAAGCCTCCTGTACACCATATCGACCGTGTCCCAGGTAGATGTGGTTCAAGTACATCCCGAAGATGTCGTCCTTGCTCAGGGAGTGTTCCAGGCGCCGCGCCAGGATGGTCTCCTGGATCTTCCGAGAGAGCGTGCGCTCCGGCACCAGCAAGACGTTCTTGACCACCTGTTGAGTAATGGTGCTTCCGCCCTGCACCATTCTGCCCGCCCTCAGGTTCACGTACAGCGCCCGGAGCATACCCAGGTAGTTGAGTCCCTCATGCTCGTAGAAGTTGGCGTCCTCCGCGGCCAGAAAAGCCAGCTTGACCCGGGCAGGGAGGGTCGACAGCGGGATGACGGTGCGACGTTCGATGAACACGGAGGCCAGTACGGTTCCATCACGGGCCAGGATCCGCGTTACCTCGGAGGGCCGATAACCGGCGCGGAGCTGGGCAATGCTGGGCAGTTGAGCCTCGTAGTGGCGAACGGTGAGAACCACCACAGCGATGGACACGACGATCCCGAGGCTCCCCACCACCAGGGCCACGGCGAACACCCGCTTGAGGATTCGCAAGCAGCGCGTCCGATGCGAGGCCCGATTGCGCCCCTGTTCCTGCGTCAATCCAGGACCCATCGCATGATCACGAAGGCCAGCGCCACCCCGACCAGAAGGAAGGACAGGGCTACCATCAACAGAACAACCACACTGGGCCGATAGCCAGCGGTGCCGGTGCTTGCCGGTCCTGTGGCGACCGGCGCGGGCCCTACGGTCGACGCCAGGCTCGGGACTTCCGGGGCGACCGGCGCGGGCAGACCAGCGGCGCGCAGTGCCGCCGCAAACTCGCTGGCGCTGGCCCAGCGGTCTTCGGGTTTCTTGGCCAAGGCCTTGGCAATCACGTCCTCCAGAGCCGGCGGGAAGCTCCGTTCCGGTGCACGTTCTGTGAGCTTCATGGGGGGCTCGAGCACATGGCGTTGGATGTACTCCATGGGCGACTGAGCCAAGAATGGCAGCTTTCCGGTGAGCGCCTCAAAGAGAATGATGGCCAGAGAGTAGATGTCGCTGGCCGCATTCAGGGTGCGTCCCTGTGCCTGTTCCGGAGACATGAACTCGGGAGTACCGAAGACCATCCCTTCCTGGGTCAGGATCAGCGAACCGGGGCGCATCTGTTGCTCGGTGACCTTGGCGAGACCGAAATCGAGCACCTTCGGGAAATCGGTGAGCCCCCCCTGATTGCACAAGAAGATGTTCTCGGGCTTCATGTCGCGATGCACGATGCCCATGTCGTGCGCTTCCTGCAGAGCGCCACAGACCTGCGCCAGGATCGGGATGGCCTTCTCTACGGGCAGGGGGCCATCGCGTCGAACCGCCTGGTTCAGGTTTCGACCCTCCAGAAGCTCCATAACGATGTACAGGGAGCCTTCGTCCAGCTCGCCGTACATGAAGACTCGCACGGTGTTGGGGTGGGTCAGCTGGCTCATGGCCCGTGCCTCGCGACGGAAACGCGAAGCCAGATCCTTTCGACCCGTCAGCTTGGGGTGCAGGATCTTGATGGCGACCATGCGGTTCATTTCCGGCTGGGCGGCCTTGTAGACCGCACCCATGCCGCCGGTGCCGATCTTCTGGACGATCTGGAATTGACCGTCGAGAATCTCTCGACCGATGAAAGGATCCTTGGGACGCATCCGTTCGTCCCTTACCATCCATCGCGAATTTCAGCGAGTCCGTTGCCCTCTTTCTCCCAGCCCCAGGTCCTCCCGCCCATGGAAACCCTTCAGCCACTCGTCAGCCGGATGCTGGCCAACGCGGGCTTCGTCCATGCCTTCTTCACGCGCGCCGGTGGCGTCTCAACCGGACCCTTCGCATCACTCAACCTCGCTCTGGACGTCGGCGATACTCCGGAGAACGTCGAGGTGAATCTGAACCGGGCTGCGCGATGGCTGGGGTTGCAGAAGGAACAGCTCTTCTGGGTCTCGCAGGTGCACGGGAACCAGTCCGTAACGGTCAAGGCGGGTCAAGAGGCTGAGCATACCCGGACCGCCCGGGCCGACGCTGTGCTGGCCTTCGGTGGACCGGTCGCGTGTTGCGTCCGGACAGCAGATTGCGTTCCGATTCTGGTCGGGGACGAGCACAGTGGGGCAGTAGCCGCCGTCCATGCGGGCTGGCGCGGCTTGGCGGGTGGCGTCGTTACCTCTAGCGTGAGTAAGCTCCTCGTTGGCGCACGCCAAGCATCGGACCTCATTGCCTGTGTCGGCCCGCACATCCGGGTCGGTGCCTTCGAGGTCGGCCCGGACGTGGCCGAGGAAATTCGCGCAGCCAGCAATGACCCAATGGTTGTCGTGAAGTGGCCGTCCGGCCGCCCTCATGTCGATCTGTCCCGGCTGGTGAAGACGCAACTCATCGAGCTGGGGCTGGCCCCGGACCGCATCGATGATCTGGGTGGATGCACTTTCAAGGAGGTATCTCGGTTCTTTTCCTACCGGAGGCAGGGGAAAATGGCCGGTCGCCACCTCCACTGCATATGCCCTCTGAGTTGTGCATAGGCCGTCCGGCCTGCATGGACTTGTCTTTTTATGCGAAGAAGGGGGTGACGAGAGACCGTTTTCGTGGCTAAGTTGTAGATGTCGGCGTCGTACGGCCCTGCACGCAAGGTGCCGCACCCAACCGCCCATCCCGCTCGTGGGGATACATATGAGCGGGGTCTTCCCCCAAGGCCTCGCTGCTCCCCACGCCCTTGCACGTACGGCGCCGACGCTTACTAACTCCTCATCGCGGCGAGGCCGCGGGGGTGTTGTGGGCAAGCGTAATTGCGCCTTGGAATCGCTGGCACTGGGCATTGGCTGGTAGCAAGATTCGGGCGGTGAACCGCTCCACCGAGTCCGATGCACCACTCGTCGCCGTGGTGCAAGATGCTCTCACGGGCGAAATCCTTTGGCTGGGGCTGGTCGGCCCCGAGACGCCGCTTGCGGTGATCGAATCGGGCGAAATCTCGATTCCCGACCTGGAGGGCGGAATGGCCCTCCCGGCGCGTCATGTCGCCAGAACCCCGGATGGCACGGGCGTGGTGGTCCTGGTGGAAGGGCCAGCCACGCGCAGCCAATTGGACAGCATTCTGCCCCCGGAACCTCAGGGTTCTGCCCCGCGCGTTGGCCCCGAGCTGATGGAGATGCAGACCTTCCTCGGAACTCCCGGGAACCAGAATGCCGATTCGAGCCGTGCCAAGGCCTTGCTGGAGGCCGGTGTGGAGCAGATAGGCCAGAAGATCGAGCAAGAGGCGAGCTCCCTGGCGCGCGCGCTGTCACAGGAGTCATCATCCCAGGTGGCCAGCAAGGCCGCGGATACCATCTACCACTTGTTGGTCGGGCTCTTGGCTCGGGATGTGCCTTTGCGCTTAGTAATCGACGTACTGGCCGCTCGCTCGGGAACCAGTGGCCTGACTGACCAATCCCGCCGCGGAAGTGCCCCCAGCGCTTGACCTCCGAGGCCGGCACCTCGACTCTCGTCCGTCGACCCAGCCCCAACACGGGCCCATTCCTCGTCGGGCGGTTTGACCTCCGTTGGATGGGTCCGATATCGTAGCTCGTTGCCTGGCCGATCGGCCACGCCATCATCCCCCGGAATTCCGCATGCCAATCCGAGTCCTGATCTTCGAGAACGATCCCAAATTCGCGCAGGAGCTCCAGCACGAGCTTCAGGAGCTCGGCTGTGAGATCACGATCGTCGATGATCCCAACATGGGTTTGCAGACCGCAACCACGCAACGTCCCGACATCATCCTGCTCGCGATCGAGCTGCCGAAGATGAATGGCTTTTCCGTGTGCAACCGCCTTAAGCGGGATCCGAACCTCTCCACAATCCCCGTCATCATCACCAGCACGGACGCCACCGAGGCTACCTTCGAGCAGCATCGCCGCCTCCCACGAACCCGGGCCGATGACTACATCAAAAAGCCGGTCGCCTTCCCGGAGCTGTTGAACCGAATGCGGCAATTCGTGGCGATTGGCGATTCGGCGGGTTCCCAGGGCCAAAGTGAGGGAGTTTCCCAGGTCATCAGTGAGGACGAAATCGTAATCGACGACGAGGTTGACGTCGTGGGGGACGAGCTGCAGCCCATCGAATCGACGCACCCATCCGGCGCGGTGGAACAAGAAGTCGACGATTTCACCGAGCAGGCCTTCGACACCTTGATGGAGGCGACCAGCGAGTCGGAACAGCCCGGCCCATCTCCAACACCCAAGAGCTCCATCGCCGTCGACACCACGGCCTCGGGGACCACACCCGCCCCGGGGGCGGTGGGAACCCCGGAGACGAGTCCTGTTTCGACACGCAGCGAGGAAGCAGCCGAGAGCAGTCGCGGCGTGCCTTCCTCTTCCGATCCGGCCTCCCAGGTGCAGACCCTGCGTCGAGAACTGGAGGAGGCGCGAGCCAAGCTCATCGCCAGCGTTCGCCCCACGGCCACCACGTCAGCGGCTCGTGAGCTGCTGGACATGCGAGAGCAACTCAACCGGAAGGACAAGGAGCTGCTCGACCTGCGTGACCGGCTCATGCAGAAAGAAAAGGAGTTGCTCACGCTCAAGGACAGCGTCCTGGTCGTCGAGCGTGAGAAGACCGACTTTGCGGAACGGGTCGACGATCTGTCCCGACAACTCTCCGAGAGTCAGAAGCTGGTGGAGGCGAGCCGCAGCGACAAGGAGGCGGCAGCCAAGCGCGAAGAGGACGCCAAACGACGCGTCGACAAGCTCGCGGCACAAATCGAGGAACGTAACCAGCAGCTGACCAAGGCCCAGGCCGACCGACAAAGCGAGGCCGCGGCCCGAGAACAGGAGCGTCAGGCGGCCTCCGAGGAGCTGCGCCAGGCCACCGTCAAGGCCCAGGAAGAGCTGGCCCGTCGTGTCTCCGAAACCGAACAGGCAGCGCGTCTCGAGGCGGAGCGCGCCCTGACCTTGGCCCGCGTCAACGCCGAGAAGCACGAGCAACAGGCGGTTTCCGCGGCAGAAGAGGCGGCCAAGGCCCACCAGGACCAAGCCATGCGGTCCTTGGAGGAGCGACTGCGCCTGGAGGCAGCCACGGAGAGGGAGGCCACTCTGGCTGCCCTTCGTCACGAGCTGAACGCTGCCAAGGATGCGGCGGTGTCTCGCCTGCTGGAGGAAGCCGCCCGGGATCGGGAGGTCGCCCTGGCCACCGCCCGCGAAGAGCGCGAGCGCTCGGAGCGCGAAAGGGATGGGCGCATCACCCAGCTGGAGGGTTCCCTCGCAACGTGCGCGGAAGAACGCGATCGTTCGCTTCGTTCCGTCGAGGAACTCACCAACCGGATCAATGGGCTACAGGTCGAGGTGGAACGATTGACTCAGGAAGGGCAAGCCGCCCGAGAGTCGTTGGCCAGCGCGTTGACCAACCTCGATCACGCCAACTGGAAGTGGTCGGAGGATCGGGCGAGCCTGGAACGGCTAAAGGACGCCCTGGCGTCGGCGTTGCTCCAGGTCGAGGCCATCGAGGGGCGCCCCGTCAGTCCTTGAGCTCCAGGGGCTCGTCGCCAGCGACGACTCCCGTTGGCGCGGTCTGGGTTAGGTCCTCGATGTCGATCCAGCGTCCATCCCGTCGCTGCTGATGGGGCAGAAATCCGGCCTTGTAGGCCATGGGGGCCGATCCCTGGACATATAGTCCGAGGTACAGGTATCGCATCCCCCAGCGCCGGCACAACTGCAATTGCTTGAGGATCGCGTAAGTTCCCGGGCTGTGTCGGCCGCAGGCCTCTGGATCGTAGTAGCAATATACGGCAGAGAGCGAGCTAAATCCCCGATCCACGACCGACACCCCGACCAGGTCCTGCTCCAGATACAGGCACAGCTCGAAGGTGTCGCAACAGGTCTCGACCAGGAATGCGCGATAGGAATCCTGGTCGATGAGGTCCGTATCCGTGCCCAGACCGCGTTCCAGTTTGTGTTTGTTGTACAGCTCGACACGACGGGCATCGACACTCGGTGCGCGGAGTTCCACCTGGAAGGCCCGGTCGCCGCGGGCCAGGACCCGTCGGTGGGACGGGCGCAGGCGAAAACGTTCGACGTCGAGGCGAATGGGGATGCAGTCCTCGCAGTCGGGGCAGCTGGTGCGATAGAGGACGAACCCCTGCCGACGGTCGCCGAGCGTCAATCGCGCGTCCAGCTCGTCGGAGCGTAGCGCTCTGGCGGGCAGGCGCAGAGGGAGCCGGGCACACCGGGCAGGCAGGTAGGGGCAGCTGGAGGGACGATCGTAGACGACGAGCTCCGGTGGGTGGCCGGGTACCACCCGCAGGACCTGCGCCGAGACCACGGGTTCGCCAGTCACCGAGCTCCCGTTCCGTTCAAGGTGAAGCGCTGGGGAAGCAGCTCCGCCAGGGAGAAATCCCATCGGCGCGAACGGCTGACCACCACCACGGTCGCATCCCGCGCGAACTCCCCCAACACCTGACGGCAGATCCCGCAGGGGGTCGGTACGGTCTCGGCGTCGACCACCACCGCCACCCCCAAGAGCTCGCGTTCACCAGCGGCCACCATGGCGCCCACCGCGACGCGCTCGGCACAAATGGTAGCTCCGAAGGAGGCATTCTCGACGTTGCAGCCAACGTAGATCCGGCCCATCTTGGACCACACGGCGGCTCCAACCAAGAACCGGGAATAGGGAGCGTAGGCGTTGTTGCGCGCGTCGCGCGCAGCTTGCACGAGCTGGTCCAAGTCCATGGGTCGGTCTAGGATAGCTCGCCCGTCGCATCCCTGGGGCCCGCGCTGCGTGGCACCCTGGGCGGGGGCTCGGGGCCATCCCCGACCGGGACCACCTGGCAGCCCCGCGTCACTAGATCCATTCGGGCCCGTTCCGGTCGGCCGCGGTAATCCGCTCCAGCCAGGCCCCCAAGAAATGCGCCAATACCTGCTGGACGGCCCGGGCCGACTGCTGCACGTGGTCATGGTCGAGGATCGCGCCCTTCACGCCGGCTGCCGCGTTGGTGACGCAGCACACCGCCCCCACCCTGACCCCCAGATCGCGCAATGCCAGGGTCTCCAGGACAGTGCTCATCCCCACCACGCGCGCCCCCAGGGAGCGCAGCCACCGGACTTCCGCTGGAGTCTCGTAGCTCGGTCCCAGCAGACCCGCGTACACACCCTCGGATACGGTGATGCCGAGCGCAGCGGCTGCGTCCTGTCCGAGGCGGCGCAACCACGGGTCGTAGGCGTCACTCATGTCCAAGAATCGCGCCGGGTTGTTCCACCCGAGAAGCGGGTTTCTTCCGGTCAGATTGACGTGATCGGAGATCAGCAACAGGTTCCCGGTCACCAGCTCGGGATCCAGCGATCCCGCCGCGTTGGTCAGGATCACGGCCCGACACCCAAGCTCCGCCAGCAGCCGCACCCCAAAGACCACCGTCTCGGGCTCGTGCCCTTCGTACAGGTGAACCCGGCCGCTCAGGCAGGCGACGGGGCATTGACCGAACCGGCCCATGCTGAGCACAGCCCTGTGGCCTGGAACGGTGGGGACCGGCATACCCGGGATGTCGGCGTAGCTGATCCGTACGGCCGATTCGATTTGGCTTTCGACGGCCCCCAATCCGGAGCCCAGGACCATGCCCAGGAGCGGTCGAGCGGGGTTCTGACGCCTGATGGTCTCGGCCGCAACGGCCAACCGGTTCCGACCTTCTTGTCCCATGGCCACCAGCATGCACGATGCGGCACCTGACTGCCCAGTCCGAACGCGCCGGCAGCGTCTTGCCGGCCTGGCTCGCTTCGGCCAACGTGCTAAGGTCGCGCTCCGTCGGAGGCTCCATGTCGACCAAGTTTGCGAAATTCCTAGAGGAAAGTAAGATCGATGCGCGCCGACTCCTGGCAGCATCCGAGAGAGTCGAGCGACTGACCCGCGAAGACCGGGCATTTGCCGCGGCAGCGCGGCGCAAGCGGGGACTCCTGAAGAAGAAGGATGAAGCCAAGGTCGAGCGGCAGAAGGCGCACTCCGGTCGCCCCGTTTCCGCACCGACCTTGAATAACGCCCGGGTGGGCAAGCCGATCTCCGGTCCCGCCAAGACCCGCCTGCTGCGTGCGGTCAATCGAGTCCTCGAACAGCAAAAGAAGAAGCCGGTCGAGCTTCGCACCTTGTTCTAGTCGCGCGCTGCCTTGCGCCGGTCGACTGGCTGATCGCTTGATGGCTCGGCGGCTCCGGTGCACCGGGTGAAATGTCCCGGCTCGCCGTGCACCTAACTTCCCGTGCGTGCCCTGGTGGAGCTGACAGAGGATCGCGTGATTGAGCCCCGCGACGAAGTCGACGACGAGGAGCTGGTCGCTCGCTTCCGAGCCGGGGATCGCCAGGCTTACTCGGTGTTGTTTCGTCGCCACCATGCCCGCGTGGGCCGGGTGGTGCATCGCCTCCTGGGGGTTCACGTCGCCGGGGCCAGTGCCGACGTAGCCGACGTGGTCCAGGAGGTCTTCCTGCAGGCCTATCGCAGCCTGCCCACATTTCGGCAGCAATCGAGATTCACCACCTGGATCTATCGCATCGCGGTCAACGTAAGCTTGATGGTTCGACGGGCCCGCCGCAGTCGACCCCAACCCAGCGTCGAGATCGACGCGCTGGTGTTGGAGGGAGCGGAACGAGACCGCCCCGATCAGCAGTTGGCACTACGCCGCCAGGTGCGAGCGTTCTACTCCTTGCTGGAACAGCTGAGCGAGAAGCGTCGCACCGTGTTCGTGTTGCACGATCTGGAGGGCCTCGAGCCGCGTGAGGTGGCCGAGGCCGTGTCTGCCTCCGTGCTGTCCGTGCGCACTCGGTTGTTCTACGCCCGTCGGGACCTCAGGCGCCTGTTGGCCAGGAGCCCCGAGCTCGCCGGGCTGATGACCACCTCGAACCAGAAGGATGAAGCATGAGTCGCTATCCAACGGACTCGATACTGACCCAATTGACCGATGCGGCGCGCTCCGAGCCCCCACCCGCGCTGGACTCGGAACGGCTCTGGCAGAGGTTCGAGGGAGCACTCGACGCGGACGAGGCAACCAGCCAACGTCGGCTACGTCGGACCGACCAAGCAGGGCATGCCGACATCAAGGGTCTGGGGCGTCTGCTGATGGCAGCCAAGAATTGGGCGGAGCGACGCCGCACGGCGCGCGGTTCGATGCAATAGCGTGGGGCTCGGCTCCGCCCGTCGCATCACCACGGCTCGCCCATCCGCCAATAGCCAGCGGAACGAGCGTTCGTCGTCGATAGAGCTCCGCTACTCCGCCCGTCGCATCACCACGGCTCGCCCATCCGCCAATAGCCAGCGGAACGAGCGTTCGTCGTCGAGCTTCAGATCCATGCTGTAGGATCGCCCATCGGAGCCCTTGACGGCGAGCGCCACTTGCGAGTCGCGAAAGGACACGACCTCGTACAGGCCAGTGCGGGGTTCCTCGGCGGGGATCACCACGGTCAGCTCCTCCCCATCGAAGTCGAAGCTTGTACCGCGCACCCAGCCGGTGGCGGCAGCCAAGAGGCCAGGCTCGACATTCTCGATTGAGTCACCAACCCACCGTCCCGCCAAGCGCCGCTGGGCCGGGTGGCCGCAGGCTGGCAGGGCCAGCAGAGCCAAGATCCAGGGAACAACCATTATTGCGAGGTTTTGCCTGCGCAGAGACATGAATCGAATGGTACCCACCCTAAACTACATATGCCTACATTTCTTCACCTGGATTACCCATGCTGCCGCGGCGCACAGGCCCTAAGGCCGACTCGCGCCGCCGAAACCGCGACAGCAGCGTACTCCCAGGCTGTAGTCGAGGTAGACGCGAGGATGGCTCTTGATGCTGGCCTCGCATCCCTGCCGGGTGGATCGGGAATAGAAGCCGCCGCGGAACTCACCCTGCGGGTCGTCCACCCATTCATCCAGATTGCCCACCATGTCGTAGATGGCATCGTCACCCCAGCGACTCCGACAGCGGGGAGTTTTGCCGGTGGCCCGCAGTAACGGACCCTTCTCGCCTGTCACCAGATTGAGGCGCGGATCCAGATGACCTCGCGAGGCATCACCGTACAGGATCTGGGCAGGGTGGGCCTCTCGGAACACGTTGCAGGCTCCGGGCTCGTACGCGGTCCCATAGGGGAACTGGGAGTCTTCTTGACCACGGCAGGCGGTCAGCCATTCCTCGGCGGTGCACAGCCGCTTGCCCGCACGGCGGCAGGCGTTCTCGGCGGTATCGGCGTCGAGATACCCGCTGGGCAGGACGCCGGGGCTGGACTCGGCTTGCACTTCGAAGGTCGAGCTCAGCTGCCAGGCCTGAAGCGGCGGCAGCGCCATCCGGGCGCGCTGCGAACCGGGCGGCTCCTGCTGCTTCGCCCCGAATTCAGCCAGGATCTGGCGCGCACGCTGGGGCGCGGGCGGATAATGCGGCGACAGACGACGATGACCGACCATGTCGACCAGAGAGACTTCCCAGCGGTCGATACAGAAGCGCCCTCGCACCGCCACCATCTCCGCTGGGCAGTCCGACGTGCCACCCCCAACGGGTCGGTCCGGTGTCAAGGCCAACGGCCAAGGCGACCCGAGGACGGTGTCACCACTGTCGGGCAGATGCAGGATCTGGGGCGGAGCCGGTGACGCGATGGGCGCAGCCGATGGCGGTGGCTCGTTCAGCGTCTCGGGTTCGGAGCCCTCGCAACGCACACAGGCCGAAGTGCACAGCGCCGGCACCAGGGCGCCGAGAAGCAACCCGAGCCAGCGCCCCAGCAACCTCACTTGCCGCGATACACGATCAGGCCGTGGCTCAGATCGTACGGGGACACCGCCACCCTCACCCGATCACCGGGGAGGACCCGAATGTGATGGCGACGCATTCGACCACTGAGCTGAGCCCGCACGATGGCAGTACCTTGGTCGACCTTGATGTTGTACTGGCCGCCGCCCAGGGCATCCTGAATGATGCCCTCCATTTCGAGAAGATCACCTTTGCTCATGAGGCGCGAAAAACTCCGAAGCCAAACCCGTGGCGGGCGGACGCTGGCACGCTTGGGGCTTGGATGCAATATGACATACTCATTCTGGCCCGTCCGCCCCGGTTCCTGGCAGGCCGGCCATTGAGTCGCACCCCGGAGCCCCCGTTCATCGCATGTCCTTCGACGCGTACCTCTTCGACTACAACGGTGTGCTGGTCGACGACGAGCGGGTGCATCTCGACGCGTTCCGCGAGGTTCTCGGACAACTCGGAATGACCATCTCCGACGAGGCCTACTGGGAATCCTATCTGGGCCTCGACGACATCGGCGCCATATCTGCCTTGCTCGTCGAGCATGGTCGGGATGCCTCCGAATCGGTGGTACGCGAGCTGGTGGACCGAAAAAAGGAGGCCTATGCACGCCGGGCCGAGACCAGTCTGCGGGCGTTCGGTGGAGCCCGAGAGCTGCTCTGCAGCCTGTCTGGTTCGGGGGCCATCGTCGGAATCGTGTCCGGGGCGCTCCGCGACGAAATCCATCTGGGGCTAGCTGCGTTGCAGGCCGCCTCGGCCGTCGGCTTCATCGTCGCCGCCGAGGATGCCCCTCGCTGCAAACCCGATCCCCAGGGGTATCTGCTGGGCATCCAGAGGGTGACCGGTTTGCGGGGTCCCGTGGCACCGGCGCGCTGCCTGGTGATCGAAGACTCCCTGGCTGGGGTCCAGGCAGCCCGTGGGGCAGGCCTGCCCTGTCTGGCAGTGGAACACAGCTATCCGGCGGAAGCGCTGTTGCGAGCGGGAGCCCATCGAACCGTCCCGAAGCTGTCGGATATCAACGAGTCTCTCTTGGCCGAGCTGGCTCGGAGCATCCATGTCGGGGCGAGCTAGACCAACCCTGGTCCTGGGAGTCTGGTTGGGTTGGATGTCGGCCCTGGCCACTGCCACCGCGTCGTCCGCCACGGCGCCAGCGACCCAACCTCCCCCCAATGACAACACGGACGTGGTCCCGTATCCGGTGGGACCCTATGCCTGGTCCCGAACCAACCCGGCCGCCATCCGGGGCGCCACGGTGGGCCCGATCGAGAACGGCCTGCACCCCAATCGCGGATACGGAACCGAGCCCTTCCGCAAAACCGTCTTGGAGCTCAGGCGCGCGGGGGTCAACTGGATCAGCCTGACTCCCTTCGGGCGGGTCTGGGATCTGGACCCCACCGGCGTGTCACTGCGCTTCGAGGCAAGCTACGAGGAAAACAAGAAGGCCGTCCGTCGCGCGGTGGCCGAGGCCCATCGCCACGGCCAAAGGGTGCTTCTGGTCCCGCACCTGTGGGTGGAAACCGGTGGTTGGCGAGGCGACATCGCACCGTCCAGCGAACAACGCAGGTCTGCCTGGGAACGAGGCTACGCTGACTTCGCGCGAGCTTGGGCCCAAGTGGCCCAAGCGTCCGGGGTCGACATGCTGGCCATCGGAGTCGAGCTGCGCGGCTGGGCAACCACCCAACACGCAACCACCCTTTCGGGCCTCGTCGACGAGCTCCGAGGCATCTACTCGGGGCCGCTCACCTATGCCGCCAATTGGGACGACGTTCACGACACCGTGATCTGGAACCAGCTCGATCTGATCGGACTGAACGCCTTCTTCCCACTCGCCGAGCACCCCAATGCAACCTACCCGGAGCTCGCGGCCGCCTGTCAGCGGGTCAAAACCGAGCTCTTCGAGCTCTCCCGCCGCTGGGACAAGCCCATCCTGTTCACCGAGTTCGGTTACACCTCCCGAAAGGATGCCGCGCTCCGACCCTGGGAATGGCCGGAGCAGATGGAGAAGGTCACCATCGACCAGCGCGACCAAGCCATGGCCTATCGGGCCCTGCTCTCCGCGGTCATGACCGAACCCTGGTTCGCCGGGGCCTTCGTGTGGCGCTTCTATTCGGAGCTGGACGACGTGACGCAGGAACCGGAGTGGGGGTTCTCACCCCGCGGCAAGTTGGCGGAACTCGAGCTGCGCGACGCCTACGCGAACCACTGGGGTGCGGATGGGCCCAGACCGCTGGGCAGTTCGCTGCTGCGATTCGCCTCCCAGTTCCCGGGCCCCAGCAAGACCGGACCCCCGAACTAGAAGAGGCTCTGCGGATCCACCGTGACGGGTGGGAACTGAAGCCCCAGGGAGGGCAACGCCCGTTCCCCTCCCCGCAGATAGGCGTACACGGCCAGATTGGACAATACCGAAGCGACGTAGCGCTCGGTTTCCTCGTAGGGAATGCCCGCAGCGAACAGATCCAGTTCGAGCGACGGGGCCCCCTTGTGCCAGTCGAGAACCGCCGAAGGCCCCGCGTTGTAGGAGGCCACCGCGGCCACCAGGTTGCCACTGAAGGCGTCGAGCAGCATCCTGAGATACGCGGCTCCGAATTCGCAGTTGGTTCTCGGATCCTCGAGGCCCATCGTCAAACCGAGGCCCATCTGCTTGCTCAACCGCTCCGCGGTGCTGGGCATCAGTTGCATCAGCCCGATCGCCCCGGCTCGGGAAACCACCTTGGGGCGAAAGCCCGACTCGCGACGCATCACGGCGAGGCTCAGATCCCGCGGCAATCCCAGATCTCGTTCCAACTCCTCCACCAGCTCCGAGTAGGGCCGAGGATACCGACAGTCCCATTGCCAGCGGGTCCAGGCGGTGGGCGGCCGATCCAACGCAAGCTCTCCGGTCGCGTCGCGAGACATGGCATAGCGGCGATCCGCCGTACCCACCGAGCCCCAGGCTTGGCAAAGGATCTGGCGGTAACGGGTCCCATACTTTGGCAAAAGGAGCGGTTCCTGTTCACGCAGGGCTTCCGCGGCCAGGTCGACCAAGCCCACTGCAACGAGTTCGATGACCGGACCGGGGAGCCGTTCCTCCACGGGCGCCGCCGGGGGTGGGGCGTCTTCGGTGAGCACGACGGGGACCGGCGCCTTGAGTCTGCGCAGGCGTGAGCGCGCGAACAACCCGTACATCGTCAAGGGCTGTTGACGCACGATCCGGGTGAATCGTTCCGCGGCCTCGTCCTGCCGCTCGGCACCCAGAGCGGCCATAGCAGCCAGGTATTCGTACTTGAGGCGAGCTGACTCCTTCTGCTCCTTTTTCGCCAGCTCGTCAAAGGCTGGACCGGCCAATTGGGGCTTTCCCAGCAAGAGTTGAACGAACGCGCGCTCTTCCACCGCCGAGTCGAACAATCGCCCCTTGGGGAACTGCCGAAGCATTGCGTCGAAACGAGCCAGCGCGTTCTGTAGTTTGCCCGCCACCCGACTGGCACGAGCCGCCATGTACAGGGCTCGTTCTCGATGGTTGCCGGACATGGCAGCCAGGCGGTCGTACAGGCGAACGGCTTGGTCCGGTGACCCCGCCCGCGTGTGGAGCGTGGCCGCTTCCATCAGAACGGACTCCTGCCCCTGGACGATGAACTCGAGACTCTGCTCCAACCATTCGGCGCCCTGCTTGGACTCGATCCGACCGCGGTTTCGGGCCCTTCCCCGCAGCGACATGACCCGCGCCGGGAAGGGCGCGTAGCCGGGGGCAGCCTCCCATCGAGCGAGTTCCCGTTCCGTTCGCTCGACTTGCCCGGCATCCGCCATGGCCACCGCACGAGCCATGCGCTCCGCGGCGGTCAGCTTGCTGCCGGAAGTCTGTTCGTACTGCCGATCTGCCTCGAGTTCTCCCTGCTGGGTCGGCGCCTTGGTGGCCAACCAGTACCAGTCAGGGACCGACTTGGCGGATTGGTTCGTTTGAAGATAGGCAGTGGCGCGAGCGGCCCTGGCCCGTGCCAACAAGGGGACCGGTGGGCTTGGCTGCTTCTCCAGATTCTGGATGGCAACGCTGGCCCACTGGATGGCCGCGTCCCACCGCTTCTGCTCGGCTGCCGCCTCCGCGGCCACCACCCAGGCGTCGGTGCGTTCCTCACGCTCGACCAGCCATTTGGCCCCTTGCTCTGCCCGCTCGGTCCGAAGTTCCGCTTCGGCGCGGATCCGGAGCACGCGTTCACGATGCTGGGGGAGCTCGGTCTCCAACCCGTCCAAAAGGGAGAGCACCTGTTGACTCTGCCCTCGTTGGTGAGCGACGAAGCCACGCACCAGGCGCATCATCGCGGATTGCTCGGACGCCGGAACCCGTTCGTCCAGCAGCGCCTCGACCTGCTGATAGCGGCGCGCTCGCAGGGCCAAGAGCCAACCCGGTGGTTTGCTCATCGCCGCGCTCGAAGCACCCGGTTTCGCTGCGCCCGCAGTGGAGCTGCTCGCGGGCACGGGTTCCTTGGCTCCCCCGGGGAGCCGCGAACACTTGGCACAAGAAAGCAGGAACGGACCCGCCAACAGGAGCCAGGAGATTCGGCTCCGAACCGTGGCGGTGAGCCAGGGGACCACCCCGCTGTGTCGCTTCGAACGAGTCACCATCCCCAGCGGTATTCGAATCGAACCAGTGACGTATAATAGGCGATTTCCACCGCCGAGCGGCGGTCGTCGAAGGGCATGGTGTGTAGGCCCACGGCAAGCCCCACACCCATCTCCCTCGACCAGGCATAGTCCATCCCGAACAGAAGCGACGGTCCCGCCTGGATGCGCGAGTCGGACTCGCTGCGGAGCTGCCCTCCCAGCCGATGGATCCCGATACCGGGACCGACCCAGGGGATCCACTGGATGATGTCAACCTTGTAGGTCAAAGCCAAGATGCCCGACGCGATGCAGTCCCCGTTGGTGTCCCCGTAGATCTGGCAGGAGAGCATGGCCTCCGCCCGCGCATCGAAGACGTCGCTCACCCCGTAGGCTCCATGGATCCCCCCGGCCGGCGCCAAGCCGCCGGCCTTGGTGAACCCGGAGGCCCCCAAGCCCGCACCCAGATGCCACTGATTCTCGAATCCCAAGGCGGCCGGGGTCAGGAGCAACCCCGTGAGTGCCAAGCCGACGGAGATCCGGATGTGCTGGGTCACGCCGGAACCCAGTAGCATCATCCAAGCGCTCAGTCGACCGGCGACGCCGGTCCGTTTCACAGCATACCCACCGGATCGATATCCACCACCACGTGGACACGCCGATCCACGCTGGTTCTGAGCACGGCCAGCACGGTGTCTCGCAATGCGGGTCGGCTCGCACTCTTGACCAGAAATCGGTGCCGGTATCGGTTGCGAAGGCGCGCGATGGGGGCGGCCGAGGGCCCCAGGATCCGGACCCCTTGGGTCGCCGCGGCACGGGCGACCGAGGCCAGTCGAGCGACCGCGTGGGTCACACTGGCCTCGTCCAGACCGTCACAGCGCACCAGGGCCAAGCGGGAAAACGGGGGATAGGCGAGCTCTCGACGCGCTTCGAGCTCAGAGGCCACGAAACCTGACACGTCGTGCGTGACGGCGTAGCGGATGGCGGGGATCTCTGGCTGCCGCGTCTGAATGAGGACGCGGCCCTTTTTTCCGGCCCGACCGGCCCTCCCCGCCACCTGAACGAGGAGCTGGAACGTCCGTTCCGACGCGCGAAAGTCGGGGATAGAAAGGGAGGCATCGGCGTCGAGCACGCCCACCAGGGTCACTTCGGGCAGGTCGTGGCCCTTGGTCACCATCTGCGTCCCCACCAGGATGTCTAGGCTTCGGTCCCGCATGCGGGACAGGATGGCCTCGCTCTTCAAACCGGCTGCCACGTCTCGATCCAGTCGCCCGATCCGCGCACCGGGAAACAACGTAGAAAGGGCCTGCTGGACCCGCTCGGTTCCCAGACCCTGCTCCAGGATTCGGTCACTCGAGCAGGCCGAGCATTTTGACGAGAGTGGCATCCGATAGCCGCAGTAGTGGCAGAGCAGCTGCCCGCTCGATGCCCGGTGCACGGTCAGGGACACCGAGCAGTCGGGGCACTGGGCAATGTGTCCACACTCCTCGCAGATCAGGGCGGGAGCGAAGCCCCGACGATTGAGGAAGACGATGGCCTGCTCCCCCCCCTCGAGGACCTGGGACAGGGCCCGAACCAGGGGAACGGTCAACAGTCGATCCCCGCTGGGACCGGGGCCCATCTGCCGCAGATCGATGAGCTCGACCTCGGGCAGCTCGGAGGTGGCGTGGGCCCGAGAAGGCAGCTCGAGCAGGGTGAGATTCCCGTTGCGAACCGCGTGTTGGCTGGCAAGAGAAGGCGTTGCCGACCCCAACACGGCGACGGCCTGGGCACGATGGGCCCGGAGCAGCGCCATGTCCCTGGCGTGATAACGCACCCCCTCCTCCTGCTTGAAGGAAGCATCATGTTCCTCGTCCACGCAGACCAGACCCAGCTCGGGCACGGGGGCGAACAGGGCCGAACGCGCACCAATCGCCACCCGAAACTCCCCGGTCCGCAGGCGCTTCCACATGGCGTGCCGGGTCAGGTCGGACATGTCGCTGTGAATGACCGCCACGCCGCATTCCAGGCGACTCCGGAATCTTCCGACCAACTGAGGCGTCAAGGCGATCTCCGGAACCAGCACCAACGCCCCCCGGCCCAGCGCCAAGCAGCGCTCCACCAGGTGCAGGTACACCTCGGTCTTCCCGGAGGCCGTCACACCGTGCAAAAGGAACGAGCTTCGCTCCTTTCGCTCCAGAAGAGCCGCCACCGCCGTGACCGCCCGGGACTGGGCCGAGGTCAGAACCGGCGGCACGGTCCGCTCGGTGGGTTCGACCAGATACGGATCGACCGAACGGGTCACGCCAAGGAGTTCCACCAGCCCCTGCTCCTGCAGGCGCTTCACCATGGCCCGCGCATTGCCCCAGGTGGAGACGAGCTCCGCCAGCGGAGTCTCTCCGTGATCCCGCAGATGCGACAGCAGGGCTCGGCTCCGCTCAGACAGTCGAAGCGACTCGGCGTTACCGTCGGCAAGCCACCGCGCCACCTGCACGACCTTGCCCACCTGCTTGGCCTTGGCCACCGACACCGCCCGCCCGGGATCCGTCGAGCGCTCGATGGCGGGCAGCGCCAGCCTCATCACCTCCCCCAGCGGGGCCAGGTAGTAACGGGCCATCTCACGCAAAAAGTCTAGAAGCTCTCGGGGAATGACTGGCTCCGGATCGACGAGCTGGTCGATGCTCTTGAGGCGCTCCGGGGGCAGGTCCGGTTCACCCTCCGAGGTATCCACGACCACGCCCAGGACCTGGCGTCTCCCAAACTCGCAGACGACCCGTGAGCCAGGCTGGCAGCTCTCCCACAGCGAGTCGGGCACGCGATACGTGAAGGTCCGCCCCAGGGGGACGGGAATGGCGATCCTGGCGAGGCGCATGGGCCCGGACGGTGAGACGGGTGGTTGGGGAAGGCTTCCGGTCAGAGGTGTATCACCGAATGGCTTCTCCAAGCTCCGGGTTGCGTGTAAGCTCCCGTCCTCCGCGATGCCTGGGCCTGGCCTTCACTCCTACGTCATCGAGACGCTGGTGACGCTGCTGGCGGTCGTGGCACTGGCCCTGCTGGTGCTGGCCGCGGCCCGTCGCCTCGGCATCGGGCGTCCGGCAGGTCCCATCGAGCTGGTGGGTCGCCTCCCCTTGGACGGCCGCCGCGCGGTGTACCTGGTTCGGGTCGGAAAGAGGGTGTTCGTCCTGGCCTGCAGCGAGGCGGGGTTGGCATCGCTCGGCGAGGTCGACGCGAGCATCATCCCGGAACCGTCGAACCGCGGTCCCTCGGGCTTCTCCGAGGTCCTGGCGCGAGCCCTGGGACGAGCCAGTCCGTCGCAGGATGCGACCAAGCCGTCCAAGTCCAGCCCCGAGGGCGGAGACTAGGCGCCATGGTCCCCAGCGGTGACCTGATGAATCGTCCCATGCTGTGGGTGGTGGCCCTGGGCCTGGTGGCGGTCTTGCCCTTCGCATTCATGGCCCTGACCGCGTTCGTCAAGATCTCCACGGTGTTGCAGATCGTGCGGGGTGCCATCGGTGCCAACAATATTCCGTCCAATACGGTCGTCATGGCCTTGGCCGCCGCCCTGACCCTGCTAGCCATGGCCCCGGTGGGGAGCCGAATCGGTGACCGCCTGACCCCGTTGCTGCAGGCTCAGCCCGAGCTCGACACCTCCGCGATGGTCGGCTCGGTGGTGGAGGCGGTTCGCGAACCGATGCGGGACTTCTTGCGTGCCAACGCATCTCCCCGGGAATCACGCAGGTTCTTGGACATCGCCCGCCGGTCTCGTCCCCCAGCGGAGCGAGACTCGGTAACGGCTCAGGACCTCGTCGTGGTGATGCCGGCCTTCGTCGTCACCGAGCTCATCGAGGCCTTTGCCCTGGGTTTTGCCATCTACCTCCCCTTTTTGATCATCGATCTGGTGATCGGTAACGTCCTGTTGGCCCTGGGAATGCAGATGATGAGCCCCACCCAGGTCAGCCTTCCTTTCAAGCTCCTGCTCTTCGTGGCCATCGACGGCTGGGGCCTATTGGCCCAGGCCCTGGTGACCGGATACCGGGTCGCCTAACGGTTGGCCCCTTGGGCCGTCGTTTCGGCGGGGCTGGAGTAACAGCCCCATCTCACCGCACGTTCGCCTCGTACAACGCGACGTCGGCTGCGTCGACCAGACCATCATGGTTGAAGTCACCCTGTTCCCACCACATACCCGTCGAGCCCAGGTTACCCTGGATGATGGTCAGATCCGCGGCGTTGACCGCGCCGTCGAGATTGGCGTCCCCGGGCGAAAGGGCAAGGGACATCAGGGCATCCCACTTCTGTGAACCAGGCTGAAGCTCACCGTTGGTGAGGGCTCCCCAGTCACCCCAGCTGCCGGAACCCGTAGCGAATGTGTAATAACAGAAGAGCGTGCCCGGCCCGGTGAGGTCACGCCATCCCCCCAGGTACTCGCGGTAGAGATCGTACATCCGCGGATCGTCCTGGACCTGGTGATAGACGTGGCTGGTGTCGTCGGTGTTGGCCACCAGGTGCTGCCCCCCTTCGTACGCCAGGAGTTCGACGCCGAATTCGTCAGCCAACGTCACACACTGTGAGATCCATTCCCGATTCGTGACCAGCGCTTGGTCGAGCACGGTGAATAGCGTGTCGAGATCGGCGGGAGGATCCTCTTCGACGTGGATGTACGGCGCGATCCCCAGCGCATCGACGCTTTGGCGCCAGTCGCTGAAAGCGGCATCCAGGAAGGTGAGCTTGGTCCGCGCCTCGTCGGGCCAGGCTGCCTGGCCGTCCATGACGACCACCACCTGGTCAGGGGAATCGGCGAACGCCGTCTTGAACACCGAGCCCATGTGCCACCCGAGCAGGGCGATGTACTGCGACGCCTTCGCCCAGGTGTTGGTTTCGTCCCAGGGCAACGAGCTGTCCGCCAGAGCGGCCGCACCGTACTCGCTGGTGGGCGTCGTCGAGAAGCACGCGTCGGTGGTCCCGTCGTCGTCCGTGCCGTGCACCATGCAATAAAGGCTGGTCTTGGCGGGGAATGCCCAGTTCCATAGCTCGTTGCCGAGCTCGACGTAGAGCGTGATCCCGGGATCGAGGGCGACGGATCCCGCCGGGGCATTCCCAGGGGCCGCTGGATCGCACTCGCTGGTGTCGTCCTTGGCGCCCGATTCGCCATAGCGGAACAGGCGCGCCATTCGACAGATGTAGTCGTCATCGGCGTAGGCAGGGACATTGACCCAGAGATCCTTGCCCGATTCGTTGGCGAGTCGGATCATGTCCTCGTAGGGCATCCCGTGGGCGCGGGCGCTGCTGAAGTCCTCAGGCCAGGCGCGCTCGGCCCAGGTCACCGAAAAATTCGAATTGGTCTTGCCCAGATCCATCATACGGAGCGTCGAGAACGGCTCCATGCGCGAGAGGAACTTGCGGCGGAACATGTGCCCCGGTTCCGCTTCACTGGCGGGTGATTGGATCTTCAAGGCCGACACCGGCGGGGTGACACAGAACGTCGCGCGCGAATCGGCGTTGTACGTCAGGGTCCCCGAATGCCCGTCCTCCCCGAGGACGAAGTGATTGTCGCCCTCGCTCCGGAACGTGCCCGAGCCCTCCCAGCTCACCGCGTATTCCCCGGAGGGGAAGGGTGCCCAGGTGCTGGTGCAGGCCTCTTCGGTCGGATAACCGCTGTCATTCACGGTGACCTCGACGTCCTGGTCGGGCGCTTGCCAGCAACTGGGATGGTTCGAACACAGCATGCGCGCCATGTCGGCGTAAGGAACGTAGACGGACCAGTATTCGATACTCTCGAGGTTCGTCCCAAGATTGAACTCGCCGGGCGGCTGGGAGACATCGCCCCCTGCTCCTCCCACGCTCGTTTCCCCCGCCGCACTCACGCTCCCCCCCACGCTCATTTCCCCCGCCGCACTCACGCTACCGCCCGTGCTCGTTTCCCCCGCCGCGCTCACGCTACCGCCCTCGCTCGTCTCCCCCGCCGCGCTCACGCTACCGCCCTCGCTCGTCTCCCCCGCCGCGCCGCCTTCGCCGCTGGCCCCACCCGATGGTGCAGAGCCGCCGCGGCCGGTTTCGCCGCTGGCCCCCGCCACGTCCCCTTCCCCACCCACGCCAACGGTCTGGCCTGCGTTCCCGCTCTGGCCACCCGAACCCGTTTCGTCTCCGTCAGAACCGCCGCAGGCGACGAGCCCCGTCGTGCACAGCACGGAACTGGTGAACAGAACGACCGCCTTCGTGGAAAGGATCCTGTTGGACATGACCACCTCGTGCGTCCATGAGGCCAGAAAGGCGCGTGGCCGTCAACAGGATGGAACGAACCAGCGCCCCCCGCGTCACACGTAGTACCGATACCTACAGCGCCTCCGCCAACCACAAGAGCGACTCCTTCATGCGCTCCTCGGTCGCAGTATCGAAGTAGTGCCCTGTCTTCTCCAAACTGAAGAACCTCGCCGTAACCCCATGGGCCTCCAGCCGACGCGCCGAATCCCGAGCCTTGGAGCGAGACATGTCCAACGCCCCCGCCACCAACGCGACCCGACTCACCCCGGCCTTGCGCATCGTCCAAGGCTCGGGCTTGTTGCCCGCGTTCACCAACATCAAGCCCCGATACTCTCCGGGATTCTGCGAAACCAGCCGCAACGCCGCCGCCGCTCCCATCGAGTAACCGACCAGCGCCTTGCGCGTCCGGTCCGCTTCGGGATGCTGCTGCACCAACGCCGCGAGTGCATGCTCGATGACCCGAGATAGTTGCTTGTCGGAGCCAGACCACATCGCGCCGTTGCCGCGACAGGGCGTGGGCCCCGGCGGACAGAGCAACCAGGCCTTGGCCGTGGCGCCCGCGCGAAACGCCGGACACTCCCACTGTGGCAGCGCGCACATCCCGTGCAACGCCACGATGATGGGCTGCTGGTCGGTTCTGGTTTGGGGCGCGCAGTAGACGGCGGGTTTCGCTTCCCCGATGTCCAGCCATTGAGGCGTACAGGGACCCACCGGCTCAGTGGGGCTTTGCGCGGGTGCAACCGAAGCACTGGGCACCGGACGCGACGAATCATCCGCCTTCTGGGGTGGCGGCGCGGGTGCAACCGAAGCACTGGGCACCGGACGCGACGAATCATCCGCCTTCTGGGGTGGCGGCGCGGGTACGCTCGACACGCCCGCCTCCGGCGGCGACGAGCTCACCGCCTCGTTGGGGAGCGACGCGCGGCGACACGAGACAACACAGAGCAACGACAGGATTACCGCGGATCCGGTGAGTCGCAGCCAGGACACGAGGACATGATAGGCGGGAAGGCTCGCAAAGAAAAGGCACCGCACCCGGGGACGCCGCCGGGCGGGCGGACTGCTCGTCGTTGGTGCGAATGGGGATCGGGAGCCGGAGAGCCGAGCTCGCCTCAACCGCCTCCCGCCACCATCTCCTTCGTCCCCTCGAAATCCAGAAGATAGCTCCCGACCATCTCCACCTGCCACACATCCGGCAGTACGTGCTGGAACTTGCTCAGGCGGTACTCGGGGACCATGCTGAGCAGCTTCTGGCGGGTCTCGGCTGCATCCCAGAACTCGGGGGATCGAAGGCGCGAGAGGATTTGGTTCACCGGATCGATCCCGACCCCGTCGCCCTGGATCTCGACGCTGAAGTTGTCGCTTGCGACCTTCCAGTCCCCCAGCCACTCGATGGCGTATTTGAGCGTCTGGTTGATGCGTCCACCAGCGAACGTCCACCAGAGCACGGTCGTGCCGTCGGATTGGAGCGCCTCACCGCTTCGGCGTAGCATTGCTCCGAGATCGCCGCGCCACTCGGAAAGCGCAGCCTTGGCCTTGGCATCGAGGAACGGGTAGTCGTCGTCGCTGGTGAGGACGGCCCTCATCTCCTGGCAGACCTCGAACCCCAAGAACTGGGGCACGAAGCCACCCCAACTGGGCTTTTTGCCACGAGGAGCGGGCCGTACCCGGACCAGACGGTCGTCGTGGTTGATGCTGATGACGAGCCAGGCACGGCCGCCCAGCAAGAACGTGCTCATCTCGTCCACCAAACGGTCGACGAACGCCTGCTCTAGGTTGCCCACGTCCCGCTTGGCCTCGGTCTGGACCTTGTACAGCACCGGGCTCGAGAACACGGCATAGAGTTCGAGGAAGTTCTTCTTGCCGAAGACCCGTTCCGCGGTCTGCCCCATGCTCAGAAGACCCCCTGATTCGAATAGATACCCCTCCCGTTTCATGTGTTCGACCAGCGCGAGATACTCCTTTTCCTCTATCCCGCGGAAATCAGGCACGCGCGAGAGGGTCTGCCAGCAGCGTTCGGCGCCGATCCCACCGTGTTGTTGGGTCAGAGCCAGGATCTGATGAACCAGGACCGGCCAGGCGCGCGACTCATCCTTGACGGATTCGACCCAACCACGGGAGGCCAAGAGGACCAGTGCGATGTTCTGCACCACGGTCACCGCATCCTCACAGAGGAAGGTCATGTTGGCCACGGTGCCGACGCGGCGCCCCGTGCGGCCCATCCGCTGAAGAAACGAGGAGACGGTGCTGGGTGCGTTGGCCTGAAAGGTCAGATCGAGTCCACCGACGTCGATCCCGAGCTCCAGGGTAGACGTGGCGACGATACAAGCGTTGGTGCCTTGGGCAAATCGCTCCTCCGCGGCGTAGCGCTCCTCTTTGGACACCGAGCCATGATGGACGAAGACCTCGATGTCATCACCACTCATCTTGTCCGCCACGGCCTCGGTGAGCGAGCGCGATTGGCAGAAGAAGAGGCTTTTCTTGCCTCGTCCTTCCCTGGCCGCCTCCCTGGCGAAGTCGGCCTCGTCTTCACAGAGATAGATCTTGATCAGCCGCTCCGCCTTGGGTGTAGCTGGATCGACGACCACACTCTCGCGCTCGGAGGTCCCCGTCAGCCAACGCGCTATCTGGGGAGGATTCCCCACCGTGGCGCTCAAGCCGATCCGCTGCACGTCATGCTGCGACAGCAGGGCAAGCCGTTCCAGCACGCTCATCAGGTGTGCGCCCCGGTCGGTCCCGGCGAAGGCATGGATTTCGTCGACCACGAGATATCGCAGATCCTTGAACAGCTGCTGCACCGGCACCCGCGGGGACATCAACATGACCTCCAGGGATTCGGGGGTGGTCATCAACAATTCCGCGGGCGATCGCAGGAACGCTTCTTTCTGACTGTGCTGAGCATCCCCGTGCCACACGAAGCGGCGCAGCCCCACCATCTGGGTGTAGTCGCCTAGCCGAATCTCCTGGTTGTTGAGCAGGGCCTTGATCGGAGCGACGTAGAGGGCCCCCACTCCACTCGGGGGCTCGGTCATCAGACCGGCAATCACCGGAAATAGGGAGGCTTCCGTCTTGCCCCCAGCCGTTGGAGCCAGGATGACGGCGTTCTTGCCGTCAAGGATCGCCTCGCCCGCGAGCTCCTGAACGGGGCGCAGGGAGGCAAAGCCCAGGTGGTTGGCGATGGCGGCCTGCAGACGCTCTGGAAAGCGGGAGACGATGGTCACCTTGGCCTCACATCGGGACGGTGGCCCCGCCGAAGCCGCCGTCTGGTGGCACTTCGAGCTCGCGCCCTGCCAGGACCGCTTCCTCTTCCGGCGTCAGGTTGGTGGGCTGAAAGCCGAGCAGGGCATGCGCGTCCTTCTCGGGATGATCAACCAGCACATCCATGAGATTGACGAACGTCCGCAAAAACTGACGCGGCACGACGCCCATCTTCTCGTGGAAACCCTGGCTGACGTTGTTCACGAGCTTCTGGAGGAGCTCCGTTGGTATACGTCGCTCGGCCACCTCGGGATCCAGATCCGGATGCAAACCCCGCAAACGAAGCGCCACCTTCAGAAGCCGTTCCTTGTCGAAGGGCTTGAGGGCCAATTGGGATTGACGAAGGCTCGCCACCCCATTGAACTCTTCGTACTTGACCCGGGTGTGCAGGGCCTCGACCCCCTTGACCCCTTGCCGGTCGTCGAAAAACGTGGGCGTTCCAGTGAATACCCAGAGAAGCTCCGGGTAATCCTTGGCCGCATCCACGATCTGACGGATGGCGTTCAAGGACTTTCCCCGAATGTCGCTGTGCATTCTGAGGATCGTCTCAGCCTCGTCGATGATGATGACCAAACCGGCATACCCCGCGCTCTTGATGATCTCCAGGACACCGCGAAGATAGCCCATGGCATCGCCGCTCGTGATGTCGCCCTTGACCTGAGCCAGGTTCTTCACGCTGGCGGCGACGTTAGTGCTCCCGGACAACCAGGAGACGAGCGCGGCGGCATCTCGAAGACGCCCCTGTTGCTTGAGCTCGAACACCCTGCGCACGACCCGGATCATGTCGTTCGGTGCTCGACCACCGGTCAGGCCCGTGAGTTGCTCGTCGAGCTTGGCCAGGACCTTGGCGTCGAAGGTTGGGTCGTCGTCAGCCAGACCCAGCTCCAACAGGCCCTCCTCGATGCCGCCGATCCAGCGATCCAGGATGTCACCCAAGGCGCCCTGCGGGCAGGCGTTGGTGCTGAGCGCGCTCACGACCTTTCGGTAGAGCTCGTCGAACTTGTGGAAATGGAAGTCATTGTCCGAGACGACCACGAAACTGGTGGCGAAACCTTGTCGCTGGGCATCCTGCACCACCAGGTTGGCCATGAAGGTCTTGCCGCAACCGTAGCCACCGCGGAGGAACTTGACGTCGCCCGAACCATCCTTCACGTCCTTGAGCATCCGAGTCATCTCGTTGCGGTGCCGCTCGATACCCACGGCGAAGGCATCGAGCCCTCGGGAAGGCACGGTGCCGTTCCGCAGACACTGAAAGATGTGCTTGGCCTCGGGAATCGCCATGGCTCAGTCTTTCCTCACGTAGGTTTTCAGGGCATTGACCGTGCGCACCTCGACGCCAAAGGGGATCTTCGACAAGAGCCCTTCGTACTGGCGAGAGAAGGACCGAACTCGTCGCGGGCTGCCCAGAATCGTGCGGAGGTCCTCCTCGTTGAGGCTGCGTCGTTCCTCGATCATCTTGAGCACCTTACGGTATCCTTCATCCTCGATGGAGTCGGACCAGTCGAGAGCTGCTGCAGCGGATGTCACCGTTGCCGGCCGTTCCGTTGGCCTGGTCGGCGTGCCTTCAAGAGTCGAACCGGCATCACGTTGCGCCTTGCCCAACCGCCGATCCCGGGCAACGTCGAAGAAGCCTTCCACGATCTTGGGCGTGACCTCTTCGGTTGCATCCGGATGAAAGATCTCCACCGGAACCTTATCGTCGAACTGACCTTCCAGCGCGAATTCCACCATCGCCTCGCCGCGGTTCGGTGGAAGCAGGAGCTGTCCATCCACTAACCTGCCTGGTGGTCCGGCATCCAGGAGATGGATGGTGATATCGGAACGCCCCGGTACTCTCAGGGCAAGGCTTACCTGTTTTGGCGCCAAGAAGCCCAAGGCACCAGTCTGCTGGCCCTGCAGACGCACCGCCAGCCGCAACCGTTGACGACCCATGCGTGGGGGCTCGGCATGTGCCACCACCTCGTATTTGGCGAGGTTCTTGCCGCGCGGCCCGGGGGGTTCGATGGTCAGCACGGGAATCACCCGTTCCTGAAGGCTATTGCCGCCATGCACGAAGGGCGGGATCTGCTCCTTGGTCTGCCAGAGGGCCGTGTCGGGGCGAAACACCAGAAACCCGTCCGTCTCGACGTCGTACTCGAGGGCGGAGAGGCGTAACTCGAGCACGTCGGCCATGCCGGATGGCTGCGGCAAGAGGGCACATCGACGTCTCGGCAGGCGTTTGTTGTCGCCGAACGGCAGGTTTTCGGTCGTCGGATCCTGTAGCAAGAAGCCATGGTCGGATGCGACGACGAAACGGTCGATCCCGGCTTGAGACAGGAGCGAAATGGCGGACTTCAACAGGGCCAGGGTCCGTTCGAAGGTTCCCAGGTGGAATCGATGCTCGCCCGCGGTATCGAGCTCCTGGCTTCGCACGACGACGAGGGCGGGCCTGCCGGATAACCGGCGTTTGAGCTGGATTGGGCTCAGGTCGTTTAACTCCTCGAGCTTGATGTCTTCGGCGATGCCCGAGACGCTTCGCTGGCTCATGGCACGGATCCGCGAGCTCGCGTCCGTCACGGCGTACTCACCGGTTTGGAATCCGGCGAAGTTTCCGTCCCTCATGACCAACCTGAGGCGCCCATTGTGCTCCACCGGCGCCAAGGCGTTCATCCCGATGACGGTATCCGTGGGCAACTCCGCGAGCCGAGCATTCAGGCCCACCGCGTATCTGTCCCGCTTGAGCTCCTGGGCGAGCCCCTGAGCCATCTCGAAGCGCAGGGCATCCACCAGAACGAAAGCAACCCGGTGGCCCTGTTGCACCAGGGGGTGAACCACCTGCTCGTATACAGTCCGCTGGCGAAGCCCCGGTTCCGGCAAGGTCCCGCGACTGACGCAGAGCCGGTAGAAATCGCGATTGACGGCATCCGTCCAGGTCCGGTAGGCGCGCCGTAACGACGCTTTCACCTCCAACAAGGCCTCGTAGTCTTCGAGGTCGGATGAGATCACGGCGTGGGCGCGCTGCTCGAAGAGCCGATGCATACGGTCGACTGGTGCGAGTTTCGTGGCGTATCGCTCCACTGCCTCCTCGAGCGATCCACAATGCTCGAGGGCCTTCTGTGTCTCCTGGAAAGCAAGCCCCGCGGATGCCGCTTGACGGATGATGTCCCACGTGCGTTGCAGCGAGTCCGAGTGCCTGACCCAGAAGCAGGCCTCGGTAGTCCTCGCGCTCGCGTAGGAGTCGGCTATCTCCCATTTGCGATTGCGGAGTGCATCCAGGGCTGCAAATCGGGTGGCTTCCTCCTCGAACCTGAAGGTGTCAATCGATCCGAGGGCATTCGCATGATGGCTGGTGCGTTCCTGTGACAAGGACTCCTGAAGCTCGCTGGCCAGCTCCCCATACAGGTCGGGAAGCTGGTCACGCAGGCGCGCCACTAGTCGGCGGCATTCCTTGGCATAGGGCCCGAGCTTGGTCAGAGCCCTGAGCTCCGGTGTCGCCGGCTCTTCCTTCAGATCATGAACGAACTCCACGACCATCAGCCAGTCAGCCACGAGCGTGGCGATGTTGTGCCGATCGAGGGCGACTGACGGGATTCGGTAGTTCCGCCAGGCCGCATTCAGCCCAAGGCCTTTTTCCAGGAAGTCCAGGATCCGCTCGCCGCCGTCGGGCAGGTGCTCGTAAAAGCGCCGATCGCCGGCAATCAGCCCCATCACCACGTCGTCCAACCCCAACGTCTCCAGAAGCAGGCCCAGACCATCGCGAGGCTGAGAGTTCAGCTTCTCCAGCCATTGATCGGCCTTCTGCAGGGTCAGCTCGGGCTCGCGCAGCAACCCCTCCAGCTCGTCCGGCTTGGCCAGCCCCCGCGCGGCCTCCTTGACCACGGTGCCGAGGCCCTTTTCGAAGAGCGTCCCGGCCTTGTACAACTCGTAGAGCGGCGTCTCCTTGACGGTCTCCTTGTTCAACCCCGGAAGGTGAACCAGAACATGATCGGGATATAGGCCATTGCCATAGCCCTCCAGGGCTAGCATCGCCTCCAGGTAGCTGCCCCGAAACGCCACCACTGGGTACTTGAAATCATGGGCCCCCTTGGCCAGGTCATCGACCAACCCCTGGTACTGGCTTTCCGCGTCGAGCCACACCACGAGGGCCCGCTCGCGGACCTTCCGTTTCACCTCGTCAGCCAGGGACCGACTGACGACATCCGAGACGACGGGCTGTGAACCGGGCACGGGGTCAACGTTACCAGAAATCGAGAATCCTTTGTGCAAGGACAATGCGTCTGGCGTTCTGGCTGGGGAAGCGAGTCAGAGCCGGCGTCCAGGAGACAAAGCTTCAAAGCTCGTCATCTCCTTCGCCCTCGAGCAGGCTGCTCTGATCGACTAGGGCTCGGTTGCGGGAGATTCCGGGGGCGAGCCCCTGCAGCTAGTTCAACTAGCGGATCTCGGGGGGCGAACCTTCCCCGCGACGGTCCATCAAGGTGGTGATTCTATCCCTCGCCCCCGCGTCGGCATCCGCCTTCACCGTCTCGTGCCGGCACCTGTTGCTGGCTGCGGATGCGTCAGGGGACGGATTGGACAGGCCACCCATTAGCCAGTCCGCCCAGGGCTCCCCTTTGCTCGGTACTTCACGTCGGGCAGACCTCTGAAGTCCACATCCTGGGTCCACAAGGTCGCATCAGCCTGCCGCGCGGTCGCCAGGACGACGCTGTCGGCAAGCGCCAGCTTGGTGTCGGCTCCAATCTTCGCGGCAACCAGTGCCAGCGCGGAGTCGAGATCCACCACTCGCCCTTGCTGCATCACTGCCACCACCTGGAGTGCTGGGCCTTCACCACGCTGCTGACAGACCCGTTTGAACACTTCAAGAAGGCAAATGGTCGGAACGATCAACTCATCGGTGGCCTCAATGGCCGGTGCGAAGAACCCCGCATTCGGCCCATCCGCGAAGTACTCGAGCCAGGCCGAGGAATCGACAACGTTCACACCCGATCCTTTTCGCGAGGCACCGTAGTGTTGATTCCCTTCAAGAATCCACGCATGGAGCGCGGCGTCCGGACAGGAATGAACTCGATGCGATCGAGATACTGCAGTGCTGCCACCTTCTGTCCGGGCTTGAGACCGAGGGTCTCACGGATTCGCAGAGGGATGACCACCTGGAACTTCGGGGAAACCGTAACCGTAGACATGCGCTCTCCGTACAACGATGTACCTATCTATCACGATATCGTTATACGAACAAGGCGGACCATCCCATTCAGAGCCCTTTCGCGAGGTTAGCGCGACAGCCGGAATCGGCCCCTCACTCCTCCTCCTCCTCCTCGGCAACCTTTGCCTTCTGCCTGTTCCACGCAGTCACGATGGGAGCGAACGCCGGGTGGGTCATCGAACTCGAGAACCTTCCGCCTTCCGATCAACGCTCGGCTCTCGTGGGAGCCCGGAATGACCTGCGTTCGAACGATAAGGGCGCTGAGCCTCAAGGTTCGGTCGGCTTCGTAGTCCAGCGCTCCGCGGCGGGTATGCGCTCGAGGTGGGGTCGGACGAGCGGCCATGGCGCGCTCTGGCCGGGTGGCCCGGCGGGACTCGGACCTGACGGACCATCGAAATTCGTCCCGTTTCTCGGTATTGTGCCATTTGTGCAACTACCCCTTAGGAGGCAACTTGCGCCGACTGTTGCCTTCATGACGTATGTTGCGCATTATGTGCAACATGACCGCAACAGGCAACAAGCTCCTGACCGGCGGCCTTCGCGAGCTCCAGCGCCGCCTTCCTCCCGGTTGGACCGTGGCCGAATCACGGCGGCGCCTGCCGGCCGAAGTCGATGCGTTCGCGAGGCTCAGCGCCCCGGACGGGCGCAGTTGTGAGCTGGGGCTAGAGGGCAAGCTTCGGCTCGATCCCAAGGGCGCCCTGTTTCTGGTGGAACGTACCGTCGGACCGCGCGGACGCGGGCCGCTGGTGGTCGTCGCGCCATACCTCAGCGCAGCCACTCGGGAACGATTGCGGGAAAGTGACATTGGCTATCTGGATCTGACCGGGAACACGCACATCGTCGTTTCAGAACCGGGCCTGTACGTCGAGACCCAGGGGGCGTCCGAGGACCCAGACCGAGAGGCTCGTCCTGCGCGTTCATTGCGTGGCGCGAAGGCTGGGCGGATCGTGCGCGCGCTACTGGACCGCAGAGCCACCCCTGGCGTCCGCGAGCTCGCCTCCGCCACGGGCGTCGATCCCGGCTATGTGTCCCGAGTCCTCGCGTTCCTCGACTCGGAAGCGCTTGTGACGCGCGTTGGACGCGGGCGAATGCAGGGGGTGGACTGGCCCGCGCTGCTTCGGCGTTGGGCCCATGACGCGCCGTTGGACGCACGCGGCGAGCTCGGAACGTACCTCGAGCCACGGGGTCTTCCGGCGCTGCTGACGCGGCTGAAGTCGTCGGACGAGCGCTACGCAGTGACGGGTGGCCTCGCCGCCGCGGCGTTGGCGCCCATCGCGCCGCTACGGCTCGCGACCGTCTGGCTGACGGATGCGGCCGCGGCGGCCGCCCGCCTTGGGCTTCGCCCTGCGGAATCGGGCGCGAACGTGTTGCTCATCGACCCGAACGACGAGGGCGTGTTCGAGGGCGCAACCCTGCGAGACGGAGTTCGGTACGCTGCCCCGAGTCAGGTGGCAGCCGACCTGTTGACGAGCCCCGGACGCGGCCCCGCCGAGAGCGAGGAGCTCATCACCTGGATGCAAACGCACGAAGAGGAGTGGCGACAATGATCGACGTGGACGAGCTATATGTCATGGCGAGGCGAGTGCTGCTCGACGCGCTCAAGGCATTGGGCTCTCATCGTGCCGCCGTGGTGCTCGTCGGTGCGCAAGCCGTGTACTTGCGCGTTGGGGAAGCGGACGTTGCCGTCGCGCCGTTCACGACGGACGGAGACCTCGCTATCGACCCCGCCCTGCTCGCCGAGTTCCCTCCACTCGAACAAGCCCTCATGGGGGCCGGTTTCCTCCCGAAATCGAAGGACTCGGTCGGGATCTGGATCGCGAACCGCAAGTCCAGACTCGATGTCGACACGGAGGTCGCTGTCGATCTTCTCGTCCCCGCGTCGGTGAGCCCCGGTTCTGGTCGACGCGCCGCGCGTCTCCCTGGGCACGACACGCGCGCGGCTCGCATCGTCCCTGGGCTCGACGGCGCCATCGTCGACGCTGACACCATGCGGGTCGACGCGCTGGAGGCGACCGACGGCAGGGCGTTCGACATCCGCGTCGCGGGTCCCGCGGCGCTGCTGGTCGCCAAATCGCACAAGATCCACGAGCGTAAGGGCACAGACCGCCAGAGCGACAAGGACGCGCTCGACGTGCTCCGGCTGCTTCGAGGAACCGAGACCGAGGACCTGGCCGCTCGGTACGACAGGCTCCTCGCGGACACGCGCTCAGCAGAAACAGCGAGAGCGGCCCGTGGGCTGCTCGAGGCCCAGTTCGCGAGGCGTGACGGCATCGGCATCGAAATGGCGATCCGCTCCGCTGGCGTGCTCGCCAACCCCAAGGAGATCGCTGCGTCCTGCCAAGCGCTGATAGGAGACCTGCTGCGGACGCTGGGGTGACTGGAAAGCAAGTCCCCTACCGGGGCCGGAGCGCTGCTAGCTCATCCTCGAGCCTCCCAGACGCCGCAACACCCTTCACTCCTCCTCCTCGGGCTCGTCGGCATCCTCCTCCGCCTCCTCAACCTTGGCCGCCTTGCGCTCCCGCCGGACCATTTCCTTCTCGTACAGGGCCTTGGCCTCGTCGGGATGGGCATCGAGGAACCGGGAGCGCGCCTCTGCCGCCCCCTCCTCCTCGATCAGGAAATCTGGCCGGATCTCATCCTGAAGCCGGAGCTCCCACGCGTAGGCCTTGGCTGGATGGTACTTCCAGAAGCACCCATGGGCCACCGCCAGTGACGGATCAACCTTGCACTTCTCGTCCACGCGCTCGGGGAAATACCGCTTGGCCAGATGCGCCCAGTCGTAATCCTTACGCCCTTCCGCCGCGCACAGCTCCTTCCACCATTTCTTGGGCTCCTTCCACTGCGGCTCGAGCAGGGGCCAGAGCGCCGCCGAATTGATCATGACCCCATCGTCGAGATCCATATGGAAAGTGGCATCCACCTGACGAGTTGGGCCCTTGGCATCCACCGGCGGAGCGCCCCGTTCCGTGCACTGCGCGACCCCAGCAATGAAATCCACAAGTTCGTCATACAGCCGCTTCGTCACCCCGTACTGCTTCTCGGCCGCAGCCGCCGCCTTCTTGTCCGAGCTGGCGCGCCCCTGACCGAGATCCGCCATCTCCCCCTCCAGCCTTCGCTGCAACGGCCGGAGGTGATCCGCCAGGAGGGTTTGGAGCGTATTGTCCTTGAAGCGGTGGATGCTGACCCAGGCCACGAAGCTCTTCTTCTCGCTGCTGAGCGGGAAGTAGATGGGTCGGTTTTCGTAGAGGGCCTTGTGGTAGGGGAAAAACTCTTTGCGGAGCCAGTCGCGGAGCTCGAGCTTCTTGCCGTTGGCGATTTTTGCTTGTTGCCTGTCCCACGCAGCAACGATGGGCGCGAACCCTGGGTGCGTCATCGAATCGGGCATGGTCTCGCTGGGACCGATGAAGAGAATGCCTGCGGGTAGCGCCGTGTCGGGCGCAACGTCCAGGATCCCTTCGCCATCTGCGCCGAAACGACCGAGCGCGACACCGATGGCGAAGGAGACATCGGCTTCCGGCGGGGGGTCGTCGTATTCCGGGTTGTACGTACATGCTCGCCGGTCCGGTCCTGACGGGAGAGAATGGGCGTGATATGTGCCGCGTATGAGACGGCGGCCGCGCGGGGTGGCGACGGGGCATGGGCTGGTTGGTGGCGGCGGGAGCGGATCACCTTCGGCGCGGTCGACGGAGCGTTGGGCCCAGTCTTGTGCGTAGCGCCAGGGGGACTTGAATTCGACGGAGGGTTCGCGGTGGGATTTGTGGAGGGTGAAGGCGAGATCGATGGTGGCCACTATCTCGTTACACGAAGAGTCATGGAAGCGCAGACGTCGTTTGACGGTAGACACCCCGCCGAAAGCGCCAGAGTCAAGGTCCACTTCACCGGAGTGACCAGGACACAATTCAGCGGGCCCCGCTCACTCCACCATCAAAGGTCCGCATCGAGCCCCCTCGGGTACCCACGGAGGCTGCTCATCTGCGCTCTCCCAGGTGCCGAGGACACCGACGTCTCCGATCGACTGGCTGGCAAATCCCCAGTATCGGTAGGTGACCGACGGCGGTTGCCCTGGGTCGTCCACGGACTGCTCCTCACGCCAGAAGACGTACCGATACTCGGTGTCGATGGCGAGCAAACACAAGCCATCATCGACTCCGGTCGGGGCCGGATCCTCTGTCACGGCGGTTGCTGACTCGACTCCGGGAAGACTGGCGTACTGCTCTGCGAGCCGCGGCATGTCGTAGATCCCCTTGAGACGCAGGGTGAACAGAGGCATCGGATCCTCCTCGAGCTTGCGGAACCCGTACGATTCGTTCAGACAGTCCCACCCGCGGTAGTCACCCGCAGAGACCTTTTCCGTCGTGGCTTCGTCGAATGCCAGCCATAGCGACTTGCCGTCCCATGGTGCCGCGTAGCGAATACTCGCGAGCTCCGGCACAAGCTCCCGGATCGTGACAAGATCCTCGACCACACGGTCGTATTCATCCTGGGAGACGACGAGGCCACTACTCTGCGTCATGGCCAAGAGCTCGAGATCCTCGTCGGCACGAGGCGTTGAGGCAATCTCTTCGGGACTCGCCAGAGGCGAACAGGGAAGCCCCGCCAGGCCGGCCTGCTCCGCAGACGCGCCAGCGTTGCCCGACCCGGATTGGGCCTCGTCACCACCAGCCCCCGAGCCGCGGGCCAGATCGGTCTCGGTTCGGCATGCGCTGGCCAGAACCAACCCGAGCAATACCAGAGAACCACAGCACGAAGTCGGCCGCACCAGGTGCTTCCCAATAGCTGTAGACAAGATAGACCTCCTCTCGCATCCGTCCTTTGCCCTATTCGTAGTAGCGTGCAGGTTGTGATCCTCGGTCGCCACGGGAAGGAATGAAGAGGCCCTCAAGCTCCGGCCGCGCCGGTCCGTGGGTGAGCAGCGTCAGCGACCGCAGCTCCACCACCGGTATAGGGCTATCTGGAAATCCGTCAGCATGAGTCCTCGTCGGGGTCGGCCGATTCTACCCCGTCCGCCCCCTCCTCCGCATCCGCCTTGGCCGCCTTGCGCTCCCGCCGCACCATTTCCTTGTCGTAGAGGGCCTTGGCCTCTTCGGGATGGGCATCAAGGAACCGAGAGCGCGCCGCTGCCTCCCCCTCCTCCTCGATAAGGAAATCTGGCCGGATCTCATCCTGAAGCCGGAGCTCCCACGCGTAGGCCTTGGCTGGATGGTACTTCCAGAAGCACCCATGAGCCACCGCGAGTGACGGATCGACCTTGCACTTCTCGTCGACGCGCTTGGGAAAATACCGCTTGGCCAGATGCGCCCAGTCGTAGTCCTTGCGCCCTTCGGCCGCGCAGAGCTCCTTCCACCACTTTTTCGGCTCCTTCCACTGCGGCTCGAGCAGGGGCCAGAGCGCGGCCGAATTGATCATGACCCCATCGTCCGTTCGGTGACTTGGTTTTGGTGTCGGTCGTACGCAGTGACGATGGGCGCGGTCGTGGGGTGCGAAAGAGGATCTGGAAGGGTGTCATATGGCCAACCTTCGTCACAGACAGCCGCCTCCTGGGGCACAGCATGGTGCCCCAGGGGCCGTCCTACAGTCGACCATGCGGGCATTTCGAGCCCTCTTGATCCTGCAGGGGCAAGCGCGTCCGCCAGACCGTCACGATTGGGCCCCGCACGTGAGCCACTGAAAAGGGAATCTCCTTGTGCTCATGGGAGGTACTCTCCCCCCGTCTTGCCCACACGATCAGGTGGAGCTTACCGCCCAGTCTCGGAGGCTCCGTGAGTAGGGTGAGGTCCGCTCTACCCATTTCCGTCGCGGATGCCGGTCCAGCGGCATAACCTACGGCCGCCCGGCCACCGCATGTTACCTCGGCTTCTCCGACAAGCCCCCGAACGCCTGCGTTGTAGTCTTTCCGGTCAGCCTGTGCTATCCAACGGTGTGAGGATTTGGTCAATTTCGGATGCGGAGAATTCCCCTGTTGTTTCGATGCATTAGAGGACGTTGTCCCTATTCTGGAGCGCTCCATGCCAGCCGTTGGACAGTTTTTGGATCTGCTTGAAGCAATCTCGCGCCGAGACTGGGGCGCGGTAGCCGAAGTCGTGCGGCGAGTTGCCGAGTCGGAGCGGAAGGCGAAGCACTACTCTGCAGCCCACGATCTTTTCCGATCGCTCGAGGTTGCGATATCAAACGCCGGTTTCGACCAAGTTGGCACTGTCTCCACGGCGATTGCCGCTCTGCCACCAAGTGTGGACACGCTGGTGGAGGACGACGTGAGAGCCGTCGAGCGACCGATCCTTCCTGCACAGCTGGCGGCCGACGTCGCGGAGCTCATCAACGAATGGCAAATGGAGGCCCGCCTTCGGGAGGCGGGGCTCAGACCTCGTCGAAGCGTCCTCCTCTTCGGTCGCCCTGGCTGCGGCAAGACCCACCTGGCTCGCTATATCGCGAATGCTGTTGGGATGCGGATGTACACTGTAAGCTTCGACGCGCTCGTGTCATCCTTCCTCGGTGAGACGGCGAGCAACCTTCGGCAGGTATTCAACTTCGCGAGTGCCAATCGTTGCGCCCTCTTCATTGACGAGGTCGATGCCATTGGGAAGCTTCGTGACGATGCCAACGATTTGGGTGAGCTAAAGCGGGTGGTTATCTCACTGCTTCAGAACATTGATCGGGCCTCGCCTCGTTCGCTGATCTTGGCGGCCACGAATCATCCTCACGCGCTGGATGTAGCCCTCTGGAGGCGTTTCGAAGTCGTCTGGGAGCTGCCGCCACCAGACAGCGCGATGCGATTGGCGTTGTTTGACAAGTACATGCAGCGGGCAACGTCCTCGACGATGCGAGCTTTCCTGTCTGAGTGTTCGGAGGGAATGTCGGGTGCCGATATTGAGCAGATATGTGCAGGTGCCCAGCGACGCATCCTGCTCAACCTCTCGAAGGATGAGGACCAGGATTTGGTTCTCTCCCTTGTCGAGCACCTTCGTCGCAGTCACAACGGTCGTGACGACGCAGACGAACGTACCGAACGGATGGTTCAGGCTGCGCTTCGCCTGCGAGACTCCTGCGACGGGCAATTCTCCTTCAAGGATCTAGAGCGACTAACTGGCGTTCCGCATTCAACGCTCCATCACCGCAGCCGGAGTCGTTGCGCATGAACAGCGGCGAACGCCCCCACATTCTGCTTCGCGAGCACCCTCCTCCGACCGATCGTGAATACGCTGGTGGGGGTGGAGGGACATATCCGCGAACCTCCTACGAGCGACACGCGAGAAAGATATTTAAGCAAGCCGAGCAGCTTCGGGCGATGTTCGCGAAGTTGCACCCGGCTGGGCTTGAGATCGGCAAGGGGTATTTCCGACTCGAACTCCCTAGCAGCCAATCGATCACCGGTTCGGGTGGTCGAAGGATCGAGGACGACATCCACAGCAGCATCGTTGGTTCGCCCAACGTCAATATTGGGCATTTCAGTGCGAGTGCGGAGTCATTTTCGCTGCTTGTCGAGGAACTACAGAGGTACGCGGAAACCCCAGACAACGTCGGCAAATCCAAGTTCGCGGCAATTGAGCAATTGGGCTCCATTCCATTGAAGGAGAAGCTTGGCCCAGGCGTTGCTGACCGCTTGGCCACTGGTACCAAGTCGGTGGACGTATTGCTCGGGTTGTTCCCGGACCTACTGGATCGAGAGCGGCAAGCAGTCCGAATGGCAGTTGAGGCGTTGTTGCGGCCGACAGGTGGCCGGGTAATGGACGAAATCGTCGGCGAGGGAGGGAGCTACCTGAGAGTCGAAGCCGGGCCAGACGCGATTCGCACGATCGCGGAATCGATCATCGCAGTTCAATCGGTCGATCAAACTGAAGAGGTTGTTGAGCTTTCGTCGAGACCGGGGCCTATCATTGATTCCGGCGTCGTGCTCCGCCCGTCCGACCGCGCACCAATTGTCTGTGTGATTGATACCGGGGTGGCGGAGGGATGTCGATTCATCGATCCGTTCGTGATCGCTCGCGAGCACCCCCTGGGTCCACCTCACCTTCAGGACCACGGGACCTTCGTGGCAAGCCGGGCACTTTTTGGCGACACCATTCGCGACCAGCTTTCTGCCGGTGCCCTCGACAACCGTGTGAGGATAGTCAGCGTATCCGCCTTCACGCGGGACAGTATTGGAAACAAGATCAGTCCAACCACTGATCAGCTGATGAGGATCGTCCGAGATACTGTGACTCGTTGGCACGAACGTGTCCGGGTGTTCAACCTATCGATGAACCTGGCTCCGAAGGATGGGTCACCGGACTTTTCGGTCGAGAACGTGGTCAGTCCGCTCGCGGCGGAAATAGACGCATTGAGTCGGCGTTTCGGTGTTCTCTTCGTCATATCATCCGGCAACTACCCGTCACATGGTGAAGCCACGCCAACCGAGGCCTATCCGGACTACTTCAAGGACCCGAAGACTCGCGTGCTTTCACCTGCAGAGGCCATGCTGGCGATAACCGTTGGGTCTTACGCGGCTCGTGACAATAGCGGCAGTATGGTCTCCAAGGGATTTCCGTCGCCATTCACGCGTCGAGGGCCGGGCATTGGAAAGTACAGGAAGCCCGATCTCGTCGCGAATGGTGGGAACTATGGGGTTGGTTGGCGCGAGCAGGACGATCTATCCGTGGCTGGCCTCGCGTCTACCAGTGCGGTAGCCTATGGCTGCGGTACGAGCTTCGCTGCACCCGTTGTCGCCAGCCTGGCGGCGCAAATCATGGACGCCGTGCCGAATGCCACAGCCGAGTTGGTCCGCGCCATGCTTGTACACTTTGCCGACTTGATGCCCGAGGCAGAGAGCTCGGAGATTTTCTCGAATCTGGTGGGGAATGGTCGGCTCAATCCTGCCCCCATCTTGCGTTCGACTCCGTGGGAGCAGACCTATGCGTTCATGGGAAGTCTGGGCTATCGGAAGATTCTTCGGATTCCATTCTTCGTTCCACGTGGACTGACGAGTCGAACAATCCGAGACCGACTGCGCGTTAGGTGCACCATCGCCTTTGCGCCGGAGACGAATCGGACACTGCGTTCCGGCTACTGCAAGTCACACCTGCGATGCAAGCTGATCAAGCTCACCCCAGGTAATGCGGAAAAGGAGGTGACAGACCAAGGTGACTCGCCATCCGCGATCAAGGACCGATACTCGAGCATCGTTCGGCTCGAGAAAACGTTTTCATCAAACGTGGAGTCTGGTGACTGGCAGTTGCTGGTGGAACAGGAATCCCGATGGCGACTGAAGGATCCCAATACTCCCATTTCGGTCCTGATAACCGTTGAAGACCCCCATCGAGCCAGTGGCATTGACATCTACAGCATGATTCGGACCGAAGCGCGAGGAAGGTACATGGCTGAGCTTACGGTCCGGCAGCAGCTTCGAACTTGACCTAAGTTAACCATTGGCTTCCCCATCGACGCGGGTCCCGGAACACCCGAGGGGGTCAGTCATCCTCGATCTCTGCTGCCTCCAATTCTACCCCGTCCTCCCCCTGGTCCGCATCCGCCTTGGCCGCCTTGCGCTCCCGCCGGACCATTTCCTTCTCGTACAGGGCCTTGGCCTCGTCGGGATGGGCATCGAGGAACCGGGAGCGCGCCTCTGCCGCCCCCTCCTCCTCGATCAGGAAATCTGGCCGGATCTCATCCTGAAGCCGGAGCTCCCACGCGTAGGCCTTGGCTGGATGGTACTTCCAGAAGCACCCATGGGCCACCGCCAGTGACGGATCAACCTTGCACTTCTCGTCCACGCGCTCGGGGAAATACCGCTTGGCCAGATGCGCCCAGTCGTAATCCTTACGCCCTTCCGCCGCGCACAGCTCCTTCCACCATTTCTTGGGCTCCTTCCACTGCGGCTCGAGCAGGGGCCAGAGCGCCGCCGAATTGATCATGACCCCATCGTCGAGATCCATATGGAAAGTGGCATCCACCTGACGAGTTGGGCCCTTGGCATCCACCGGCGGAGCGCCCCGTTCCGTGCACTGCGCGACCCCAGCAATGAAATCCACAAGTTCGTCATACAGCCGCTTCGTCACCCCGTACTGCTTCTCGGCCGCAGCCGCCGCCTTCTTGTCCGAGCTGGCGCGCCCCTGACCGAGATCCGCCATCTCCCCCTCCAGCCTTCGCTGCAACGGCCGGAGGTGATCCGCCAGGAGGGTTTGGAGCGTATTGTCCTTGAAGCGGTGGATGCTGACCCAGGCCACGAAGCTCTTCTTCTCGCTGCTGAGCGGGAAGTAGATGGGTCGGTTTTCGTAGAGGGCCTTGTGGTAGGGGAAAAACTCTTTGCGGAGCCAGTCGCGGAGCTCGAGCTTCTTGCCGTTGGCGATTTTTGCTTGTTGCCTGTCCCACGCAGCAACGATGGGCGCGAACCCTGGGTGCGTCATCGAATCGGGCATGGTCTCGCTGGGACCGATGAAGAGAATGCCTGCGGGTAGCGCCGTGTCGGGCGCAACGTCCAGGATCCCTTCGCCATCTGCGCCGAAACGACCGAGCGCGACACCGATGGCGAAGGAGACATCGGCTTCCGGCGGGGGGTCGTCGTATTCGGGATTGTAGGGGGGGAGCGGTTCACCTTCGGCGCGATCGACGGAGCGTTGGGCCCAATCCTGAGCGTAGCGCCACGGGGAGGGGCCTGGGGAACGGAACTCGACGGAGGGTTCGCGGTGGGATTCGTGGAGGGTGAAGGCGCGTTCGATGGTGGCGAAGATGTCGTTGGAGTTGGCGACGCGGAAGATGGGGAGGCGGTTGACGTCCGCGATCTCAAAGTGAATGCCCGGGTTGAGTGATTGAGCTGTCCGGCGGGCAAGCGATGTATTCATGGAGCACAACACACCAGTTACGTCGCGTGGAAATACTGATGCTGCCATGTTGTCAAACACTGCTCGCCACCTGTACGTGCGGGACGAGAATGAAGAGCCTATGCCTGCGACTCCAATTCCCGCTTCGAAGTAGAGGTGTTCGTTTCTGATCTGCCTCGTGTAGCTACCGTAAAGCTGTTCCGCATTTGTCTTGATCTCGAGCCCACTGGCTCTCCAGTTGCAAATCTCGTCACAGGGATCCAGCCAACACCGCCCTCGAGCACCCTTTACATACCGAACCCAGCCGCGGGGAGTGACGACGAGGTCTGCGCCTGGAGGAACGCAGGTGCAGGCGCTCAAGGCCAACTCCCAACCTAGGCGTAAGAACCGGACGTGATTTCCGGAGACTGCTCCAGCCTTTGCCGGACTGACCTCCCCCAACTTCTCCGCCCCCGCATACCGCTCCAGGAACTCCTTCGTCCACCAGTACACAATGGGCTCCCCCTCGATGACCTCGAAGCCCTTGGGGTCGAACTCGTAACGCCCCACGTGGGCGAGCAGCCCCGCGCGCTTGCGGTTCGTCATCCCGGCGGACGTGCGATCGCTCGTTGGAGTTGGCCTCATCGCGACGGCGAATCTGTCCGGGCTTCCCCGGCGAAAGACGCTGCAGACGACGGACAGAACGACCTGTGCAGCCGATACCTCGTCGAACGCACCGGAGTCCAAGTCGACGAGTGACCAAAGGTCGAAGCCGTTCAATAGGTTCTCGCGCAATTCCTTGAACTGCCCCAAAAACATCCACCCCCGCATCGTCAGCAGGGCCGACAACCCGCCCTCCCGCGCGAGCTCCAGCCCCCTCTCTAGAAATGCCGCGTACAGATCCGCCTTACCCTTCGGATAGTTCTTGGTCACATACTCGAACTGGGACGTCTTGCTGAGACCCTGATACGGCGGATTCCCGACCACCACATCGTACGTCCCCTCTTTCACCAGCCGCACGAATCGCAACCCGGCTGCCAGCTGTTCTCCCTCCAGCCGCAACCCGAGATCTGCCTCGGTGGAATGCGCGTCCAGGAACTGTTCCAGCTTTTCCAGTGTGGTTGCCCGCAGAGCTTGATACCGCTCGTCACGATTGCCCTGGTCCTGGTGAATCGCCTTCAGATCGAGCTGCTGCATGGGGAACCCTCGGAAGAGATCCCCTTGCCACAGCTTCCCGCTCACGATGTCTTGGTCGATTGCCTTGAACGTCTCTTCGATTGCGGCATCGACGCGCAACAGGGTTCCCAGGTGGTCCACTCCCGAAAGCGAGTCGACCAGGCGTTGGGAGTACTCCTCGGTGATGCCGACTTCTTCCTTGAGCTCGGCTTGCAGGCGTAACAGGGCTGGATCGTTTTTGGGTAGTGCGCCCAGCCGGAAACAGGGGGCAACCAGGTTCATTCGGCCCAGGCGCGCCTTCGGTGCGGCTAGCTTCGCTTTCAGCCACAGGGCGGCGGCGGCGATTTGGATTGCTCGGGGATCGATGTCGATGCCATGTAGGTTGTTGGAAAGGATGCTCTCGGCGACATCCTCGCTGGTCCATTCCTCGCCCCGGTGCTTCGCCTCTTCAACGTACATTGCGACGAACAGGCCAAATGCACAAACCAGGAAATGGCCGCTGCCGCAGGCCGGATCCAGCAGTTTCACTTCTCGGATCGATGCGGGGGCATTGCTCAGCGCGTCTTCTGGTATGGGCTGGGGCACATAGTACTTCCAGGCGTCCTCCACAGGGCCCTTTATGGGCATCAGGGCGTCCAGCGGCACCTCGCCTGCTTCGCGCTTCTTTCGCCAGTCGGCGCGGCGCGCGTCCAGCACCGGCAGCACGGCTTCGGCGTCGGCGGTCCAATGGTTCTTCTTGCAGATGGATAGCCACGTAAGGCCCAGGCTGTTCTCCAGCAGCCATTCGACCATGTAGCGCTCGGTGAACATCTGGGTCTTGCTGGCGATCTCGTGCGGCTCGATCTTGCCTCCGCTGTTGATCTTGGCGTCCAACTGCTCACGCTCTGGATCGTTCCAATACTGGTAGATCCAGCCCAGCGTCATGTCGTCGCCCCAGGCGCTGTCCAGCGCAGGCTCGTTGAGGGCTTCCACCAGCTCCCGCAGCAGGGCGGCGGGCATGGGGAAGAGCGCTACCAGACCGAAAGGGCCGAACAGGCCCGGCAGATCGAGGGAGAGCTCGGCGAAGATCGTGTCGAGCAGATCCCGATAGCCGCGGGTGTCGTCTTGGGCGAGCGGGCCCGCGAAGTGGATGAACTCCTGCTCGTAGGCGGGGCTCTTCCATCCGCCGGTGATGACCGCGGGGGTGATGAGCTGGTGCTGCTCCAGGATGCGCAGCATGACCAGGCGGACGAGCCAGGTGTGGGCGGCTTCTTTGATGGCTTGTTGCAGGAAGCGCTGCCGCAATGGCTCCGTGTTCTTGGGCTTTTTGCCTTTCTCGGCGCAACCCCGGATCTGCTCGTCCAACCAGGATTCCAGGCGTTCCCGGCGGCAATGGCGGGCCTCGGGGAGCTTGGCTTTCTCGATGCTCACGTCCAGGCGGTATTCGCCCTTGGCGGCTTCCAGGAGTTGCTCGAGTAGCCGGGGGCGCAGGCCTCGAATCGTCTTTCTTAGGGCTTCCTTGGATTCGGGGGTCAGAAGGGTAGAGGTCATGACCGTCAATCGGAGTGTTCTTTTTTCCTGAGCTCGGCCAGCGAGGCGCGCAGGACGGGCAACACCGCTAGGTCCTTGGGACGGCCCGCAAACTCCTTGGCCTTGATGACCCGGGCCAGATCCAACGAAAGGACGTGGACGTCGCCGAGCTCTACCTGGATGGTGTCCGGGAGCACGTCGTCATAGACCACCGTGTCATCGATGGTGCCAAGAACGTCCAGGTCACCATGCTTGGTCCGGAGGAGCTGGTGCCCTGGCCCGATGAGAGCCGATGGTCCCGGCACGAGATTGCGGGGATCATTGCGGTACACGGCCTCGAGCTCAACAAGGGCCGCCAAGAGCCGCTCCACGTTGTCCGGAGTTCGACGATGCAGGATGTCTACGTCAACCGTGACGATGGGGGCTCCGTTGAACACTGCGGCGAGTCCTCCAACCGTGACGAACTCGACCTGATGACGGGTCAGGATCCGCAGAATGTCCAGGAAATCAGCGCGGGCCACGGATCACCCGAACCTCGGCCAAGGAATTGACCCAGTTCTGCACGCGTATCAGCCGTTGGAGCGGTGTCATGGCCAAGGATTCACGGATCTGACTCAGATCCACGCCATCGTCATTGAAGGCGGGTTGTTGCCCGTGCACGTCCAGGCGCTCTTCGTAGCTCTGGCTCGGCGCCTTGGATTCTGGGGTGGTCATGCTGGGCTCCATCGGTGAGTCTAGTCCACTAGCCCTTCAGTCGCACCCGGTGCTGGGCCGCGAGCTCATGCAGGATCCGCTGGCGCAGCTCGTCGAGCAGGCGCTCCAGGGCGTCGGAGTCGGCGATTTCTCGGCCGGTGAGATCGAGGGCGACCTCGACCACCGGGGATCCTCCCTTGTTCTGCAGGATCGAGTCCAGCACTGCTAGCGCCTTCTGCTCGGCATTGTCCCGGCGAGCCTTGAGCAGGCCTTCCAGGGCCTCCAGGGCCGGCACGATGGCCTTTTCGTCCGTGCCGGCCGAGGCGCCGTCGCGCATGCAGCGCAGGACCTCGTGTCGTTGGTCTGCATCCAGCTTCTCGAATCCAGGACGACGCTTCAGGCCTTCGATGCTGAGCGCCAGCTGCTCTTCGTGGTGGGTCAAGATGCTTTGCCGACGGGCCCGGTATTCCCCCTGGAGTAGCTCGACGTGTTGGAGGAGCTCACCGGTGTCCTCCCAGGGGCGTTCGGTGGTCAAGTGCGCGGTCAGGGCCCTTGCTGCGGCTTCGGCCGATTCCGACCAGCCGACGGCCTGCAAGCTTGGCAGGTAATGGTCGCTGATCCGCTCCGCCTCGGCCAGCGCAGTGATGGCGCTCGGCGATAGATCGGTTTCCATGCGTCGAAGCAGTGTCAGACCATCCCGTAACGCGGGAAGCGTTCGCTTCACGGCAAGGACGGTTGGCTCCACCCGGCGGTCGCGGCGGCAGCTCTCCAACGCGGCCTCCAACTTGGTGAGGGCCGCGGGGTATTCCGTGGCCTTGGGCAGGCGCCGGAACCGTTCACCCAGATGGGTGAGGCGTTCACGAATGCGGCTAAAATGCTTGGCCACGGCGTCGGCGATGGCCTCGTTCTCGCGCGCTACCTCGGTGCCGAGCTGTTCCTTGAACAGCTTGCACATTGCGTTCCTGTCGCGACCGTCCAGAGCTTCCTTGGTGTTCTCGGTCAGAATGGCCTTGCGTAGGCCGGTGTCCTTGAGCAGCTCGCGAGCCCCCTCGTCACGGGTGCTGGTGATCTCCCCCACACCGGAGATCTCGACGCGCAGCTTGTGAGCACGCAACAGGCCCACCACCGCCGCCCGCAGGACGTCGGGCGGTACGCCGTGAGGTGGCGCGCCAAAATGGGATAGTAGGGTGGAGCCATTGACGTTTTCGTGCTCCCTGATGAACGCCAACAGCTCGGTGGGCACGCGCCCATCGCACACCGCCTCGTAGCGCCCGGCGTCAAGCGTCAGGATCCCCAGCCGGTCTTGACACAGCACCGGCGGTGGCGCGGCCAGCTCGGTGTTCTCGATCAGATAGAGGATGTCCTTGTCCGAAACCGCGAAAATGGCCGGATGCGGGTAGAGCTCGGGGACGATCCGATTGCCGAAGGCGGTCAGGGCAGCTCCGAAACTTGCCGAAAGGTCGCGCGGATTGGTCTGACGCCCGCGGAAGTACAGCTGGCCGGACATGAATGCGGATTGGACCGCCTCGCGAAGCTCTCGAATGGCAAGCTCCAGTCGATCGCGCTCGTCTCGAAGTAGCCGTTGTCGTTCCTCGGTCAACGAGCTCGGGTTGTTCCCGTAGCGCTCCACCATTCGGGCGGATTGTAGCAATTTGGTTGCAGCGTACCCGACCGACTCGACATCGCCCGTCACCCACACCATTCGATCACGGTACTGGCTGGTGTCGCTGCGCGGCACCCAGACGTCGGCTCGTTCACCCTTGGTGTATTGGAAGTCGACGGTGACGACCGTGTACTTGCGCTCGTCCTTCATATGAACGTCGCGCTGTCCGAGGCTATCGGAGAAGAGGGCCAACCAGGGCAAGGTCAGGTTCTCGAGCTTCGCCCCCTCCGCGTCGCGTAGCAGCGTGACCAATGCCTCCTGCACCCGTTCGGACTTCTGCTCGGCGCTGGGAGCGTACGTCTCCCGTTCGTTTTGCCAGTCCTGCCCTGCCGAGCTCTCGATCCGGTATCCGGTCTTCTCCGAGTAGCTCAAAAAGCTCGCTGCGCGCAGGGCGTCGAGGGCCTTTTGCACCTCGGGCTGCAGGTTGCAATCTCCCAGCTTCTCGTACAGGCAGCGCGCGACCAGCTCTTCGCTGGTCTTCTGGTAGCCACTGACCAGCTCCAACATGGCTACCGCCTTGACCACGCGTGTCCATAGCGCTTCGTCGTGCTGCGCACAGAACTCGAGCGCCCGCCCGATGGTCATCTGGACGTCGTTATCCAGGGCGCTGGCCAGAAGATCGTAGACCAAATCGATGGTGATGAGCGAGCCGACCTCGTACGTGCCGAACTGCTTCTGGCGGAACAGGTCGCCAAGGAGCTGGAGCAGCCCCCGGACGGCGTAGGCATCGCCCTGGGTTCGGCCTGGGCGCGTGCGCAGCCCAGAGGTGATGTCCAGGAGCAGATCGACGTGCCCGGGCAGCAGGGGATAGATCTCGACGAAATCCGTCTCGGAGATCTCGTCTCCGCGATAGGCATAAAGCGACAGCTCGGACCGGTGTCGCTGGAACAGCTCCTTCAGATCGCTTTCCAGGTGCTTTTTCTTGCGCAAGAGGCGCTTGTGGACCACATCGCGGATGTTGGCGGTGCCCAGGTGGACGCGCAGGGAGGAGGGGAAGCGATCCTTTAGTTTGCCAATGGCGGAAGCAACCGTCGTTCCCTCTTCCAGCTTCTGCTGACCGGTGGCCAGCAACCACACCCTCCCCTTCAGCCGTTGGCCCAGAGCCGACACGAAGGATTGCAGGGCGAGCATGCGATCGTGGTTGTCGTGGACGTACTGGCTCACCTCGTCCACCACGATGAAGAGGGTGCAGCCGGGGCAACGGAACTTGAGCATGTGCTCGATGGCGACCACCGCCTCGTCCGCCGAGCGCTTGCTCTCGAACTTGGAGCCACTGCGACTCTCTACCCAGGACATCGGGCTGACGTAGAGCTCAGGCTGCAAGGCGTGCAGCACCGCCGAGAAGTAGTCCTCGACCATGGGGCTGTCCTTGAGCTGGCCCCAGGACTTGCCGTGGACACGAGGAACCTTGTCCATGAAGGCATCGTGGAGGTTCGAAAGCTCCAGGCGGAGCTCATGCTCGGCCACCAGGTTGCTCTTCGCGGAGTAGCCCAGGTGTCGTTGCAGCTGCCGGACGACGACGGAATGAACCTGCTCGTCGTCGCGGGCGTGGCTCCCGACGTCGAACACCACCGCAATGGGCCGAATCCCGTCGGTGAGATTGCGCCATGCCAGATGGAATTGTGCCGCATCGGGTGAATGGTCTTGAGCCAACAGGGCGTCAGCAAGGAGCTTGCCGTCCGGGAGTTTGCGACCATCCAGGGAAAGCCCCAAGAGCTTGGCAAAGCTCGATTTGCCCGAACCGTAGAAGCCGGAGATCCAGCAGGCGGGGAGATCGGTTCCGGCTGGCTTGGTCCGCTCCCTGTGCATAGCGGTCAAGAGGCGCACGAATTGCTCGTGGATCCCGCCCTCGGCGGCTCGGGCATCATCGGCTGGGTAGCCCCCGGTGATGATGTATTCCTCGACCTCCCGCTTCAGCGCGGCTGGATCCTGTTCGTGGAAATACACGACCGGCGGGATGTCCCGCGTAACCTCTCTCTCGAAGTAGTCCTGGATCAGCATAGGCTCACCGATAGATCCTGGGGCGGTAGTCGCGATCGGCTGGAAGGACGCCCATGAAAGACAGCCCGGTCTCACCGACCACTTGACCAGGGTAGAGCAGGACGACGGCAACGTTGCGCGTATGTCCCGCAACGTGTTTGAGAAGGGCCGAGGTGCGAAGGAACGGATAGAGCGCTCCAGCTCGGCCCAGGAAGATGACCGTCTTTTCCAGGTTGTCTGGATGCTCGTCGAGGATGCGAGTGACCTCCGAGATGACGTCCTGAGCCAGCCCATCCGGGCCCTCGATCAGGGTTGCCACCCGTTCCTTGAGCGTGCGCAGACCACGCCACGGGTCGGCTGCCTTAATAAGGCGCTTCTCGCGGTCAATCAGGGCCTGCACGAACTGGAGCCCTTCCTTGCGGAGACGGGCCAGCAGAAGCGAATGCAGCGCGATGATCCCCGTTGTCCAACCCTGGTCGCGGAGCTCGGCGGTCAGTTCGGATATCGCCTTGCGGAGCGCATACTCGTTCTCGGGCTCGTAGGGCAGTATGGCAAAGTTGTAGTTTCGCACCGTGCTGACCTGCGGTCCCTCGGGACGAAGCAGATCGGCCCGGAGAGCGGCTAGGGATCGGCCGAGCGCAGTCGGATGCTGGTAGACGGTCACGCGCTGCCCCCCAGGTACCGCAGGCCCCAATCCATCAGGCTCGGTTCGAGCCAGGTCAGCTCGAGCGTCCCACCCAGCTCGTCGATGCGCAGCCCCGGGACCCTTGCCGAGAGCCGGCCGAAGGTGTGGCAGGACAGTCCCAACGAACGCAGATAGGGGTTGTCGTCGAGGGTCCCTTTGATCTGGACGCCGCGCAATAGATAGAGCGCGTAGCCAATCATCATGTCTGGTATCGAGACGACACTGAGCTTTCTCGGATCCTTCTTGCCCAGGACCAGTCCCGCGTCGGCAGCCGTCGCGAGCAGATTGGACGCGAACTTGGTGCAGGTGATCGAAGACCACCGCCCGGGTTCCAAGCTATCCACCCAGGCAGCGACGACCTCGCGATCGATGCTGCGCTGCCCTCGCTCCCGCCTTTCGGGCAGCATTTCCCCCGTGAATCGACGGTAAATGGGATCGGCCAGCTGGGTATGGATGTGACAGATGGTGGGCCGAAAGACGGCTTGTACGGTCCCCAGCGCTTGCAGCAACGCCAACGCCTCCGGGTAGACGTCGAACCGTTCCACCATGTCGGTCATCAGCGTGCGGATCCGGGCCTCGCTCTTGGTCCCGAACCAGCGCTGTTCGAAGGCACAGCGGGCCCGCTCCCCGTGCGGGAGGACTCGGTCCAAGCGCTGCCAGTAGGCGTGGCTGTCGTCAACGGCCAGCATACAGCGCAGGATGCGCGTGTGAACGGTGGTTGCCTCGTGGGGGCGGTCGGGTTGGCGCACCGACTCGGGCCGGTGAGACGACAGTGCCGCGGCAGAGGCCATGGTCAGGCCTTCACCGCGGCGAAGGGGAGAGGATATTCGCCGGAAAGCGGCAGCAACGCCGCCGAAAGCAGCCTCGCGGCTTCGACGGGAGAAGAGGCCACACTCGCCAGTTGGCGACCGGAGGGCGTCACGGTCACCTTGGGTTTGCCCATCGCAGCGAGCATGTTCTCCAGGGACTGTTTCGACCATTTCTCGCCGACCAGGAATCGAGGCCCCAGTACCTCACCCGGCACCGTCTGATGGTTCCTGTGCCAACGGAGTCGATCCGAGAGCTGCTCATCAACCCTGAACGCAAAGTGAAACAACGAGCACACGCTGTCCCCCTCTGCGAGCTTGCTCCGCGCCAGCTCGTCCACCCGCATGGCGGCTTTGCGCACCAGGATGAGGCTCGCCCAGATCGCCGTCCGCGGCGTTAACCTCGACAAGAGATCTCCACCGCCTTCTGGATCGACCAGGTCCGACTTCCACCATGAGAGCCGCTTGGGCTCACCAGCCGCCTCGCCAGCCCAAGCCACGGTAAGCTGCAGGGCAAGGATCTCATCGAGTTCGGCCAGGGACAGTTTCACGGCCCTCTACATCCCGAGAAAGGGCAATGGCAACAGTTGCCGATTGCGGACAATGGTCGGCGAGGATTGTCGCCAAGATACCGAGCGGTGGCGCCGAAAACAACGGGGAACCCAGGAGAACGACCCGAAACGCTTGGAGATTTCGCCCCGACCCACGGGCTTGTTGAACGATCTTGCGGTCCAGAACGCGGTGGAATGGATCAAGCGTCGGCCAAAGCCGAGGACCAAGGCGCAGAATGGTTATTCTGGTTCGGAGCCTCCGAGGAGATCTGCCATGCCCCGCAAGCCCCCGAAATGCCCTGCCTGTCGTTCCGACAGGGTGCGACCAATCCTTTATGGCGAACCGGTGCCTTCTGACGGGGAGGCCGCCAAACGTGGCGAGCTGGTTATCGGCGGTTGCCTCATCTGCGAAGGCATGCCCACCTGGGACTGCGCTGACTGCCGGCACCAGTTCGGCTACCTCGACGACTCTGGTTTCGGGGGCGGTGGCCGAACCACCGAGCAGTGGCTGGAAGTCATCGCGACGATGCTGCCGTGCCCGGTGACCGCTGGTGAGGCCAACGAGCTTGTCGGTGGAGCTCCGCCGATTGTCATCGTAAGGCTCGGCGTTCGCCAGATTGAGATCCTCGAGGCCGCGATTGACTGGAGCGACGTGACCCAGCCCCGCACGGTGGGTGTGCCGGTGGCCAAGGTTTCTCGGCGCGCCCGGCCCAACCGTGTAGCCGAGCTGATTGCGCGCGCCCATGGCAAGCGCGTCGCGCGATACAAATGGTGTCCCCTGTGCAGCCACACCATGCCGCCCGAGCAGATGCACGGCAATATCTGTCACGGCTGCGCGGAGCGCTATCTCAACTTCGTGCACTGACGTCCTGGCCAACGCACCCGGGGCGACGGGATTGGAGTTCGCCTTAAGCCAGTAGCTCGCGTCCTGTGGGTGGTCCCATTCGATCTGACACACGCGAAGTCAGGTTCATTCAGTTGGTGCCGCCTTCGCAGTTGGGTCACCGTTCGCGGAGAGCCGCTGCAGGTCCTCCTGCGACAACACCGGAATGTTCTCAGCTTGACCCGGCAACAGCATCGGGAGAACCAACGGGGGCAGCCCCATTTTGGTCGAGAGCTCCTGGGTCGACGCACGAAGGTAAGGCCAAGCGTGCACCCAGCCAACGGTCGCAAGGAAGGCGGGAACCGCGGCGGAGTCGGCGTTAGTGAGATCGCGCATGATCCTGTAAACGCACTGATAGGCAACGGTGATTTCGGCGAATGGTTCGGCCGCCAATTCCGAGGTGGGGTGACCCACGAGGGCACGAATCTGAAACACACCGTGGATCTGATCCTCTCGCCTTGTCCACTGGACCGGTGCGAGGTCAACGTTGATCGCGAAAGGAGGGGGACCGCCTTGGGCGAGGTACCGCGCATTGACCTGGACCAGGAGCACATTTACTAGCTGCAGGGCGTCGTTGAGCACCCTGGCTGCATCCACCAATGGGCTCAGCTCGCTAGCCACAGTACCTCCGGAGGGTCGTTGGTATCAGGGCTGGGAACGTTCACCGACAGGGGCGCCTCCGTCATCTTGGCTCTGAGCTGAAGCACAACAGGTGGCCGCACGGCAGTGTTCTGCGACTGGATCAGTGTGACATCAGACTGTGGGGCAAGGGCACCTTCCTCGATCTTCCAGCTCATAGCGGAGGGACCGGCGGAGCTCCAGTGCTTCGCCTCGACCCGACGCACAGCCTCTTCCGGGTGCCGCGCCAGGCACTCCAGCAAGCCAAAGAGCGTCCCGCTGGGCTGCTTGCGCCCTCCCGTGACATGCGAAAGGTAGGTTGGCGTGACTCCGGCAGCCAGTTCGACCTGCTTCTGAGAGAGACCGGTCCGTTCCTGAATCACGTCGACCAGTTCGCGGCATTCTGCCGCCAGCCTGGCCTCGAAATGCCGATCCAGTTGCGCGGCTTCGTCAGAAGTCAGATAGACGCGCCCACAGGACTGGCACACGGCCGTCGCGAAGTCCTCGGGGATCTGGAGTACTACTCCAGAACGAAAGCTGTGGCTTCGCCCCGGTCCGGTCGAGATCGTGACCGGACCTTCGCAGTAGTCGCAATCAAACAGTACGTTCGTCATCGTGTCTTCCGAAGAACGGTTCCGGTCTTGAGGGTGAGATCCTTGAGCAAATGGTGACAGGAGTAGATTCTGGTGCGTTCCTTGTGAATACCGACCTTCACGTACCAGCGGCCATGCTCATCCTGCTTGCCGTAGACATCCGCCTGAACGAGCCCGGACGGTCTGCCCGACCAACAGTCAACTCCGGCAAAATCGTCGTTGGTGAGCGAGCAAACGAGTCGGCGGACATGCCTGTGGCACTCCTCGATGGCCAGGTCGCCCAGGGAATCTCGGATGTCCTGGGCAATGTCCGGGCTGAATCGGTATGAGGGATCGTCGACATCCTTCTGGATCTGGGCGAGGTCATGTTTCGGCCCGACGCTCGGGTTGAGAGGCGGGCTCATCGCTCGACTCCCTTACAATATCCATTTAGTTGTTCTGAGTACAACACGCAAGCTGGGTGAGTGTTTCTGCTGCCGCAGGAGCGGCCCATCGGCCTATGTTGCGCCGGCGGCAGCATCAGCATCAGCAATCCTCGGCATCAGGAACGGTTCTCGGCGCATCTCTCCGCGGCAGCTCCATTGTGAGCACCCAGGAGTCGGACAGCTGTGGCGTCGGGTTTCCCTCAGCGATCTGCAAAGGGTGGGTCGCTCTGGAGACGGCGGGATCGACGGGGTGATCTCGCTGGACCGGCTTGGCCTCGAAAAGGTCTACGTCCAGGCCAAACGCTGGCAGAACTCGGTGGGACGCCCGGAGGTGCAGGCATTCTATGGTGCACTGGCTGGACAACGACCAGGTGACAAGGCCCAAGAGCTCGATACCTCGGTAACGCTTCGAGACTGATGCCACCCTGCGCGAGCTCATCGCGACGCGTCGCAACCCGACAGCTCGGCGCCCTGCCGGATCCACAGGGCCAGGGAGCGGATCTCGTCGATGGGTGAGATCCCCCGGGGGAATCCCACTGAATCGGGGGGCATGGGGCCCAAGCCGCCTAGCCAGGTACGGGCTCTGGCGAGCTCCTGGGCGTCCGGCGGCTGGACGACAAACTGTCCGTCGGCATCCTGGTAGGCACGACGATCCAGGAGCAGACGGTAAAGGAGCAGGCTGTTCTCGGGTCGCGCGGGATCGACGATGGTCATCCCGGTGCCGAACCGTTCGGGGTTGCTCAAGGGCTTGCCACTCTGACCACCGAAGTCGGTGCTGCGGGCAACTCGCCCCACCATGTCGGCCAATCCCTCGTGGTCGTCGAGCCACAAGCCGGCTCGCGGCACGCGAACACAGCGGCCCAACTCCTGGTCACGCACCATGGGCGAAGCGGCACTGGAGCAATCCGGCGTGGCCTGTCGAGTGTGGCAGGCTCCCGAGGTGCAACCGGCGACCCGGAACCCGTCCAGCGCATCGTCGCAGGTCAATTTGCGTGGTTCGGGGCTCGTCCCGTGGACACGGGAGCCGGTCCGGAACACGAAATCGCGCGGCCAATCCCCAAGCTCTAGACTTCCCCCGTCATAGGCCCGAAATCCATAACCGTACGGGTTGGAATCGTGGAGCAGTAGCTCGATCCGGTAGGTCGTACCCGCCAGCAACAGCCCGGTGGGGACCAGACGGACCCGCCGCTCGATGATGTCGTACTCGGGCTCGCCAAAGATCCAGAAGTCGGCACTCCCGGCGGAGAGGACCAAGGCCTGGCGAGCCACCGAGCGGGGTAGAAGCCATCGGTCGAAGCCGAAGGTCGGCGCGACGTCGACGGGCACCCCGCAGCCCGACTCTTCACGCAGATCACAGTCGAGGCCTTGACCTGGCTCGGGCTCCACGGTGCGGAGACGAAGCGGTACTGCCTCTTCCTGTTCGACCCCGAACTCGCAAGCGGACGTGATTGCGGCGCCCAGGACCAACAGCCACAAACCCGCGGCAAAATGACGCTGGGGGGGAGCGGCGACGCTCAGCTGTCGGCGTACATCGCGAGCTGTTCGCGCAGGGTCTTCTCGGAGATCCCGGCGCGAATGTGCTCTTTGAGGCAGTCGGCCAGGGCCAGCAAGAGATCGTCGACCCCGTTCTCCTCGATGATTTTGGATAGCAGCCTCCGGGCTTCCTTGCTGTCGTCCTCGCGGAGGAACTCCCGTACCTGGTCGACAGAGATGTCGCCCTGGAAATCAAGGTACAAGTTTTCGAGCAAATAGCGAACGAGCTCCTGCACCACGGGCCTCCTTGTGGTCCGGACGACTTGCGCTCGGAGAGAACACGCTATACCCGTCGACCGGGGACCGGTGCAAGATCGTTGCAGCCCTCGGGACATCATTTGGACGAATAGCAACAGCCCTGCCGCCAGGCTTGCAGTGATTCGGCCACGCGGCCCGGGTGTGACTCATTTGCAGCGGGAAAGCCTGGGATCCCCGGTGCCGTGACAGGCCAGGCAGGGCCGCGGATTGCGGTGATAGGCACCGGAGCAGCTCGAAGCAAAACCGCTGGGATGAGGCTTGAGCCCTCGGCCCCAAGGGCCTCCCGCACCGGGACCACCGACATTGGCCGTGGCATGGCACCGGACGCAATCCCGCTCCTGGTGGCAGGCCACACACTCCCCGAGGTTTCGCCGAGCTCGAATGGAGTGGTGGCCATTGGTCCGGGGCCCATCGACCCATCGCTCTCGCGCCGGGTGCCAGCTTCCCGCTGCAGCCTGGGGAGGCCGGCCCAACCCGACCCGCTGGTGGCAGGGCAGGCAGAACGACTGCCGCCGATGGCAGGAGGCGCAAGAGTTGGCATCGAGCCGTCCCTGCCTTCCGTGGAGTTTCAGCCAGTCGCCAGGATGGATGGCTCGCGGGCGGCGGCTCCCGTCATGGCAGGACTGGCACCGAGCAAGCCGGTGACAGGAGGTGCATCGATTCTGATCCGTCGACGCCACGTCGCGATGTCGCGTAAGCCAGCCTGCATCATGGGCAAGAAGGCTCCCCGAGGCGGGCTTGAGCTCGCCCTCCGGGAATCGGCTCCGCATCACGCCTCGATCGGTGACATGGCACGTGCCGCAGCTGCCACGTGCGTCGCCATCCTGGTCGGGCCGTCCGCGGTGACAGCGAACGCAGCGTGACATACTGGTAAGGCGCTCGGTTCCGGCAGCGTCGGGCAGCCGCGTCTGACCAGGGTGGCATTGCGCGCAGCGAATGTCGTGCTGGCCGTGGCGCTGATGGGAGAAGCGCAGGCGCTCGGCGGTCGCGCCTCCGGGCGCCTCACCGGGCGGCGTGAGGTGGCAGAAGGTACAGGGAACCAGAGGCCCCTGACCCGAGGCGGTGTGCGGGTGCTGTTGGCTGGGGTGGCAACGTGAACAATCCTCGGGAACCGGAGCAAGCTTGTCCCCTGCGCGTTGACTGGTCGTCACGCGCCGGTGGCAGTCCAGGCAGCCGAGGCTGGTTGACCCGGCGTGAACCCGGTGTCCGGCACGGATCCGAGCCGAATGGGCGGGCATCACCACCGGGTTGGGGGCCTTGGAGAAGGCCCCGGTGGAGAGGAAGAGCCAGGTAACGGGCAGCCACACCAGCTGCCACATTCCGCGCCGCCAAGTTCCCGGCATCATGGCCAAGCCACCTCCAAGGTCCCCACCACTCGGAAGCGATGGTCGACGTGCGTGCCAGTCGAGTGCTCACATTCCACGCCGTAGCGGGGATTGGAGCGAGGGGTCCCACGAAGCCCCACGACCGTCCCCACCGTGGCGATCCCGGGCTCCCCATCGAAGTCGGCGAGCGTGCCCAGCTGGCTCAATAGCAGGACCTCCCACCGGTCCTGGGCGAAGCGGTGAAGATAGGAGAGCTCCGAGAACGCCAGCGAACCAAGATCCCCGGTCTCGACGCGCTGCGACAGCAAGAGCTCGGCATGACTCATTTTGAACGTCGTCTGGACGCCCCACAGCCAGTCGGCCCCCGTGACGTCGGCCTGTTCTTCAGCATCCGTCGAGGCATCGCCCAGGTGGATTCCTACCCAACGCCGCCCCAGATGGGTGGAGACCGCCACCCGGGAAGAAGGCCGAACGGTCAAGTCCGAGCCGAACAGCAACGACGGAGCCGGGCCGAACCAGTTGAAGATGGAGTCCGCATCGAAAACCGGGATCTGATAGTCGTACCCGGCCGAGACTTGGATCTGTTTGCCCAGGTTCGCCCCCAGGGTGCCGCGCTGGTCGGAAACCAACTCGCGCACCTGATCGTAACAGGTACCCGTGCTGAACCAGCCGAGCTCCGAGAACTCGACGTCCGCATCGACCCCCAGTCGCTCGCTGGACAGGCGCCGTCCCGAGTAGGTGGTGACGTTGCCTTCGACGTCGGCGAAGGGGGTGGTTACGACGGTGTCCTGTTGCAGGACGCGCCGATAGTCGACCCGCGCTCTGAGCCAGTCGAGCGCGGTCAGCTGCAACCCGCTTCCCACTGCCCAGGCCGGCTCCCGAGAGCTCAGGTATCCAGGCCAGGTGGCCTCGTCAAGGCCGGTCCGATCTCCCCGGGTCACGCCGTCCGCCTCGTAGCGTGGAGTGGACAGCCAGGGCACGCCGCCGCGCTGTTCGGCACCAGCCAGGGCATAGATCTCGAACCATCCACCCGGAGCGAACCCGACTCGCGCACCGTCGAACGACCACCACCCCAGACTGTCGCTGACCAACTGACGACCCAGCCGCAGATTGGTGGTCCTACGAAAGAGCCCGGTTCCCTCCACGTAACCATACGAAAGGTCCAAGGGGACCGGATCCAAACCTGGGACATACTCGGCCGCCTCCGCGGGGTTGGTTTCGACGGCGCGGATCCCGAAGTCCCCGTCCAGACGTAGCCGAGCGTGCACCGCCCACACCGCGCCGGGACGGCTCTGCCATCGGGGTGCGGTCCTAACCTCCAGACCCAGCTGGTAATTCATGCGCTGCCGACTCAGGACCGGCTGCCCGTAGGGACCGCGCACCGTGTAAAGCTGCAGGGTCGACTCAGCATCGACCCGAGCCTCGTAGGCCAGAACGTCACCGGTGACCGTGAAACCCAGTAGCACTAGGCGAACGGCCACCATGGGCCGACAGGACCAGGACCAGCCTCGGACCCATCTGTCGGTCCCCATGGGAGGGTTGTTCCCCTAGCGACCCAGCGCTTCCGCGCGATTGACGATCCGAGGCGTCAGGAAGATGACCAGCTCGCCGCGGCTGTCGCTGGCTCGCCGCCGCTGGAAGAGCAACCCGAGGATCGGGATGTCTCCGAAGAAGGGCACCTGGTCCAGATTCCGCCCGGTGTTACGGGTGTAGATGCCACCGATGACCGCGGTGTGGCCGTCCATGACCAGGAGCTCTGTCTCCGCCTCACGCTTGAGGATGGTCGGATCACCACGGGCCGAGGTCTGGTTGAAATCGGGCTCATCGCGGTTGATCTTCACCGTCATCGACACGCTGCCCTCGGCGGTCACGTGCGGGGTGACCAGGAGCTGCAGTTTGGCCTCCTGGAACGTGGTCTGCACGCCCTGAGCACTGACTTGTGAGAAGGGGATCAGCGTCCCCTGGGCGATCCGCGCCGAGCTGTTGTCGAGGGTCAGGATGCGGGGACTGCTCAGGATCCGCAGCATACCGGTGGCTTCGGCTGCGGACAGCCGCACCGCCAGATTGATCGTGTTGTCGATGGAACCGAAGGTCAGCCCGATCGCACCACCCTGACCGGTGCCGACCGCCGCCGGGAGATTGACGGCAAAATTGGGATTTTGCACCTGATTGGAGACAGGGCTGAGCCCGGCGGTCGGGGCGTTGGAATCGGTCGCGCCACCCGCGATGCCCACCGCGTTGGGGAAGGCAAGCCCGGTGGGGTTGCCGGTGGCGGGCGAGAAGGTGGCATCCCCACCCCATTGGATCCCCACGTCCCGCAGGTAACGGCTGGTCGCTTCCACGATGCGCGCTTCCACCAACACCTGGGGGGTTTGGGTATCCAGAGCCCGGGTCAGCTCCTCGATCTGGTTGAGGTTCCCGGCGACATCGCGAACCACCATGACGTTGGTCCGCTTGTCCACGGCGATACTGCCTCGTTCCGAGAGCAGATCCTTGGCCCGCTGCTGGATCTCGTCGGCCTGCGCGTAGCTGACCGGGATGAGTCGGGTCTCCACCGGGGCCACCTCCGCCTCGGCCCGGGCCCGCTTGACAGCGAGCTCACGCTCTTTGTCCAGCTCGTCCTGGGGAGCCACTCGAATCATGTTGGCCTGCCGGACCATCCCCAGCTTCTTGGACTGCAGGATGACTTCCAGGGCTTGATCCCAGGGGACGTTGCGCATCCGAATGGTCACCGTCCCCGACACGTTGTCGGCGGTCACCACGTTGACCCGCCCCACGTCCGCCAGAAGCCTCAGGACGTTGTGGATGTCGGCGTCCTTGAGATCCAGATCGATCCGTCGCCCTGCGAAGCGTTCACCCCGAAGCTGTCCGAACAGGGACGAGGTCACGGCTTGTGCCCGTTCGTCCGGCGTGGATACGGTGCTGGGCTCTGCCCCAGCCAGAGCCGTTTCGGCCGGCAGCGGCAGCTCCGTCCCCACGGTGCGGATTCGACGGGCCACCCCGCCATCTCGCGCGATCCCCGTCATCGAGGAGGGCAGCGTCCCCGGCTTGTACAACTCCAGCACCAAGTCCGTGCCATCGCGGACGACTCGATGGTCGATCTGGGGGGAGTGATCCACGTCGACGACGACCTGATTGGGAGCGGCGGGATCGACGTAGCTGGCAATGTGGGTGACCGAGCCGGCGAAGGCGCTGACGTCCAGAATCCGCGCCAAGGTCGGGGGCAAGCTGGCACCCCTGAGTAACCAGCGCGTGCCCCCGTCAGGCCGCGTCTGCAGCGTGTACTCGGGGGTCGCCGAGGCGGCGACGACCACCCGCTCCACAACCGAGTTGGGCTCGTAGCTGACCTTGGTTATCGCCGCGACACTGGGGGCCACGGCCGTCGTCGCATGGGCCCCCGCAGCCCCCGGGTTGTCACTGGTACTGGGGGAAAAGGCCAGGACCAGGTCACTGCCCCGTGCGGTGATGGAGTACCGGGCTTTGTCCCGGAGCGTCACCAGAATGCGGTAGGTGTGTTTGCCGTCCCGCTCGAACCCCTGCGTCATCACGCCGGCCACCACACCCTCACGCTGAGTGATGGCCCCGGGGGCACCGCGCACTTGACCACCGGGCACATCGACCACCAGACGGGTACGGTCCTTTTCCCATCGCGCCGTGAACTGCGGAGGGGAGCTAAACTGTACGATCACTTCCCGCGCCAGCGAGTCATCGACCGGTTTGACGGCGACACCCGTCGCGAACGTCGAAACCTCGGCCAGGGTGGGACTGGCGATCGCCACGTGAGCAAGGAAAGCCAGGGCGGCGGCCCTTGCCGGTGTAAACAGGATCGACCTTGACCTCATCGATTCGTGACTCCCATCGCACAGTGGGGCACCGGCACGGAGCGCGCCGAGGCCGCTCGGGGCTGCATCCTAGCGCCTCGGCCGGTCGATTCACAAATTCCACGTGCGCTGCCTGCGCACTTTGGGCGGCGAGATGACGGCGGCCGGGCCCCCTTCACCTGCCCGCCGGGGAGGGCGCGTGGCTACTCGGCCAAACCACACCGGCTCACCGACCGCTCACCTGGGCAGCTCTATTTCTGGGGTGAGTTGGCCGTCGGGGTGCAGGGGCAGGACGCGCGTGGTGGTGGGGACCTCGGGGTGGTTGGGGTCCTCGCGAACCAACACTACATCGCTGTCGCGAACCCTGTCCACGCGCCAATTCACTTCGTAGGCCGGGGCACCCTGGGCATCCCCATGGACAATCTCGGCGCGGCCCAGGAACTGGCCGCGCCGCAGGACGTGCCCCCGCCCCTGCGGATCGACCAGCATCGCCGTGGGGTCGGGGATCCCGGAGACGATACCGATCAGTCGGAGCTCGTCTATCGAGTAGTCCTCCAGGAGAACCTGTCGCTGGCTCTTGGCCGAAACGCGATCCTCTTCGACGAACGCGTTCAAAAAGGAGCGGAACGGATCGCGGCTGCGTTCGTTCTCGCCAAACTCCAGTTCTTGGAACTCGACCTTCTGCTGTTGATCGAGCCCGCCGTCCGCGGTGCCGGCGTCAGCGACCAACAGGGCCTTGCGGTCCACGGGAGCGGCGGTGGTGTTGCTGCTGGTCACGACCTCTTCGGCACACGCCGTGCCGAGGAGGGCCAGTACCGAGAGCCAAGCCCAGCCCTGACGGCTCATGGCTTACCTCCCGCTGGGCCGCGCTTACCCGCACTGCCCTCGGTTTCGGTGAGGGTACGGAAGGCGGTGGCCAGGGCCGACACTTTCAAAACCATGTCGCGATCGACCTCCTTGGGATCCGACATGGAGATGTTCTCCATGTTGATGATGCGGTCGAGCTGACCCACACCGTAGAAGAACTTGGCCACCTGGTGGAAACGACCCTCGAGCTCCAGTTTCATCGGAACTCGAGCGTAGAAGGTTTCGGCCGTCTCCGGTTGAGGCTCCCAGGCCGTCAGCTTGACGCCCGCCACGTTGGCCACTCCCTGGATTGAGCTGAGAAAGGCAGGATACTCGGTGCTGGTGGGCAGGATCTTGCTGAGCTCGTTCTGGCGTTGCTGGCGCTGGGTCAGCTCCGCCAGGTCCTTCTGGAATGAGAACTCCGCCTGGCGTGCATCGGCCAGATCCCGACGAAGCTGCTGCTCCTGCTGACGGGCCGTCTGGATGGACTGCGACATGTCGCCATAGAAGAGCACATAGTAGACGACGCCCACCAACACGACCACCACGGCTCCCAGAAGGAGCTTGCCGCCGCGCGTCAACTTGCCGAGGTTAAGCGAAGCCATGTCAGTACCTCGCCTTGGCTTGCAGCTCGAAATCCACCAGCTCCAACCCTGACTGGCTCCCGCCCGAGCGTCTGCCGGGGCGGAGCCGGATGTCTTCGAAGTAGGTGGATAGATTCAGTCGCTTGGCGAACTCGCTGACGTCATCCCCATCGCGAGCCACACCCAGGATGCGCACCTGGCGACTCTCGTCGCTGTAGCGAGTCAGCCACAGGCGTCGCGCGTCCCAGTTGGAGCTGGACAAGGCCAGCGGGTTCTCGCGCCGCAGCTGATCCAATCGCTCCGGCTTCACGCTGGGCCCGCGCCCCGGCGTCAGGATTCGGGCCAGCTCGAGCAGCACCGCGGTAGGGCCGGTCCGCGCCGTCTGCAAAGCGGTAATGGCCTCCTCCCGGGCCCTGAGTTGTTGGAGCTTGGCCTTGACCTCCGGATGGGTGGAAACCGCCCGCCGGGACTGCTCGATCTGCGCCGAGAGCTCGGCGTTCTTGCGGGTCTGGTCCTTGAGCTGCTCCGCCAACATCCGGTGGAACAGGTACAAGCCCACCGCCTCCAGCAATAGAACGATCAACAGCGCCACTGCCCAGCCCTGGCCTTCGGTGCTCTTGAGCTCGCGACTCTTCTTGCGCGGGAGCAGGTTGATCCGTATCACGTGCGAAGCTCCCTCTCCTTGCGCAGGGCAAGGCCCAAGGCAACGGCCAGTTGGGGAGCTCGCACGGACAGCAGATTCGCGTCGACCGAGCGGGGATCGACGGCAACTCTCTCGATGGGCGACCAGACCTCCACCGCAACCCGGGTACGACGGTTCACCGACTGAACCAGCATGGGAAGGTTCGAGGTCCCACCCGACAGGTAGATGGCCGCGATCTCCGTCTCGCCACTGGTGGCCATGAAGAAGTCCAGGCTGCGCTGGATCTCGGAGGCAATGCCGTCCGTCGCCGACTCTAGAATGGGCATGACCTGCTGGGGGAGGATACCGAAGGGGGTGGAGGACCCGGCGCTCCCACCGCATTTGTAGGCTTCCGCCTGCTCGTTGGGGATGCTGAGCTGCTTCTGCAGCTGTTCGGTAACCGCGTTGCCCCCCGTGGCGATCTCTCGGGTAAACGTGCTGACCCCCCCCGCTACGATATTGAGCGAGGACAGGCTGGCCCCGACGTTGATCAGGGCTATCGTTCGATCGTCAGGGATGCTCCGGGTGTGCTCGAACAGGTTCTGGACGGTAAAAGCGTCGATGTCGCAGACGATGGGTTTCAGCTTGGCGTTACGCACCAGCTGCGCGTAGTCGTTGATGTGGTCCTTCTTGGACGCGACCAGCAAGAGATCCATCTGGCTGGTCTCGGGACGGCGCTTGAGCACCTGGTAATCGACCTCGACGTCCTTGATGTCGAAGGGGATGTGTTGCTCGGCCTCCCACTGAATCTGCTCGTCCAGCTCCGCAGCTGTCATCATGGGCACGGTGATCTTGCGAATGATCACGCTCTGGCCAGAAACGCTGACCGCTACCTCGCGCTGGCCGATCTTGGCCTCACGCATGACCCGGGACAGGGTCTCGATGACGGCCGAGGCGTCCATGACCTGTCCGTCGACGATGGCCTGGCGAGGCAGCGCCGCGTAGCCAAGGCGCACCAAGGTGGCACCCCGACGGCCTTCCTTGACCTGGCAGACCTTGATGGAGCTCGTGCCGATATCGACACCGACTAGGTTCTTGCCTTCGCCCATCGTGGGTCGTTCCTTAAGCGGCTCCTGTGCGTTCTCAATGGTCGCATTGTCATCGGTGAAACTCCAAGAAAGCGACAGGAGCGTCGAGGTGGTGACGGCCGGGCGAGAAGACGCTGACGGTCTTTATAACCTCTTGTAATTTATACACTTTTGTCCGATGGCCAGGGGAAACCCTGGCCGTTGCAGAATAGGGGGCCGGCTCGCCTCGACCCGGGTAGGACAGCGGAGGCTTGGAGACGTGGGTCAGCAATGACCTGAATTGACCCGGGGGGTATCTATTGACCCTCCACGCTTCGGACCGGTGCTGCCCGCGCTGCGCTGGCCACCCCCCTTAACTCGGACAGCGGACATATCTTGAGAAAACTGGGGAAGGAGGGGAGGAAGCCTCCGACGAGGCGGTCTCGGTCACTTGGCTGAGTCGGGGTCCTTCGAGACCCCCCCTGTCAATGGAATGGCGCGCATCCCCGCAGGATTCGTTGATTCTGCAGCTATGGCACATGGCTTGCTGAAGGGGTCTGCGACAGTCGGAGGAGGCTACCGTGGCAAACGCGATCCAGCAGGCAGCAGGAGTCAAGGCAGGTCGGCAAGCGATGCAAGCAATCGCCGTCGACATTCAGGAAACCCTGGCGAGTCTGCCGGACAATCGACCGATCCGGCATTCGATCCTGCCGCGCCCTACACTGATTCCGCGGCCGGGACAGCGACGGCAACATGGCTCGCTCGGAATGGCGAGCCAACGGGGACGAGCCGCGGCCATCCAGCGCACCCCGAAGCGGGTTCGCTGTTCCCATCAGGACGAGTTGGTCGCTGGCCGAATGCTGGAGGAGTACATGCCCATCGTCCGACAGATTGTGGGTGGGTTCCAGCGCAAGCTGCCACGCAACGTGCTGCGTGATGACCTTCTGGCCGCTGGCATGGGCGGCCTCTGGGACGCCATTCGCCGTCAAGGTGCCCAGCGCGACGAAACGTTCGAGTGGTACGTGCGGGTCCGTATCCGTGGCGCGATTCTGGACGAGCTCCGCTCTCAGGATTGGCTGCCGCGGCGCGCCCGTGCGGCAGCAGCCGAGGCCCGCGCTTCGGGTCGGCAGAGCATGGCTCCCCCTTCGGTGGTCCGACTCGAAGACGTCAGCGAATGGGAGCAGGGTCGCGCCCTGTCCTCCCATGACAACTCGAGCAGCGAGTCTGCGGTCCACCAGAAGTTCGTGGGTGAGGCACTGGCTCGCGCCGTCCAACAGCTGCCGGAGCGAGAACGGCACATCGTGTCCATGCACTACTTCAAGGGCATCAAGTTCAAGGATCTGGGAGCTCAATTGGGCGTCAGCGAGCCCCGCATCTCACAGCTGCACTCGCGGGCGATGAAGCGCCTGCGTACGCTGATCGCGCAGCAGGCGGCGTAGGCTCCCGAGCGCTCCTTTCGATCCCGGGGGCGGCAAGAGCCTGTCAGTTGGCAGAGGATGCCCTCCGGGGGGCGGGTATGTCGTAGCCAGTGGGGCGGGTGCTTGGCCCGGAGCCCGCCGCCTTCCAGCGATATGCGTGGGGGCTCATGGGGCGCGCCAGGGCGTACAGGACCGTCGTCTCGTAATCGCCGGTTGGCGGCAGGTCGGTCCCGGTGCGATGCACGAAGGGAGGGTGGTGCGAACCCCGATCCAGATCCACCACGTCACGGCAACCGGCCTTGAGCAGAACCACGACCAGCGGGGCGTGGGTGTCGTGGCGCGCGCGGGCCACCAGTGTCCTGCCGGTTGGGGTGACGCACAGGGCGGCGCGTTGTCGCATCGGTCCCTGGGCACGCCCCTCGGCATTGACTGCGCCGTCCTGAGCCAACCAAGGCAATTGGACGGCCTCGCTGTCGCTGGGCGGCGGCGCCTTGCCCGACTTTTCCACCCGCGGGGACCCACCCGGGGAGAGCAACAGGGTCGCGTCACTGGCGTTCAGGGGAATGGATGGCGCCGTTCCGAACGCCAGTCCCAGCCGCGAGGCTCGCGTGGTGTGGCCCATCCCGATCGCCAGAAGCATCCGGGCTTGGTCGGAGCCGACCAGAGAGGTCTTCATCAGCGGAGCCCCCAGCTCGTTGGGCTCCAACGAACCAGCGCGCACCGTCCAGTCGACTCGCCCCTTCTCCACCGACAAGAGCTCCACCACCAAACCACCCACGTCGAGGCTCGCGGTGTAGATACCGGGCCACCAGGCTGGTGGGGGTTGGGTTCCCGCAGCGACGACCCAATTCGCCCCCGAGTGGTCCTGGGGGGTGGGATCGCGCAACAGAACGTAGAAGAAATCCTTGGGAGACCAGCGCATATAGCGGTCCAAGGGGACACTCATCTTGGGCACCGCGTATTTGAGCTTGAAATGGGCACGTCGCAGATCGTCCACGCGCGCGTAGACGAAGCCACAGTGCCCCGGGTTCATGTCCAGATGCAGGGCATAGGTGCATCCAGCCTGGTGCAGCGCCTGGCCCAGCGTCGGACCGTCGATCTCTTCTCCCCAAGCGTAGTAGATATGACCCGCGGTCGAGACGCACAGGGCGGTGCGCTCGGTCAGGACACTCTTGCCTTCCAGTTGCCATCCCCATAGGCGACGCCCCGTGGGATTCGGAACGCCGTCCTCCACCAGGGGATCCAGATTCTGGCGGAATGCCGAGAATTCCGGGGGGATACCGTTCGACGCTGGCCAACTGCCAAGGCCCACCTCGCGGGCGTTGTCCACCACCACGGTGGCGCCTCCGGCCACCGGGGGCAAAAGGACGCGACGGTCCACCATCATCCCGTATTTGCCGTGCTCGGTCTTGAAGGCTCCATTGAAGGCGGCAACGAGCCGATTGACGATGCCTGGTTCGTCAGGGAGATGGCCCTCGCCAGGCGATCCAACCAGCGGCTCGGGATCCTCGAACCCCGCCTGCATGCCGAGTTCGAGCTGGCGCATGTCCATCGCCACCAGATGCACCCTTGCGTAGGGACGGTGCGGATCGGGACGAATGAACGTCTGGTAGAAATAGGCGGGTGGCTTCTCCGAGCTGGCTTCGACTCGCGCCAGAGAGGGGCGCAAGAAGGGCAGCTCGACGGGCGCCCAGAGTCCTTCCCCGGGCTCGACCTCGGCCCAAGAGGACTGCAGAGAGGCAGGAGGCCAACTGGCAGCCACCGGGCCATTCGAATCAGGCACCGGGGCCGAGGCCACGGGAACAACCGTCCGGCGCACCCAGGCGCCACGAGTGGAGACCAGATTGTACGTGGTCCGATGCAGAAGGTCCTTCATCCCGAAGAACTGCTGCTCCAACCAGGCGATGGGGGCGGGCCCCACCTCCTCTCTGACCGTGTCCACCGACCAGAGCACGAAGGGCTTGGGCGGGTGGCGGTTGGGAACGACCCGTACCCCGTACGCCTGGGATCGCTCGGGGCCGCGAATGGTACGGCTCTCGGGGAAGTAGGAGAGAGCCCGTTCCGCGACGCCCACGTCGACGTTCAGTTGCTGCTGGGTCAGCTCCAGAGTGGCTTGCGAGGCAGGCACTTGGAAGACGATGTCGGTGCGACCGATGCCGGACCAGGACCCGGTCATCTGCCAATTGGTGATGTCCCCGAGAATCCGCGAGAAGTAGCTACCCGAACGGTCCTCGGCACGCACGCCGTCCAGGTCGAGCACGGTGACACTCTGAATCCGCTCGTAGGCCACCGTCGCAAACACGGCGTGGCCCTTCTCCACCTGAAGGCCGACGTCATCGCCCAGAGGGGTGCGAGTCAGATTGCGCACCTGAGTGACCGCCACGGGCTGTCCCTCGTACCCGAGTCGCACCCAAGCCCGGAACAGATCGCGCACGCCCTTGACAGGAGCCCCCAGGAACAGGACCCGCCGTCCCCACAGAGCCTCCCAGAGAAACCCAGGGCTCTGTTCCCAACGGACCTGCCCGGGGATCACGCGGACCCCCGCGGCCTGACCCAGCAGCTCCGCGAGCCCCTCGGGGGTCGCCGGTGGCGGCGCGGGCCGAAGCACGGCGCCCAGCAGGGCCAGGCCGGCAAACAGCCCACCCCATCTGGCATGGGCAATGAGCCGACTCCAGAACGGGCTCCGATGCGTCACACTGGGCGGTGCCATAGCCGCCGCGTGGCCGGGATGCAAGCCCGCCGCGAAGTGGACGTCCGACGGCCCCTGGGCTTGTGCCGGAACGGCGCTGCTGATAACCGAAGGGCACGGTGCGTCTCAACAACCTGGCCATTCGAGCTCTGACCGCAGCGGTGGCGATCCCGCTTTTGCTTGCCTTGCTCTTCTGGGCACCCTCGGCGGCATGGCTGGGCTTCGTGGTGCTCATCGCGGTGGGTGGCGCCTTCGAGCTGTCCGGGTTGGTTGCAGCCGGAGACCGAGCCTTTGCCTCGGTGGTTGGCATATTGACCGGTGTGGTCTGCGCGGCCCCTTACTTTTGGGCCAACCAACCACGTCACCTCGGAACCCTGCTCGTTGCCCAGACCCTGGTGGGTCTTTCTTTCGTCCTGTTCAGGCGGGCGCCCATCGAGAAGGGAGCCTTGTATCTGGGTTGGGTGGTGGCCGGTCCGCTGTACCTGGGTCTGTTGCTCTGTCCCTTCGCACTGTTGAGACAGGACCCGTCAATCGATGGTGCAGCCTTCATCCTTCTCGCGCTAACCCTGGGGTGGCTCGGCGATACGGGTGGTTACTTCGTGGGGCGCAGCCTGGGACGACACAAGCTGTTCCCCTCGGTGAGCCCGAACAAGACCGTGGAGGGGCTGGTTGGCACGATCCTGGGAGCGATGGCGGGGGGCCTTTTGGCATCCCTTTGGTACTTGCCGCGGCTCCCCCTGCTCCATGGGATTGCTCTGGGAGCGATAGCCGGGGTCATCGGCACGGTGGGAGATCTGGTCGAGTCCCTGCTTAAGCGCGCAGTGAAGGTGAAGGACTCCGGGAATCTGGTGCCTGGGCACGGGGGCCTGCTGGATCGGATCGATTCGCTCCTGTTCATCGGTCCGACCGTCTATCTGTACGTCATCTGGTTCCTTCCCTAGGGCATCAGCATTTGGCCCGGGGTCGGTGTATACTCGAACCCGCGGTCGGGGAACCCGGCCGGCTCGAACACGAGTTGCCAGGATATGTCCAATTTCCGCCTGCTCCGGTCGTACCCCACGGCTCTGCTTCTTTCGGGATTGCTCGGAACGAGTGCCACGTGCACCCCTGAGGCCTACCGAGTCTCGCGTGACGCGGGAGAATCGGGGGCAGCCCAGGGGGGGCAGGATTCTTTATCCCGGGGAGGCCGGGCAGGTGCCGGCGGAAACACAGCGGGAGCCGCGGGACAAGAGACGGCAGGGGCCTCTGGAAGCAGCGGCAGTTCCGGAGCCAGCGGGGATGCTGGCGATGCCGGGGCCGCGAACCTGGGCGGACAGGCGGGGCAGGCAGGTGATGGTGGGTCTGCGGGTGGAACCGCTGGTGCGTCGGGTGCGGCGGGTGCGGCGGGTCAGCCAGCCCAGGGTGGGGGCGCCGGAGCCAATCCCGAGGCGCGACGCATGCTGCTGCGCGACGAGGGATTACGCACCCTCAACTACGTCGACCTGAACGATCCCACCGCCAACTGGTACGTGCGTATCCTGGGTGAGGAGCCACCATCCAGCGAGGTGCAGGGGCGAGATCTACAGCTGGTGGGAAACGACCGGGTGATGGTGGGCACGCCCACCGGCTACGAGGAGTATTCGATCAACACCGGGGAAAGAATCCGAGCTCTTGGCTCCTTCCCCGGGACTCAATCGGCTCATCGCCGCCGGAATCGCAATACGCTGCTGGCCAGCGCTGATGACACCGCCATCCTGCTGACGGAAGTCGACACGGAGGGCAACGTGGCTTCCATCATCACGGTCCCCGACGAAGGCCCCATGGTGAGCCTGGTCCGGGAGACTTCGACGGGAACCTTCCTCATCGCCCGCAACAATCAGGTCATCGAAGCCGACGAAACGGGCCTGGTATTGCAGCGTTTCACCGTGTTCGCCGAGGCACCCCGTCCGCTGGTCTGGCAGGCGGTCCGTCTCTCCAACGGCGATACGGTGGTGGCGACGGGCCACGGCGCGAACCTGACCGTGTTCCGCTCCGATGGCGAGACCCGACGCACCATCACCGGGCCCAGCCGGGTCGAACCCCACTTTTTCGCCGGATTCCAGGTGCTTGCCAATGGCAACTACCTGGTCACCAACTGGCAAGGGCCTGGCGAAGGCCTGGGCAGCAATGGGGTCCAGCTCCTCGAGTACAATGCGCTGGGCTTGCGGGCCTGGACCTGGACCCAGGACGCTGCCCATTTCTCGTCGCTGCAAGGGGTGATTCTGCTCGACGGGCTGGACACCTCCAAGCTCCACGTGGAGGGCGACAACGGCGCGTTGGTGGCGGTGGACTAGGCTCGAACGATGTCGTGGGGGCGCCGGCACATCTCTTCGATGGCTGCTGGAATGCTGTGGGCAGCAATTCCGCGCCAGTACACGGTCCAGGGATCGCCTCGCGACATGCCGTCACACTGCCAGGCGTACCAGGAGCAGATGGGGTTGACCGTGCGCGCCCGCCAAATGAGCCTCGGGTGAGAACTGATCAGCGCCTGCCACAGATCCCTGCCCATCCCCTCACCTTGCGCCACCGGATCGACCGCGAACTTGCTGAGGATGGGCGCCACCGAGCTGGGCTCGATCCAGGCGGCTCCGCGGTAATCAGCTTCCACATAGGCGGCCAACAGCGGACGCTCGAAGAATCCGGGAACCAGCGGTGCTCCGAAGCTCGCCTCCAATAGCGCCCGCAATCGATCCAGTTGAAGCTCGGATTGGTCGTGGATCTCCCGGATCACCGTGCCCCGCTTGATCAGCGTGCCCGCACCCTTGACGGTGAAGAGCTCGCGCAGCATAGCCAGGGGCGAGGTCACGTTGACCTGGAGGGACAGCTGGGGTTCGCGCGACAACAGCAGGCGGATCCCATCCAACAGGAGCAGATCCGGCGGAGTCAGAAGGCCGCGCTGTCGAAGCACCTCCTCGTCGGTGCGCAGATTCACCACGGATATCCCTCCGCTGCGCACCGGCACGACGTGCCCCTGACCCAGGGATAGGGCCTGCTCTAGCCCACAGCCCAACGCCCCCCGCCGGCGCAGGACCACCAGCTTCCTCGTGCCCAACTCCTCGGCCAGTCGCGCCAGCTCGGCGACCCGCACCCCGAGCTCCCCAGCGGGATGCGAAAACGCCAGAAGCGGGACCTGCCCTTGGCAGAGCTCGTCCTTGAGGATCCGGCCCAGATCCGGCTCGGGCACCTCGTGCTCCACGGTCCGCAGTCCCGCGAGCTGCAGGCGGTGGGCCAGGCGCTGCATGGCCCGGGGTGCCTCCACCGGATCGTCGAAGATCCCGAACCAGACCGGCGCCACCAGACCCAAATCCGCCAAGTACCGGAGCTGCTCCGCGATGGATCCCCCGCTCGGCCCCACCAGGTCCGACTCCGGCGCCACGATGGCAAAGCTCTCCCGCGGGCTCTCCCTGAACAGCCGGAGGTAGAGTTCGGCCTCCGAGCGACGACCCACGCTGTCGAGGAAGGTCAGAACGGCCTCAGCGGTCGGCGGAAGGACGGGCGGGGGCGGTACGGAGTCCAGCATGCCGCCCCCGGCCTAGCACGGACCGAGCGTTGGTGACACCCGTTCCGTCTCCAGCCGTCCCTCGGCTACTGGGGCTCGTCTCCCCAGGCCAAGACCGTGTTTTCGTACACGGTGAACTTGCGATTCTCCCCCCAGCTGCTGCTGGAATAGTAGGAATGGTCGTTGGTCTTGGTGAAGTCGCCCCAGCCGGTCCGATGGAATCCAATCTGGAAACGCAGGCTCTCTTCGCCAGCAGCTAGGGTCACGTTGGGCAGATTGATCAGGACATAGTAGTCAGCATTGGTGCGGGTCGGACTGATGGGAACGTAGGACCAGGACACGTTCCCACAGTTGATGGACCCGGTGTACGGCTCATCACACTGCCCGGCCAACGTTCCCGGGCTGTCAATCGTGAACCAGAATCGCAGCTTGTGGTTGGACAGGGTCATCGGGCTCGTGCCGGTGTTCTTCACCTTGAATCGCAGTTCCACCCAATTCGTGGGATCTCCGGACTGCAGGATGGACAGAACATGCAAATCGCTCTCCGCCCTTGTCTGACAGGTCGTGCTGCACACATTGCTCACGCAGTCGCTGGCCAGGGAGCAGGTCTCACCCTCGTTGCACCGACGGCAGGAGGTGCTGCCGCCGCAGTCCTCATCGCTCTCACCCTGGTTCTTCACGGTGTCGCTGCAGGAGGCCGCCGCACAGGTCTTGGGGCTGCCCGAACAGACCAGGCTGACGCAATCGGAAGCAGCCGAACAGGTCTTGCCCGTACCGCAGGCGCTGCAGTTGGGCCCACCACAATCCTGGGTGGTGACCGAACCCACCGCGGTCTCCGACTGGTTCAGGATGTGATCGTCACAGGTCGGAGCGACGCAGTGGTTGCTTCCACAGTTAACGCTCTGGCAATCCGCGTTGACCGAACACACCTCACCAGTGTCACACTTGCTGGGGCAGCTCCCGCCGCAATCCACGTCGGTCTCGGTGCCGTTCTTGGCGGAGTCCGTACAACTCGTGACGGTGCACACGTTGCTCGAGCAAAGGGTGCTCGAGCAGTCCGTCCCGGTCGTGCAGTCCTCGGGATTGTCGCAGCGTCGGCAGCTGGTCGAGCCCCCGCAGTCAACGTCGCTTTCGCCGCCGTTCTTGACGGTATCGTTGCAGTTGGGAACCTGGCACAAGCCGCCAATGCAACGCCCGCTGCTGCAATCCGTGTCGAGCACACAGATCTTGCCGTCGGCGCACTTGGGGCAGCTCGACCCACAGTCCTGGTCGGTCTCGGTGCCGTTCCGGGTGCCGTCCGTGCAGGTTGGCTCTTGACAGACTAGTGGGCTGCCGCTGCATTTGCCGCTCTGGCAGTCAGTGGCGACCGCGCAGGTCAGGCCGTCGTCGCAGGGGCCGCAGCTCGGCCCACCGCAGTCGGTGGCCGTCTCCGTCCCGTCCTGTTCGCCGTTCTCACAGCTGTTGTCCTGGCACACCGCCGGGGTTGTGGCGGAGCATAGACCCGTCGTGCAGTCGTCTCCGGTGCCGCAGCCCTGCCCGATGGCACAGTCCTCCGGGCAGCCCCCACCGCAATCCTCATCGGTTTCGGTGCCGTTCTTGGCCCCGTCGTCGCAGGCCGGGATCGCGCAAACGCGGTCAACGCATAGCGTACTGGTGCAGTCGCCTCCCTCCACACAGGCATCGGGGTTGTCACAGCGCGGGCAGGCCGTGTGCCCCCCGCAATCCACGTCGGTTTCCCCGCCGTTCTCGACGTCGTCGTCGCAGGCCGGGATCTGACAGGTCTCGCCGGTGCACTTGCCGCTCTGGCAGTCATCGCCATCCGAGCAGGCCTTGCCGTCCTCACAACGGGGGCAGGTCCCACCGCAGTCCTCATCCGTCTCACTGCCATTCTGGATGCCGTCACCGCAGTCGGAATCGCCGCATTTCAGCTCGGTGCAAACCGAGCTGGCACAGTCGGTCGATGTCGTGCAGTCCTGGCCGGCGATGCACTTGGAATCACAGCTCCCTCCACAGTCCTCGTCCGGCTCATCGCCGTTCTTGACCCCATCCCTGCAGGTGGGTTCCTGGCACACTTCTGAGCTGCAAACCCCGGTCTGGCAATCCGCCGCCACCAAACAGCCCTTGGGCGGCGGACAGGGAGCGCAGGCGCTGCCACCGCAGTCCACGTCCGTCTCGCTCCCGTTCTTGATGGAATCGCTGCAAGTCGAAGTCTGGCAGGTGTCGACGCAGCGGAGGCTGGCGCAATCCGATGCCAAAAAGCAGGTGCTCCCAGGAAGGCAGGGGTCACAGGTGCTGCCGCCACAATCCTTGTCGCTCTCGTCCTGGTTCTTCCGACCATCCTCGCAGGTCGGCACCGCACAGATGCCGCTGTAGCAGACGTGGCTGTTGCAGTCGTTGGAGGCAGCACAGCGACTACCGTCCGGACAGGGTCCGCAGGAAGGGCCACCGCAATCGAGATCAGTTTCTCCACCGTTCTGGATCTCGTCATTGCAGCGGGGGGCCTGACACTCCTCGTCCTCGCAGTTCTGGCTCTGGCAATCCCGAGGGTCCTCACAGACGCCGCCATCCGGACAACCGATACACTCAGCTCCACCACAGTCGACGTCGGTCTCGTGGCCATCCTGGGCGTCGTTCCCGCAGGTGCGGATCTGGCAGTGTTCCTTGGTACAGGCACCATCAGCGCAGTCCGAATCTGCCTCACACTGGGAACCCTTGGGGCAGGGATCGCAGGCGTCACCACCGCAATCCACGTCGGCCTCGTCCTGGTTCTTGGCCCCGTCGTCGCAGGAGGGCGCCGCGCAGACGCCCTCCAAGCACACGTAGGACAGGCAGTCCTCCGCCCCCTCACACTTCTTCCCAGTGCCGCAACGGTCGCACATCGACTCGTAACCACCGCAGTCGACGTCCGTCTCGTCCTGGTTTTGGACGTTGTCGTCGCAGTCCGCCCCAACGCAGACGTTGTCGACGCAGCTTACGCTGTAACAGTCGCTGGCGACTGAACAGGTGGCGTCGGACGGACAGGGAGGGCAGAGCCCGCCGCCACAGTCAACGTCCGTCTCCGACCCGTTGAGAACCGTGTCCCTGCAAGAACTCTCGGCACAGAAATGGTTGACACAGGAGCCGCTCAGACAGTCGGTGTGGGCCCGGCAGGCCTTGTCCTTCTCACAGGCCGGGCATGCGTTGCCGCCGCAGTCCACGTCGGTTTCGGTCCCATTCAGCGTCGCATCCAGGCAGTACTCGTTGGGGATCTGGCAACGGCTGCCCACGCAGATCCCGCTCGCACAGTCGGCGTGATCGATGCAGCGAAGGCCATCGGCGCAGGCCTGGCAGTCGCCGCCGCAGTCCACATCGCTCTCCAGTCCGTTCAGGATCTCGTCGCCACAACTGGCATTCTGGCAGGTCCCATCGTCACTGCAGGCCCCCAGCAAGCAGTCATTGCTGGAATTGCAGGCCTGGCCCGGCTCGCAGCCGACGCAGCTGCCACCGCAGTCGACGTCGGATTCCCTGCCGTTCTGGACAGAGTCGCCACACTGGACGTTCTGGCAACGGCCCTCGGTGCATGCCCCGTCGCGGCAGTCGTCCTCCACCAGACAGATGCTCCCCGTCGCACAGCGCGGACAGGTGAGGCCTCCGCAGTCGACGTCGCTCTCGTCCTGGTTGGTGACCCGATCGGTGCAGGTTGCCAGCTGACACTTCTTGTTGGTACAAACCCGCTCGCTGCAATCCCGCTGCAAGATACACGTTGCGTTGGGCCCACAGGGCAGGCAGTCCGGACCTCCACAATCGACGTCCGTTTCGTCCTGGCCCTGGGCGTTGTCCCGACAGCTAGCCGGGACATCACTACCTGAGCCCGCTCGGCTCGGGCCGCCGGCAGCATCCTCGCCCGCTTCGCCCCCTGAACCACCGTCACCGGACTCACCACTCTGACCACCTGACGTCGGAGCCTCGCCCGCCTCCCCACTCGAACCGGAGGAGCTTCCCGCTTGGCCCGCTTCGGAGGTCTGCCTCTCGATGCCATAGTCGGGAACGCCACAGCCCAGCGGTGCCAAACACACGCCACCCGCCAACACCACCCAACCCAACCAGGATAAGCCGAACCGTGAGTCCATGGGTTGATAGTACCATTTCCAGCGGCCGGCAATAGATCCGGTGGCACCCTGACCCGAACCCGATGTATGGAAAGCTCGCATGGTAACGACTCCCCTGGCGTGTACCGGTGCAAGGGGTATCGCACCATCACCGTTCAAAGGTTGAATCATGGCCAGAATTGCTGCGATGACCTTGGGGCTGGGCGCGTCCTTGGTGGCCTTGGTGTCGGTTGGAACTTCAGTCCTAGCGGATGACGTCGCCAGTCGGTACCCGTACGATCCGGTTTGCGCCTGGGGGCGAATCGCCAACGGTCGAGGCCTTTTCGTGCGTTGCCTCAGCGCCGATGAAGCGGCGCTGTTGCGCAGGGCACCGGGGCCCGCACCGGTCGGCACTGCCGTGCCCGCCGCCAGTGCATCCACTCTTTCGGGGGCTCCGACCGCATCGCCACCGAGAGAGAATCTCGTCGCCGAGTTGGTCAGTGTGCGTCCCGATGAAGGGGAGCTGGAACTGGCAATGGCCAAGCTGGGAGCTCCGCTGGAACGCTACGCCAGCTGTGTAAGGGACCACGCTGGTCTGCAGGCGAGAGTCGGAGAAGTCCACGTGCGGTTCATGGTCCAGGAGCGGGGACGCGCCGAGGGCAGCTCCGCGGAAAAGTACCGGGGCATGACCTATGAGGCCGCGCAGTGCATCGCGGACGTTGTCGACCGTCGCCCCGTGGGCACACCCGCCGCTCCGGTCGTCGGTGCAACCGCGATCATTCGGGTCAGGCCGGCTCCGTAGAGGACTTCGACCAGGCTGCGCTGGCCAGAGAACAACCCCTGGCCGGTGCCCCGGGAGCCCTCCCCAACAGCTCGACCCCCGGACTGCGCTGGCGCACCAGATCCTGGGTCAGGATGCTCACCGCCGAGTCGATGTTGGCCAAGTCGACGAAGCGGGCCAGACCGACGCCCCCTTCGGGCAGGGGGCAGAGTGTGTGAGGATCGACGGCATCGACACGCAACCAGGGGGCGGGCAGATAGACGCCGGGGGGGCCGCTCAAGGCCCCGCCGCGGAGCGTCCCCTCGTAGAGTTGGCTGGTCAGCTCCGTCATCCCGTATTCGCCCACGATCTCGGTCGTTCCCTCACCAAAAACCGACAAGAGTCGCTCTCTCTGGCGCGCTGGATCCACGGGACGAACCCGACCCTTGAGGCCCCCTGTCTCCATCACCACCACACCCGAGTTGGCATCGAGTCGGCGCTCGGAGAGCTGGTCGCACAGCTGTACCAGCGCGTAGCTGGTGGCCAGCACCAACCAGACCAAGCCCTGTGCTCGCGATCGCTCCCTGTCCCGTTCCATCCCGTCGAGATCGATTCCTGCTTCGGTGATTCTCCAGGGCCGGTACTCGGGATGGGTACCCAAGGGATCGAACACCTCGGCAAAAGCGCCCATCATGAATCCAAGGGACGAAGTGCCCGGGTTCGAGGGCTCCTTGAACAGGCAGCTGACGACGGCGTGAATGGACCCGCGCCGCAGCAGAGCGGCCCGCCCCAGCGAGAGGCAACCGAGACGATAGGTATCCGTTCTGCGCATCACGTGCCAACCGGTCTGGGCCCCCGAGGTGCCACTGGTGGCGAAACGCGCCGCGTCCAACTCAGCGCCATGCACCGCGACCCGTGCATGGCGAAATGCGTCGACCGGCACTGGAACGATGTCCTGGAGCCGCTCTAGAGCGGCTCCACGCGAGGCCTGAAGGCGCGCGAATCCCGGACAGTGTCGAGCCTGAAAGCGCGCGATGTCCAGGGCCAGGGGTTCGAACTTGGAACTCGCCTGCTCGGGCGCAAAAATCAAACTCTGCACGCGTTCGTGAAGAACGTCGGATTCTCGTTCCACACTCACGCCCAATCCCCTCCCATCGATTGGGCCAGCACCTGGGCAAACTCCCGCAGGCGAGCCTCGGAGATGTTCAAGGGCGGAGTCAAGACCACGACGTCTCGAGCCCCCCCACCACTGGATGCGATATGGCCGCGACCGAGCAGTCGCCCCAGAAGGGCGGGTACGCTGGGGCTCGATGCTCCGGGTGCGATGCCAATCATGAATCCACGACCGCGCACCCGTAGTCGAGGGGCCACCCGTCCACACGACTCGGTCAAGAGCTCGCGAAACCAACGCCCCCGTTCGGCCGCCCTTTCCACCAGTCCCTCGCGGTCGAGGACGTCGAGGGTTGCCAGCGCCGCCGCACAGGCCAGGGGAGTCCCAGCAAACGTCGAGGTGTGAACGACCTCGGGTTGTCGTTGCCAGGAGCGCATGAGCTCCGCCCGAGCCAGGCAAGCACTGATGGGCAACCCTCCCCCCAGACCCTTGCCCAGACACAGGATGTCCGCCTCGACGCCCTGGGACCGGGACTCGAGCCAGCTCCCAGTCCGTCCCAGACCGGTCCAGATCTCGTCGGCGATGAGCAGTCCACCATTTTGGCGCACCCGTTCGGCAAGGGCGACCAGGAACCCGTCCGGAGGCAGGACACAACCGCCCCTGCCCAGAATCGGCTCGATGAGGATGGCACCCACGTCCCCCTGGCCAAGCTCCTGGGCCACGGCCTGCAGAGCTTGCTCCCCAGCCTCGGGACTGGCGGGGAATTCGAGCCGGACCACATGGGAATTCAGCTGGTCCTGAAATGGAGCGCGGTAGCCCTCGCGGAGTCCGCAGGCCGCCAACGGTGCATAACTCAGGCCATGGTAGGCACCAGACCAGGCGATCACCTTGGGGCGACCGGTCACCAGCACAGCGGTCTTCAGCGCAGCCGTCACAGCATCGGCCCCCGACTGCCCCCACATGATCTGGTAGCCCGGCAAGTCCAGGCATTCCAGCAGCTTTGCTTCCAACCGAAGACGAAGATCGCTTGGGTAGACGTCACCCAGGGACTGCAGCAATCGCTCCGACTGCTCCCTGACCGCCGCCAGTACGCGGGGATGGCCATGTCCCAACAACATCGCTCCGAAACCCGCGGCCAGATCCACGTAGACGTTGCCGTCCGCGTCGACCACGTTGGCGCCGCGCGCTGCCGCGTAGACCATGCCAAGGGTGGGGTTTCGAATCGGACCCATGGGCACCGAGGTGACCAGGCTCCGTTGCAGCCAGGCACGAGATCGGGGCCCGGGCGGAGGAACCCTTACCGAGGCAGGCTCATCCCCCGAGGGAAGCGTCACCATCGAGGAGGAATCGATGCCCTCCCCTTCGCTTCGAGAACTGCACACGGTATTTCCCGTCAGGCTACGACACGATTGCGACCGGCGTGCTTGGCCTCGTACAGCTTTTCGTCCGCACGGCGAACCAAATCGACCGCCGTCTTGTCCGACTCGGCCAGCTGGGAACAACCCAGACTGATGGTCAATGGAATGCGCTCTTCGTGAAACACGAAGTCGTGCGACTCGGTCCGCGAACGCAGATCCTCGGCCAAGTGGATGGCTCCCTCGATGGGGGTTTCGGGCAGAACCACCGTGAACTCTTCCCCGCCATAGCGAGCAAAGGTCTCATCGCGTCGGATCCGGTCCTGGCACAGGGTGGCCAGCTCGCGCAGCGCATAGTCCCCCGCGAGATGTCCGAACTGATCATTGATGTTCTTGAAATGGTCGATGTCGAACATCACCAAGCTCAAGGGACGGTCGTGGCGCCGCGCACGCATGCATTCTCGATCCAGGACCTCGAACAGGTAGCGCTTGTTGTGAATCTGGGTCAGCCCATCCACGATGGTCATCTTGTAGATCTCCTCGTGGTATTTGGCTTCCGCGTCCGCTCCCGAAAGGTACTTCAGGATGGCAGGACCGATTTTCACCCGGTCACCATTGTTGAGCATGGGCACGCCCACCACCAGCTGCTCATTCAGATAGGTACCGTTGGTGGAATTCAGATCGACGACGTGCCAGCGGTTCCCTCGTTTCTCGAAGCGCGCGTGGCGACGCGAAACGCTGTCACCCTCCAGCACCACGGTGTTGTCGGCGCCGCGTCCCACCCGCAGCACGGCCCGATCCAAGACGAACCGCTTCCCCAGCAGGCCTGGTTCCGGTGCGTAGATGACGACGAGGCAGTCGTTCCCCGCTCCTTCCTCGGCCACAGGCTTCTGGACGACCTGGGTGACCCGTGTCTTTTCGTCGAACTCGCTCACGGTACTCGTGTGATCTTGCCCCTGGGGCCCACAGCTCATGGGGTGACGAATCAAGGAGCATCGCTGTGATCCGCTCAGCCCGAGGACCGACGCCTCATCAATCAAGGTAATGGTGGAGGCGAATCGGCGTCAAGCCAGGCCCGGGTCGACGGGCAGGGTCGCGGGGCCGGTTTTGGCTGCAGACCTTCGGTTCGGCGCCTGGCCCTTCGGACGGTCCCCCATCCCCGAGCGCCGAGCGCTCCCCGTGGACTAGAAAAGGGCTGTGACCCAGAGCCTCGCCCAGCGCCTCTTTCGGGTTCGCCGCTGGCTCCTTGGAGCCGACGCCCTACGGGATCCTCACCACCCGCTGGGGCTGCGCGCGCGGGCCGAACTACCCGAGCTCACCGGTCTGTCGCCTGCCAACGTCAAGTGGGCGCTGGAACACGCCTTCGAGTCACGCGCCACCGACGACGAGATCGTCTCGCTGTGTGGGTCCACGCCCGAGGCCTCGCGAGCCGTCGTCGTGCTCAGCGCCCATGTGTTCGTCGGTGCACTGCGCGCCATCGCCATCGGCCTGGCCAGTTCCGAGACCGTGATCGTTCGTCCCTCCCGACGTGAACCCAAGACCGTCGAGTTACTGTCTCTGGCTGCCCCTGGCATCTTTCAGCGCACCGCAACGCTCGCGCCCAGACGCGGCGATCATGTGTGGGTGTACGGACGGGACCAGACTCTGAGCCGAATTGCTGGAACGCTTCCCCAAGGGGTGACTCTGCACGGCCACGGAACGGGTTTCGGGCTGGTGGTTCTCCAGCCAGCCGAGGAGCAAAGCATGGCTGGGTGGGCGTCGGCCGTGGCACGGGACACCATGCCCTTCGATCAGCGCGGTTGTTTGAGCCCGCGCCTGGTGTTCGTGCTGGGCTCCCTCGCCTCGGCCCGTGGCTTCGCCCAAATGTTGGCCGAGGCTCTCGGGGAGGGGGAACAACGCATTCCCGTGGGACGCCTGGCGCCTGACGAGCTGGCTGCCCGGGTGCGCCACCGCGATCTCGCAACCTACGCAGGGGAGTGGTACCCAGCGGGAAGCGGTGGCGTAAGCCTCGATACGACTGGAAGGTTCCGGGCCCTGCCTCCCATCGGGCGCGTGTTGCACGTGATTCCGGTGGCGGATCTTGCCTCCGCCTTGAGCGAAATCCGTCCCTTCGTGACCACGGTCGCGCTCGCGGGAGATCCCCGGGTGGCAGACGAGCTGGCCGTCCTTTGCCCCGGGGCACGCCTGGTCCCCCTGGGCCGTATGCAGTCACCTCCGCTGGATGGACCGGTCGACCGCCGCGAATCGACCCCCCGCAACGGCGGACCACTCTCAACCAACCGAACGGAGCCCTAGCCGACCGTCGGGGCGTCGCTCCGACAGGGCAATGGGCGCCCCCCCCGGCAAGCACACCGACTGACCCTTGGTGTAAACGGGGTGATCTCCGTGGTCCTTGTGCCAGGCTGCAAGGGATGCCGTGGCGTGCAGCCGTTCCACGATGGGACGCCACCCGACACCCGTGTTGTAGGCACAGAACGAGATCTCACCCTCCTGGGTCCCGCAGGGGATGATGCACATCTCGGTGCGACGAAAATCGTAGGTCCACAGGTCCTGGAAAGACATTCCCGCCACGAACAGAAAGCGCCATGGAAATCGCCGTGCATCGCCCTCGCTCGAGCCGACCCCTCCGGGTGTGGCGCCCATCTGGCTGAGCAACTGGGATAGTAGGTGAATCGAGCGATAATTGGGGGGGGCCGCTGCGGGTTGATAGCGTCGCAGCAACGACAGGCCGACTGCAGCCAGAAGGAACCTCCGGTGCCGTCCGGACCGAGTGATAGTCCTCATGTCGTCTAGGAATCCGGGAACGTCCAGGAGCCGAGTCAGGGGAATGACCTCGTGGGTCTGCTTGTGCACCAACAGGACCGTCCCCACACCACAACTCGGATGGCACCCACAGTGGACGGCCCCGAGTTGGGCCGCCGTGCCGGAGAGACGGTCCACCAGATCGGCCAGTGGACCCATCACCCCCAAGGGGAACCAGTCGCGAAGCGGTTCGACCCAGCCGGTCTGCCGCTGGAGGTCGTGGGCCAGGTGGCTCAGGGTGTACCGACGGTTCCGTCTCTCCTCGTCACAGACGCTCTCGGCGCGTCCCGAGAAGCTGATGGGCTGAAAGGAAACGACCGTGATCTTGTCGGCATTCTCGACAGCGAACCTGACCACGGGACCCACCTGATCGTCGTTGGTTCCCTTGGCTACGGTGACCACCAGAACCACGTCGATCCCCGCCTGGTGCAGATGATCGATGGCTGTCTGCTTGACCTCGAACAGATTCGGGACCTGCCGATGGGCAGAGGACAGCGTGCTGGTCCCATCGAACTGCAGGTACACGAGGCGCAGACCTGCCGCCCGCGCCTCGCGACACAGGCTCGGCTCTTGCGCGAAACGGATTCCGTTCGATGCACACTGCACCGAGAAATACCCCAGCTGGCGAGCATAGCGGATGGCTCTGAGGAAATGGGGGCTCAAGGTCGGCTCACCACCGCTGAACTGGACGCTGAGTTGACGATGCGGCTGGACCGTGAGGGACTCGTCGAGGATCCTCTGGATGTCCTCCCACTCGAGCTCATGCACATAGCCAACCTGGTTGGCGTTCATGAAGCACGGCTCGCACATCATGTTGCAGCGGTTGGTCAGATCGATGGTCAACACGGCTCCCCGCCCGTAACGGATGGTCGAAGGGCCGCGCTGGCGGAGGGACGTCGGCGGAGCCTGGTAATCCCGGTCCTGACACAGCGTCTCGATGCGACGAGTGAACGCTGGATCGATGCTGAGCACATCTTCGAATCGCCCGTGCCGTGGACACTCCTTGGCCATCACCAGGCAGCCATCCTGCTCCCGGATCTCTGCGGAGATGAGCCCCGGATGCCCCTCGTCGAGAACCCGTGGCGAGAGCTCACCAGCCAGGATGGCACGGCGCACTTCCTTGACGCAGGTGGGACACAGAGAGTCCGTAACCCGAGGCCATCCCAGGATGGGGCGATTCTGCTCAGGTCGCCGTGCCGTCCCTGCCCAGCCAGGGGGGGCCTCGCCGGGATCCCGGGTCGGGCCGTCCTGCACGAGCCAGCGGAACGTCCCGTTGGCGAGACCTTTCGCCAACCTCTCCAGACCAGTCATCCAATCAGAAACCAGCGGGGACATGGTTCTATCTCACTCAGAGCCAACGCGCAGCGAACCCTGGGGCTCTGCCAACCCCAGCCGTTCCAAAAGGGCCTGCGGTTGCGCCGGGCGACCTCGAAACGCGATGAACAGTTCGGTGGGATCGCGAGCGTCACCCTGGGCCAGCACCGTCTGGCGCCATGCCCGTCCCACCTGGGGATTGAGCACCCCTTCCTCGATGAATCGCCCGAACGCGTCCGCGTCCAACACCTCCGCCCATTTGTAGCTGTAGTAACCTGCCGCGTAGCCCACGGGGCGCGAGAAGAGATGCGAGAAAGTCGCTACCATCGCGTACGAATCGGGCAGGACCGCCGGCGAGAAGCGCTGCTGCACACGCCGCGCGAAAGCCAAGACGTCGCCGTCGCGCTGGGGTTCGTACTCCCGGTGCAGGGCCAGATCCAGCGCGGCAAACCCCAATTGGCGCATCTGCGCGGTGGCCGCTCTGAAGGTGCGCGCCTCTCGAAGCCTTCGCACCAGGCTCTCGGGGATGGCTTCTCCGGATTGCCAATGGCGTGCAAATCGAAACAGAACCGACGGTTCCCAACACCAGTTCTCCATGAGCTGGGAGGGCAACTCGACGAAGTCGTGAACCACTCGGGTGCCGGACAACCCACGGACCTTGACCTCGCTCAAGCAGTGGTGAAGAAGATGTCCAAACTCGTGCCACAGGGTCTCCACGTCCCGGTGAGAAAGCAGGGAGGGACGCCCGCCTGCCGGGGGACTGGCATTGGCGGCGATCACGGCGACGTTGGGATTTCCGGACAAGAGGCCATGCATCCAGGCGCCGCTGCTCTTGCTGTCCCGTGGGTAGAGATCCACGTAGAACGCACCCAGACAACGACCGTCTTCGTCGTTCATCAGGTAGCCGCGCACGCTCTCGTGCCAGCTGGGCAGCTCGGGGGCGGCCGTGATGCGTATTCCGAACAGCTCCGAGGCCACGCAGAACATGCCCTGTAGCATTCGCTCGGCCGGGAAGAAGGCGCGCAGCTGTTCCTCGTCGAAGTCAAAACGACGTTCTCGCAAGCGCTCTGCATAGTAGGCAAGGTCCCAGGGCAACAGCTGCGCCGTGGGATCGGCCACTTCGACCCGCTTGAATTCCAACAGCTCCCCGGTCTCACGAACGTACGCGCTCTCGGTCAGCTGGGTCAACTCGTCGACGAACGTCTGCGCGGTCCGTCCGTCCTTGGCCATCCGATCCGCCATCACCCAGTCGGCGAAATCCCTCTGGCCGAGTAGGCTGGCCTTTTCCCGACGCAGGCGCAGAATCTCGTAGAGCAGTTGACGATTGTCGAAGGCACCGGCTCGACAGCGGTCGTCGTTGGCCTCCCACAGCTCCCGTCGCAGACTGGCGTCGGCAGCGTGGGTCAAGACCGCCGTCAGACTGGGAGCGTGCAAGGTGAAACGCCAGCCCGACAGGCCGCGGCGCTCCGCACTCTCCTTGGCCTCCAACCGGGCCGATTCCGGCAACCCCAACAGGCGAGATTCGTCGCTCACCACGCATTCGTAGGCATTGGTCGCGTCCAGGACGTGCTGCGCGAAGGTCGCGGTCGCGCGACTGAGCTCCTCCTCGATCGCCGCGAAGCGCTGCTTGTGAGGACCGTCCAGCTCCGCCCCCTGGCGCCGGAACTCGTCCAAGGTCTTGGTCAAGTACCGCTGACGAGTCGCGTCGATGGTTCGGGCCTCGGGAGTAGCCGCGAACGCGCGCAGACGGGCGTACAGCGCGGCGTCCAAGGCGATGCCACTGAAGAACGCGGTGGTGAGCGGCAGCGTGGCGTTGTACGAAGCTCGGATATCCTGGTTGGTCGCGCACCACTCCAGGTGTTCGACGACCGAGCTTGCCACTTCCAGAGCCTCGGTGGCCGATTCGAGCGCGCCCAGGGTGTTGTCCCAGGTCGGGGGCTCCCCGAGCCCACCGATCCGTTCGATCTGCTGCCGCGCCTGCTCCACTAGCTCCCGGAGGGCCGGTTCGATGTGCTCGGCTCGAATCTGGTCGAAGGGAATCGGGTGAGCCAGGGCACACAACGGATTGGGCATGCCCCCCCGTCATACCGAAATCTTGACTATAGCGCACGGGGTACTCACCGTCCGACCGTGGCGCTAGGCTAGGAAGGTGTCGATTCGACCCGTACTGTTGGTCGGTGACCTGCATTTAGGGCCGGCCGCCCCCGAAGGGACCGGCCGGGAGCTGAGCCTGCTTCTGGGAACGCATCCAGGCCACGAGCTCGTCCTGCTGGGAGACGTCTTCGATCTTTCTATCGAATCGGATCCCATGCTGACTCCCGAGCACGTCCGGGGGCATCTGCGCCGGGAGTCACGGCTGGCCGCTGCGTTGCGTGACCACGTTCTGGGCGGCGGCTCGCTGACCCTGATCCCTGGGAACCACGACGCTTGGCTGGGTGTTCCCGGTGTGCGCGATGCTCTGGTCGACGCCCTGCGATTGCCCCGTGATTGTCCGATCCAGATTGGCACCTGGTGGATCGAACGCTTCGGATTGCACTTGGAGCACGGTCACGTCTGGGATCCGGACAATGCTCCGACGCATCCTCTGGTCGTTCCCACCGCAATCACGGAACCGATCGGAACGGCACTGACGCGGCGGGTGCTGGCCCCCTCGGGCGCCCTGTGCTTCGCGCATGCTCACGAGACCACGCCGCTACAGGGTCTCGCTTCAGCCTTCCAGGCGTTGAGCTGGCGAGCGCCCCACCTCGTCTCGCGGTACTTCGCCACGGCCCTGATGCTGGTGTTGCGAGCCGCTCCCCGATCCTTCGAAGCCGAGCTGCACCAGGCGAACCTTCAGCTCGCGGGCTTCTGCGAGTCAACCGGTCGAGCCCGCTCCGAGATCGAGGCCCTTTTGTCGGCTCGTCCCACTCCCCGCCATCACCAGGCCAAGACCACGGCACGGCGGCTGTACCTGGACCGCGCACTGGCCACGCTGGTCTTGTTGACGGGGCTGCCCACGGCGTTCACCGCGGGCCCTCTGCTCGGCCTGCTGATGGCGAGCCTGGGCGGGGCCTATCTCTCGGCGTCCGTGGTGCGGCGCAAGAACCGCTACCGAGGGCTCATGGCGCATGAGCTGCGCGCGGCGGGTCGCTTGGTAAGAACCCTGGTCAACGCGCGGGCCGTGGTGTTCGGGCACACTCATGTGGCAGAGGAGACCGACGGATACATCAACCTCGGTTCGTTCGGCTTCCCGGGGGAACGGGGTCGACCCTTTGTCTTGCTCTCGGGACCTGACCAGGCGCAGCGCGGCTACGTGGTAGCAACCGGACGCACCGAGCTCCGTCGCTTGGCCCTGCCCGCTCCTACCAACGGGGAGCCGTCGCCCCTCGCGAACTAGCCAGCCACGCCGCCACCAGGATAAAAAGGAGGCACAGGGTCAGGATCACCAGAAGGACGTAACGCAGGCGTCGTCGTCGATTGGCAATATCGGGGCTTGGGGGGCGCTGCGACGACAAATCCATGACGCGGCCGCGAGAGCTGGGGGGCGGATTCGAGAAAAAGGCCCCCTCCAGCCCCTTGTCCAGCGATTCGACGGAATCGGGAGGCCCCGGTTCACGCTCTGACACCATCCCCGTGTCGCCTCCGGAAATGGACCCGGCTCCCGCCGCCGCGGCGGGCGGTACGATCGGGTTGCCCCAGGCGGAGATGGGCATCCCTTCGCCCAACGTTACGCGTCCCATCTCCGAAAGCGGCGGGGCGTCCTCGGGAGGCTGGCGGAGCGCGGCTGGCCCGGGAAGAGTGCTCTGGACGTCACAGGGGGGCCCCCCTGTCCTATTCGGTCCGATGGGCATTCCGTCAGCCACGGCAGAGGGGACGGGCACGGAGTCGAGGCCGGACGCCTGTTGACCTTTTGCGCCTGAGTCGGCGGCAGGCCCCAGCGGTTGGCCCAGCGACGGCTCGAGGGGCACCACCGCGGCAGCGCCCTGGACCGGCATCGAGGCGGGTGGCTTGGCCTCCACAGCTGGCGACGACCGAGCCGAACGCGCTGCCGCACTGTCGGGGGGAGCCGGGCGACTCGAAGGACGGAATGCAGCCGCGATCGCCCCGATCTGCGGGTTCGACGATGGGGGCGGACCCCGACGACCGTTGGGCTGCGACATGGAAGGAACGACCAGGTCTTGAGTGTACCCCCTCGTCCTAGCTACTGCCTGACAGTCTGGGTGCCCGCCGGAGCGACGAAGGTGAACTCCCCCCGAACGACCTCGGTATTAACTTCCGGATTCGAGAAGTCGAAGCGGTTGCGGTTGCCCTGGTCGTCCAGCAAGACGACCCGCCGAACCTGCGCGGTCGCTGCATCGATGTACAGGATCATGCTGCGGTATGCGGGAGTGGCGTCCTTGGGCTTGGCCTCCAGCGCCCAGCCGCCTTCGAACCCCATCTTGGCGGCGTCCAGCTTGCGCAGGAAAAACGATCGCCTGAGCTTGCCCTCGCCGACCAAAAAGGCCAAAGCCGCCGGATAGGCACTCTTGCCCATCTTGCTCTCGTAGAGTTGCTGGTTCTGGCTCTCGTAGACCTGGATGTTGGTGCCGTCCGAGACGATCCGGTTGCCGTTGTTCTTGTAGCGCCAGCTCATCCTGCCCGGCTTCTCGAACACCACCTCGCCATGACTCTTCTTCTCGCTCCCGATGGAGCGGATGAAATAGGTCTGGTCGAATCGCGCCTTGAACGTCTTGGTCTTGTCGTAGAAGGCTTGCACCCGGTCGGCAATCTCCAGAGCCGAGAGCTCCGAGTTGGCGGCCGGGGTCGGCTGCTTCGCGGGGGCGGATTTGGCGGGGGTGGGTTTGGCAACCGCGAGCCCGGGGAAGGCGACGTCGGCTGCGCCGCACAGGCAAACAGCTAGGAGCAAGGTACGTGTCATACGTTTCATCGACATCTCTGCCAGTCACCCATTCGGAGGACCTCAAAACCTTAATACAACGAGCCGAAGCTACCGCTTCCCCCGGCGCCCCGCCAATCCGGGAAGACGCGAAGCAGCACGGCCCCGAGCCATGGTTAGGCTTGTACCGGCCAGCGGACCAAGACGGAGATGAGTCACCGCCAAGGCCAGGGCGTCTGTCGCGTCCGCGCGCGGCAACTCCTTGAGTCCCAAAAGGGCGCGCATCATCAGGGCCACCTGACGCTTGTCTGCCCGTCCCGAGCCTGCCACCACCTGCTTGACGCGCGCTGGCGGGTACTCCCCGATGGGCAACCCAGCGCGAGCGAGCGCCAGCAACACCACACCCCGCGCGTGACCGAGCTTGGCCGCGGCCTGGGCATCCTTGGCGAAGAACAGCGACTCGACGGCGCCTGCCTGTGGGCCAAACTCGGCGATGATTCGGCAGAGCTCCTGGTCAATCTGCACCAGGCGCACGCCCAACGTCTGCTGCGCGTCCGTAGCAATCACGCCATGCCCGACGTGCACCAGACGCGTTCCGTCCCTTCGGACCAGGCCCCAGCCCAGATAGCGCGTGCCCGGATCGATGCCGATGACCAGCATGGTTCGCCACCGTATCAGTGAAACTCGCCAGAACCAAGCCGGCGCTCGCCTCGACGCTGGGCTCCTGCGGCGCTAAGGCAACGAGCCCCGATGACGTCGAAAGCCGCAGAAGAGCCAAACCGAAGCCAGCCCCTGGCGTTGTCTGCCGCAGCGCGACGCTTCCTCAAGTCCCTGGCGCACCATCTGTCGCCCGTGGTCCAGATCGGCAAGAACCGAGTCAGCCCCGAGGTCCTTTCGGAAATCGAACGGGGACTGCAAGACCACGAGCTCATCAAGGTCCGTTTCGCCGCCGAGCCGGGGACCGAGGCCGAATGGCAGCCACTCTTCGGGAAGAAGCTGGGCGCCGCAGTGGTCGGGTTGATTGGGCACGTGCTGATCCTGTATCGGCCCAATCTCGAGCGGCCTCGGATATCCCTGCCGGACCAACCCGGAACTCGCCGCGCCGCCAAGCCCGAGGCCAAAAGCCAGGGTTCTCGGGAACGGACCCCCCGGCGCACCCACACCAAACCACCCCACCCCCGCGCCAAGGCTCGTTCCACCGAGACTCGCCGCCCCCGCCGCAAACAATCATGAACCGCCATCCCGCCCCCAACCATCTGGCCTTTCTGGATCTGGAGATGACCGGGCTCGAGCCGGAAAGGGACGTGATCCTCCAGGCAGCGCTGCTCATCACCGATCAGGAGCTCGCCCCCCTGGAGGAGTACACCTGTGACATCTGGCAGCCCCCCGAGCGCCTCGCCACGATGTGCCCCTTCGTGCGCAACATGCACGAAAAGACCGGTCTGTTGCAGCGGGTGGCAGAGTCCACCCTCGATCAGGTGGCGGCCGAGCGCGCGCTGCTCGAGCGAGTGGCGGGATGGTGCACGTATCCAGCCGTGCTTTGCGGCAACAGCGTGGGACAGGACAAACGCTTCCTGGAGCGTCACATGCCAGGCCTGGCCGGGTACCTGAACTACCGCGTCCTGGACGTCACCACGCTCAAGCTCCTGGTTCGCCTCTGGCACGGGGAACAGGCCCTTTACCCGAAGCCAGAACAGGGAGCCCACGACGCCCTCTTCGACGTGCGTCAGTCGGTGGCCGAGCTCAAATTCTACCGCGAAAAGTTCTGGAACAAAGGGCGCTAGTCCGGGAAGATCTTGCCGGGATTGAGCAGCCCCGAGGGATCGAAGAGCTGCTTGGTGCGCCGCTCCAGCTCGATGAGCTCTAGGCTCTGCTCCAATCCCAGATACGGCGCCTTGAGTAGGCCGATGCCATGTTCGCCGCTCAGGGTACCACCCAGCGCCACCGTGTCGCGGAACAGCTGCTCCACGCAGGCGTCGACTCGCGGGCGATCCGCCGGATCATCCCACAGGAAATTGACGTGGAGGTTCCCGTCCCCTGCGTGGCCGTAGGCCAGCCAGCGCATCTGGTGCTGCTCGGCGTTCTCTCGGGTCCGCTGCAATAGCGCCGGGATCTGCCGGAGCGGCACCGCGACGTCCTCGCTGACCTTGAAGTTGGTAAGCCCGCGAATGGTGGGGCTCATGTCGCGTCGCGCCTGCCACAAGCGCTCCCGCTGCTCGGGCTGGTTGGCAGCCTGAACCTCCAGAGCCCCGCTCTTGGAGCAAGCATCTGCCACGCGTTCCGCCTGTTCACGACAGGCCGCCTCCGCCCCATCCACCTCCAAAAAGAGCATGGCCGCGGCCACCTCGGGGATCATGGGGTTCGTGGCGCGCATCGCCGAAAGCGTGGTCCCGTCCAACAGCTCGACCGCTCGGGGCGTCACGCCCGAGGCAGCGATCGCCGATACGGCCAGGGCCGCCGATTCGAGCTCCCTGAACGGCGCCACCAGGGACCAAACGGTCTCGGGCTTGGGCACCAACCGCAGCGTGATATCCCCGAAGACACCCAGGGTTCCTTCGCTTCCCACCAACAGCGCGGTCAGGTCATACCCAGTGACACCCTTGCGCGTGCGGCGGCCCACCTGCAGCCTCTGGCCACCCATCAGGTACACCTCGAGCCCAAGAACATAGTCGCGCGTCACCCCATACTTGCAGGCGCGGGGGCCCCCCGCGTTCTCGGCCACGTTGCCCCCCAGGAAGCATTCCTTCAAGCTTGCCGGATCGGGCGGGTAGAACCAACCCTCTCGTTCCACGGCGCGATGCAGCTCCGCCAAGACGACCCCCGGCTCCACCACCGCGATGCCATCGCGGCGATCGATCTCCTTGACCTGGTTCATGCCCGCCGTGGTGACGACGATGCCGCCGCAAACCGGGATCGCACCGCCGCTCTTGCCGGTACCCGCGCCTCGGGCGGTGACAGGAATCGAGAGCTCCGCGGCCACCGCGAGCGTGGCGCTCAGGTGTTCGGAGCATTCGGCCCGGACCACCAGGTCGGGCTGCACCGCCTCCACCCCAGACTCGTCGGCCGCACAGCGGGCAAGCTCTTCGGGCGCCACCGTGACTCGGGAAGGCCCCAGCAAGCGGTCCAGCTTCAGCCGGGCTTTGTCGATGGCGGCGGGAGAAAGCCGCGACTCGAGGACGGAATGCCTCATGGCCGACAGCCTAGCCCCAGGACCGCCGCTCGTCCGCCACCGGACCCATGGTTCCCACCCCGAGGACCAGAATCCGACCTTGACGGGGGTTGGCCCGTGGGTAGCCTTGCGGTCCGTTCCGGCCTGGAGAGGTGACCGAGAGGCCGAAGGTACCCGCTTGCTAAGCGGGCGTAGCTCATAAGGCTACCGAGGGTTCGAATCCCTCCCTCTCCGCGAAGACTCTTGACCCGAATCCTGCCGACACCCAAGGCGCTGCGGTAGGGGGTTTTTCTGGATTCTGTTGGTTGGGGGCGGCCTGCAAACGTCGTGGACCGTTCGATGATTCTGCGCCAACCCTGCGCTAGACTGGGGCAGATGCTGTTCGATGACGCTCTCGATCACCTGCCCGAGGCAACGAAGACCCCTCGCGACAAGTTGCTCGCCGCGTTGGAGATGTACGAAGAGGGCGTCGCCATGCAGCGACTGAACCTGCAGCGTCAATACCCCCATCTGGATGCGGGTGAGCTGGACGATAAGCTGGCTCGCTGGCTTGCTCGCGAGGACGATAGCCCTTGAAACTCGCGAGGGTCCTGGGGGCGAACCCGGGCCTCGACCACGGCCGGGTCGTGTCGCTGCTCGAGTTGATCATGGTCCGTGGCTACTCGCGCGGACAAGACCTGCTGAAAAAATGGGCAAAACTGCGAGCCGATCTGGAACGGTGAGGGATCCTCACTTTTTCATGTCTTCAAGGAGCCTCGCCACGGACACGACCAGGTCCGTGCACAGGCCCTGGTGCAGCCCGCGGTCCGAGAAGTCCTTGCGACCTTCGGGGCAGGTCATGTCACATCCCGTCAGGCCTCGGCACTCGGTCGTGCCATGAGCCGCTTCGAAACGCGCGGCGAGCTCTTGCACCCTGGCGTACACGGCGTCCCGACCGCGCCCCGGATCGTCCAGCATCTCCTGTCCGTGGCGTAGACCAAGGACCATGAATCCACCGGTCAAGGCCCCGCAGGTCTTGCCCAGCCGCCCCATTCCGGCGCCGAAACAGGCGCCGAGCTTCAGGCAGGTGTTCTCGTCCACACCCAGCTCCGGGCCAAAGGTAGCCACTATCGCCTGACTGCAGTTACAACGAGTAAACAACTCGCGCGCGCGTTCAATCTTGTCGGACATGGGGGAAGGACTCCTGGGACAAAAGAGGAATTGGTGACTCGCTCACGCGACGCGCAACAGACGCACTCCGAGTGCCCTGGATGCCTTGGCAACTGTTGCCAGGGTCACACCGGTGTCTGCTGGATCCAGCAGCCGGTGTACGACGGTTCGACTCGTTGACATCGCCTTCGCCAGCTCCGACTGACTCATGTTTCGCCGTTGCATGGCCCGCTGAACCTTGAGCGCGAGCAGCTTTTTCTGCGTCAAGAGGTCAATCTCATGGCTTTCACCCAACTCTTCGAAGAGTGACGTCAAACTTGAACCGATATGCTTGTTCATTGGGCGGCCTCCACTTCCCGCTTGCGACGTCGCGCGAGATCGAGATCCGGTTTTGGGGTCTTCTGAGTCTTCTTCTTGAATCCGTGCAAAAGGACGAGCGTGGAATCGAGAATGCAGAACATGACGCGGTAGATGTCGCGGCTCACATCGGTACGAACCTATCCGGTACTGTACCTATTTCGGTACAGGGAGGCAAGGGGCAATTGGTAACAACGCTGCGGCGCGGAGCCAACAGGGTAGACCGCCAGGCTGGCACCGACCACGCAGTCTGGGAACTCTCCCGATCCAAGCCTCACCCGCCAACCGCCAGTCGAAATCCTAGATCATGCCAGTGGTTGCTGGGTTGGTTCCAGCCGCGGCGCGCCGAGCGGCAGAACCGGGCCTGGGCGTAGCTCCCACCGTTTGCCAAGGCTCCTGCGCCCGAGTCGGTGGTAAGCTCGAAGCCGTCCGCATCTTCTGTTCCATCGAGGTGGTTATGACGTTCCGGAATACTGGGGCTCTCGGAGCCCTGCTCGCGTGTCTCGCGCTCGGGTGTGGGGATGACGCCGATTCTTCGGCAAACCAGGCCGGAAACGGCGGCGAGGCGGGAACGGACCTGGCCGGCGCCGGGGGATCCGGCGGGCAAGACACCGAGCCAACTCTGGGAGGCTCGAACCAGGAACAGGGCGGAACCACGGCGGAAGGGGGTCTCGCGGAAGCTGGTTCAGGCGCTTCGGGGAGCCCCGGCGAGGGCGGCGAGGCGAGCGACCGCGGTGGGGCGGCTCAAGGAGGAGAAGGGGGCCGCGGTGGGGCGGCTCAAGGAGGAGAAGGGGGCCGCGAAGAGGGTGGGACGTCCCCGGGTGGGAGCCCCAGTGGTGGAGGCGCTGTCGAGCTGGGCGGCTCCGGCGCTTCGGGGAGCCCGAGCGAAGGGGGTGACGCGGGCCAAGCGGGGCAGGCCGAGGTCGTGACTAACCCGAGACGCATCGACGATGTTCTCGTCAACCCCGGGATGGGCCTCGCCAATTTCCATTTTGGCTGGTGGTGCGACCTTCCCCCCGTCAATTTCACGGCCGAGGAGTGTGTCGAGCGGACCCGCGAACACTGGCCCGCAAACCATCCTGATTCCGGAACCGCCTATTTCCGGTGGAACTGGCGCGAACTCGAGCCCACGCAGGGTCAGATCGATTTCGCCGTCATCGACCGCACCATCGAGAGCGCCAATGCGATAGGTGAGACCCTGGGCTTCCGGGTGATGACCATCGCGGATGACAGCATCGGGATCCCGGACTGGCTCCGGGACATCACGCCGGGAACGGAACAGCCGAGCGCTGGAGGCTCCACGTACTGGCCCGACTACCGCGACCCCACCTTCCAGGCGGAGAACCAGCGCTTCGTGGCCGCCTTGGCAGACCGCTACGATGGCCACCCCGGCCTCGATCATGTCGATATCGGCCCAGTGGGCTGTTGGGGCGAGTGGAACACCGCCTGCCTCACCGACGGGCAGGGGCTCTTCGACATCTACGAACCCGCTGGGCCCGACGAGCAGCAGGAGATCGTCGAGGCGTACCAGACCTTGATCGATGCCTATACCAGCTCCTTTGCCAACACGCCGCTGGTGATGTTGGGCTTGGGCGGCGGAGGAGACGGGCTCGAGACGACCGTCTTTGCCCACGCGATCCAGAACGGGACAGGATGGCGCGTGGATTGCTGGGGCGATTGGGGGATCTTCGGAGACAGCTGGAACCACCAGATTGACAGCTATCCGACCATGATCGAGGGAGCCTCCGGGGCTTACGCCAGTTTCCCGGATACCTGGCAGCATGCGCCGATTCAACTCGAGGTCTGCGACACCATGCCCGGTTGGCTGGAGCGGGGCTGGACCACCGAGGCACCGGACGGAGAGGTCTACAAGAGCTTCCAGTGGGCACTGGAGCAGCACGCCTCGGTCTTGAACGCCAAATGGACGGAGATCCCGGGGGCGTACCTGGACGCACTCGATGAACTCCTGGTGCAGAATGGATACCGCATCGTGGTGGACAGCCTGAGACACCCGGGCCGCGTCGCACCCGGGGGTTCGTTGCACTTTGCGGCAACCGTGAGCAATCTGGGCGTGGCGCCGTCGTACCACGCCCGAACGTTCACCTACCGTCTGCGCAGCGGAGATCTGACCACGACCTTCCCGAGTACAGCGGATATTCGGCGCTGGCTGCCCGGGAGCGTCGAAGTGGTTGATGACTTTTCCGTACCGGCCGAGTTCCCCAGCGGTACCTACCAGGTCGATCTCGCCATCCTGGACCGTCCCGGGGAGAACCCCACGACCAACGCGCTCGACCCGATCCGCCTCGGGATCGCGGGGCGGCGCGCGGATGGATGGTACGAGGTGTCACAGGTGGAGGTGGAGTAGCAACCTTCGCAGCGTCTTCCACGCAGCCCGACCTTTGGCACCGTCATCCGGCAACGCTTGATTTTGCTCAATCCACCACGCCGCTCCAGCCAGGAACCTCCGGAAGAATTACCGACATGCGATCTTCCGAACGGCGTGGAGATCGAGCGAGTAGCTCCGTTTGATTCGACCGAGACGCTCCCCTGGATTGATGCCCGGAGGAAGCCCCAGTTCTTTGGTTAGCTGTTCGACACTGAGCCTGCAGATTTGCGCCGCCTCGATCAGCGTTTTGCGACCGTCAATCGAGGCACCGGCGGGGCACTCATCGGCGTGATGCTCAACAGCACTGCCCTGTTGGGCTGTTGGTTGCACAACGACGTCTTGGGCGGCAGGTGAGCGCTCCGCCGTCGACGTGGTGACATCCAAAGCATTCCCGGCACGCGGGGCGACCTGGCTGTCCTCGAGCTGGGCCCTGCGACCCCTCCCTCGCCCATCGGGCGCGGTCCTTTCCACCAATGCAGAGGCCCAGACAAGCACCCCACCCAGCACGACTGCAACCAACAGCAGAAAACCAATGCCCCACATCGTCTGTGCCTTTTTGGACGGAACCTTCCTGCTGGCCATTTTGGCGATGACGCAGCAGATCCAATCCCAGTGCAGTACCACGTGCAGACCGAGAAGCACGATAGCAGCCACCGCTAGATAAAAATGCAACTGCCCGATGTCATGCCGATCCCAACCGAAGAGGGTGTAGAAATGCCCAGTGCCTGCCGGCAGCACGTAGTGGATCAATCCCCCCGTCAGCAGCAGGCCAAGCATCACGATCAGTGATGCCACGTCAACCCAGAAGTTCGCGAATGTTCTCGTCATGACTGATCGCGTGCTCCTTCGTAGAATACCGAATCGCCGTTGCGCACCGTTCTGATAACACCCTGTGTACGGAGAACGTCCAGGTGCTTCAATACTTCGTTAGGGCACAGACCAAGACCCGTGGCGATTCCCTCCACCGTGCAGGGCCTTCTACTGAGCAGCGCAATGATTCGCTCATCAGCGTCTTCGCCTTCAGATGAAAAGGCCAGCCCACCCTGCTGGGTCTCAGCGATGACCTCACACGGACACGAGAACAAGGCAGCAAGCCTCTGTAACTCACCCACCGGAACAGTCAGTGCGGACGTCTCCGCAGGAGGACGAGCTACCGTATTCAGCTGCACCCGGTCGACCCGCATCTTTGCCACGATGGCTGCAATCCGCTCCACCTCTTCCCGGCTACCGGTCAAACGAGCCAAGAGCAGAATTTCGAGCCAAATCCTCCCCTCGAACTCGCGTGAAAAAGTCAAGAGGCCGTCCACCATCTGGTCGAACGAAAGCTCGCTATGGGGACGGTTCACGCGCGCAAAAGTCGCTGGCGTCCCAGCGTCCAGCGACGGAATGACCAGATCCGCTCGGGCCAGGCTGGTGCGAACGTCCGGCCTCCACAGTAGCGACCCATTGGTGAGCACGGCCACGGGAACGTCGCTGAGCTCCTTCGCCCCCACGATGACCTCTTCGATGCGCGCATGAACCGTCGGCTCGCCCGAGCCAGCCAGTCCAATGAAATCCGGCCGAGGCCCATTCGTGAGCTTCTCACCAAGTTCAGCCAGCACACTGTCCACGGGCACGTACTCCTCGAGACACAGCGTCTTGTTCGTCGTACGCCCGAGGTGACAGTAAATGCAGTCGTAGCTACATGTCTTGAAGGGAACCAGATCGACCCCCAGGGAACGGCCCAGGCGTCGCGAAGGCACTGGCCCGTAGACATGACCCTGCAAATTGGCCCTCTCCGCATTAGATTCCTTGGCCATGCTCACCACCTCTTGAACCATCCCCGTGGGCAGCCGCTGCGTTCCCATCGCGGCTGCCGCAGGTGCGCGATTCAGCAGGGCCGCCACCGACCTTTTGAGCTCCGCCGTTTGAGATAGGCGTTGACAGTGCTTGCTCTCCGAACGGCCCGTAAATGGTGTTGCGCAACACATCGAACCCTCGGCGCGACAGCCGGGGAACGCCATCGAGCACGACACTCAATGCGGCCCCCCCATCAATGCAATGAGCAACAGAAACCCTAGACCCGCAGCAAAAGTCGCGAAATGGACGACGTTGGCAGCAAAGGAATGCGCCTTGTTGACCTCCGGAACCAGATCAGACGCACCAATGTACAGGAAATTCCCAGCTGCGTAAGGCACCAGCCAGCCTACGTCGATTCTAAACGACGCGGCGTAAGCAACTAGCCCGCCAACGAGAAAGGTCGATCCCGACAGTACGTTGAACAGCAGGGCCTTGCGCTTGTTCCAGCCTCCGTGGACGAGCACCGCAAAGTCACCGAGCTCCTGAGGGATCTCGTGCGCAGCGGCAGCGATCCACGCCGCTATACCCAGGCGCACGTCCACGAGCAGAACACTCGCAATGGACAAACCACCGATGAAATTGTGGATTCCATCTCCGACCAAGATGAGGTAGGTGAGCGGTTTCTTGCATTGGGTCGAGGCGCGGTGGCAATGGTGCCAGTGGAGGAACTGCTCGATCGCAAAGAACGTCACGAAACCCGCAGCGACCCATACCAGTGCCACCGATGATGGCATCCTGGACAGCGATGCCGGAATCATGTGGAACAGGGCCCCGCCAATGAGTGACCCGGCCGCAAATGCGACGAGCGGTAGTAGCAACCGGTCGAGGGTCGATTTGCTCAGGATCAGTGTCACACCTCCGGTGAGCGCGATCCCGCTCATCAGAATACCCCCCACGATGATCCAGAGCAAAGGGGTCATGAGCCCTCCTCACCAACACTCGAGATCGACCTCAGTCTCTGGACGATTTCCTGCAGCGCCTTCGCAGTGGCCTCAACGTCACCTTCCTCCGTATTGCGGCCCAGGGAAATGCGAACTGAGCTCTGCGCATCCTGCGCGGACCGGCCCATCGCGAGCAGAACGTGGGACGGCTCGGGTTCTCCCGTCGAGCACGCGGAGCCGGTCGAAGCGCAGATCCCTCGAAGATCCAAACCCAGCACGATGGATTCTCCGTCGACCGAGTCGAAGGTCAGGTTCGAAGTATTGGGCACCCGCGACGCTCTGCCGCCATTGACACGAACCTTGGGAACAAGACCGCACACACGCGCCTCAAAACGCTCGCGGAGTCTGCCAATGCGTTGCCCATCCGCCTCGACCTGCTCAAACGCAAGAGCTACCGCCTCCGCGAAGCCGACGATTCCCGCGACGTTCTCCGTGCCGGCACGCCTCCCCATCTCCTGCGCGCCGCCGCTCATGACCGCCTGCAGCGGCGTTCCCCTTCGAACATAGAGAGCCGCGACACCCTTCGGGCCATACAGCTTGTGCGCGGAAAAGCTGACCAGCGCCGCCCCGAGATCGGTGAGCCTAAGAGGCAGCTTGCCGGCAGTCTGTACCGCATCCGTGTGCATGACGATGCCGCGGCGGTTCGCGATCGCCGCAATCTCCTCTATCGGCTGAACCACACCGGTCTCGTTGTTGGCATGCATCACACTGATGAGAATGGTGTCATCGCGAATGCTCTCGGCCAACGCAATGAGGTTCAGGGTACCATCTGTGGTGACCGGAACGTACGTCACCTCGAAGCCCTCAAGCTCCAGGGATTTGCAGGTGTGAAGGACCGCGTGGTGCTCGATAGCGGTCGTGACGATGTGTTTGCCCTTGTGCTGCTGAGCGTGGGCCACGCCCCGTAGTGCCAGATTGTCCGATTCGGTACCGCTCGAGCAGAAAACCAGCTCTTCGGGCCTGCAACCAACATGCTCGGCGACACGAGCCCGTGCGCGCTCCACCGCGATTCTGGACTCGTGACCGAACCGATAGGGGCTCGACGGATTGCCAAAATGCTCCGACAGGTAAGGCAGCATCGCTTCGAGGACACGCGGATGAATCGGCGTCGTGGCGTTGTGGTCGAGGTAGATCACAGCTTGTCCCCTGACGGGCATCGGCGTTCCCGGTCGTCGAGGGCCGCATGGAGTGCGCGCACCCCGAGAAGGGAGCAGTGGCGTTTGTGCTCGGGTATGCCACCTAGCGCCGCGACCACATCGTCGTCGGTTATGCCACGGGCCTGCTCGATGGTCTTGCCCTCGGCCAGAGCGGTTAGCATGCTGCTCGTCGCGATAGCCCCTGGGCAACCAAAGGACTTGAAGGCGATCTTGTTGATGCGGCCGTCTCGCACCGCAATCCACAGCTTCATCTGATCGCCACAGGACGGGTCGCCAACGACGCCGAAACCATCCGTCTCGGCGGGATTGAGCTCACCCACGTTGCGTGGATTCGTGAAATGGTCAATCACCACTTCGTTGTAAAATAGTACCGGCCCCGGCATGCCGTCCGGAGATTCAGGCCCGTTGTCAACTCGGTCTCCCATAGGCTTCCTACTCACCGCTCTCTTCTGAGCGCGATCACCTCATGCTGGTGCCCGGTACTCTTCTTCAAGCAGGAATAGCCAGCACGCAATAGCTCCGCGAGGGCCATCGGCACGGATGCCGTAGTCCTCGAGTGCTCGCCACCGTTCGCGCGATGAACACGAGACACGAGCTCGAAGCCGGCCTCGTCGAAATCCGCGATGATGACAATGCCACCTCGCGTGGTAACGCGTACCATCTCGTTGAGTATCGGGATCGGATCCGTGAGGTGGTGAAGGACGTCCATCATGGCAACACATCCAAATTGCCCATCCGAGCAGGGCAGAAGCGCGGCATCGGCCTGTTCGAAACGGATCCGTTCCGCGACGCCCGCCTCCACGGCAAGCAACCCGGCCAGCTCACGGTCCCGACGGTCCACGTCGATGGACAGCACATCCATGCCACACCGCGCCAGCTCGATGGCCAGCAAGCCCTTCCCCGTGCCGATATCGAGCGCCGGACCGCACAGGTCACCCACGACATTGGCGACGAAGCGGGCGGCGGCGAGCCGGTCATGTCCGAGAACCAGGTACTCCTGGCTCCTGTTGCGAAACGCACGCAGCGGTTCTGCAACAGCGATCACTGTGGCGCCCCGTGTTGGATGTCCCGTCGTTGAGCCTGCCTCGATGGTCCATGCGAAGAGCCGCATTTGGCTGGACAGCTCGACTTGAGCCGGCCATCACCTCCCACCACGATGCAGCCAATACCGCCAACAACACGCTGAACGTAACCGGCCCATCGTAGATGCGGCGTGAGGCTCGCCACCTCGAGCGGTCGCCACTCCTTGAAGCAGCCACCGTGCTGGTGTTCATCAACGCGGATCGCCACCCTGCGCTCCTAGTGGTCACACACGTTGGCACCCGTCGTCAGATGGCCGTTGAGGAAATCCCGTACGATGGCGTCCGGCTCTCCGCCACTCGCACCCACCACGACCTGGATGTCGTGCTGTCCGAAAAGGCTCTGCGCGCGCGACCCCATGCCGCCAGCGATGATCACCGTCGCTCCCTGCTCGTGCAGCCATTGGGGGAACGTGCCTGGCTCGTGCGGAGGGGGCGTTAACTCCTGCTTGTTGTCGACCGTCTTGCCGTCCTTGCCAACGTCGAATAGCACGAACCTCTCACAGTGACCGAAATGCGAAGACAGAACACCTCCGGTGACGGGAACCGCGATCCGCGCTGACCGAAGGTCCTTGGTTCGGCTGTTCTTCGCCGCCGCATCGGCCAATTCGGACTCGAGAAGGACGCGAACGATCCGGCCGAAGGCCTTGGCCGTTTCGGAGTGCGGGTGTGCCTGAACCATGGGGGCCCCGCTGTCCCCGGAAATGACGACCTCCGGTTCGATGGGAATGGCACCAAGGTAAGGAACCCCCATCTCGCCAGCCATGGTGCGTCCCCCATCAGCTCCAAAGATGCTGACGTGCTCGCCACACTTGGGGCAGGTGTAGCCGCTCATGTTCTCGACAACACCCAGCACGGGGACGCCCACCTGGCGGCAGAACCCCACGCAGCGACGGACGTCCTGCACGGCTATCTCCTGCGGCGTCGTGACCACCACGGCACCGTCGGCCTTTTCGATGAGCTGGGCCACCGCCAACGGCTCATCTCCCGTGCCGGGAGGCGAATCCACCACCAGGTAGTCGAGCTCGCCCCAGTCGACATCCTTCAGGAATTGCTTGATCACGCCATACTTGCGCGGGCCGCGCCAGATGACTGCGTCATCGCGCTCCCGCAGCAGAAAGCCAATCGACATCACACAAAGCCGGCCTTCGCCGAAGCGCACCTCAACAGGCAGCATCGCATCCTGACGAGCCGAGATCTGGCTCCGCTCCAGGTGAAGGAGCTTCGGTATGCTCGGCCCGTGGATATCGACGTCGAGCAGACCGACCCGTTTCCCGGCCAGAGCGAGGGCCGTCGCCAGATTCACCGCCACCGTACTCTTTCCCACTCCACCCTTGCCGGAGAGCACGAGGAGCTTGTGACTAATGCGGCACATCCGTGAGTGCAACACCTGTCGTTCCAGGAACTCCTCCTCGCCCTCGCCGGCCCTTTGCGACTGCGCTGAACACTGAGAATCGTTACATGTCTTGCAGGAACCACCGGTTGTCATTTCGCGGACCTTTCTATCACAGGTACGGCAGACGGCGACTTCACTCCAACCTCGCGGACCATGGGCTGAGCCGCAGCGCAGCGCTGCTCTCGGAGACGGAAACGAAAACCCCCTCGGGCACAGCGACGGACAATCCCGCGAACGGGGTGGATCCAGTCGCCTCGATTACTTCGGTCACAAGGCACGGGGTAAATCCAATCGCCTCGATTGCTTCGGTCACGAGGCACGTCGAAGCTCCGACGAGCCCCACGTGCCAGCCGGGGCACGCCGCGTCAAGGAGCCTTTTGTGGTCGTTGGTATACTCATATGCTTGTCTCGGGCACTTCACTCTCGGTGTAGAACGTGTCGGGGGAAGAGACCCGGTCGATGAAAAGGACACCATTGAGGTGGTCGATCTCGTGATGGACCACTACTGCGTCGAAACCGTCGAGAGACCACTCAAACGGCTGACCGGACTCATTGATGCCACGCAGCTTCATGAAATGAGGTCGCACGGTCTCGGCGTACAGACCCGGAATGCTCAGGCACCCATCGACGTCAAGCTGCTCACGACCTGCCTCGATGATTGACGGATTGATGATGCCGATGGGGCGACCTGGCTTGTTCGCCTCACCAGCACCGAAGCGGACCACGATGACACGCTGGTGCACTCCGATCTGCGGAGCAGCCAACCCAATACCGTTTTTGTGATGCCGTAGCGTATCCTTCAGATCCGTCAAGATGGTTTTCGTCTGGCTCGAGCCATCGGGGATCGGCTCGCTCTTCTGACGAAGCTCCGCCTCGTTCGTCTTGTAGAGCACGATGGGGCGCACAGCCATCCGTCAGTCTCCTTGCGTCCGGAAGGAAAGACGGGAGGATAATATCATACTGGTCTCGACTCCGGACCGGCGATTGGCAAGCAGCCTATCGAGAACCGCCTTTGACAACGGCGTGACCAATTCGCCGAGCCGGGCCGTGCTCAAACACTTCGTGGCACCGCTTCGCCGGGTTGGTTTCATTCCCCGTGCTCCTCCCACACCAGAATGGCGGACGCTCCAAGAGGACACAAGCAACGAATGGCGAGCGTTTCGGCACGTGAGCATCGAGCGGTTCCTGCGAAGTCGCGCGTCATGTCGTCTCGGACAGCGAGATGGCCTCGCTCGGACACTCGTTGACGCACAGTCCACAGCCCGTGCACTGGCTTGAGTCAATCGTAGCCGCCCCGTTCATGCTGATGGCCTGATTCCTGCAAGCATCGACACATCGCCCACAATAGACGCACCTCTCCCGATCGATCATCGCGACCGTCCTCGCAAAGCTCTTTCGGGACTGATGGTCCGCTGCCTGCCCACATAGGGCCCGTGTGTCAGCACCAGACCCTCGGAGTTCGGCGATCCTGTCGGTAATGGCATTGAGCTGGGTCGAGACCATTTGCTCTTGGGCCTTGAGAACTGGTGCTCGTTGGACGTCTTCATTCGACTCACTGGCTGGGAACCGGCCACCGGCCAGCAGCTCCGTGCCTCGGCATCTGCCCATGCCTCGACCGAATCCTCCACCGCCACCTCCTCGCCCCTGACCCATGCCTCGGCCGAATCCTCCACCGCCACCTCCTCGCCCCTGACCCATGCCACCGGCATGACCCAATCCTTGTCCGTTACGCATCGTTCTTTCCTTGTCTCCAGAAATCCGACAACCGGGACGGGAGGCCGTCGCCTCCAACCGTCCCGGCGCCGAACTCACTTCATCTGTCGGGTTGCGTTGTCTTCGAGCCTCTCTCCGTCGACTCGACCTCGCGGATCTGGTCGCGCAAATTCACCAGCGCCCGCTCCAAGTACTCAGCCTGGCTCTTCAGTACTTCCAACTCCTGGTCCTTGGTCATCCTCGAAGCCCACGGCGCTGCCAGCGGCGGCGCGCAAGCTGAACCAATCATCCCCGCTCGCTGCCACCCAGGCATCCCGGTGGCATAGTAGCCGTGGCGGTGTCGCCATCCGCCACCGCCACCACCACCGCGTCCGAAACCGCGCCCTCCTCCCCTTCCCAATACGGGATTCGTGAATCCCGTACCAGGGTATCCTGCGCAGAATCCTGCGGCGCGTCCCGTCATGGGGCCCAATCCAGCGGGACCCGTTCTATCTCCTCCTGGCATATTCAAACTCCTGTGCTTGCTGTTGTTGACTTCTCTACCAGCCGTTCCGCCATCTCCGTCCGTGACGGTGACAGCGTCGATGCTGCCGCCCGGGACATCCCGGCGACAGGAAGGCGTGCTCGGTCAGCTCGCCCGCAAAGTAGGCATCCACCACCTCGTCCAAGAAACCGCAGGTGTTGGGGATCACTCGCGTGCCCGCTGACGTGACCATGACCTCCAGCGGCCACGAAATTGCACCGCAGATGAGGACATCCGCTCCCAACTCGCCGATCCGTTTGGCTTTCCCAATCGAATCCGTGACGTCAATGACCAATTCCTTGCGACTGCGCGTGCCATCCGAAGCAGTGGCCACCAGGACGAAGTTTTTGGCTGCATCCAGCAGCGGAGAAACCCGGTCCCCATTGGTTGGGAGCACCACCTTCATGCCTTGTTTGCGGATGCAATTTACATGCCACCGCATCCGTAACCAGCAAGACACTCAATCTAGGCGGATTCTTGGATGGCCCGGTGGCCTGTGACTACGGCATTCGTGCAGGATGCCAATACCTATTGCATTTTGCATGAATAGGCTGCAACTTCGTGGGGTGTCCTACGGAGCCCACCAGGTGCGAGTCCTCGCGCTTTGGAACTGAGGAGCTTGGTGAGAACCCTCGAGTTCGACGTCAGTCGCTTTCGGGATCCGATCCTGGATTCTATCAACGAAGGGGTGTTCACGGTCGATTCTGACTGGAGGATCACGTCGTTCAACCGCGCTGCCGAGAGGATCACTGGTATCCAGCGCGAGGATGCGATTGGCCACCGCTGCAGCGAGGTGCTCCGGGCCAATATCTGCTCCGATGCCTGCGTGATGCGCAGTGTCCTGGAAACGGGAGAGCCGGCAGTCAACGCTTCGGTGTTCGTGGTTGACGCAGGCGGCGAGCGCATCCCGCTGAAGGTTTCGGCGGCAGTCCTGCGCGACACCAACGGCCAAGTCATCGGCGGTGTGGAGACTTTTCAGGACCGGCGCCAGGTCGAGGAGCTGCGAAAGAAGCTGATGGACAAGCATTCCTGCGCGGACATCATCGGCCAGAGCGCCTCCATCATCCGTCTCTTCGATATCCTGCCGCACGTGTCCGACAGCGAGGCAACGGTACTCATCCATGGGGAGAGTGGGACCGGTAAGGAATTGGTGGCCCACGCCGTGCATGCGCTCTCGCCTCGTCGCAGGAAACGCTTCGTGCCCGTCAACTGCGGAGCACTCCCGGACACGCTGCTCGAGTCGGAGCTGTTTGGCTACAAGGCCGGGGCATTCACGGACGCCCGCAAGGACAAGCTGGGGCGCTTCGCTTTGGCTGAAGGGGGGACTCTTTTTCTCGACGAAATCGGCGACATCTCGCCCGCAATGCAGGTACGGCTCCTGCGCGTGCTGCAGGAGAAGACCTACGAGCCCCTCGGCTCCGTCGAACCCGTGCGGGCTAACGTGCGAGTCATTGCCGCTACCAACAAGGACCTCGGCGAGCTGGTCCGGGTGGGGCAATTTCGGGAGGATCTCTACTATCGGATCCATGTAGTTCAGATCGATGTCCCTCCCCTGAGGGAGCGACGGGAGGACATTCCGCTCCTCGTCGATCACCTCATCGCCATTCACAATCGCCTGAATGATCACGAGATTACTGGCCTTTCCGACGAGGCCCTTTCCCTGATCGTGCGCCACGACTTCCCCGGCAATGTGAGGGAGCTCCAGAACATCCTCGAGCACGCGTTCGTGCTGTGCCGCGGCGGACTGGTCGAACCCCATCATCTGCCACCCGACATCACAGCACGCGCTGAGCGTGAGAGCATGGATCCCAGGCACTTGATGAATCTTAAGGGTGTCGAGCGGCATCTCATCCAAAAGGCACTCGACAAACACCACGGCAACCGGGCACTCGCTGCTCAAGAACTCGGCATCGACCTGAGCACGCTGTACCGCAAAACCAAACGCCTCGGCATCGACGGACCGCAAAGGGACGGGCGAGGCCGGAGAACCTGACGTCACGCACCTCCGGCAGCGGGAAGACCGCCAGACCCCTTCGATGGTCGTTCCAAGAGATCATGGCCCGGCGCCACCCAACCGTCATTGCGCCGTATCGACAAACAGATCCCAGAACGGCCATACTTCGCCACCTACATCACGGCACGAGCTGCTCCGCTGGCCCAGATGAGACCCCCATGCTATCCTCCCTTGCTGGGACTTTTTGACACCGGGAGGGTTGGCTGTGACCGCGAAGACGATTCTCGACTCGCCTACTGCCGTGGCCATTCTCGTGGTTCTGGTCGTGGGGTGCGGGGGCGCGACGAATGGGGGCAGGCCGCGCGAGTTCGGGGTGGGTGGAGAACAGGCCGCGCAAATGGGCGTTGGGGGGAATGCCGGAAGCACCGAGGGTGGCATCAGTGAGGACGGTGGTCTGTTGGCCCGGGGTGGCCGAACGGAAAATGGCGGCGTCTACAGTACTGCAGGGGAGAGCAGCGGCATGTCTGGAGTCGAGCAAGGCGGCGCCGCCGCTGGCGGAATGGAAGGGTTCGGTGGAGCCGGTGGCAGCGCGGCAACCGACGGGGGCGCGGGTACACACAGCGGTGGAACAGAAGGAACGGGAGGACTCCCCGAGTTCGGTGGAATGGCCTTCGTGGCCATCGGGGGAATGGCCGCGGACCATTGCTCCCAGGTTTCTGGCCACGCGATCAGCTACCCTTGCGACTCCCCGGGTGGCTCGCTGGCAGGGCTTACCTGCACTTGGTATGATTGCGTCACGTACAACAGCGAGGCAGGGATGTGTGAGCAGCCCATCATCCAGTCCGGTGTCTGCTCTGGGGGAATGTGGTCGGGACTCGATGCGGTCACTCCCGCGCAGTTCCTCTGCTGGGAAGGGGACGGTACATCGACCGTCATCTGCGAGCCTGAACAAACCTGCCTGAGCTACCGCAGCGTTGGGTCCGACGCGGTCATTGGCGGGGAATGCCTCGATCTCCCTGAATGCAAGGGTCCGAGCGGCATCTCGCTCGGGTGCTTTCGGCGCCTGGCCTGTCCGAGCGCCGTCCGTTTCGGCTTCAGCCGGGAGAGTCCGGGAATTACCGTCGAATGCCTCGTGGAATAGTCAAACGAACTCCGTCCATCCAGCGGCGCGGCGGGCAGCGAGTCTCCGTGCGTGCTCGTGCGAACCATTCACTGCCAATGGCTGGATGGGAGTCACAGAGAACTCTGGACCGACTCATCCCGACGGCGTGTGATTGCTCATGTCGCCGGCTGTCTCTCGCTTGACCGCATACTCAGCGAGCGAGCGCAAGGCGAGAGCACCATGGCTCCACAGATCCCGTTAGGGTCGTTCGTAACCGGGCAGATGGTGCAACGGCACGACGGCCCCCTTCAGAACGTCCCAACCACCCCGATGCCCATCGTCGAGGTGCGCACGTGAACGACGGGGAGGATGCTCAGTGTCGCCGTCCGACCGGTGTCCGATGGGGCCCCGGCGGGCAGGGGCTCGCGGGCGAGGAAGAGGGCATCAATCACTGCCGCGGGACCGAAGACGGCGAGTTCCCAAGGCAACACGTAACCGATATCGCACCATGTACCCTTGGTCGACGGGTCACCGTCGATGTAGGGGCAATGACCGGGCACCGGCACGCCCGCGTAGGTAAGGCCAATCGGGATGGCTCCGCGCAATACCAAGCTGCCGAGGGCTCGAAGCGGTTGACGGTGGGAGAGATGTACGATGGGCCCGCCGAGTATATGGGCGCTGATCCCGTAGCCCACCACGAACGGGCCAATGCCAAACCCATGTTCCGACTGCGGTTGGGAAGCCGCCGAGCCCAACAGGATGATTCCAAGACTCGCGACATCGACCACCGCGGTTTGGACACCGTAGCCGCGAGTGGCAACCGCCGCCTGCACCGCAGGCTCGCTTCGTGACGGGGTGGAGCGCACCTGACCGGAAGGAGCAGCCGCCCGGCTAGGGGTGTCGGGCTGCGACGCGGGGTCGACGACACCGACGGGAAGGGGGTTCTGCCCGAGCAGCAACGGCACGCCCAGCGCCCAGCGCTTCATACAACGGCCGTTCTAGCACGAAAGGGGCGGGGCAGGAGCCGTTAACCCTCTGTGGTTCCCTCAGGGCTGTTGGTACTCGTAGGCCCCCATGTCCACGTAGTCGGGGCTGCCCTCGCCGCCATTGTCGACACCCGCGATGTCCACCCGGGAATTGCCGAGCAGGTCCAGATCGGGGGCACCGCTGCCATTGCCGGCATCGATGCACGGCGAGCTCGAGGCCAGCGTGAAGTCATCGGCGTCCGCGTCGGTGAACCCAGGGTCGACACTCACGATGTGTTGGTCAGGATCGGGGGTTTCTGCCACGACGTCACAGAACGATAGTTCGACGGCCGTCGTGGTCCAGGTCAGACGGGAGTCGGCGCTCCCCAGGTTGTCCCAGATGATGCTGCTGTAAAGAGACACGTGGGGTGCATCCAAGAGGGAGAGGGCGTGGCCGGAGATCAGATCGTGGACGCCTTCCCAGCTCTCGTTCCCGTACAAGGTGCAGTTCGTCAGCGTGGCGTAGATATTCGTGTCGCCTTCGATGGACAGACCACCCCCGCCCATCCCGGTGACTCCGGACACTTTGTTCCGCGCGAACACACTGTTACGCACGGCGAGGGCCCCAGCCGAGTGACTGATGCCACCGCCGTAGGCCTGACCATTGCTGCTGGTGGCCTGGTTGTTGGTTAGGACCGTATTCTCGATGGTCAGCGGCAACCCGAAGGAATAGAGGGCCCCTCCCATTGTCGAATCACCACCGACCACGGTGTTGGCAGTGAGGGTGCACCCGGACAGGGTGAGCTGATACCCGTTCTCGACATAGATGGCCCCACCAGCCCCCGAGGTCGATGCCGCCACGCTGTTCTGCCAGAACGTGCTATCGGAGATTGTGGGCAAGCGCCCCCCCAACGAGCCCCTCAGAAAGACGGCTCCACCCCAGGCCGATCCTGCCGTGCTGGATGCCTGGTTTCGGTTGAAAGCCGTGTCGTCGCTAAGCAGAAGAGCAGTCGTATCGCCCGCGATCGCCCCGCCCATCGCATCCCCGGCACCACTCACCGAGTTGCTATTAAACCGAGACGAGGAGACGGTCACCGTGGCTCGCTCGCTGTACATGGCGCCGCCACGGGTTGTGGCCTGGTTGTAACGAAATTCGCAGTCCGTGATCGACACCGAGATGTTCGCGTCAGCCAGCACGTTGTACATTCCCCCGCCACGGTCGAATGGCTCCGTGTCGGCATTGGCCATGCCGCCCTCAATCGCAAACCCATCCAGGATTGCGCTGTCGGCTCCCGTGACGACGTGATAGGCATTATCGGTCGAGTCGCCAACGGCCCCCACATCACCACTCAGCGTGGAGGTGGGGGCCGTCCATGCGGGGCGGTCACTGCGCAAGGCCTCGGTCCCCGCAAATCCACCGTAGAGTGGCACGCCAGTGTGTAGCAGGAACGTCGCGGTTCTCTCGTGGTTGCTGGAGACTGGCTCCGTCTCGAAGCTGGGCAGGTACGTTCCCGCGCCGACCCATACCTCGCAGCTGTCGACGTCCGTCTCATCGGCGATACGACTCGCCGCCAGATCGATGCCGGCCTGCACCGTCTCGAACGGACTATCCCAGCTCAGACCGTCGTTGTCGGTATCGCTGGCGGAGGGGGCATTCCCGTTGACGAATACCGTGCACTGCTCACAGTCCGGGCCAGTGAAACCTGGAGCGCAACCGCACACGCCATCGCGACAAGTGCCATGATCGTCCGCCGGAACGCAGGGATCGACAACGATCTCCTGCCCACAGCTGTCGACGCGCACGACATGGCCCGAGACCGCGCTGCAGGTGAGCGGCTGGGTCAGATCCACCGTGCAACCGGCGGAACCCCCTGCCCCAGCGGCCCCGCCATCCGTCATACCTCCGCCCGCGATCGAGGCCGCGCCACCCAACTCCGCGCCACCCTCGCCCGTCTCGCCGCCACTGGTACCACCCGCGGACGGCGGCATGCCGGCTTCACCGGTTCCACCGTCCGAAGACGTCGAGCCACCACCTGCCACCGTAACGGTGCCGGCCGCGCCACCCTCGCCTGGACTGGTCGAGCCTCCCTCGGCCTGCGTGTCACCAGCCGCGCCACCGCCACTGGTCCCGCCCTGTTTGGTGGTCCCGGTTCCACCGCCACCCTCCGGGTTTCCGCCGCCACTGGCCCCTGCCTGGGGGGTGCCCGAGCTGCCGCTGGTGCCACCCTCTGCGGTCGCCCCTTCGCCTCCGCTGCCTGCCCCGGACGTCGGAGCGCCCGCAGTCTCCACTTGGCCGGCGTGGCCAGCGGCACCGGCCAACTGAGCATCCCCGGCCTCACCTGCCGTGGAACCGGCTTCACCTGCCGTGGAACCGGCCTCACCCTGGCCGCCACCGCCGGCTCGCGTTGAATGCTCCTCGATTCCAAGAATCGAATTGCAGCCCGTTACTGCGACGATGCCAAGAACACCAAAGAAGATCCGACTGTTCATCAGAAAGCACCTTTCAGGCGCATCATTCCTGCACCCACGCCGATCGAAACGCTCCCCGTCTGTGGGCGCGAGTCACGCGATGGCGCCGTGAACCAGAGCACCGCACCCGCCGCGACGGCGACTCCGCCAGCCAAGAAGGCCACCGTCGAGACGTTCCCTGCCGCTTCGGCGTCTTGCCACCGTTGGGAACCCGCGGTCGTCTCGCAGTCGCTGTCCGGGCACAGCTCCTCGGCGTCCGACTTGCGCGACATCGCCGTTGCGCCGTAAACGCTGCCCACTATCAAGCCCACGACACCCACTCCGCCCACCGCCAGGGCCGCGAACCGCTGGGAGCCGAGGCCCCTGTGCGCTGGCGGTTCGGGGGGTGGAGTGACGGGGGCCTCGGCCTGGCCTGTCGCAGCAGCCGGGGATTTCGCGCCCTCGAGCTGGATCAGTTCATGGCGGTTCTTCTGGGAGGACTGGATCACATAGCGTCGCTCCAGCGTCTCGCCGCTCGCGACCTTGAAGGTGAAGACGTGCGCCCCGGGGTCGACTTCGAGGGGCGACCCCACGAGCAGGTCGGTGACGGCACGACCGTCGATTGCTGCCTCCACGACGGCGACATCCTGACCTGCCTTGTCCTTGACGTCGAAGATGATGGTCGGAATCGTGTTGGTTGCCATCTCCGCGCGCCGCAGACACTCGGTGCGAATTACGTCGGGACAGCTCTCTTCGGCACAGGTCAAGAACGCCGCTCGAGCCTCCAGCAATCGGTTCTGACTCTCGTGAGCCAGAGCCTGCTCGTTGGCTGCGATACACTCCTGACTGCTCGGCGCAGCCATACCGATGGAGGCCACCGCGAACAGACCAGTGGCCAACATGACACCGGCCGAAACTCTGAACGTTTGATCCATGAGATGTGTCATTTACGTCATTCGGCGAAACACTCGGGCTTGAAGTGTTTTCGCCCCTTGTCATCCAAACTGTACGGGGGATTGCAGTTGACCTTCTTGCCAACGGGCACCGGGCGCGCCGCCGCAGCGGGCGCCTGCGGCACGGCTCGAGGCGCAGTCGTCGCCGCAGGAGGCGGGTCGGGAGGCGGGGGGAGGGAGGCCACCGCCGCCGCGGGTTGATTCGAGAAGACGGGGATCAACACGACATTGGCGGAGACGCTGGGAGTGGCCGCAACGGGAGGGGTGCTTGACGGAGCGACCACCGCAGACCTCACGGTCGCAGTGGCACTCGGCGCTGGGTTGCCCGAACCCGACGCACCCCGGTGTGAACCAAACACCAGCCAGGAGCTTCCCCCCAGCGCTCCCAGTACGACCAGGCCGATCAGCAATTGGCGCCCGCGCCTGGTGCCCGCATCCAGAGCTGGCCGCGTGCCGGGGTCGCCAGGACCCGGCTGCGAGGCAAGTGCCGAAGCTTTCGGCGTCAGCCCCAGGACGCCGAAGATCCGCTCCACGGAGCGGGAGCAATGAGCCGGTGCGAACGGCAGGAGCGCTTCCGCGAGCTCAGCGACGTTCGCGTAGCGCAGGTCGGGCGTCCTTCCCAAACATTTCTCCACGACCTTCTGCAGTCCGGGCGGAACATCCGGACGATGGGACTGCAGAGCGGTGGGCTCCTCTCCCTGGGACTTCCCGTACAGCATGATCGCAGCCTGGTTTCGAAACGGCACGCGACGCGTCAGGAGCGTGTAAAGGACCACGCCCAGAGCCCAGATATCGGACCGCGCATCGACGCCACCAGCGAAGGCGAGCTGCTCGGGCGAAGCGTAGAGGGGCGTCCCCAGAATCCCGAGCCCGGTCAGCTTCTGAGCCCCCGCGCCTGCCAGATCGAGCCCCATCTTCGACACACCGAAATCCAGCACCTTGATCGACAGACCACCGTCGGGGCGCTTCACGCAGAACAGGTTCTCCGGTTTCAGATCCCGGTGAATGATCCCCAAGTGGTGGGCCTCGGCAATCGCCTCACAGGCTTGGAGGAGAAAATCAACGGCGAGTTCCACTGGCATCGGTTTGTCGCCAGGTTCCCGGTCTGCCAGGTCAGTTCCTTCCAGGTACTCCATCACGATGTACGGCGACCCCGTCGGCAAGGTTCCGACGTCGAAGACTCGCGCCACATGCTCGCTCTTGATCTGGACCGACGCTCGTGATTCCCGAGCGAACCGCTCCACCACCTCGGGATACGCCAGCATTTCCGGCAGCAGGACCTTGATGGCCACGCGCTGACACAGCTGCAGGTGGCGCGCAGCATACACAGCACCCATGCCCCCCTTGCCGAGGAGCTTCTCGACTCGGTAGCGCCCGTCAATCACGTCGCCTTCGTTGAGTCCGACGCTGAACTGAGTCCGCACCTACGACCCACCTCTCGAGCCGCGCCCAAACCAACCCGGGGCCCCCATCCAACCGAGTACGCTGGCTCTGATACACCTCAACACAAAAATCGCGAATCGGTAGCATGGGCCACCTTTCATGTCGAGGAGGGATGCGTTCGTCCAGTCGGACGGGAAGGCCGAAAGCCGCCGCCGGCCCTGACCACCAGTGAGTTTCTCACGTCCCGAGGCTGCCCCTGTTCTTCCTCATGGCTTGCTCATGGCCCCGGAGCACCCGCGTCGCCGGTGTTTCCTCGGGAATCGTCGCGGCCCACCGCAAAAAAGGCGGTGGTCCGACCGGTACCAGCTTGCACGACGTGACGGTGACCGTTCCTGGTCCATTGGCTAGCGGCTCTTTTCGGTTTGGTTGGGTCGTCGCAGCCACGTACCTTGGCGGCTGCGCACAATCGTTCCTCGATCCCGGTAGACAGAGTGGAGCGGGGCTGAGCACGACTCCGGGTCATATCGGCACCGATGAGAGGGACGACCCGAAACCGGGTGGCGAGACTCCTGGGGGAGCTCTCGGTTCTGGTATCGAGGCGGAGGCTGGCACGAGCCACGGTTGTGCGGTGGCCGCTGCAAACTCTCGACGCTCGAGCTCCCGGCCCGATGGGATGGAACCTGTGCCTTGCATCCGTGATCGGTTAGGCTGCAATTCTCGCTGGATTGCGAGTTCTTGGGCGCGG
>CAZYKT010000007.1:0-160815 GCA_964648165.1 uncultured Polyangiaceae bacterium | reverse complement strand
CCAACGCCGGGATCCGTTCCGCCAACGCCGGGATCCGTTCCGCCAACGCCGGGATTCGTTCCACCAACACCTGGATCGGCCCCGCCCACGCCCGGATTCGTCCCCCCAACGCCCGGATTCGTCCCCCCAACGCCGGGATTCACTCCGCCCACTCCAGGATTCGTCCCCCCAACGCCGGGATTCACTCCGCCCACTCCAGGATTTGTCCCCCCAACGCCGGGATTCGTCCCGCCCGCAGCTGGCGGAGCGCCACCGATCCCGCTTCCTCCGGAGCCCGGCAGCCCAGCGATGCCACCCGTACCGGTGACGGTTCCAGCAACACCACCGACTCCCGGTTGCACACCAGCAATTCCGCCGGAGCCATCACCCAAGGCCCCTGAGCTACCCTCGGCGTCTCGAGATTCGCCATCCGAGCCGCATGCAGACAAGGTAAGAACGCCGCCCAAAGCCAAACCAAGCCAGAGAACGCTGCGCATTTCGAGGTTCCTCTCCTGATTCTCAGTCGCGGTCACCTTGCTTCCTGGGCCAGAACCTGCCTGCGGGCAAGAGCGGTATTTCTCGTCCCCTGGCGCAGCTTTCCAGCCACACTGCTTCTTTTCCAGGGCTTAACTGGCATCGATTCCCTTTTTGGCTCGGCCCGCGCGACGAATTGGCTGGGAACCTCAACGTCGGTATCTTTTTTTTCTTTGGCAAAGGTCGCAGTCTGTCCCCTCGGAGGGTGCCACTGCAGCTGCCTGCGACGGCCAGCCCGGTGCTCGGACCCGTCGGCACTCCAAGGGCAAGCACGTCGTCCGAGTGACTGCGCAGCCCTGGTGCTGTGAGGCGCTGACGGTACTGGCCAGGGGTGAGGTTCTTCCCCACCCCATCGAAGCCCACAACGGAGCGGTTGATCCCTCCTGTCGAAGCCCGCCTTCTGCAGTGAGGTCCGGCCATCGAAGACACACAACGACCGGTACGGACCGCCCCGTGGCGCAACCGCCAGCACCAAGCCTCATTCAGCAAAGCAACCGGCACGCCCATGACTGTTCCTGCAGCGGCTGTGCTCCCCCAGCCTATGCCACGACCTTTGCACCGTTGCTGCTTGTCCTGCACCCGCAGCCACGGATCCTGCCGTTTCGACTTGCTGCTCGGGCGGCCAACGTCAGTTCAACCGCCCGATGAGCCCAAGCGCCGATTGCAGCAAGACGGCAGTCGCCCCTAGGAACCGGCCGTCGCCTTGCACGATCTTGCTCCGCCCCACCGACCGATCCCAAATTGTCCAACGAATTGGGCGAAATAGCAGGACGGCCTCCGATGCACCCATGATGCGGAATGGACTCGGTCCCCGCTGACCAAAGTCTAGGGTATAGTGAGGTTTGTTGTGAGGCTAGGGAGGGTCGGAGCTCCCGCTCTCCCCGGGACTGAACGCGACGGCGCGGAAGGGCCGTCGTGTGGCCGTGGTGATCGAGCAGCGCACCAGGATGGACCGGAATGGCCAACCAGACTTCGACAATCGCGGATCCAGGAGCGGAAGCTCGGGCGCTCCGGCAGGAGGTGGAAAGGCTGCGGGCAGCGCTGGCCGCCGAACGCCAGCTGAGCGCCGAGCAGCAGGAACGGATGCGCGGCCGCGAACGGGAATTCGACTGGCTGATGAAGAACATGGCCAGCGCCTTCGTGGAGTGGGAGACAGAGCTTGGACCGGACGGCGAGCTGCGCGACCTGAGGTTCTGCTACTTCAACGACACGTACTCCCGCATTTCCGGCCTGCAGCTAAATGAGGTCGTAGGCAAGACGATTCGCGAGGTCTGGCCCGGCACGGAACAGAGCTGGTACGATATCTATGGGGAAGTGGTGCGCACCGGCGAGACTCGCTCCTTCGAGATGCACCACGAGCCGACCCGGGGCCTGTACTCCTGCACGGCCTATCCTTCTCCCCGCCTGACAGACCGCATCTGCGTCGTGTTCGAGAGCATCCTGGAGCACCAGCAGGCCCTCAGCCAGCTCCGTGAGCTGAGCAGCCAGCAGCGAGTCATCCTCAACGCCATCAGCGCCGGCATCACGTACTTCCGAAACCGACAGCTACAGTGGTATAATCCTGCTTTCGAGCGGATGCTTGGCTATGAGGGCGTTGACCTGGCTGGCAGGGATGCACGCTTCTTGTATGCGAACGAGGAGGATTATCGACGCGTCGGCGAGGAGGGCTACGACCAGCTAGAAAAGGGAGGGGTCTATTGCGCGGACATCCCGCTGAAGAAGCGGGACGGCAGCACGGTTTGGACACTTCTCATGGGCCAAGCCATCGAGCCCGCGCACCCGCAGGAGGGCTCCATTTGGTCCATGTACGACACGACCCAACGCCGACAGGCAGAGCAGGCGCTCCGGGAGAGCGAGGAGCGTTTCCGCCAACTGCTCAAGAGTTCCAGTGACATCATTGCCGTCGTCGACTCGCAGGGCCGGTGCACGTCCATCAATGGGCCTCTGGAGCGAGTCCTGGGCTATTGGCCCGATGAGCTACTCGGACAGGAACTCAACGGGTACATCCACCCGGAGGACCGCGACGACGCGCTCCGTGATCTCCTCGAGGTGCAGGAACGGTCCGGACCTCCCGTTCGAGCCGAATACCGCGCCCGACACCAGAACGGCACCTGGGTTCCGCTGGAGACCATCAGCACCAACCTGCTCGACAATCCCGCGGTCAGCGGCCTGGTCATCAACATCCGAGACATCTCGGAACGAAAGGCCGCCGAAGAGGAGCAGGCCAAGCTCCAGGACCAGCTGCAGCAAGCCATGAAGATGGAAGCCATTGGCAGGCTGGCGGGTGGGATCGCTCATGACTTCAACAACCTTCTGACCGCGCTGACCGGGGACATCGAGCTGGTCAAGATGGATCTCGATCCCGCGGATCCCCTGATGCCGTACTTGGAGGATGCCAGCCAGGCAACGGCCAGCGCGGCCGATCTGACCCGACAGCTCTTGGCCTTCTCTCGACGCCAGATCATCGAACCCAAGGTGCTCAACCTGAACGATCTGGTCGACAATCTGCACAAGATGTTGGGCCGCGTCATCGGCGAGCACATCTCGATGCAAACGAAGCTTCACTCCGATCTGGGAGCGGTCAAGGTCGATCCGGGTCAGTTCGACCAGGTGCTGGTCAACCTGGTCGTCAACGCCCGCGATGCCATGCCGGATGGCGGAACGCTGGTGATCGAGACCGCCAACGCCGAATTGGACGAGCACTACTGCCAGATTCACTCCGAGATACGGCCGGGACCGTACGTGCTCTTGGCGGTGAGCGATACCGGATGCGGCATGGATCAGGCGACGCAGCAGCGGATCTTCGAGCCGTTCTTCACCACCAAACCCAAGGGAGGTGGAACGGGACTCGGTCTTTCCACCATCTTCGGCACTGTCAAGCAGGCCCAAGGCACCATCGAGGTCTATTCGGAAATCGGTCAGGGCTCGACCTTCAAGGTGTACCTGCCGCGCGTCGATCAGGCGGCGACCAAGCTGATTCGAGCCTCTGCCCCTACCCATCTTCCGCGGGGCACGGAGACCGTGCTGCTGGTGGAAGACGAGGACAGTGTCCGCGAGCTGAGCCGCACGGTCCTGAGCCGTCTGGGCTACGAGGTATTGAGCGCCAGCAATGGCGGTGAGGCCCTGCTCCTCGCCGAGGAGCAGGGGCGGCACATCGATCTACTGATGACCGACGTGGTGATGCCGGGGCTCAACGGCCGCACGGTTGCCGACCGATTGCAGGCGCTGCATCCCGAGCTCAAGGTACTGTTCACCTCCGGGTACACGGAAGACGTCATCGTGCACCAGGGGATCGTGGACGAGAAGACGAACTTTCTCAGCAAACCCTATTCGATGCAGGCCTTGGCCACCAAGCTGCGGACCATCCTCGAGGGAGAGGCGCCCTAGGCCAGCGGTGTTTGGGATGCTGCTCGAGCCGGTGAGCTTCTGGCTGGATCGTGCCCTGGTGGGCCCCAGTCGCGCCGAAGATTTACGGGATCTCCGCCGACGCTTGGCCAAACCGCTGAGCCTGGGGCCACAGCTTCAGGCCCTCCAAAAATCCGCCTTGCTTCTGCGCCAGCTGCGGGAGCGCCTGTCCGTGGCGCTCGGTCGAGTCACCGCCTGCAGCCAGTGCGTTCGGCCGCGCTCTGCACGTTGGCCGGGGGGTCATTGCTGCAGCGGCACCACCAAGAGCCTGTTCTGCGACGAGGAGCTGGTGGCGCTGAAACTGGCCGGTACGCGAAGGATCCACCTCAGGCCGGCTCGAACCAAGCAGAACGGTTGTGCCTTCCGCGGGCCTGACGGCTGCACGTTGAAGCCCGCCCACCGCCCCACCCTTTGCGTGCGCTACACCTGCCGTGAATTGGAGGCCGAGCTCGCCCGCCGGGGAGATCACGTCAAGATCGCCACACTGCAACGGGAGTTGAAAGAGGCCTACGACGACTTCTGCCGGCAGCTCGGCGCGGTGAGGGATTGGGAGCTGGACGTGCCCCCCGATATCCGAACCCGATGCGGCTCCTAGAGGCGCTCGTGGAACACGATTCTGACGGCCCCGGCCCCCCCTCCCTGAGGATCGTCGGCCAGGAACGTATTCGCGTTGAGGAACGAAGCAGCTCCCTCGGTGGGGGCCTCGAAGGTGGGGACCATCGCCCCCATCGGCCCGCAGTTGCGCACCAGGATGATCTCGTCGTCGTCGGTCTGTAGCGTGTACCGAGCATCCAGCGTCGCGGTACCGCTCAACATCTGGAAGTCGGCGCCGCCGGGCAGGACCGTGCCCGTCAGACGCCCGGAAAAGCTCCCCCCCGTGATGGGGATGATATTGCGGTTGCCGCGCTTGCTTTCGCCGACCGACTGGGAGTTACCGATCCCGACATTCTCGTCGAGCACGATGTCGCCCTTGCTGCCCGAGGCCTGTGCGCAGTTCCATGGCTGGTTGTCAACGCCGGTGGGATCGGTGATCGTGATCTCGGGGGCGTCGCCGGTTACCCCGGAGACATCGTATATGGAGAGCTCGATCGTGCCGGCCTGCTCGTCGATGACTCGGGTTCCCACGAACTCGCCGGTGTTGAGCCAGGCATTCGAGTTGTTGTTGGCGATCTCGAAATCCGGAACGATCCGCACCACCGAGTCGCCGGGAGCAGCGACGCCACAGACACGCATCAGCACGTAGGCTCCGCCAACTTGCAGCACGTTGATCTGCTCGAGCTCGACCGAGCCGTTCGACAGGGTTAGCTCCAGGTCCATTCCGCCGGTCATCACTTGAGCATCGATGCCATCCCCGGTCATGCTGCCCCCGCTCACGTCGAGGAAACGGCGCTCCCCGTAGGGGGTGGTCCCAACCTCGTGGATCTCGCGCAGCTCCAGCGTCGCGCTCAGGACCAGCTCACCGCGAGTAGGGGACACAATGCCATCGGGCATTCCGCAGTCCCAGGATGGGTCGGGGATGATCGTCGCGTCGGCGGGGGGCGCCCCTCCCTGTTCACCACCGTTGCCTCCCTGTTCACCGCCTGCGCCACCCTGGAACTCCCCGGTACCCCCGCTCGACGCGCCGCCCTCGATTGGGACCGCACCGGCACTGCCAGCCAGCGAACCCCCTGCGTTGACGGTGCCGCCATCGGGTGCTCCCCCCACCGGCGATCCACCGCTCGACATGCCACCAGCCGCTGAGCCTCCGCTCGGCATCCCTCCATTCCCCGAGCCGCCCGCAGGGGTTCCCCCGGCAGCCTGGCCACCATTCGCGGCGCCGCCCGCCGCTGCTCCACCCATCGCGACTCCGCCAATGCCGAAGGCACCACCACGTGCAGCTCCGCCCGATCCAGTCCCCCCCTGCGCGGGCCGGCCGCCGTTGCCCGGAATCGCCCCCCCCGCTGACGTCCCACCGGTGACACTCCCACCCGTGCTGCCGCCGCTGCCACCCGACATCGGGTTGCCACCGCTCGAGGTCGCAGCCCCGGCGGTTCCGCCGTTTTGATCCCCGTCGGAGTCCTTGGAGTCACTGCATGCCGCCAGAAGGCAGGTGACGACACCGAGACACAGGACCTGGCCACCCACAAAGCGCCGTGGTTGTTGCATGGTATTCCTCTTCTACTCTCGACCGGTCTCCAACCGGCACGCCAGTCAGCAAGTTAGCACATGCGGCGGCGGCGGCTCCGGATCGACCTTGGCCTGATACCAACTGTCAGTATCCGGTGGCAAACCCGAACTGGGGGGGGACAGAACTGTCCCCTGCCCTACTCTTGCGTTTTGAACTGACGCACCCCGCCCCGCGGGGGTGCCGTGTGAAGCAGAGCCGTCCCGGCGGACAACCACACGTCCGTGGATGTTGCCGCCGCGACGCTGTGAGCGCCACCGAGTGAACGGTCGTGCAGCATGGGGATATCCTGAGGCAGCGGGATTCGCGTCCAGGTGCCTTGTGGCGATCGCTGCCAGAGCTGGGCCTCGTCCTCGGGACGCACCGCGAACTTGTCCTCGAATGGCTGCCGGAGTCGGTATGGCACGGGTCGCGCCACCACAAACAGGTTGCCGTCGGCGGTGACGTCCAGCGCGAATATGTAACCCGTGAAGGGCGTCTGCACCGTCTTCCACGACTGACCATCGAAGTGAGAAAGGACGCTGCCCTTGGAGCTACCCAGGCCCAGGTACAGATCGTTGGGACCGCGCACCGTGAAAAAGCCGCTCGGGCCTCGATCCTCGGTTTCGGCCAGGATCTGGCTCTGGCTGTCCTTCTTGCCCGGAGTGAACCACTCCACGGCCAGGTGTCTCTTCTGGCAGGTCGCGCCCGCGACGAAGACACGACCCTCCCTGTCGGTGAGCATGGCCGCGGGCACGATCGCCGTCTTGACCATCGCGCACACGTCCGCCTCTGTGTCGTCAGTGCCGTCGGTCTTGGGTGCCGGTGACAACCGGGGCAGCTCGGGAGACGGCGGCCAAGACCTAAACCGCGTGGCGAACAGGGCGCCAGCCGAGTTACCTCCCGGGTAGGTAAGCGCCAAGACACGTCCTTCTCCCCACAGCGACGCCGACAGCAGCGAGGTGCGTCGAACGTTCCCCACGCTCTGCCATCCCTTTTCGGTATGCTGAAGGATCAGGCTGTTGTTCATGTCGTCGGGAAATGTCGCAGCAGCGACCGTTTGGTCAGGCCAGGTCCCGGAAAGCTGGAATCCGAACCAGGCCGGACTGCCTCGCGGGATCAGTGCCTTCAATGAGTCATCCACCACCAGCTCGGCATTCTCCAGGCGGGCGAGCCAGTTCGACACGGAGACGAAGAGCGCGCCGTCGACCTTGTGCAGGCTGGGCGCCTCCTTGAACCGTGCCACGACGTGAAACCCGAGCGGCGCGGGAAGGGCCGAGGAGGGAGCTGCCGCGGCGCTGGGCGCAACTTGGCTGCGTGGCGAAGGAACCCTGTCTGGTTCCTTGCGATCTTGACAGCCAAGAGCCGCGAACAGCGCAACGACTCCTGAGACACGCCGGACGCGTCTTTGCATGCCCGATGACCTCGCATCACTCCTACTACAGTCTTGCCAGCGTGGCTACGCCGCACCGGCCACAAAACCAAGGCGAGCAAACGTCGGCCCATCCCCAGGGAACTCTCGATGACGCAGTGTCCCGTACCGCCAGGACAACCCGCCCGATGGGCCTTCATCGCTGGTAGGGCCAGCCGCCCTCGCGGTCGAGATAGCAGCATCGTTGGGGCGCCCGATTGACAATGCCGTGGCTCGTTCGCACCAGGCCATGCTACGCATCCCCCTATCGTGACCCATGGCCCAGAGTGAGCTGCCTCGGCCCTACCAGCCGAATCCCCTGCTCGGTGTCCTGCTGGATCGGCTGTTCTCGTCCCTTCAGCCCGAGCCCAGTTGGTTGGCCCTACAGCGTCGGGTGGCCTCGGAGGGGATCGTGGTACACGTCCTGCAGGCCCTGAACGCGTTCGAGTTCTTGGCGCTCGATCACGTGACCAAGCAGCATTCGCTGCCACGGATCCAGTACGTCAACGATCTGGGGCTGTGGGTGCTGAACCCCATGGGCAAGGGGTGGCTCAACGCCCTCTTACCGCAGCGGCGGCGTCCCCCAACCGAGGAACTGGTGGACGCACTGACTCAGGGAGGTTCCGCTGCCCTCTTCGTCAAGCGGCGAGCCGGCGTGATGGACGTAGCCACCTCGGGAACACGCATTCGCTCCACGCAGCCCAAGGAGGGAGACCAACTGGTTCGCGCTCTGTTTGATTTGCAGCGGCGCAGCCAACGCCCCATCCAGCTGATCCCCGAGCTGTTTCTGTGGTCGACCCACCCGGAGCGGGGCGCGCCGCGGGCGCGGGATCTGCTGTTGGGTCCCCCCGAAACACCGAGTGCGCCCTGGGCAGTGGCCCATTTGTTGACCTCCAGCAGTGTGCACCTGCGGGCGGGTGAGCCGCTCAACCTGGCCGAGTTCTTGGAGCTCAACGCGGGACTGAGCGAAGAGGCGCTGGTTCGGCGCCTAGTATACTCCCTGCTCCGACGATTCAGTCGCGAGCGGCGCGCCGTCGCGGGGCCGGCAGTCAAACCCCCCGACCGAATCCGCAGCGAGCTGCTCCGCTCACCGCGGGTGCGGGAGTTGATCGACGATCTGGCAGCCGGGGACCCGATCGAGGCCGAGCGCCTGCGAGCCAAGGCTCTGGAGAACCTGCGGCAGCTCCAGGCCACCCCCGACTACAACACGGCGCGGCTGTTGGCTGGGGCGGTGCGCTGGTTGTTCCACTGGATCTATGCGGGGATCGAGATCGACCGGGCCGATCTGGAGCGGATTCGCCAGGTAGCGCGCCAGGGAACGGTCGTGCTGCTCCCGAGCCACAAGAGCCACATCGATTATCTGGTCGTCTCGTACCAGTTCAATCGGATGGACATGCCCATCCCCATCATCGCGGCTGGCGACAATTTGGATTTCTTCCCCATGGGGCCGCTGTTCCGCCGCAGTGGAGCCTTCTTCATCCGCCGTTCCTTCAAGGGGGATCGTCTCTACGCAGCCGTTGTGGATGTCTACATCCGGCGCCTGATCCGGGATGCCTTCCCGCTGGAAGTGTTTCTGGAAGGCACCCGCAGCCGCACCGGCAAGCTGCTCCCACCCAAGCTGGGCCTGCTCAGCATGATCGTGGACGCCACCCTTGCGGAATCGCAACGAAAGACCTTCTTCGTGCCGCTCAGCATCGGTTACGAACGCATCGTGGAAACGGATAGCTTTCACCGCGAGGTCACCGGTGGTGAGAAGCGCAAGGAAGATGCCGTGAGCCTCTTGCGCTCACGCGGAGTCCTGCGTTCGCGCTATGGACGAATCAATCTTCAGGTGGGCGAGATCCTGACCTTGGACCAGATGCGCAGCGAGCTTGCTCTGGAACCAGCAGAGCTGCGAAAGCCGGCCAAGCGGCGCGCCATCGTGTCTCGACTGGCCAATCGAGTCATGGACGAGATCAATCGCGTCACGGGGGTGACGCCCGGGGCATTGACCGCCCTGGCCCTGCTGTCGCACCAAGTTCGGGGGATCTCCCACGAGGAGCTGGTGCGACGCTGCGAACGGTTCGTGGAGCTGTTGCGGCGCTCGAATGCGCGACTGACCGCTGCCACCGCCACTCCCGCTGGGACCCTGCGCCGCGAGGGGATCCGGGAGGCGGTCCAGCTGTTTGCGGACGGAGAGTTGGTCGAGATCCACGCCACGGCGACCGTGGAACAGGGCCAGTGGCCCCGTCCCCGGGGACGAACCGCGGCTGGCGCCGGGGCCTTCTACACGGTCCCCGACAACAAGCGACTGGCCCTGGACACCTCCAAGAACATCGTCATTCACTTCTTCGTGGAGCGCGCCGTGCTGGCCCTGGTGCTGCTCGATCCGACCGTCTCGCCGCTCACCGTTGGTGAGGTCCGTTCCCGATACCTCCACCTGGTCGAGATCTTCCGGCATGAATTCCGACTGGCCCACGGCGATGAGGCGGAGCAGAGCGTCGAGCGGCTCCTTGCTGAGTTGGTAGAGCTCGGTCTACTGGAGCGACAGGGAGATGACCGCTTGGGAATCGGGCCCGGCTCGTCGGGCGCCACCGCCAGCCAGTGGCTAACCATGTTGGCTGGCGTACTGGTCAACTACCTGGAAGGCTACCGCATCACGGCGCGTTCCTTGAGCGTCCTGTTGGAAGGTCCGCTGTCGGAAAAGGAATTCTTGAGGCGAGCCCTGGCCACGGGGAATCGCATGTTTTTTTCGGGCGAGGTCAGCTGTCGGGAGGCGGTCAGCAAACCCATTCTTGGCAACGCCCTTCTGCTCTTTGCCGATCGAGGCGTGGTCGAGCTGCACGACCAACAGTTCAGTCTGTCCGAGGGTCAACGGCAGCAATCGCGCGTGGATGCCCTGGAAGCGGAGTTCGTCGGGTTGCTCCACGGAGTGCGTTCATGAAGACTGGTGGTCAGCTGCTTTGGGGGTTGGTGCCGGCATTGTTGCTCCCCCTGGGGTGTTTCGGAACGCCGACGCCTTTGGCCCCGGGCCTCATGGGTTCGGTGGGGCTTCCCAATCACGGGGTCTTGACCAATGGCACCGAGCTGCCCGTTCGGGGTGCGGGTTACGAGCGGTTTCGCCCCCGCTCACCGCGCTACTTCGGTAGTCCACGCTTGGTCGCTGCCGTCGAGCGCGCTACCCGCGCAGTGGCCGAACAAGCTCCCGGAGGCGAGCCCCTCCTGATTGGGGATTTCTCGGCGCGCCACGGGGGCCGAATCTCGGGCCACAGCTCGCATCGTTCGGGTCGCGACGTGGATCTGCTTTTTTACACCCTCGGCCCCAGCTCGCTCCCGGTTCGCTGCCCCGGATTCGTCCATTTCGGGCCGGATGGGTTGGCCCCCACCCCCGAGGGCAAGTACGTAGCACTGGATAGGCAGCGTAACTGGCTGCTGGTCAAGAACCTCCTGTCCAACCTGGAGATCGACGTGCTCTGGCTGTTCGTCAGCCGAGACGTGGAGGCCCTGCTCATCGACGAGGCCTGGGCTCGTGGTGAATCGATCGATCTGATTTGGCGAGCCCAACGGGTGTTGCATCAACCCCGAGACAGCGCCAACCACGATGACCATTTTCACCTGAGAATCGCCTGCAGTCCATCGGATCGCGTCACGGGGTGCGAAGGAGGGGGCCCGGCTTGGCCCTGGCTCAAGATCGCTGTCGATCCGGACGAGTCGCTCCCTCCCCGACCATGGATGGATCTGGAGCCCGCCACCGGAGACGTGTGAATCCCTCCGTGGAACTCGAAGAACCAGACGGTCGCCTGCTGTTGGGAGACTGCCTGGCGGCACTGCCCGCCGCCATCAGCCGTCCCACATTCCAGCTCATCTATGTGGACCCGCCGTACAACACCGGGGTTTCGCATGGGGCGCGCCGCCGCCGGGGAGCCCGAGCCCAGGGACCCTTGGCCTACTCCGATGCCTGGGGAGGGCTTTCGGGGTTCTTGGCCATGCTCGAGCCACGCCTCGAGCTTCTGCGCGATCGACTCCTGCCCGAAGGAACCCTGTGGCTGCATCTCGACTACCGAGCCGTCCATGACGCCAAGGTCCTGGGATGCCGAGTCTTCGGAGCCGACGCCTTCCGCGGGGAGGTGGTCTGGGTTCCCGGGAACGGCGCACGCAACCGCCGTGGGCCCAGCGTGACCCACCAGAGCATTCTCATCTTTTCGCGCACGACGGACCCCATCTACAACACCGATGACCCGCGCCTGCGTGAGCCCTACGCCACCACCAGCCAGCAGATGCATTTCCAGAACGTCGACGAACAGGGTCGGCGATACCGGGACCGAACGGTCGCAGGGCGCACGTATCGCTACTACGCCGACCAAGGTCGGCGATTGGGCAGCGTTTGGACTGATTGCCCCGCCATGCGGGCGAACACGCCGCTCAATCCGGAGGCCACCGGATATCCCACTCAGAAACCAGAGGCGCTCCTGGAACGGATCCTGCTCATTGCCAGCCATCCCGGGGGTCAGGTGCTCGATCCGATGTGTGGTTCGGGCACCACGCTGGTCGTGGCGCGTCGTCTGGGGCGACGGTGGCTGGGCGTCGACTCCAGCCCCTTGGCAATCGACGTGGCGCGCGCTCGGCTGATTCAGACACCACGTCCTTCGCCCTAGGTCATCGCTGAGAAGTCCGAGCGGCCCAGCACGCGACGCGAGTACCACAGGATCCCCAGCGCGGAGCCGAGCCCCACCAGGGCCATGATCCACCAGATGGCACCAATGCAGTGCTGCCCGGCGAGTTCGGCGGTCAGTTGTGCAGCGGACTTCCCCGTCAACCGAACCAGATGCTGGAAGGCGTCGCCCTCGGGAATGGCATCCACCACCGATTCGGCGGTCCCCCGCTGCAGCAACAGGGCTCGGGCGAAACGTTCCTTGGAAGCCAGATGATCGTAGAGCAGCGGCCCCAGCTTGCCTTCCAGCGTCCAACCAACCGCCAACGGGATCTGCGAAAATCCCAGGTACATGGCGGTCTTGTCGCGCGGCGCCACGTTGCCCAAAAACTCGCTGAACTTGGGGCTGGACAGCATCTCTCCGATGCTAAAAACCCCAATGGCCAGAGCGGAGGTGACGCCCAGGGTGCTCTGGCCGCACAGAAACAGAGACAAGGAGGCCAGTAGGGTCCCGATGATCATGCTGGTCGTGGCCCGGACCCTACCGCCCAACCACGCAAAGAAAAAACAGGTGGTCATGATGAGACCCGCGTTCAAGTTGAGCATCCCCTCCGGCTGAATGAAGGTACCGGTCGGATCGGCTCCAACCAGGATGCGCAACCAGGAACGGCGGATCCCCTGGTCACCAAACAGGAAACGCACCAGCTGCCTGGTGTCCACCCAGTCGCGAATATGCAAGGGCAGCACGTCGAACAGGGTGTTGAACATGAACCAGAACCCGCTGAAGACCACCAGGTAGGTCCAGACATGCCGCTGCCGCAATTCGCGCAGGGCGTCACGCCACAGGCTGTTCTGGACGGCTCCGGTCCGAGCGGGAGTCGAAGAGAGCGGATCCCGATACGTCAATAGCCACAGGAAATTGAGGGCGATGATCCCGGCACAGGCATAAAACACGCTGTACCAGTGGAGTCGGCTGCGCAAATAGCCAGCCAGCAATGGCCCCAGCCAACCGCCGACGTTGACCAGCTGATAGAAGATCCCCCACGCCATGGCGCTGTTCTCACGTCGGGTGGCGTGCACCAATGTCCCCTGGATCCCAGGCTTGAAGATGGCGGTTCCCGTCGCCAGCAGCACCGCTCCCAGCAAGAAGCCCGGATAGGTGGGGAACCAGGCCATGCACAGGTAGGCGAGGATCTTGATGACGGTGGAAAGAAAGATGGTGCGACGGTAGCCAAACCGATCGGCAAGCCCCCCGACGAACACCGGCAGAACCGACTGCACCAGCGCCCAGAGCATGAACACGTCTCCGAGGACCGAAGCGGAGATCCCGAGCCCCCCCAGCGATGCGGGCGCCGTCGCGTACAGCGCCGCCACGGCCCTGACCCCGTAGTAGGCGAGGCGCTCGATCATCTCCATACCGCCCACGATCCAGAACACGCCGCCAAGCGAAAGGACCGCCGCAACCAGCCCCAGCTGGCGGGCGCTGTCGACATCCTTCGCTGCCGACGACTCGGCCGAGGGTGAGTCAGTGTCAATCATGGAACGACCATCGTGGTTCGGCGTTCGCGCAGGATGGCGTCCGCGGCACGAACCCCGTGAGCGTGGGCCTCCTCCAGAAGCGGCATTCCCGAGAGATCCGCACTGGCGAAATGCAGGCGCCCCTCGGGCTCTCTGGCCTTGCGCAGGGCTTCACCCCAGATGAGGCCCGGGACCGGACGAACCATGGCATGCCCGAAATGCCACACGTCGATACGCTGAACTGCCACCTGCAGACCGCGGTGAGCCGGCAGAAGTTCGGAGAGGATGGCGTCACAGGCGGCGCGGTGAGTGGCGAAGGCCAGCCGCGTCCTGGCCCTCTTGGGATCCTCGTCGGTGAAGGGATGATAGTAGGTCCACACCGTCGGTCCGATGTCGTCCAGGAGTTGGTGACTCGCAGCCACGTAGCCGAGGGATGCGCCGCCGTACAGTACGTTGTCCCAGGCCAGTGGAAAGCCCCGGGAGCGCGGGCGATGGGACAGATGCAGGTTGGCGGTCATCCAGGGACTGTAGGTGAAGGCTTCCAGGTGCGCGGGGGGGTGCTCCCGCTCGGGTCGCACCAGGTATCGCCGCAAGAAACTGGGGGCAGCCAGGATCGCATGCCGCGCGGAAAAGCGCAGCAGCCGGTCGGTCCGAGCATCGAGCACCACGAGTTCGACGCCCCGGTCGGTCGGCACCATGTCCAGCACCAGGTGGCCTTTCTTGAGCCGGTCACCCACCACCGCCTCGATGTGACGCACGAACCGCCCGTTCCCCTCCGGCCAGGTGAGGTACGGCGCCGAGGGCCCCGTGGCGTCGCGCATCCGGGCCGCGTGGTAGAAGAGAAGCGCCCAGGCACTGGTCGTTTGCAGCGTGCAGCCATAGTCGTCCCGACAACCGTACTCCAGCATCCAGCGCAGGATTTTGGAGCGAAAACCCTGGCGATGCAGCCACTCTTGGGCCGAGACCCTGTCCAGTGCCAAGAGCTCGGCATCCTGAGAGCTCCGTGCCACGGGGATGTCGAACGCTCTGCGCCCCCGCGCATCACGAAGACCCGCATAGGTCCTGACCTGAGCCTCGAAGCGCTCGATCTCGGCCCGGTCCGCGACCGTGAGACGCGGGATTGGCACCAACCCCTCCCACCATGACCCATCGACGAACAAACGCTCCTGGGGGTATCGGCACAGTGAGTCTTCACGCGGCAAGAGCTGGCCGTCGCGCCGCTCCACCTCTCCCATTTCGACCAGGAGCTCCACAAGCGTCCCAGCATCGGGCCCCGGCAAAGGCAGGTAGTGAGCCGCCCAGGGATAGGGCACTGCACCGTCCATTCCGTAGCAGGAGGTTCCACCCGCTCGGGACTCCAACTCGAAAAGGAGGAAACGCGGCTCACCCTGTCGCTCCAGCCGCCATGCTGCCGAGAGTCCGCTGATTCCGGACCCCACGATGGCGACTTCAACCTCGGTCGTGGGTTCCCGGCTCGCCTCCGGAACGAGGAGGACTCGATGGCCGAGCTCCATCGAACCACCTCGAATCCTCCCGGGGACCGGCGGCGGCGCAGAACGCTGACAGGCTGAGAGCGCCAGTGGAGCTCCCAACAGAACGGTCAACAGTTCACGCCGGCTCAGGGTCATCCGAGCCCGGAGGCGTAGCACAGAGCCCTTCACCTACTGGCCGAAAATGCGTAGCTGCCGCTCAGCTTCAGCCACCATGCGCGAATAGGCATCGAAATGCTCGTCCGTCGTATAGACGCTGCGCCGCGACATGGGCGGCAGGCCGCCTCCCGGCGTGGTGAAGCGGGGAGCGCGCACGGTGTGAGAACTGAGACTGGAGGTCCTGATGTGCCGGTCCACGTGCACGCCAGAACGCTCGGCGAGCATGTCCACGAAACAGTCCAGGCGCTCCGCGAAGCTGGGAGACTCGGGAATGAAACGCGGGAATTCGAACTCCCGCGCGTCGACGCGCGCCACCCAGGTCACGGTGGCAAAGTGAATGTCAGCGGCGGCGAACACCTCGTGCACGAGCTGCGGCTTGGGTTCTCGGAAGACCTCAGCGGAGCCGGTGGTGGGCGAACGGAAAGGGCCGCTGGTGCTGGTACCACGACTGCCTCCCCCCAGGGACATGGCCTGCGGACTGCGCCCCATGTGCACCTCACCACGAACCACGGCCAGTAGCGCTCCATAGGGGATGGTCATGACCCGTTCGCTCAGCTTGAGGGTGATGCCATCCGACTGCATGTCGGCACCGCGTACGTAGACGACGCGACGGGAGGTGTCCTGCCCCACTCCCGCGTCGATGGCAACGGCCGCGAAGCCCCGTCGCCTGAGCTCCTCGACCAGCTGCACAGCCTGATCCTCGTCAGCCAGGGCCCGCACCACCCCCCACGCCCCGGGGCGCAACCGACTCCTGAGGTCATACACCAACAAACCAGTCGCATCGGCCAGAGCAGCAAGCTCCGACTCCGAAGCAGAAAACTGGGGCCCAAGCACGACAAGCATTGGGGGATTCCTTAGAATTTCTCGATTCTCCAAGATACCCCACAACGTTCGATCCTGGAAGGCTTTCCCCACTCGGCCGGGAAAAACGGCCGTCCGCGTTGGCCGCGCACTTACAGAAGCGGCGTGCCCGCCCCTCGGCCGCCCCCCGGGCGAGGCCCCGTGGTAAGGATCGCGGCTCAAGGAGTAGCCCATGTCAGATCCCTTTCTCAAGGCCCTGTTGGCCACCATCGTCTACGCGCTGTTGGGGATGGGCATTTTTGGTCTAGGCTTTCTGATCATCCGCTGGGTCACTCCCTTTTCGCTCCGCAAGGAGATCGAGGAGGATCAGAACACGGCCCTGGCCATCGTGATCGCCAGCGTGATCTTGGGACTCAGCGTGATCGTCGCTGCAGCCATTCACGGTTGACCGGGCGTCCCGTGCCCTCCGAGAGACCCGCCTGGCAAGCTCGACTCCTGCTCGCCATGGTTCTGACCATCGCGACGGCGGGGCTGGTCTATGAGCTCAGCATGGCGGCAGCCGCCAGCTACCTTCTGGGCGACTCGGTGGCGCAGTTCTCACTGGTGATCGGCGTCTATCTCTCGGCTCTAGGGGTGGGGGCCTATGCATCGCGTGCTGTTGAGCACCGACTCACCCTGACCTTCGTTGACGTGGAGTTGGCCACGGCGCTCTTGGGTGGGCTCAGCACACCGGCACTCTTTTTGGCTTTCAGCTACGGGGCCAGCTTCACTCTGGTGCTCTTGGTCATCGTGCTGTTGGTCGGGACGCTGGTTGGGATCGAGCTGCCGCTGTTGATGAGAATCCTACAGGCCCAGTGGCCCTTCAAGGAGTTGGTGGCACGGGCCTTGACCTTCGATTACGCGGGGGCTCTGCTCGGATCGCTTGGATTTTCCCTGTTCTTCTTGCCGCGGTTGGGCCTGGTTCGCACCTCTATCGTCTGCGGTCTGCTCAATGCCCTGGTCGCGCTGGCTTCCATCGCTCTGCTCAAGGGGGAGTCGGACCGAGAGGGCCTTTCATTGCGGCGGGCGCGCCTGCGGGCCATCTTGGTCTTCGCGATCCTGGGGGTTGCCCTGGTCTTCGTGCCGCGCTGGGTGGAGTACTGCGAAACGGCGCGGGTGGGCCGAGTGTTGGCAGCCGTCGACTCACCCTACCAGCGGATCGTGCTCGGACAGCGAGGCAGCGACGTGCGGCTCTATCTCAACGGCCATCTGCAGTTCAGCTCCGTCGATGAGGCGCGCTATCACGAGGCCCTGGTCCACCCAGTGATGGCGGCCGTCGCGGATCCACGCCGGATCCTGGTGGGCGGCGGCGGGGACGGGCTGGCGGTACGCGAGATCCTGAAATGGCCGACGGTCGAGGCAATTCGCCTGGTGGACCTGGATCCTGCCATGACCGAACTCGGTCGGGTGCAACCCGAACTGAGAAAACTCAATCGGGGCAGTCTGTCCGATCCAAAAGTCCAGATTACGAACCAAGATGCCTTTTCCTGGCTGGAGGAGGAAGACGAGCGCTACGACGTGCTCTTGTTCGATTTTCCGGATCCCAGCACCTACTCGCTGGGCAAGCTCTACTCGACCCGTTTCTACGCCAACGCTCGCCGACTGCTGGCACCGGGCGGAGCGCTCGGGGTTCAAGCCACGTCACCCTGGCTCTCTCGGCAGAGCTACTGGACCATCATCAACACGCTCGAATCCGTTGGCTTGAACGTCCGGCCCTATCGAATCCACGTCCCCTCCTTCGGAGACTGGGGCTTCGCGTTGGCAAGCGTGTCGCCCATCGACGTATCTCGACCCTGGCCAGCGTTGCCACTGCGATCCCTCTCACCTGACAACGTCGCCCATCTCTTCGTTCTGCCCTGGGATACCCAGCGGGTCGCCGCCCCCATTCAGCGCCTCGACAATCAGACGCTGGTCGGGATCTACGTTGCGGAGTCATCGCGCTGGGATTGAGCCAGGCCGCGGCTCGTTCCGACCCATCGTTCGGCTGAGTCGCAACCTCGCCAATTAACGTCTGCTTCGCATGGGACGTGATAAGCCCTCGGCATGTCCAGTTGGCCAGTGCGCTTTGGCGGTCCTGTCTTGCTGTTCGCCGCAATCACCTCGGTTGAGCCGGCGGCTGCTGCCAAACCAACCCAGCCGCCGGCTTCCGATCCCACCGTGACAGCGGTCGGTGAGCTGATGCTTGGGATCTCTCGAACACGCCTGGAGAACGGCCTAAGAGTGGTGATGAACACCACACCCGAGTCTGCGACCGTGGCCGTCTGCGTCACCTACAACGTGGGTTCCCGTCACGAGCGCCCGGAGCAGAGCGGATTCGCTCACCTGTTCGAACACATGATGTTCCAGGGCAGCCGCAATGTGGAAAAGGGAGATCATTTCCAGTTGATCACCAGCCGAGGTGGGCGAGTCAACGGCACCACCTCCCAGGACCGTACCAACTACTTCCAGACCCTTCCCGCCAACGAACTGCCCCTGGCTCTGTGGCTGGAAGCCGACCGCATGCGCTGGTTACAGGTCGACAAGACCAATTTCGAGAACCAGCGGTCCGTGGTCAAGGAGGAGTATCGGATGCGGGTCGACAACGCTCCCTACCGCCCCGCTCTGATCGAACTCGGTGCTCAGCTGTACGAAGGCTACTTCCCCTACGCTCACCCCACCATCGGGTCGATGCAGGCACTGGACGGCGCCAAGCTGGAATGGGTCAGGGAGTTCTTCCAGCGGCACTACGCCCCGAACAACGCCGTATTGAGCTTGGTGGGCGGATTCGACACGGATCTGGCAATGGCCAAGGTGCGCGAGTACTTTTCGGCCATCCCGGCGGGGAATCTGGAACCATTCGTAGAGCCGCCCCTGCCCGCCGCACCGACCGCAGAGCGGCGATTGGTTCGGTCCGATCCGAACGCCAAGACCTCGGCCCTACTCCTGGGGTGGAGGATCCCTGCCTCTCGCACCAGAGCCCACTACGCCCTAGAGCTTTTGGCCTTGATCCTCTCCGATGGTGATAGCTCGGTATTGAACCAACTCCTGGTTCGGGATCGAGCCCTGGCCCGCGAGGTGTCGACGTACACCCATGACACGGTGGGCCCGGACACCTTCCGCCTCACCGTGGAGTTGACCCAGAACGCCCAGCCCGACAAGGTCCTGGAACAGGTTGACGGGGTGTTGCTGCGCCTGGCCAAGCAGGGGCCCTCCCCGGCGGAGCTGTCCCGGGCCAAACAGCGACTCAAATCACGTCTCATCTTCGGCCTGCAGTCGAATCAAACCCAGGCCATCCTACTCGGCGAGTATGAAACCCTGTATGGAGATGCCCGCCTTTTGGCCCGAGACTTGGAGGCTCTGCTCGCCCTGGGAGCCGACGAGATCAGGGACGCGGCAGCCCAGTATCTGACCCGTCCACTCCGGACGGTCATGATCGTCAACCCAGAGCCGACGACCACCCCGGTCAAGGAGCACCATTGATGAACCGCTCGCCCCGTGCCGCGTGGATTGTCGTCCTGTTCGCCCTGGCGTGTCGGGAACAACTCCCACCCAGATCCCGACCTGCCCCTTTGCCACCACCGCCACCGCCGCTGGCTGCGCCGATTGCCAGTGCTCCCCAGCGGGAACGCCCCCCAGCCCCGGCCCCGGTGGTTCGCGTGGATTTCCCGGCCGCAGCCAGCAAGGTGCTGCAGAACGGTCTGACCTTGGAGGTCTTGACCCGACGGACGTTGCCGGTCGTTGACGTGACCCTGCTGGTGGAGACTGGTGACGCGGCGGATGCCGAGCATCCCGGCGTGGCCCGGGTAACCTCGCAACTCCTGGAGTCCGGCGGGGCCGGTGCCCTGAGCAGCCGAGCCCTTCGCGAACGCATCGATGATCTGGGTAGCTCGCTCGAGGTGCTAGTGACCCGCAACTCGTCGCGGTGGTCGTTAGCCACCACCTCGGATCGCAGCGGCGATGCCTTGTCCCTGCTGGCGACCCTGGTCCGCTCGCCCCGCTTCGATCCGACCGAGTTTCGGGCGCTTCGCGCCCGCGAAGTGGAACGGGTCCAGAGCCTGGCACGCACCGATGGGACGTGGTTGGCCCATTACGTCCTCAATCGGACCCTGTATCGGCAGCCGCTCGGCGTTCACCCCTATGCGTCGATTGATGTCCTGGCCAGTGAGTTGACTCGGCTCGATCTCGCCAGCTGCCGCCAGTGGCACAGAACCCATGTCATCCCGAAGAACGCGCGCCTGATCGCGGTGGGGGACATCGATCTCGAGACGCTCGAACGTTTGGCTCTCCCCCACTTCGGATCCTGGCGGGGGAATGCACCCGTCGCCGTCGGAGTCGGTGAACCGTCGTCGCTCGACGGTTTGACCATCGAGGTCGTCGATCGTCCCAGGAGCACCCAGAGCGAGGTATTGGTCGGGGTGTTGGGACCCGTCCGGGGCACCACGGACTATCCGGAAGCTGCCCTGTTGCAGCAGATCATCGGTGGGGGCGTCGCGGGTCGCCTGTTCTTGGACGTTCGGGAGCGGCGTTCCCTGGCCTACTCGACCCATGCGAACACCCGAGATCTCGCCCGCGGCCCCAGTGTCCTTTTCTTCTCGGTGGGGACACAGACGGCCAAGACCGCCGATGCGGTTGACGCCCTGCTCGAACACCTGGATCGCGCAGCGAAGGAGCCGGTCACCGAACTCGAGCTCCAGGCAGCTCAGCGTGCCATCGTGGACGGAATGCCCGCGCAGTGGGAGACCGTCGAGGGCCTGTCGGGTCAGTGGCTTGCCCTGCGCAATCTGGGCCTTTCCGACGCCCACTACGACGAGTTCCGCGATGCGGTCGGTCGAGCCACGCCAGAGTCCGTGCAACACGTTGGAGCCCTTCACTATCGGAGGGATCGAGCCGCGGTAGTGGTGGCGGGAGATGCCGAGCTCATCGCCAAGGATCTGACCCGATTCGGTGCCGTACAGATCCTAGATCCAGAGAAGGACTTCGCGATACGAAAGAGGCTACCCGCCCGGTGATCGGGACCGAGCTCGGCTCGCCTCGCGGGTCAACCAGACGACGCTGATCAGCGGCATCAAGGCACCCAGCGCCGAACCCCAGGGCAAACCGGGCAGTAGCGTCCCCAATTCGCCCCAGGCGTCGGCCATCCCGACGCACAGGATGCACAGCCCGCCAAGCAGCCAAGAAAGCGCCCGACGGGAGCCCTGGGCCAGATCGGAGTTTTCTTCTCGGATCAGCAACCGCCGAACGACCAGAGCAAGGACCGGAACCAGCAGCGTCAGGCTGTGCAACCATACCCGCGGTGGCCAGTAGAGCGAAGCCAGACACCCCACCGCCACCAGCTGTTCGATCTGGCCTGCTCCGCAGCGTCGCCACGCCGCACCGACCAACAAAAGGACCAGCGCGCCGGTCAGCCACGTCGGCAGCTCCAGACCGAACCCGACCAGGATCCGGGGAATCGACAGGTTGCTGGTGGCGGACAAGAGTTCGCCGCCTCGCCCCACGAGTCGAGCCAACTCCTCGAATCCCGGAGCGAAGGCCAGGGCCGCCACAAGCAGTGCCAGGCCCCCGGCAACTCGGCCCGAGTGCCTGAAAGGGCCTGGCAGACCGAGCCCGAGGATCAATGCCGGGCGAACGTGACCGAACCCACGATCAGCGCGACGACCGCCAAGTGATTGGCACAGCGCAGGACGAGCGCCGTCGTTCGCTCCCCGAGCGCGAACCACCCCCACGCCCCCAGCCGTGCGAACAGCCAGGAATAGACGAAACGCGGAGCTCGATAGAATGGCGAAGGTGGCGGTCGCTCGCTTTGGTCCACAGCGCTCCAACCATTGACCGAACAACAGACAGACACTGCCGTGCAGAATCAGATTGAAGATCCGGAGCGCCACCACGGACTTCCCGAAGATCGAGCAGAGCCCGAACAGGTAGGCCATGGGGATGGGGTGGTACAGATCAGAGGAGGTCATCCCGGCGCTCCTCCACAGATCCCAGGTGACAAGCCGCAACAGACCCGACCAACTCCCGAAATGGGGGTTGTGCTGAACTAGATAGACGTCATCCCACATCCAGTCTCCCGCCAGATGGGGACCGAACGTTAGCCCCAGCAGCACAGCCAGCGCGATGGGACGCATCGGGGAGCAAGACGAACGGGCCAGGACGTCCACGCTATCACACCCATCCGCCCGGTCGGCAGCGCCGGTTTTCGATCCGGTAACGTCCCGAGCCCGGTTTCTGATATATCCGCACCTAATATGCGAACTGGTCGCAGCTCCCTTGGCCTGGCAATGGTCCTGACCAGCTCCCTTTGCGGGGCCCAGCCAACCCCTGACGTGCCCGAGCCAGCCCAAGGGGTTCGTCTGTCCTGGGTGCGCGACACGGAAGCGACCCACTGCATCACCGCGCAAGAGATGGAGCGCGACGTCCGGGCCCGTCTGGGGCGGGATCCGTTCCGGGGAGAGGCACGCCAGTGGATCGAGGGCTTCGTCTCGGTGAAGGACGGACGCACCGTGGTGCAGCTCTTCGAGCGAGATGCCCAGGGCAACACCGTCGGCTCACGGGTGCTCAGTGATGAGGCCGGCGACTGTCACAATCTGGACGACGCGGTGTCGCTGGCGGTCGCGCTGCTCATCGACCCCAGTGCTCGACTGGGACCCCTTGACGCGAGCCGCTCCGCGCCGTCGAACCCGTCACCAACCGAGGCTGCCGACGTTAAGAGGCAAGGCATTGCCCCCGAGAGCGCGGTTCGAGAGGAACCCGAACCGCGCTCAACCCCATCCCCTCCCCCTTGCGTTAGCAAGCCTTCCCAGCGCGGCACCCCTGCCTTCTCTCACGGCAGTCTGTCGCTGTCTCCACTGGTGGTGGCAAACGTCTTCCCCAAGACCACCTGGGGCCTGGAGTTGGTGGGACAGGCCTCGGTGCTCGCCGACGATCTCTTCCTTGCCGTCGGCATGCTCTATCTGCCCGAACAGAGCGTCGAGCACGGCGCCGGTGAACTCGGCTATGGGCTTTCCGCGGTCGATCTGGGCGCCCAGGGTTGGCTCGGAGACGAACCCTTGCGATGGATGGGAGGGCTGAGCCTTCAGGCGGGAGCGCTGCACACGGTGGTTCGCCAACCCGATCCCCTGGAACCGGGGGATCGGCTCTGGCTGGCGGGTCGGGCTCAGCTGGGAGCCGCCCTGCAACTCTGGCCCCCTCTTTGGCTGCATGCGCGGGTGTTCGGTGAGGTGCCGTTCACCCGCTGGCGTTTCCGGGTGCGAGTGGACGACGTCCCGACGCAGGCCTACCGACAGCCCTGGTTCCTTCCCGGAGCGGCCCTGGGCCTGCTTTGGCATTTTGGTTGAAGCCAACCAGGGGCGAGGGACACAGAGGATCAGGTGCAAGCTTCAGCACCCACCCCAGTCCAACCTGAAAGGAAACCGACCGCGGAGCCTTCCCCGGCCCTGGATGTGGCTCGGGTCTACCAGGAGTACGCGGACTTCCTGTGGAAGAGCCTTTTTCGCATGGGCGTCTCGGACTCCGACCGACCCGATGCCATGCAGGAGGTTCTCCTGGTCGTGCACCGCCGCCTCAAGGATTTCGACGGTCGCTCCCGGCTCAGCACCTGGCTATTTTCTATTTGCCTGCGCGTCGCAAGTACGATGTACAGAAAGCACCGTCGACGCCGGGAGACCCCCTTCGATCCCGAAGAACACGGGGCCGCGCTGGTCGACGCGGAGCATCCGGAACGACTCCTGACCCGCCGCGACGCCCAACGGCGCCTGGCCTCGGCGCTGGACAGTCTGGATCCGGAGCGGCGTGCCCTGTTGGTCATGTTCGAGCTGGAGGACGTCCCCTGTACTCGACTGGCCGAGCTCTGGGGGGTGCCCGTGGGAACCATTCACTCGCGCCTGTTCGCGGCGCGACGGCTATTTCAGCGCGCCCTGGTGCGCCAGGACGCCCAGCATCGTCACCCCCAGCAGGGCTCGGGAGGCTCCTCATGAAAGAACCCCTTCGCTGGCTCGCTGATCCGAAAACTCCCTCGGAGTTGCGTCAGCTCTTGAGCGGCGCCGATGCCGCCCCGCCGCTACCCTCGGAGCTTCGCGGACGGCTCTTCGGATACGCCAAGAAGCTGGCCGCAGGAGGCCTCGTGTCGAGCTCGGTTGGCCTGATGTCCGAGGGTTCGGCGGCGGCCAAGGTGCTGGGGCTGTGGACCGGGGCCACGGTCGGGACCAAGCTCGTCCTCGGCTCGGTCTTGCTCGGTGCGGTGGGCGGCGCTGGATATGTCGCGCTCGCTCCCCAAGTCGTCGAACCAGCCCCCGTGACGTCCGTCGTGCCGCCGTCGGCTGCGCCGCACCAACCAACACCATCAGTTAAGGCAATGACGGCCGCCATCCCCGTGGCACACCCAACCGGGAACTCGACGCGGGGCCAACCCGTTCCGGCCCCCGCGGGACAGCCTTTCGCAGCCGCCAGTGGCTCCATCCCGTCGGTCGCGCCGCCCGCTTCGGGTTCGGTGGCGGTGGCGGCGTTCGCCGATCCAACCCTCAAGGACGAAGCTCTCTGGCTCGAGACGGCGCGCGCGGCGCTGGGGCAGGATCCGCAGCATGCCCTAGAATTGGCCGATCGACACCGGCAGCATTTCCCAACCGGACAGCTCGGGGCAGAGCGGGAGCTCATCGCCGTCGACGCGCTCTTGCGATTGGGGCGCCGGGACGAAGCCGAACGACGCGCTCAGCCCAGTCTGGCACAAGCCTCGGGGAGCCTCTATCAAAGGCGGCTGCGGCAGCTGTTGCAGGGCGAGCCCCACTGAGTACCGATTTCTGATCTTCCTTCGAAGCAACGGGGCTCGACCCGCCACCCATGGATCAAGAGGTCATGATGCGAACCCTGATTACCCTCACCAACTCGTTCCTTTTGGGCCTTTGCTCACTCTCCTGCAACCTGAGCGCCGACGTGGCACGCTCTGATAGCGATCCCGGGGGCGGTGGCGGGGCCGAGGCGGTGGCGGGCGCCCAGAATCTCGCCGGTCAGGTCACAGCCCAGGGCGGCGCCGAGCCCACCGCGGGTGCCCAGAATCTCGCCGGTCAGGTCACAGCCCAGGGCGGCGCCGAGCCCACCGCGGGCGCCCAGAATCTCGCCGGTCAGGTCACGGCCCAGGGCGGCGCCGAGCCGACCGCAGGGGCCAACAGTGCGGGCGGAGTCGCCCCAGTTGCGGGGGCGTCAGGCGAAGGGGGCGTCGAGGTCTCGGGCGGAGCGGGCGGCGCAGCCGGAGACTCCCTCGATCCCCTGGTTGGTGAAGACCGGTCGGACGAGCCCCCTTCGACCGACCCGGAAATCTCCGAGCAAGACTTCGCAGCTTACGTCGCGGCCGCCAACCAGTTCGGTCTGGAGCTGGCCCAGCAGGCCAGCAGCACCGGTCAGCTCGATCCGGAACAGAACGGCGTTTTTTCCCCGGCCAGCGCCCTGTTCGCGCTGGGCATGACCTACGCTGGAGCCCGGGGTGACACCGCGACCGCCATGAAAAACGCCCTGCATGACGAACTCCCCGAAGGGGTCTTCCACGTGGCTCAAAATCGCATGATGCGAGAACTGGCATCGCGGAACATGGAGGGTGTGGATAGCGTGACCGGCGACCCCAAGCGGATCCAAGTCACTCCCACCAATTCCCTGTGGGCGGACCGGACGCTCACCGTCCAGCCCGACTTTCTGGATCTGTTGAGCCGCGAGTACGACAGCGGGATGGTTCGGGTCGATTTCGTGAACCAGACCGAGCCGGCTCGCCTGGCCATCAATAGCTGGGTGGAAGAACGCACCCAGAATCGGATTGTCGATCTGCTACAGCCCGGCGATGTGGACCGCAGCACGCGCCTGGTCCTGGTCAACGCCCTGTACCTGTACGCCAGCTGGGCGACGGTCTTCGATTCCGAGAAGACGTTTAGCGCCGACTTTACGACCCTCTCCGACGGCGTGGTCAGGGTGGAGATGATGTACAGCCCGATGACGCCGTCTTGGCCCTGCAAGATGACCGAATCCTTCGCGCTGGCCCAGATCCCGTACTATCAAGAGAGCCTGCAGTTGACGGTGGTGTTGCCGGCGCCGGGGCAGTTCGAAGCGGTGCGCGACGAAGTCAGCGCTGATTGGCTCGCCGACGCCATGCGCGACCTGACTCCGACCAGCCTGAACCTGGGGATGCCCAAGTTCGTGATCGAGACCGGCCAGCTCAAGCTCACCCAGGCTCTGGTCAATCTGGGAATGGAGCCCATCTTCAGCGGTGACGCCGATTTCACCGGGCTCTCCGCGGAGCAACCGCTGTTCGTCAGCGACGTCGTTCAGAAGGCCTACATTGGAACGGACGAGGCGGGCACCGAAGCAGCCGCGGCGACGGCCGTGATCCTTGCTGGGGGGGTCATCGACCCTACGACCTTCGTGCTAGATAGACCGTTCTTGTTCTTCATCACCGACCTGACGGGGCTCGTGTTGTTCTCGGGTCAGGTCGTCAATCCCAGCGCGAGCTGACACGACAATCGGACACCCAACACTCGGGCTGGACCATCGCGTCCGGCCCGAGCCGTTCCATGGGTCCGTGGCCTGTGGGGAACCAACTCCCCAGAGCGGCCGACCGAAAACCACCGAACGGCAGGAATGCGCTGATTTCCCTACTGTGGATTACCCGTGGATGGGCTGTGGAACGGTCGTGTGGAATCTGTGTTCAGTGGTTCGAAAGTTCAGTACCTTCAATGGTTTGTCGCCGGCCGTCCCGACAGATTGTGGTTTAAACTTGATGCACCACAACCGCTTGGGGTAAGCGGTGGGTTCTGCACTGAATGAAAGTCCCTGAGCGCCAGTCCAGTACTGCTGGACTGGACCACGGAGTTCGTGGATTGGGGTCGCAGGCCACATCGATGTTCAGATACTGCCAGGAAGTTCGGGTGATTCGTGAAGCTTCGCTGAGCGCCGCCGAAACGGTCGGGCGCTTGGTGCGGCGAGAACCACACCACTTCGGCGACTGAACCACTGGCCCCGGGGATATCGCGCATCGGAGGAGGAAGGCTATGGAGCAAACTGGGCAGGTCGCTTTCTCGCGTCACCAAGAACCTTCATCGGAAGCCCCTAGCGAAACCCCCGATATCGACCGGCTCGGCGCCACCGCCAGCCATGGCCTGACCATCCCGCGTCGACACACTCGACCGGGGGTCGATCCCTTCGCCTCCGTGGTTTGGGAACGCCGTCAGAGCGTCATCAACAACCCGGATGGATCCGTCGTCTTCAAGACCGAAGGTGCGGAGATACCGACCGAGTGGAGTCAGCTCGCCACCGACATCGTGGTGTCCAAGTACTTTCGCAAGGCAGGCCTGTTCGGCGACAAGAGCACGGGGGAAACGAGCGTTCGGCAGGTCGTCCACCGCATCGCCCACACCATCCGGGTCGCTGGGGAGAAGGCCGGCGGCTATTTTGCCACCGCCGAGGACGCCGAGTCCTTCGAGGCCGAGCTGGCCTGGCTCCTTTTGCATCAACGGGGCGCCTTCAATTCGCCGGTCTGGTTCAACTGTGGCCTCTCCCAGGAATACGCGATCCGCGGTTCGGGTGGGAACTGGGCCTATTCGGAGACGCTGGACACGGTTGTCGAGACCCGGGACGCCTACGAGCAACCGCAGTGCTCGGCGTGTTTCATCCAGGCCGTCGAGGACGACCTGATGGCCATCTACGATCTGGTTCGCAACGAAGCGCGGCTCTTCAAGTATGGCAGTGGCACCGGCAGCAACTTCAGCAAGATTCGAGGCAAACAGGAGAAACTCTCCGGTGGCGGCACCTCCAGCGGATTGATGAGTTTTCTGGAGGTCTTCGATCGGGCGGCGGGAGCGACCAAGAGCGGCGGAACCACCCGTCGGGCCGCCAAGATGGTCTGTTTGGACATGGATCATCCCGAGATCAAGGATTTCATCCAGTGGAAAGTTCGGGAGGAGCAGAAGGCCCGGGCCTTGATCGCCGCTGGATTCGGTAGCGATTTCAACGGGGAGGCCTATCGCACCGTCAGCGGTCAGAACTCCAACAACTCGCTCCGCGTCACCGACGAGTTCATGCGCACCGCTCTGGCCGGGGGCAAATGGCAAACCCGTGCGCGCACCACCGGCGAGGTCGTGGAAACCCTGGACGCCGCCGAGTTGTGGACCCTGGTCGCAGAGAGCGCCTGGGCCTGCGCCGATCCCGGGGTCCAGTACGACAGCACCATCAATCGCTGGCACACTTGCCCCAATTCGGGGCGGATCAACGCGTCGAATCCCTGCTCCGAGTACATGTTCCTGGACAACTCGGCCTGCAATCTCTCATCCCTGAACCTGACTGGCTTCTTGCGTGAGGACGGGTCCTTCGACATCGAAGAGTATCGACACGCCATCGAGATCTTCTTCTTGGCGCAGGAGATCCTGGTTGATTTCTCCAGCTACCCGACCCAGCAGATTGCCCAGAATTCCCACGACTACCGTCCTTTGGGGCTCGGCTACGCGAATCTGGGCACCCTGCTGATGGTGCTGGGTATTCCCTACGACTCGGAGAAGGGTCGGGCCGTAGCCGCTGCCCTCACATCCATTCTGTGCGGCCACGCCTACCTCACCAGCGCCAAGATCGCGGCCTCCAAGGGGACGTTCGCAGGTTACGCCAAGAACCGCGAGCCCATGTTGAGGGTCATGCGCATGCACCTGGAGGCTTCGCGCGCCATCAACCGGGATACGTGTCCGGAGGCGCTGTGGAAAGCGGGTTGCGACGACTGGGCCGAGGTGGTGCGACTGGGGACCCAGCATGGATTCCGCAATGCACAGTCAACGGTGCTGGCGCCCACGGGCACCATCGGTCTTCTGATGGACTGCGACACCACGGGAATCGAACCCGATTTCGCGTTGGTCAAGTTCAAGAAACTGGCCGGAGGCGGGTACTTCAAGATCGTCAATGGGTCCGTGCACGAGGCACTCCGTCGCCTGGGGTATTCGGAGGTGGAGGTTCGCGAGATCGTAGCCTACGTCTCGGGCACCAACACCCTGATCGGCGCGCCCCACGTGAGCCGCGCCGCGTTGAAGGCCAAGGGGTTCGGCGACGAGGATCTAGCCAAAGTGGAGGCCGCCATCCCCACCGTCTTCGATCTGAATTTGGCCTTCGCCCCCTGGGTATTGGGCAAGGAGCTGTACGAACGGCTGGGCGTGGATGCAAACAGCATGGCCAAACCGGGATTCCGGCTGCTCCCCCATCTCGGTTTCACGCCAGCTCAGATCGAAGAGGCCAACGAGGTCGTGGTCGGCCGAATGACCATCGAAGGCGCGCCTCACCTGCGGCCGGAGCACATCGACGTCTTCGATTGTGCCAATCGATGTGGCAAGAAGGGTCAGCGGTATCTGGCACCCATGGCCCACGTGCGGATGATGGCGGCCGCGCAGCCCTTCCTGTCCGGCGCGATTAGCAAAACCGTCAACCTACCTAACGAGGCGACCGTCGCCAACGTTCGGGAGATCTACGAGGAGGGTTGGAAGCTGGGACTGAAGGCCATCGCCCTTTACCGCGATGGGTGCAAGGCCTCCCAACCCCTGTCGGCCGCCGCCGACACGAGCACCGCGGCAGAATCCAAGGATGCCACCTCCACCAGCGCCTCCGCCGCAGCGAGCCCCTCCCCTGCGCCCCAGGACGTGCCACTGACCCGCCCCCAGGGGATTCGGGTGAGGCTGCCCAAGAAACGTCGGGGCTTCACCCAAGAAGCTTATGTGGGAGGGCACAAAGTCTTCTTGCGTACCGGCGAATACGAGGATGGCACGCTGGGGGAGATCTTCATCGACATGCACAAGGAAGGAGCGGCCTTCCGATCGTTGATGAACTGCTTCGCCATGGCGGTCTCGGTGGGCCTGCAGTACGGCGTACCCCTCGATACCTTCGTCGAACAGTTCACCTTCACTCGTTTCGAGCCCCACGGCGTGGTGTCGGGCCATCCGAACATCAAGTTCTCGACCTCGATCGTCGACTACATCTTCCGGCTGTTGGGGGTGGAGTATCTGCAGCGGTACGATTTCGCCCAGGTCAAACCCGTTGAGTTGCCAGCATCCATCGAGGATCCGACGGGGAGGCACCTGGAGGGTCCGGGCACCGAGACGCCGAACCCTCAGGCGGACCCCAGCTCCACGACCTCACCACCGCCCGCCGTCGCCGAAGCGACCGACGCGCCCCGGATTGGTGCTCTGGATGCCCAGCTGGACGAGATGATGGGCGACGCACCGGTCTGCGACACCTGTGGACACATTACCGTCCGCAACGGCGCCTGCTACAAGTGTCTCAATTGCGGGGCTTCGATGGGGTGCAGCTAGGCGTCGCAGCAAATCCGGCCCAGGGCGCCGGCTCGCCGGCCTAGGGATTGGGCTCCGTGGGTGTGGAGCGCCCGTCCCCTATCGTATCCCGGTTGATCGTCCTAAGCTGACGGTTCCTGCCCGGCGGATGGTGCATTTCTCTTCTGTGTCGAGTAAAAGTAGGAACGCGTTGCGGTCCTGGACCGCGGTACCTACGAAGGTTTCACCATGCATCGAATGAGTCTTTGCGCCATCAGCCTCGTCCTGCCGCTTCTCGCCGTGGTCACGGTGGGCTGCAACAAGGAGGAGGCCCCTCCTCCACCCCCGGCTTCTGCGGCCCCGTCCGCGGAGTCGGTACCAACTCTGGAAATGGAGCCGTTGCCCGATCCGGTCGTGGATGCAGGTCCCGAGGTCAAGAAGGGTACCGGTGGCGGGCGCTCAGCAGGGAGCCTGCAGGCATGCTGCGATGCCCTGATGCAGAACGCAGCAGCAGCTCCCGAACCGACGGCAACTTACATGAAGCAGGCCGCCGCGACCTGCGGCTCGCTGGCTGCTCAGGGCAAGGATAAGGCCAGCATCATTGGCATTCTGCAGGCCGCGCTGCGAGGCGCCGGCATGCCAGCCGCCTGCCGCTGAGAGCCCGCTGTCATCCCGGTTTTCGCCAGGATGATCGGTGGAAAAATCCTGGATTGGGTGCGAAGCCAGCGGCTGGCCCGATTGACGTCTGTGGTGTCACGCTCGGAAATGGTCGAAGGCCATGTCCAAGGCGGAACACGAGCCGTCCTTGCGTTCCAGGTGCGCTCCTCGTCCACGGGTGACGTGTCCGATACGTCGAGCCATGGGAGGGCGCCTCTGTTTGGGCCCCGTCGCCAGGAGCGCGTAGTCCTCGCCTCCACCGAGGGCCATCTCGAGCCATGACAGCCCCAGGTATTCGGTGGCTTCTGCCAACTCCGAGCCTAAAGCTTCGCGCAGGGCCCTTTCCTCCACGACCATCGCGACACGGCTCGCTTCGGCCAGATGCCTCAAGTCACCCGCCAGACCGTCCGAGACATCGATCGCGCAGTGGGCTCGCCCCACCAGGGTCTGTCCCGCTTCGACCAGGGCACCGGGACGACGCCAGGCATCCAGACACCGACGAAGAACGCCGGGGCACCGGCCTCTTCTCTTGTACCGAAGCCAGAACAGACCGGTTGCCGCCAGACCCACGGGGCCCACCAGCCACAGTTCGTCACCGGATCGGGCCCCTCGCCGCAAGAGCGGTCGTGTGCCCTGACCGACCACGGTCGTGGTCACGCTGATTCGATCCGCCCGACTCAGGTTCCCACCAATGACCGGACAGGCCAGACGTCGTGCCGCCTCGGCCTGCCCCTCGACGATCCCCAGAAGCCGCGGCTCGGTAGTACCCGCCGGAAAAGCTAGGCTTGACAGGGCGGCAATCGGGGTGCAGCCCATCGCTGCCACGTCACTTGCCGCCGCCTGAAAGCTGCGCCAGCCGACATCGGAGGCGGAGAGATATCGCCAGTCGAAATGCACGCCTTCCACACAGGCGTCAACGGTCCATACCAGGGGCTGGCGGCTCAGCTCCAGCACCGCAGCGTCGTCGCCGATGCCCTCTCGGACCATGGAGGAATTCGCCACCCGGCCCAGCTCACCGGCGATCCGAGATATCCAGTCGAACTCCGATAGCCCCGGGGAGCGTCGGCGGCGACCCAAAGAACGGGAATTCATGGTCCTCGGCGGGGCGATGACTTCACGGATACGGCCCTACCCCCCCCCACTCATTCGACGACAGGGCAGGGTCACGACGAACACCGTTCCCCGGGGCACACCGCTCTCGATCTCGATGCTGCCGTTGTGAGCATCCACCAATCGCTTGACGATGGACAGGCCCAGTCCCGTCCCTCCCTGTTCTCGGGTGGAGCTCGAATCCACCTGGTAGAACGGGTCGAACACTCTCTCCCGCTCGTGCTGGGCTATACCAATGCCGGTGTCGGCCACCCGAACCTCGACCATGGGCCGTTTGGTGCGGCACAGAACGACGGCCGGGCCCTCGTCCTCCAACGCCACCTCGCGCTGTACCAGGGCAACCGAGAGCTTCACCATCCCACCCGCGGGAGTGAATTTGATGGCGTTGTCCGCCAGGTTCAAGAACACCTGACGCAGGCGCGCCGATTCACCCCACACCGGGGAGATGGCCGGGTCGGCCTCGACGCGAAGCTCCACCCCCTTGGCCCGAGCCACCGGCGTCAAGGTCTGGGCCACGTCCTGTAGGATGGGCCCAACCGCCACCTCGGTACGACGAATGATCAGCGTCCCGCTTTCCAGCTTGGTCAAGTCCAATAGGCCTTTGATCAGCTCCAGGAGCTGGACACCCTTCTCCTGAATGGTCTGGACGAACTCCCGCTGCTCAGTGGTCAGATCGCCGGCGATGCCCGCCGTCAGCATCTCGCTGTAACCGATAATGGATGTCAGAGGTGTGCGCAGCTCGTGCGAGACCGTAGCCAAGAAGTTGCTCTTGAGCCGATCCAACTCTCGCAGTCGCTCGTAGGCTTCTTCCAGCCGCGTGGTCTTCTCTCGGAGTTCCCGGTAGCTCTCCTGGATGCTGGCCAAATGCATGCTGCTGGCCAACAGGGCTCGATGCCCGCTGAACAACACCAGATCGAGAACGGCTCGCAGGTGACGCACCATGCGCTCTACGGTGGTCACCTCGACGCGTGGATTCTGCTCCCACAGCTCGCCCAGGCGCTTGGCGTCGAGGGCACGGTCCACCTCCAACAGGCTTTGGGGAGGGCTTACCAGCGACGGGGACATGAACGGACCCGCAACGACACGTCCCATGACTCGCCCGTCGTAGATGATGGGGGAGACCACGTATGACATCCCGGTGGGACAAACGTCGAGAGTCACCATTTCGCCCTCGACGGGGGCGGTCTTGACCGCCTCGACAACCTCCCGAAGCACACGTCGGCCTCCGGCCTCCGTGGAGAGCTGCTCATACAGGGGTGGCGTCGAACGATAGTCAGCCAGCATCGTCCCGTTGGAGCCCAGCAGACGCAAGGGGATGTCGAAGAGCTCCCCCACCCGGTTCATGACCTCGCCCAGCGCAGTACGACTGACCAGATCCTCGATGCTGAAGCCCGAGCCGATGGTCAGGTCATGCAGGTCACGAATGGGCGAAGCGTTGGTCACGAATTCACCCGTTGCCTGGCGGTGGAACCGCCGCCAACCCGCTGGGCCAAGGTCTGGGCCAACGTGCCCTGCTGGCCCAGCTTGGCCAGGACCTCGTCGAAGAACGCGTTGGAGTTGAAACCGAGCTTTTGGGCCAACTCGTGCCGCGAATCCAGGACGTTCCACGTCAAGTGCAGCAGCCCCACGAAGGTGGCAACGACTCCCTCCCCCTGGGTTGCCACCGCAAGGTACACGGGCTCCGTCCCCTGGTTGGCTTGTTCCAGGATCTCCGCCTCCGTCCGTACGCCAGGCAGATCGCGCTTGTTGAACTGTATGACCAGGGGCAGCTGCTTGATGCTCAGCCCGTTCTGCTTGAGGTTTTCGCGCAGATCGCGGAATGCCTCCGCGTTGTGATCGGTCTCTGACTCCCGGGAGTCGGCAACGAACGCCACCCCATCGGCACCCTGCAGCACCAATCTCCGCGTCGAGGAGTGGATCACCTGGCCTGGCACCGTGAATACCTTGAGACGAACGCTGAGCCCATTTCTGCCATGGAAGGAGAGCGGCAACAGATCGAAAAAGAGCGTTCGATCGTCTCGTGTCTCCAGCGTCATCAGGCGTCCCGTCGCATCCGGTGACGTGGCTCGGTGCAGCGCCTGGAGGTTGGTGGTCTTCCCGCTCAGAGCAGGACCGTAATAGACCAGCTTGATGGTCAGCTCTCGGGACGTGAAATCGAGCTGCATTGACGTCTCTCTCGAATAGGCGGTACCCGGCTCACATTCAATACGGCTGGATCGCGCCGCCGCCGAAGTGGCAAAGCCAACGGCTGACCATGGTAGACGAGGGCTGACCTCGCTGTCATCCCTCCCCGATGCCGGGGCTCGTCGCTGAATCGGACGGGAACGCGGCCCCATCTCGGCTCGCGCTGCGCCAGCGGGCTCGCGCCTCGGCGATCGCCTGCTCCACGCAATCTCGCGCCGGCCCGCCCAGCAGTCGACGCCGCTCCACCGCGGCCCTCGGGTCGAGGGCCGATGCCACCGCTGCGTCGGCCAGGGCCGGATGCAACGCGGCACGCCGGTCTTGGGGCACCTCGGACAGACTGCACCCAAGACCTTCTGCTTCACGCACCAGGGCACCCACCAGGTGGTGGGCCTCCCGGAAGGGAACCCGTTGCCGGACCAGGTAATCTGCCAGATCCGTCGCACACAGATGCCCCTTTTCCAGGGCGGCGCTCATTCGCTCCGCACCGAAGGTGGCGGTTGCCAGGGCACCCGCCAAGGCACGAAGGCTCAGCAGCACCGCCTCGAAGGCCTCGAAGATGGGGCGCTTGTCCTCCTGGAGATCGCGGCCATAGCCGAGGCAAAGACTCTTCTCGAGCACCAGCAGGGTCGTGACACAACCGATGACGACTGCACATTTCCCCCGAACCAGTTCGGCCACATCCGGATTCTTCTTCTGGGGCATCATCGAGGAACTCGTAGCGAAGGCGTCACTCAGGCTGATGAAGCCAAACTCCTGGCTGGACCACAGCACGATCTCCTCACCCACGCGGGAGAGATGGACGGCCAGGATGGCCAACGCCGCACCAAGCTCCATCAGGAAATCCCGGCTCGCGGTGGCGTCGATGGAGTTGCGCATGGGGGCCTCGAACCCAAGCTCCTCGGCGACTCCCTGGCGATCTAGCGGGTAGGTGGTCCCTGCAACCGCGCCGGCTCCGAGCGGTGACTCGTTGAGACGACGACGCGCATCCAAGAGGCGTCCCCGATCTCGATACAACATCTCCTGCCACGCCATCAGGTGATGGCTCAAACGGCTCGGTTGCGCTCGCTGAAGGTGGGTGTAGGCGGGCATGAGCAGATCCAGGGATTGCTCGGCCCGCTCCAGCAGCACTTCCGCCAGGGCGTCCACGGCCCCAACGGTCTCGTCGGTTCGTGCCCTGGCCCACAGACGCAGGTCGGTGGCGACCTGATCGTTCCGGGAGCGACCCGTGTGCAGCTTGCCACCCACCGGACCCACCAGTTCGGCCAGGCGGGCCTCCACATTCATGTGGACGTCTTCCTTGGCTTCGTCCCAGACGAACTGCCCTTCGCCAATCTCCGAGGAGACACCGTCCAGACCCTGGATGATGGTTCGTGCCTCTTCGGGAGTCAGAACACCGGCCCGCTCCAGGCCGCGGGTGTGCGCCATCGAACCGCGAATGTCCTCCCGCCACAATGCCGAGTCGGTCCGAACGCTGGTGTTGAGCCGGTGCATGGCGTCGGCCATGTCCTCGGTCAGCCTTTTTCCACGTGCCACGGTCATGGTGTTGCCCTCGGTTCGTGCCATCCAAGGCATAGTCTCACCGGTTTGGGCGGTCCACCCGGTGCGGCTCCCAACGCCACGCTTCGCCCTCCGATGCCGGACCCGTCCCGAACCTCCGGTCGGCAGGCGGGGAGCGTGGCTTCGAGAAACGGGTCATGGCATGATGTTCATGTGTCGGACGATAGGCTGACTCGTCAGGAGATAGGGTGGCTTCTGATGCAGGAAGCTCGGGGCACCGCCCGCGCTCTGCGTGACGAAGTCAGCCAGCTGACCACTCCCCCCACTCGACAATCCGACCAGGCTCCCGCCGTTGAGACCATGCTCGATGCGCTGGACGGCACCATCGAGATGCTCAGCGAGCTCGAGACGCAGCCAACCAAGGGAGAGCGGGCCGCCGGCAAGGACCGTCGGGGTCGCATCGATCTGGCGGCATTGCTGGTCGACATGTCCCCCAACGTTCCCATCGGGATCGAGCCAGGCGCCGGAACCGAGGTATCGGGAACCGAGACCGAGCTGCGGCGCATGTTGAACGTCTTGATCGGAACACCGGGCTCAACCGGATCGTCGGGGGTACCCGGGGTGACGGTCCGTCGAGAGGACGACTGGGTACTGGTGAGCGTTCCGCTCGGTCCGGAAGGGGCGGCACCTCGCGCTCTGGAACACCGATGGCTGAACCGCATGGCAGTGCGGATGGGAGGCAAGGTCGAGCTCCTTCAGGGCCGCGTTCTGCTTTCCCTCCCCGCGGATTCCGCCAACGAGAAACGTGAAATCCAGCAGTTGCGCAACGAGCTGGAGCAGGCCCAGCAACTGGGCGCTGTCTACGCGCGTGAGCTGGCCGAGGCCTTCGCCATCACCTCCGAGGTTCCTTCTACGACACCTCCGTCACCGGCTCGAGCGACGGAACGTCTGCAGGTCCTCGTCGCAATAGCCGCTCCCCTACTGCGGAGCCTTCGCTCGGTCACCGACGGATTGCGGCAAGACGCGGCACGTCTGGCCCGCTCCCTCGGTGACGGGCACCAAGAGGTCTCCAACCTCATGGCGAGGACCACCACTCTATCGGACCTTGCCTCGGAGCTCGAGAGGATAACTCAGGTCACCACGCTCGAAGCCGTGGAACCGGTCGGTGTACACGACGTGGTCCGGTTGGTGCTGGACCAGGCGCGAACCCGCGGCTCACGCCACGGTGTCGGGCTGGACCTATCGGTCTGTGAAGAGGTCACCGTCACCACGCAGCTGCCGGTGCTCCGGCTCCTGCTTCGGGCCCTGTTGGACCAGGCCATTCAGGCGACGCCCAAGGGGCAAAGGATCCTGGTGTCCCTCCACGCCCGCGGTCGATCCGCCCAAGTGACCATACGGGACGGAGGACCGGGCATACCGGAGTCGTCCCAGATAGCCCTGCTCCGGGGCGCCGCCGATCCTTCGGCTCTCGGCCGTCCCGGAGGCCTGAGCTGGGTTGTCGCGGGCGCTGCTGCGGACGCCTTGGGGGCCTACATCGAGATCGGCGAAGCTCCGGATCGGGCGTTCGAGACGCGCGTTCTTCTGCATCACGGTTAAGCACTCTTTGTCGGCCCGCGCCACTGCTCAAGCGAGTTATCATGCCCTGGTGCATATACTCGTCGTCGAGGACCAGGATTCCATTCGGAAGATGATCGAAGCGCTGGTTGGCGCCCGCGGCTATTCGGTCACCGCCGTGGCGACCGGGAGCAAGGCTATCGATGTGGCAGCGGCGACGCCACCGGACTTGGTGCTGCTCGATCTGATGTTGCCTGGCCAGTACGACGGGTTCGCGGTGTGCCGCAAGCTCCGTGCCGACGCCGCCACGGCGAGGGTCCCCATCGTCATCATCTCCGCTCTCGATGATGACGACTCGCGAGCTCGCGCCACCGAGGCCGGTGCCACTTCCTATTACACCAAACCCTTCAGCCCGATGGCACTGCTCAAGGAGATCGATCGTCTAGGGACGGTCAATCGAGCCGAGTGAAGGCCGCCCTATGCGGAGCCGAGTAGGTGCAACGACTCCTTGGCGTGTTGCTCGGCTGCTGCACAGATGGCCTTGGCGTCCCCCTCGGGGAGACGCAACTGCTCCACCAGCTTTTGCAGAACCTCCCGCTCCGAGTCGGATTGGTCCCCGTCGCTGTACGTGAGCAACACGGCGTGATGGAGCAACACCCGCCGATCCTCCGCGCTCAGATCGGTGAGCGGGATTTCCTCGATGGTGCGGGGCGTCTGCGCGTAAGATCGGATCTCGTGGGCCTCGCTGGGCGTGGCCGCGTAGGCCGCGAGCAGGGCGTCGATGATCTCCATCTCCTCCGCGGCAATCTTGCCGTCCGCCCAGGCCACACTCACCAACCCCTTGACGATGGCTAGATCCTGATCGTGCATGTCCGATAGGATTATCGGGGGGCGGCTGTCTCGTCAAGTGCGAGACTGGGCCGCACGGCCAGTCCTCGGGTTCGACACGGGTCGCTACGCGACCTTCACCCCGATTCCTGGCAGCGTATGCTCGTAAGACGCATCGGCCTCGGGGGGCTTCATCGTCGAAAGACAGGGTTCTCGCTCCGCCGGTGGTTCCACGGGAGCGGCTGCAGCCGGCAAGGGAGTCAGATCGAGTCCCACGAAGCGACGTAACCCCCGACAGAGCTCCACCTCGTCGGCGGGAACCACCGAGAACTCACCCACCAACTGGGCGATGTTGCCTGGGGGTTGGGGAGTGAAACAGGGTGGCGCTGAGTAGGGTCGAACCAGCACGCGCTCCTCAGGCGTGTCGGGGGAGATGGCCGCTTCCCCCTGTACACCGTCGAGCTCGAGCGAAAGCTCGTCCCCTTCCAGCAACAGTTCGTCGGCCTCGGTCGCCAACGTGTCAAGCTCCGCTACCGCCACCTCGGCATCAAGCTCCGCTACCGCCGCCTCGGGCTCAGCCACCTCGGGCTCCGCCACAGCCACCTCGGGCTCCGCCACAGCCACCTCGGGCTCCGCTACCGCCACCTCGGGCTCCGCTACCGCCACCTCGGGCTCCGCCACAGCCACCTCGGGCTCCGCCACAGCCACCTCGGGCTCCGCCACCGCCACCTCGGGTTCCGCCACCGCCACCTCGGGCTCCGCTACCGCCACCTCGGGCTCCGCTACCGGGGCGTCGACCAGTGTCTGGTCCCATTCCTGGGCAGCTGGCTCCACGCCGATCGAAAGGGCGTCCCCGGGATCGTCACTCGTCACGACCGCCCCCGGGTCCGCTTGCACGGAACCAACGCTCTGAACTACCCGAAGAGGGTCCGCGACAGGACCGTTGATCGGCACCGGAGCAACCGGCGCGATCCGTGGAGTGTGATGGATCAGGGACGTGACGGCGGGCAGAGGTGCGGTCAGTCCGCCACGTGTCGCATTGGAGACGAAAAGGGGAAGCGGTAAGGAAGCGGTCACCTCGACCAAGTCGCCACTCGGTAGCTCGGTCCAAGATTCCAAAGGGGGTTCTGGCTGGCAAATCGCGGGCAGCTCCCCCGCTCTCGGAACCTCCAGATCGGGGATGATCACCGACGAGCTGGAACGAGCCGGGGGCTGGGGTCGTGTCTCGGGTGGCAGGGCTGTCGCCACCGAGATCTCCACGGACGGTTCGAGAGCGCGGTCCGGCTCCAGCTCCGACAGGTTCACGTCGTATTCGCAGGGATCGGCCAACGGAGCTGCGGGACGCGGAGTCGGTTCCAATACCCTCACCTCGCCGGGAACGAGCTCACCCAAGGTCGCGGCATGGGCAACCTCGCGCGAAAGCCTCGCGAGCGCCCGTCGGGCCGCGGACCGATTGACCGGGATCAGCGCTGTCTCGAGTTCTCGGACGAATCCCCGCATCCCGATCGACTCGGAACGTGTGCCAGCGCGCAGCAGAGCTGGCGTCACCGAGCAGCCGCTGCTCAGCAAACATCGCAGCAGACGCCGCAGATTCGCTTCGGCCTGGCCCTCGGTGCAGGGGTTGCAGGCGGGAGCCACCAAGACCCTTCCGTCCCCGTCCAGCCACAGCTCACCAAGGTCGAGCCGCAACGGAAGGCCGCCCGTCTGATCCGCCACGCCGAGTGCCAAGTAGCCGGCCAGCTCTCCGGGCAATGCCGCCAGACGTCGCTGCGCCGCCCCAACCACCTCGGCGAAAGTAACCCGCTTCATCCCGGCCCCCATGGTGAGCTCCCCACCCAACCAAGCGGGCGCGAAACGGCGTCGCTTCTCGGCCAGGGGGACGTGTCAGCCAATGACGTCACCGGATGCATGGGGCTTCTCCGGCGGATACCCAATTTGGACCGAATGGGCCAAACAGATTGCATGCCGGGACGCCCCGGCCCCCCCTGGGCTTGTTGTATAGTCCGCCCAGATGGTCCCCTGTCCCGCCTGCGGAACGCCCAATCCCCGCACGTCCGCCAGCTGCTTTCGCTGCGGCACGGCCATCGTGCAGGAACCGGCCCCCGCGAATCCAGCTCACCCGCGCCTGCCCAAGGGGACCATGCTCGGCATTGCGCCCGGCGATCCGATGCTCGCGAGCTCTGGCGCAGCGCCAGCGGCACCGCAGGGCACACCCCGGGGACCCAACCAGCAGACCCTGATGGGCATCCCCGCCACGATGGGACAACCCGGTGCACCGGGGACCCCTTTCGCGACACCCCAGCCGCTACCCCAGGGAGCGTCGCCAGGAATGACGGTGCGACTCGCGCCGGATGCTCCTGTTGCCGGTGCGGCGCAGCGGACGCTCCTGGGCATGGCGATGCCAATCCCCCCAACACCGGCAGGAGGCGCCGCCGGTGGCGCCCAACCCGCCTTCGCGCCAGCGGCCGCGACCAGAACCCTAATGGGCGGGGCCATCTCACCCGCACCACCCCAGCCCGAACAACCCTTCGTCCCACAAGGGGCAGCCCCCAAACGAACGCTGTTGGGGGTCGCCATCCCCGGGATCGCACCGCTGAATCCGGGTCAAGCCAAGTTGCCAGTCGTGCCACAGGAAGGCTCTCTCGACGCATCGCCCATGGAGGCGACCGGCGGTCTTTCCGAGGCCGAGCTCTCCCTGGCTGGAGTCCCCAAGCGCTCTGCTGGCAAACGCCTGGTTCTGCTGTTGGTCTTGGCCTCGGTGGCTCTGATGGTCATCGGGGCCATCGCCTGGTACCGGTGGCGGGAAGCCACGCGTTTGGAGGTCGCCGTGCGCACGGAGGCCAACGGAGAGGAGGTGCTGGACGTCCTGTGTCGCACCTGCCCGGATGGCTCCTCCCTGTCCTCGGATGGGCGAACCGCTACCTTCAAGGGCGGCCACGGCAAGCTGGGTTTGGCACGCCCCCTGTCGGTAGGTGACAACACCCGCACGCTGGAGGTCAAACGCCCCGGTCGCGCCGTTGACCGTCTGGAGATCGCGGTTCCGGTCGATTTCCGGGTGCGAGGTGATCTGTCAGGCCTGTACGAGGATCGACCCGTGGTCTACGTGCAGGTGGACGTTCGTTCGGGGGTCTCCATTCAGGTCGAGGGGCGCCCGGTCGCTCTCGATGCCCAGGGACACGCCAAGTTCCCCGTGGACGTGGAAAAGGAGCTGACCGGCCTCAACCCCAAGGTGGCCGCCTTCGAGAAACGCATCCACTACCAGGTCATGCGCGCTGCCACCTCCACCGAAGGGGACGTGCTGGTGCAGATCGGGGTGACACCACTGGAGGTCACATCTCCGGGTTTGGGTCTGGTAACAGCGAGCGGACAGTTCAGTGTGTCCGGACGCACTGCACCCACCGCGCGCCTGATCGCCAATGGTCACCCCATCGTCCTGCAAGCGGACGGTCGCTTCCAGCAGATGATGTCGCTCTCCAGCGCAGGCTCGACCAGACTCCGGCTGCGCGCGACCTCCCCCGACCACGCCCCCAGGCTTTTCGAGGCCGAGATCGAGTCGGTGTCCGACCTCAACGCTCGAGCTCAGAGCTGGAAGGCCTCGGCAACACTGGACTTCGATGCGACCTGGGCCAAAGCCCAAACCACAGAGCGAGCGATTTTTGCGCTGACCGGTGAGGTGGTGGAGGCCGCCTGGGACGGTCAATCCACACTCCTGTTGGTCGACGTCCCCTGCACCCAGCGTCCCTGCTTGGTCAGAGGTCACTGTGGTTTCCGTGTCGACGCCAAGCGAGGCCAGAGTTTGTCGCTGTTTGGCAAGACCCGTCCGGGCGAGACGACCGCGGGTTCGTCACGGGTTCTGTCCTCCGACGTGTACTTCGTCCTCGAGGCCAAGGGCCCGTGAGCGGATGGCTCCAGGGCGCGGGCGGTCCCTTCATTGTCAGTCTCTCGTGCCTGCTGGGTTGTTCGCAACCGGTTCCTCCCAACGCTGCCCAACCGGTGGGATTCCAGAATGACGGGGGTGTTCCGCGCCGCTGGGTATTCCCGAACACGACGGTCACCCCTGCAGCCTTCCGGGCTGTGCCGACCGAAACTCAATGGTCGAGCTCCCTGGGCCAAGTCATCCTGCTGCCCCCCGCAGTGGTGGGCTCCGTCGTCGTGGTGACGACAGCCGAAGGAACCGTGCTGGGGCTGAGCGACGGACGGGTGCTCTGGTCGATCCCGTCGGATGGTCCCGTTCCCGTTGCCGGACCGACGCGCCTGCCCGATCACCATCTCGTCGTCCTTCGCCGCGATGGCTCACTTCTCAGCCTGAACCAGCGCGGAACGGATGTCCAAGTGCTTCAGCTGCCCGTCGACGATTGCCTTGATGGGCTGCCGCCGGTGGTATTGGGTGATGGAACCCTCGCTGTGGTGTGTTCCCGGCGTTTCTTGCAGGTGCTGCCCGATGGGTCAGTGCTCGCGGCGGAAGCGCTGGAAGACATCACGACCACCATGACTGGCGCCCCTCCCTGGCTGGGCAACAGCTCGGGAGACATCCTGCGTCGCCATCCCTGGAAGGGACCACAGCAGGTCGCCAGGATCCCCGACGCGGTGGCGGAGCTGGCCATTGGCGCCGAAGGCCGTGTCGTCTGGACCCGTGGCCGTGATGGCTCGCTGTTTCAGTTCGCCGTCGGAGCGGCGGCCGAGCCCCCCTGGCGTTTCGATGCCGACGACCGCTTCGTGCGCGGCCCACGGCTAGGCCCCGTCGGGATGCCGGTCCTGCTGACCAAGGATTATCGCCTGGTCTCCCTCGATGGCGACGGCCGTCTCCAGACGCTCAAGCGGCTCCCCTCGCCGCCCCTCACCGCGAATCCAGCCGAGGCCGATGCGCCGCCGACGCTGGAGGTCATCGGGCGCACCATCGTCGCAGGCTGGCCCGGGACCGCTCTGTGGGCGGTGGCTCCCGAGGGGCAGGCGGTGGAGCTGACCGTTCTCGCTTGCCACAAGCAGCGAAGCGTTCTTTCCCTGGACGCCCGATCTTGGCTGGTTGGCTGCGCCGATGGTCAGCTCACGGTCCTTGTTGCCCCGTCGTCCCCCGGCCAAGCCAAGATTGGCTCCTCCCCTGGCGGCGGGTAGACCGCGACCCTATACTGACCCAGGCTGGCCTGGGGCCAGCGGCTCATGTCCCCCGAGGAACCTACCGATGATTTCCTTGACTCCAGTTGCTGCTGAGAAAGTACGAGAGATTGCCAATCAAGAGGGCCTGGAAGGCCAGGGACTGCGTTTGCGCGTGATCGGGGGTGGCTGCGCTGGATTCCAATACGACCTCTACTTCGAGGACAGTCCAACCGACATGGACGAACGCTACGAGTCCCACGGCATCCCGCTGTACGTCGATCCGCTGAGCAATCAGTACCTGGACGGTACGCAGATTGACTTCGTCGACACGGCGCACGGGGCCGGCTTCAAGTTCGACAACCCGAACATGTCGGGCTCCTGCGGTTGCGGTTCCTCGTTCCAGGTGTAGGGACGGTCCAGCGCGCGAAACGGGCCCTCGTACGCGCTGCTGTGCCTTGCGATTCCTGGTTCCAGGCGTAGCGACGGTCTGGTGGGTCCCATGTAGACCCTCTAGCCGGCCTACATGTTCATTGGTGCGCTCCGTCGAGCGGGCCCGATCTCTTTTGTTGGAGCTGCCCCGAGGAATTCGGACGCCGGTTCGTCTGTTGGGGCAATTGCTAATTGATTTTTGTCATGATCCGTTATTGAATATGGATATCACGATTCAATGGAACCCCGCGGGTGCCGTGTGCGTAGGTAGGACATCGGGGTCGCCCCCATCGCTGCAAGGGCGGACCCAGCCCGCGAGACCTTCAGCAACACCAACCACCCCGCATCGCAACTCAACCCCCCGAAACCGGCGAGAGAAAAATGGCCATCGAAACCGATCCCGCCCTGTCCCAATACATGGCTCGGGCGCAACAGGAGCCCAAACTTTCCCGCGAGCAGGAGAGTGAGCTGTGTCGAGCGTACTACGTCAATCACGACGGAGTTGCCAAAGAGCAGTTGGTTCGCGCTCACCTGCGCTACGTGGTGGCCATTGCTCTGAAATACCGTCGGTACGGACTACCGCTGTCGGAGCTGATTGCAGAAGGCAACTTCGGTATCGTTCACGCTCTGGGTAAGTTCGATCCGTCTCGGGGCAATCGTTTCGTCACCTATGCGGCCTACTGGATCCGCGCCTACATACTGAATTACATCATTCGGTCCTGGAGCATGGTGGGCGTCGGTTCCGGTGCCCTGCGTTCGAAGATGTTCTTCAAGTTGCGGCGCGAGAAGGTCAAAATCACCAATCTGGTGGGCGACAGCGAACGAGCCGAGGAGATCCTGGCCGAACGGTTCCAGTTACCGCGTCAGCAACTGGTCTCCATGATGCGCCGCCTGGAGACCCGAGATGTATCCCTGGACGCCCGGGTCTTCGACGATGCCTTCACGACGGTTGTCGAGACGATGGCCGCACCCAGCCTTGATCAGGAACAAGTCTACTCGGCGTCCGAGCACAGCGACGGCGTACGTCAGATGGTGCAGGTGGCTGTCCGCAGCCTCGATCATCGCGAGCGCTTCATCGCCGAGAACCGCTGGATGGCGGATCCGGAGGACGAGCTTTCTCTGGCCGAGATCGGGCGGCGCCTGGGCGTGTCCCGTGAGCGGGCCCGCCAGCTCGAATCCCGGGCCAAGCGCAAGCTGCGAACCCGGATCTCCGAGATTTCCTCGGGTCACCTGGTCAACGGGTTTGACTGGGACAGTGCAGCCTGATGGGCCCGAAAGGGCATGCTAGACTGCTGGTGTCTTGGTAGTTTAGGTGATCGCGGGTCCGCGAACAGCGGACCGGAGGAAAGTCCGGGCTCCACAGGGCAGGACGCCGGGTAACGCCCGGTGAGGGAAACCTCGAGGAGAGTGCAACAGAAAACAAACCGCCCGATCCCGCTGGTCGGCATCGGGTAAGGGTGAAACGGTGGGGTAAGAGCCCACCGCGGCATTGGTAACAGTGTCGGCATGGCAAACCCCGTCCGGAGCAAGGCCGCGTAGAGGGGCGTTCGAGGGTTGCCCGCCCGAGCCCCCGGGTAGGCCGCTAGAAAGGCTCGGCAACGAGTCGTCCAGAGGAATGATCACCGAAGCGCAGCGAGCGATCGATGCGCCGCACAGAACCCGGCTTAAGAGCTGCCAAGACCACGCCGAGCGGCGAACCCGCTCGGCGCGCGTCTATTGGGACCGCGCCGCCAATGCTTGCCGGCGCGACGAAGCGCACGAACCGTTCGGCTGCCGCGCTATGAGGGCCGGCGAGACTTCGACCGTGCTATGCGCCCATCGGCTACTGCGCCGCAAAGACAAACGGAACGTTGACCGTGGTCGGCCCAGAAGAAGCCGGGAACTCCCAGTTTTTTACCCGATTCTGGATACAGGCCGACAGGCCCCGATATCCCTTGGGATCCCCGCTGGTGGTCGCTGACTGGACACGACCATTGGGGGCGATGTTGATGCTCACCGATACGCGCGCCGTTGTCGGAGCGTTTGCGTCGCGAGTGTCCAGGGCCGGCTGCCAACAGCTCCGCCTGACGCTTGCCGTGTAGTGGCTCACCGTTCGGCTCAGCGTCGCCGAATCCAGGGGTTGTCCGGACGATCCCGTGGACTGGCTCTGGCCCGATGGACCACTCTGGGGCCCGGTGGCACCACGCAACCCGGAAAGCCCCTTGAGCCCCGAGGTCAAGGAGGACGAGCTAGGACTTGGCTGGGCGGTGGAGACGGAGGATTTCTTGGTCGAGCCCTTGCCGTCGGAGCTACTCTGCTCCTGAGTGGCCACCGAGTCACCGGAGTTGTCGGCACGAGAGGCAGCGTTCGACGGTGAGTTGTCGTTCGCCCCGCTCTGCGCCGGAACCGGTACGTACTTGATGATGGGTGCCGCCGGTTCGGGCTGAAGCACGACCATTCCCAAGGCCAGGCCGAGAACCAAGGCCCCCCCAACGGCAATCCAAGCGGCCTTGGGGGTCCGACGGCGACTGAGCCCCGCCAGCTCTTCCAGCTCCAGCGACGTCGGTTCGGTTGATGCGGCCGTTGCCACCGATGCCACCGGACCCGCGGCAACTGGAGCAGGGGCAGCCGGAGGGGGCATCGGTTTGGGTTGGGACACCGCAGTGGACGTCTGGGATGGTGGCGCTGCGGCAACCGGCGAGGCCGCGACAATGCGCGCCACAGTCGCCGTGGCAGCCAGGCCCTCCTCGACGACCGCCAATAGTTCCGGGAACGTGCCGAGCGGCTTCCAATCCTCGAATCCGTCCCGCCACACCAGCGACTCGGCGGTGATCTCTCCACGCACCGCTCGATCCCGGATCTCACCCAGACGAATCGGTCCGATCGGCACCTGCCCGATCCCCACGTACCACTCGTCGGGAGCCAAGGGCTGCTCATCGAGCGCAGAGGGAGCCGCCTGTACCGCCGCCGTGAAGGCCGACGCCAGTGTCCCCGCTTCTTTCTTGGGCGAGGCGTCCACCTCTGGCACCACCGCAGAGCTTGCCTTCGGTTGGTGCGGGGCGCCCGCTGGTGGCGCCTTTTTTGGTTCGGCAGCAAGGAGACTGGTCCCGCTGGGCGTGAATGGATCGTCCACGCGCAGCGCAATGCCCTTGGCCGCCGCGGCCGCGCCGCGCGCCGGAGCGGGCCGTGGTCCAAGGCTGGTCGTCGGCGCGTTCGCCGTGGAGCCCCGCGGCGGGTGCAGCGGTGCTGGGGCGCGATTCGCCAGCGCGTCCCGCGCCGCAGATGCCCGCGGTGGCAGAGCGCCGTGACCACCAACCCGGGTTAAAGGAGCATGCTCCTTACTGCCCGGCGGCTTGGGCGGAGCATCCCGCAGCATGCTGGTCCCCGGTGCTCGGTGCGGCGGCGCCTCGTCCGGCGCCAACACAGCTGGCTCAGCCGTCCGGTGCTGAACCTTGGGTGGCGGCACGACGGAGGGAATGGTGGCGCTCGCGATCACCGCCTCGTTGATCTCGATGAGGTTGCCGCACTGACGGCACTTCATCCGGACTGTCCGGCCGGTGATCTTTTCGTCGGCGATCTGATATTTCGCCTTGCAGCTGGGGCACAGGAACTTCATTCGACCCAAGAACGCCGACGTCCGCTAGTCGCCACGGAATCCTTGCAGACCAAACGGACCTTCACAACAGATTCAACAGGTGCTCTCGAATGCCCTTTCGCGTTTCTTCGTCCGAGGCAAGTCGCAGGGCCCGTTCCCAAGCTTCGGCCGCCTTGTTGCGAAATCCGGCCTTCTGATAGAGGATGGCGAGATTCTTCGCCGCCGCAAAATGCCGGGCATTGAGCTCAATTGCCGATTCGAGCTCGGCAATCGCTTCGAACACCTGGCCGCGCTTGCCGAACAGCAGGCCAAGATGGAAGTGAAGTCTGTAGGCCAGCGGGTCAATCCCGATGCCCCGTTTCAGATGCTCGATGGCGTCGTCGATGTTCCCGGCCTTGTAGGCCTCCACCCCAGCATTGAGGGCCTCCTCCGCGGCACTTGAATGCGGGCGCTCCTCGTCCCTTGCACCGACGTCGTCGTGACCCGACAACGCAGCGTCGACCGCGCGCACCAGCTCCTCGATGCGAAATGGTTTCTCGAAGAATGCGTCGACGCCGCAGCTTTGTTTCAGATCTTCGGCGAAGCGCCAGCCGCGATAGACGGCACTGACCATGATGATGGGGATCTTGCCGTAACGCTGGCTCTTCTTGATGCGACGAGCGATATCGAAACCATGGACCTCGGGAAGCATGGCATCCAGGATGATGAGGTCCGGATGATGGTCCTTGACCAACCTCAGAGCGACCAGCCCACGATCCGCTTCGTACACCTTCATCCCTCGCGAACCCAGCAGGCGAGCCAGCATCCTGCGGATGTCCGCCTCGTCGTCCACCACCAGGACACTCTTGCCGCCTTGGGTGCCCACGGACTCGTCCGGTGCGCTGGGGAACTCCGCGACCACGCTCAGTTCCGCGGCAAGCTGCCCAAAATCCTCGTCCTGAATGTCGGCCACGGAGCTTCGCCGCGTCGCGTCGTCGACGACGACCGCCGCCGATCCAGTGGGATCGGGCTGTTCACTCGCGTGGGTGGGCGACGCCGAAGAGGGTTGCCCGGAACGGGCCGGAACCGGGGGCTTGGTGGGTTCGGCCGTCACCGGGGCCGAGGGAGCCAGAGGCCGGCCGTTGGCGTCCAGCCCAGCCTTGGCCAGTACTTCGGCAGGGCAGCGCGGGCCCACGTAATACTCCTCACCGCGGGCACGACGCGCATAGGCAGCCTGAATGGTTCGCTGCAGGACCGACTCCAAGGCCACGTAGGGATAAACCCGCTTGGCGGTCACGAACTCGAGCTCTTCGATGATCTTGCGTTCCTGGGGATTGCCGGTGGCAACGAAGATCCGATCGTCCCGAACCAGCACTGGCAAGATGAGATGCTGCTCCGCGACCTCTCGCGGCAACAAATCGAGATCCTCGAGGCGCAAGCAGATCTGGCCCAGGTCGATTCCTGGGATCCCGTGTTGCTCGCTGAGCGCCTTCAGCGCGGTGACGTCCGGGACGATCCCCTTGTCGGCCAGCCGTGAGCCGAGACGTCCGGTGGCGGTTCGGTCAGCCAGTACCTGATCAATCTGGTCCTGGCTGACCACACGCTGCTCCAACAGGATTCGACCCAGCGGCTTCTTTTCCTGGCTCATCGAGGGCCCCGATTATCTCACGAAATGGGTCAAAGGGTGCACCCCGGTTATCTGCTCCGGGAAATCCCGCCGGGTCCGCCCTGCGCCCGACACCCACCGAACCGACCCCCGAGGTCCCGCCCCGGTCAACCCCCCCCCTTTTGTTGCTCTTGAATCCGCTCCGCGGCGAATTTGGCGTATCGGCCCTCGGCGATGGCCTGCCGTGCATCCCGCATGAGCTGGCCGTAGTGGTGGAGGTTGTGCAGGGTCAACAGGCGGTGGCAGAGGATCTCGTTGGCGACGAAGAGGTGCCGCAGATAGGCACGCGAGTAGCCGCTCGTGCAGGTTGGACAGGAGCACCCCGCCTCCAACGGGCGTGGATCGTCCTTGTACTTTGCCTGCTTGATGACGCATCGACCCCCACGAACGAAGGCCTGGCCGTTTCTGGCGTTGCGGGTGGGCATCACGCAGTCGAACAGGTCCACCCCGACGGCCATGGCTCGCAGAAGGTCGGTTGGGGTCCCTACACCCATCAGATACCGTGGCCGCTGCGGATCCAGGCGGGGCACCACCTCGGTCAGGGTCCGGACCCGCGCTTCGAAATCCTCGCCCACGCTGAAGCCGCCCAGCGCCAAACCATGGGCATCGGTGCGGGCCAGGCTCTCGCCGTGGGCAAGGCGCAGTTCCACATTGGTTCCACCCTGCACGATGCCGAACAGCGCCTGCTCCGGACGTCGCGCCTCCCAGCATCGTGCAAACCAGCGGGTCGTCCTTTCCACGGCATCCAGAAGCCGAGCTGGGGAGACGTCCGCCGCAGGACAGATGTCGAGCGGCATCGCGATGTCGGAACCCAAAAGGCCCTGGATGCGCATCGACTCCTCAGGTGTCAAAAGGAGGCGGGACCCGTCCAGGTGTGAGGAGAAGACGAACCCCTCCTCCGAGACCTTGCACAGCTGGCCCAACGAGAAGGCCTGGAATCCCCCCGAGTCGGTGACAATCGGCGAGGGCCAACGGGCGAAGCCGTGCAGCCCTCCGAACCGCTCCCGGATCACCTCCGGCCCGGGGCGCAGCCACAGGTGGTAGGTGTTCATGATCACCATGCTCGCGCCGGATGCCTCGACCTCCTCTGGGGAAACCGCCTTGACGCAGGCCCGGGTGGCGACTGGCATGAATGCGGGAGTCTGCAACTCGCCGTGGCGCGTGCTGAGCAGACCCCAACGGGCATGCCCCGACTGTCCGAGGAGCCGATACTTCACGGGACAATCGGACTGGGTCATGACCGTTGCGGAATCCACATGGCGTCACCGTATGACAGGAAACGATAACCGCATCCGAGTGCGTTCCGGTAGGCCTCGAGCGTTCGGTCCACGCCGGCAAACGCCGAGACCAGTGCCAGGAGCGTGCTCCTGGGCAGATGGAAGTTGGTGAGCAGGGCGTCGACGACCCGAAAGCCGTAGCCGGGTTGAATGAGCAAATCCGTTCGGTGCCGCTGTGCCCTGACCACTCCAGGACGGTCCGGATCAGCCGCGCTCTCCAGGGCGCGCACCACGGTGGTTCCGACCGCCACCACCGGATCCTGGCGACACCTGGCGTGCTCGATGAGCTCGGCCGTAGCCTTGGGCACCTCGAACACCTCGCTGTGCATAACGTGCTGGTCCAGGTCCGACGCCGTGACCGGCTGGAAGGTCCCCGGACCCACGTGGAGCGTCACCCACCCCACCTCGATCCCCCGTTCGGCGAGACGAGCCAACATGCCGTTGGTTACGTGAAGGCCCGCGGTGGGGGCCGCCACCGACCCCAGCCGATGCCCGAACACGGTCTGATAGCGTTCGGCGTCCTCGGCCTGGGCCGCTCGGCGCAGGTAGGGTGGGATCGGCACGCTGCCCCAACGCTCCAGCATCACCTCCACCGGCTCCGGACCAAGAAGCTCGACCTCGAGCTCACCACCTGGCAGGCGGCCTAGCACCTTGGCCGTCAAACCACCGAAGTCCAACCAGGTCCCCGGGCGCAGGGGTTTGCTGGCCCGTCCCAGGCCTCGCCATCGCTCCGAGCCCGACCCGGTTCGCTCGGGATCCAGCGCCTCCAAGAGCAGCAACTCGACGCGCCCTCCGGTGGGCCGGCGCGTTCCCAACAAGCGGGCCCTTCGAACTCGCGTGTCGTTCAGGATCACGACCGAGCCGGGCCGCACCCGTTCCGGCCAGTCTCGAACCAGGCCGTCCTCGGTTCCCTGTGGATTGAGGGTCAACAACCGTGCCCCATCCCGACAGGGCAGGGGGTGGATGGCAATCGCCTCGGGCGACAGCGGATAGTCGAAGATCTCGGTGCGCACGGGCTAGCTCAGCCCTTGCCGTCGTAGGAGATGCCGAGGCGAGTCATCTTGCGCCACAGCGTAGTCGGACTGATGTTCAAGGCTTCCGCGGCCCGCTCGCGGCTCCCGTCGAAGGCGCGAAGTACCGATTCCACCGCTTCCCGTTCGGCGTTGTCCACGATGTCGGCCAAGGTCTTGCCGGTGTTCCGCGCCACCCGCTTGGGAGCCTGAGGCAGGATATCGTCCATGGTGATGGTGCCCCCCGCGCACAGCGCCACCGCCTGCTCGACCATGTTCTCCACCTCGCGGACGTTGCCCGGATACTCGTACCCCACCAGGGCGTCCATGACATCGTCACCTATCACGGTTCGGGTGTTCATCTTGCGGTTGTACTTGTCCAGGAAGAACTCCACCAACAGGGGAATGTCTTCACGACGTTCGCGCAAGGGGGGAAGATGGAACCTTGCCACGTTGAGACGGTAGTACAGGTCCTGACGAAACCGTCGCTCTTCGACCGCCTGAGCCAGATCCACGTTGGTGGCGGCAATCACCCGAATGTCGACCTTGATGGGGCGATTCTCGCCAATCCTTCGGATCTCACCCTCCTGGATGGCGCGAAGCAGCTTGGCCTGGAAGGAGACGGTCGTCTCCGCAATCTCATCGAAGAAGAAGGTGCCACCATCCGCCTCCTCGAAAAGCCCCTTGCGCGCGGACACCGCGCCGGTGAAGGCGCCCCGGGCGTGGCCGAACAGCTCGCTCTCCAGGAGGGTTTCCGCAATGGCCGCGCAGTTGATGGTCACGAACGGGCGCTCCGAGCGGCGGCTGTTGGCGTGGACCGCCCGAGCCACCAGCTCCTTTCCAGTCCCACTCTCCCCGGTGATCAACACGATGGCGTCGGTGGGGGCGATCTTGACCACCCGAGCCAAGACGTCCCGAATGGCATGAGAACGCCCCACGATTCGCTCGAAGTGGTACTTTTCCTTGAACTCTTGGGCGAATAGCTGGACTTGGGCGTGGAGTTTGCGACTCTCCAGCGCCTTCATGACCTTGACCACCAGCTCCTGCTCGGCGAACGGCTTCTGAATGTAGTCATAGGCACCGAGGCGCATGGCCTCCACCGCGCTCTCGATGGTGCCGTAGGCAGTCATCACGACCACTTCGGTCATGGGCTGCGCTGACTTGACCGTGCGCAAGACCTCGATCCCATCCTTGCCTCCCATGCGAAGGTCGGTGATGACGACGTCATAGGCCCCGGTAGCTCCCAGTTCGCCGCCTTGACGACCATCCTCAGCTTCATCGACTTCGAACCCATTGCCACGAAGCATCATGGCCAGGGTCGTGCGCATGTTGCGCTGATCGTCAACGACGAGAATCTTTCCCATGATCCTGGTCCCGCTTTTAGCGCGGTCCGACGCCAGTAGGCCATCATCGACTTCAGCCCCGGTGACCCTCGTGCGCGCGGCACCCGCCGTTCGGTCCGAGTTTTTTGCCACGGAAACCGCGCTGGAGTCGCCCGCCTGAAACGAATCGACCATTGGCCTGAACAAAGGAGCGGTCGGCCCGGCGCCCAAGGTAAGGGGCGCCTTCCCTTTGTGCCAGTGCTTCGTCGCCCTGGTTCAAAACGGGCCGGTTGACGCCGCCCGGTCCAATGATTACCAGAGGGCCGAGGAGATCGATGGCAAATCTAAAGGAACGGTTGGGGGGTGGAGAGAAGCGTGGCCAGGTCATCGATGACGCCTGCGAGGTCCTCGATCGAGAGGTCTCGGAGAAGTCGGGGATCACCGGCCTGGCCGTCAAGGCCGGGTACGCGGTGGTCAAGGGCGTCAAACCCGGGTTCATTCGGCAAGCCGTAGATTTCCTGCTGGATGAATTCCTGGAGGCTCTGGACCCCTTCTGCCAGAAGGCCCTCGAAGCCCAGCAAAGGCCGGGATCGTACCTTTTGGCTCACGGCGACGAAGCCGCAGACGCCCTGCTGGGAGTAACGGACCGCCGCGCTCAGCGCGCCGAGAGTGGCATCCTGCGCAAGACGTACGACAAGCTGCGGCCGACGGCGAAAAAGCACGTTCAGGCAGCCGTTCCGCGCCTCGCCCAGTTGCTCGACAAGCACGTGACATAGGGCCGGTCCTGGGGTTATCGACGGTGGATTGTGTCGCCTAGGCGGCCTGGGCGGTGGGGAGCTGTTGAGTCGAATCGATCCAGTCTCCGTCGGCCCGACAACCAATCCACCACCAGTGCACCACGATCCGCAGGTGGCTCGCGACAGGCCCGTCTGGTTGCGCTAAGCAGCCGCCCATGGGAACTCCGCAAGATCCACCAGCACGCCGTCAGCAGCGGCGACGCCGAGCCAAGAAGAACCTGCGTTGGGAGCTGAATCGCGCCCGCGAGAACGCGGATGCACAGAAGCCGAAGGCCTCGGCCAAGACGGCCGTCTAGCGCGCATCCGAAGCGGTGGGCACCGCGATGAGCGGATGGGGTCCGACCATCCGGGGCTCGACGGTGACCAGCATGACACGAGGACCGCGTTCAAGGGGACGTCTGGGAATGACGTCCCCCACGGAACCCTTGGTGCCCCCGGCAGTGCGGTGTTTTCTGGGCTGGTTCGGAGCGAAGGTCCGAAGCTAGACTTGGGTCGTGGCTTCGGCGCGATCCTATCAGTGTGAGAGCTGCGGGGGACTGGTTCGCGAGGCCGCCCGTTGTTGTCCCTATTGTCGTGCACCCGTAGCCACGGTTCGATGCGGTCGTTGCTTTCACATGAATTCACCGGAGGCGGTGCACTGCTCGGCCTGCGGCGCGGAATTGGGGCTCCAACCTTTGTCCGGGATCTCGCAGCTCAGCTGCCCGCGCTGCTCAATCCCTCTGGACGGTTTTGGCGCCGAAGATGGAACGCTGCATGACTGCGGCCGCTGCGGGGGGCAGTTCGTGGACCACACCGTCCTGGCGACCCTGGTGCGACGCCACGAGGCATATACTCTGCCCTATCCCCGGCATGTGAACCGCGCCAATCCTCTGGCAGATCCCGTTCGCTATTGGCCGTGCCCAGCCTGTGGCTCGTTGATGATGCGCCGCAACTTCGGCAAGAGCAGCGGCGTGGTGGTCGATGTGTGTTTCAACCATGGCACCTGGTTCGATGTGGGCGAGCTGCCCCGGATCCTGTCATTCGTTGCCGCAGGCGGGCTTCGAGCCGTTGCCTTGGACGGGGACGCTCCCCCCAGTTCCTTGCGCGCTGTTTCGCTCCATTCCCCATCGAGTGTCGGCAGCCCTTCGCCTCGCCCCTTGACCGGCTCCATCTCGCTGGAATGGGCCGACATCGCGGAGGCAGCCGCGGCGTTTGCGGTGTGGGTCAAGGAGCATCTCTCGAATCGCTGACCAGACCTCGGCACCCGGCAGACCGGATCTCACATGGGTGGCACCGGACAAGAACCACTCCACTGGGGTCGAGGCCGCTGGCCGGCACCCCGTTGCGGGACCGTCCTTTCCCGCAGGCCAAGGAGCCCCCGCCCCGGCGCATCGCTCCCCACGCCTTTACAGCGACGCGTTCGGTGTCAAAATCACGGGACCAGAGGAGACCTGCGATGGGGTCGACCAGTCACCCGGAACAAGACGACCAGCAAGGGGTCGCAGTCCTGCCTCATACTCGGATCCGGCGGCCAAGACGGTACGCCGTCGTCTTGCACAATGACGACTACACCACGATGGACTTCGTCGAAGAGGTGCTGGTGCATTTCTTCGCCAAGACGGTGACCGAGGCCACTCGCATCATGCTCGAGGTTCATCATCGCGGCCAGGGAGTCGCCGGGACCTACATAAGGGACGTGGCAGAAACCAAGGCTGACCAGGTGGTGCGTTTCGCGCGCGAACATGGCCACCCGCTATTGTGCTCAGCCGAGCCGCTCCCACCGGACCCGGAGTCGGCCGGGGACGGCTGAGGGAACAGGAGCCGTACCGTATGCGCGTCAACCCAGACGTCGAGATCGCCTGCAGCCTGGCGGCCCATGAGGCCAAGCGGCGCGGGCACGACGTCATGACCGTTGAGCACCTGTTGTTCGCTCTGCTCCACGACCGAATGACAGAACAGATCCTGTCTGCGATCGGGGCCGACATTCGCAGTCTTCGGGACCGGGTCGACCAGGTCCTTCGCTCCGAGATCCCCCAGGCCCCGGAGGGTACCGAGACAGTCCCCGGACAGTCGCGTGGATTCCAGAGGGTATTGCAGCGCGCGGTCCTGCACGTGGAGTCGAGCGGCAAGACGGAGCTGATGTCTCGGGACCTTTTGGTGGCGGTGTTTTCCGAGGTCGATTCGCTGGCGGCCGCTGTGTTGGACGAAGCCCATGTAACCCGACTGGCCGTCGTCAGCCAGATCGCCCATGGTTCGAACGGAACCCAGGTTCCCGAACCCGCCGTTGACCCCGACTTCGATGGCGACGAGCAGGAGCCGGGCGCGCAGCCGGAACCCGACGCGTTGACTCGCTACGCGGTCAACCTCAACCAGAAGGCCCGGCGGGGGGAGATCGATCCGCTGGTGGGTCGCGAGCAAGAGATGGCACGGGCGATTCAGGTGCTGGCCAGACGGCGCAAGAACAACCCTCTGTTCGTGGGAGACGCAGGGGTCGGAAAGACGGCCATCGTCGAGGGGCTCGCGGCCCGGATTGCCAACGGGGATGTCCCTGCCACCGTGCGCGACTCGACCATTTGGGCGCTCGACATGGGTGCCCTACTCGCGGGCACCAAGTTCCGCGGGGACTTCGAGAATCGCATCAAGGCCGTCCTGGCGGGTTTGGAGAAGAATCCGGGAAGCATCCTGTTTCTGGACGAGATCCACACCGTCATGGGAGCGGGCTCCACCGGGGGCGCGACTCTCGATGCGGCCAACCTGCTCAAGCCAGCCCTGTCCTCGACGCACATTCGGTGCATCGGGGCCACGACCTTCGAGGAGTATCGCCAACACGTCGAACGGGATCGGGCGCTGGCACGCCGCTTCCAGAAGATAGAGGTCAACGAACCCTCCGAGTCGGATGCTTTGGCGATCGTGCAGGGGCTGCTCCCCTGCTACGAGGAGTTCCACCACGTCAGCTACGCACCCGAAGCGCTCGAGGCCGCGGTCAAGCTGGCCCATCGTCATCTGACCGACCGCCGGCTGCCCGACACGGCTTTGGACGTCATCGACGAGGCGGGGGCCGACGTCTCTCTGGAGGGTTCTGTCCAGGGTCGGGTGGACCTGACCAGAGTCGAAACGGTCGTGGCGCGCATGGCACGAATCCCGCCTCGGCAGGTCAATCACGACGACACGGTCCAGCTCGGCAATCTGGAGGCAGATCTGCTGCGCTTCGTATTCGGACAAGACAAAGCCATCCGGGAGCTCTCCGATGCCGTCAAGCTGGCCAGGGCGGGCTTGCGTCCCCCGGAGCGTCCCATCGGCTGCTTTTTGTTCACCGGTCCCACCGGAGTGGGCAAGACCGAAGTGGCCCGGCAACTGGCCCGCGTTCTGGGCATCGAACTGCTGCGCTTCGACATGAGCGAGTACATGGAGCGGCACGCCGTCTCCCGCCTCATCGGGGCTCCCCCCGGCTACGTTGGCTATGATCGGGGCGGCCTACTGACCGAAGCCATCGCCAAGACGCCTCACTCGGTGTTGTTGCTGGACGAGGTGGAAAAGGCTCATCCCGACGTCTTCAACGTGCTGTTGCAGATCATGGACCACGGTTCCTTGACTGACACCAACGGCAAGAAGGCCGATTGCCGCAACGTGGTCCTCATCATGACCAGCAATGTCGGTGCGGCCGATCTGGCAAGACCGCTGGTGGGCTTCGGGACCCGCGATCGAAAGGGCCGTGATGATGCGGCGCTCCGCAGCACGTTTAGTCCCGAGTTCCGCAACCGCCTCGATGCCCGCATCGCCTTCGAACCCTTGAGCCCGGCCGTCATGGAAAAGGTGGTGGACAAGTTCCTGGCCGAGCTATCCACTCAGCTGTCAGAGCGAAACGTCGAGCTGGAGGTCGCACTGGCGGCTCGACAGGAATTGGCCACGCGCGGGCATGACCCCGATTTCGGAGCTCGCCCCTTGGCTCGCTTGATCCAGGACGAGATCAAGCGAAAACTGGTGGAGTCGCTTCTGTTCGGGGAGCTCCGTGAGGGGGGTCGCGTGATGGTCGAGCTCGAGGATCACGGTTTCCGATTCTCCTTCGCAGCAAGGACCAATCCGGGGTGAGTCAGAGCGAGCGACCCTTGGCGTTGCGGCGAAGCGCTCTCTTCGCACCGGGCTCGAATGCGCGGGCTCTGGGCAAGCTGCACCACCTGGACTGTGACGTGGCAATCCTCGATCTGGAAGACGCCGTCACCCCCTGGGCGAAGTCGGAGGCCAGGCAGGCGGTACAGTCATGGTTGCGGGAGCGATCACCGGACGGGCCCGAGGTGGTGGTTCGCATCAATGCTCTCGGTACCGAATGGGGGGCCCTGGATCTGCAGGCCATGATCGCGGCCCGCCCGGATGCCATCCTGTTGCCGAAGGTTGAATCACCAGCCGAAATCCTGGCCCTCGCCCAGCAGCTGCCGCCCGAGCCTACCGCGACTTCGCTCCGGATCTGGGCCATGCTGGAAACAGCCAAGGGAGTCCTGCAGGCTCCTTGCATAGCGTCCTGTCACGCGCGACTCGAGTGCCTGGTAATCGGCCCCAACGATCTGGCTCATTCCCTGGGCGTACCCCTGGAACCCTCCCGCGCGGCTCTGCTGACCTGCCTACAGTGGTGCGTTCTGGCGGCGCGCGCCAATGGCTTGTGCATCCTGGACGGCGTACCCGTGACGCTCCACGACCCAATGGCTCTGCTCGCCGAGTGCCAGCAGGCAAGAAGTTGGGGCTTCGATGGCAAGACGCTCGTGCATCCGAACCAGCTCGACGTCTGCAACACGGTGTTCGCACCCACGGAACTGGAGCAGCAAAGAGCGCGCACGGTGATTCTGGCTCACGCGAAGGCGCGGGACGAACGACGGGAGGTCACCGTTGTGGACGGACGCATCATCGAGCAACTGCACGTCCGCGACGCGGAAAGGTGCCTGGCCATGGCGGCCCTCGCTGCCAAAAGGGCTCATCAGGACCCCAGCTCGTCCGGGAACGGATAGCAGAGGCAAACGCTCACCGGTCCTTGCCCGCTCAAAAGGTCCGAGACGGGGCTCGGACTCCGTACTCAGCACTGCACTGCCCCCGGCACCTTCCAACCGGACACGCGTGGCACCCCGCCCCTCCCCGCTCGGGTTCAACGTGGGCGATTGTCTCCAAACCGGCCAAAGCGGCCTCATCAATGCGGGCTGTCCCGGAGCGACCCATCCCCGGGCCCACCATTGCGCAGAAGTCGGGCTCGATGCTCCGTCGGTCAGGGCTTGCGGGCCGGTTCAGGAGACCACAACCCGGGCCCCAATGCTCCGAGAAAACCCGAACGGTTGTTGACGGGCGGCCCCGTGGCCCGTATGAAAAGGGTTGTTGTCGTGTGTCCACGGCCTTGGGCCGGGATGAAGGTCGTCATCCAGAATGAGCGATTGGTGGGTCAGCCGAGGCACAGGGGATCCAGTCGGTCCCGTTCCGACCGATGTCCTAATCCGAGGCATTCAGTCCGGGCGAGTCCCGGAAGATGCATTGGTTTGTCGAGTCGGTGACCGGCAATGGGCCCGACTGTCGGAGGTCGACGAGCTCTGGGAGGTACTACATCCCGAGAACAGCACGACCAATGTGATCAATCGGCCGTGGTTCCTGTCGCAAGACGGCTCCGCTGCCGCGGCGCAGCCAATCCACGATTCTACCGATGGGGAGGACGAGACCCGCATCTTCTCCGCGGGCAGCGTCCAGCCTCCCGCCCCATCGATGGGGGCCAAGTCGCCAAGGCAAAGCCTCCCGTCTGACGCCACTCAGATCTTCAAACCGCCCGCAGGGGTGCAGGCCGTGCAGGGTCTTTCCCCGGCTCGGGGCGGAACGGGACCGGCAACAGCCAGCAACGCCAACGAGGCCGCGCCGGGCATTCCGGTCCTGGGCCCCCCACCTGCGGCGAAGAGCGCCCTGGCCCAGTCAGCACATGCACAGGCCAACGCCCCCGAGGCCAAGTCAGCAGCTGCCCCCCGCAACGAGATCCCTGGGTTGGCTCGTGCTCCCGCTCCCCGTCCCGCCGTGCCCACTGCTGGTCGTTCCGGCAGTCATAGCGGTGCTGCCACACCCTTGGCCCAGATTGCTCTGAACAGGGTGCCAGCCGCAGCAGCGGCCTTGCCGTCCTTCAAAACGCCCCTCCCCTCCCCGCCCACGGCACAGACTGCAAGAGCCGTGGTTTCGCCGAACGCCACGGCGGTCGCTCACCCGGCAACCGCGCCAGCCAAAGCCCACACACCACCCCCACCCCAACGACATGGCCCAAAGACCCCGAGCGTCGTACTGGAAGAACCCGGTGACGAGGCCATCACGGTCCTCACCAACCGCTCCAGCCTGGCCACTGCAGTGCGCGCCCCGGAGCGTTCGAACGAGTTGCTCGACGAGGACGACGGCACCAGTGATCCGGAGGCGAGCGGCTCCCCCTCCGATCGCCCCGTCCTTCCGACCCCTCGACCCGCAGCGGGGCGCCCTGCAACCCGGAGTTCCGCTCCTACCAAGCCACCCACGGCGCCCGTTCTGATCCCTGCTGCAGGTCCAGTCCCCTCCATCGTCGTGGACGGTGGGCATCCAAGACGCCAGGACGAGACGCAGCCAGCGGCTCGAGTGCTACGACCACCTGGAACCATTCAAGTCAGTGTCAGTACGTTGATTGTTGGGGCTCTCTGCCTGGTCCTCGTGGTCTTGTTGATCGTGCTGCTGACGCGCTGAGAGGCACTCGCTAAGCAAAAGGCTCGGCCGCCGGATCCGTCAGCCCCCAACACCCGCAGAATGGTTCAGGGGCGCCTAGGCGCTGCCGCCGATCCCACAGCGCCAGCATGTCCCCCCGCGCCACTCAATGCGGGAAGCACCGCGCCAGCAGCCGCGGCGGGAACCGCCGAATCACTCGATGCGCCAACCGCCGGTGCGGCGTCCTTCTCCACCCGCTTGAGCAATCGTTCTCTCAGCTCCCAAGCCAACGCGCAGCTGTTCGCCTGCCGCAGGCGCGCAGCCGCCACCCGAGGTTCCAGGACCACCGGTCGCCCTGCCGTTACCAGTCGACCCTCGGCTCGTCCCCGGAATCGCAACAGCAACCGCCCTGTAGCCAGTTCCCAGACGCCGACTCGAGCATCGTGAGGCAACCGTTGCAGACGCTCATCTGCGGTCTCCCCAGCGATCGCCTCAGCGTTCGTCATTTCCTCCTTGGGTGCCGCCTCGTCCAGAACCACCGTGACATACCGCGCCCGCTGCAGCACCTCGATGGCCACGGGCACGTCAACCCTCGTAACCTGGTCGAGATCTCGCTCCTGCGCCCGAACCTGCAGGTCATTGGAGGCCTCATGGAGCGAGTCCGTGAATTCCGAGCTCAGGATCCGCCAGGCCCGGTAGGCCAATCGCAGGTTGTAGGGACGCGGCACCGGCGAGCAGATGTCCCACTCGTTGCAGAGCAGACCCGCTTGGCAGTCGGCACTACGCTCGCACTTCGGGCCACTGGTCGGATCGGGGGCACCCTCCTGCACGAAGAAACACGACGTGAAACCGTCATGGAGAGACGCCGCCGCGGCGTGACGGAGTTTCTCGCGACTCTGCGCGTTCTGCAGACGCAACCTCAGATAGACACCCGGCTGCTTGGCAATGGCCTCCAAGGATGCGTCCGGCGCAAACGTCGTCCCCGCGAAGGGACCCGCCAGTGACAGAACCCAACCCTCGATGTTTTCCACGAACGGCAACAGGCGCGGTCCCAGGGTCTTCGCAACGGCGCGCTGCCGCGCCATGACTGCGCTCTTCTGACTCTCCAACTCCGCCATCGAGATCCGGAAATAGACGATCCCGAAGACGGTCAGGATGATGCCGGCCCAGAGCCAGAACACGGGGCGCATGGCACGCAACCGCACCTTCCCGGTGGCTATCGCCCGCTGTCTCTCGCGCCGGGCCTCGTTGAGAGACGGAAGTCCCGGCTCCTGGCTTCCCGATCGAACGGCCATCGCAAAACCGAACCCTTACCTCACCAAGCAAAACGCCGGTGTAGCGCCCCAGCGCTCACCGGCGTCACGTTTCACAAGCAACTTGCCCGGGGCCGGTCAGTCGTTCTTTCCGAGTCGACCCACCTGGAAACTGATGCTGGGGAATCCGGACATCGCCGCCGTCTGGAACACACTCTTGACAACGAGCGCAGGCACCCGTCGATCAACCTGAAGCACCGCAACACCCGGGAACTCACGACCCGGATTGACCTGTTTCCACAGCTCACGCTTGTTCTTCAGGATGTTGAAGAGCTCGTCCACGCGCTGCAGACGATTCGCCTCTTCGATGGTTCGCGTGCTTCCGGCTGGAGTCCCGTCGACGATGATCTGCGTCCCCGTGATGGCCACGATGGGAGCATCCGTCATGTCGAGCACGTTCTCCGCCTTGGGCAGCTTGACGTTCTTGTCCACCGGCAACTCACCCGTTGCCGAGAAGCTGGCCAGCAAGAACAACACGATGCACAGCAAGAAGTCGATGAAAGGGATCAGCGGGATCTCCTGATTGACGGAGCGCTGGCCACCACCCTGCACCTTCTTCTGCACGTACCGGAGGTGAACGTGATGAACCAGCCGCCGGCCAGGTACCGAGATCGGCTGATGAAATCGAGATAGAGCCTTCTGTCCACTCATGGTTGCGCCCATTCCTCTCGGTCAGTTGACGGCGAAGGTCAGGTTGAAGGCTGGCACCTTCTCAATCTTGGCGCCCAGCGCGTAGTCCCGTTGCGGCTTGTATACCGCATCGATCACCGCGATCACCTCGGAGAAGGGCGTCGAGTTGTCGGTGTGTAGCACCGCCCGATCGAACTTCTTGTCGCTGGCATTGCGGTGGCTGCCGCTGCTCTTCCATTCCGCGGCAACCTTCTCGGCAAGCGCGGGATAGCTGAAGTCACCCTCGGCGCCGATGTTGACCGCCTTCTTCTCGACGTCAATCGTGTTAACGACGGTCGAGCCTTCCTTCCACACGAGCTGGAACTTGCGCTCACCACGCATCTCCACGTGCAGTTCCTTCTCGGGCTTGACCTCGTCCGGCTCGTCAGGCCGCGGCGGCCCTGGCACCTTGGCGTCCGCATTGATACGGGCCATTTGGGTCCAAACGGCCGTCACCAACAGGAACGCCACGAGGCAGAGCAAGAAATCGATGAACGGGATGAGGGGGATCTCGTGGTTCAACGCCCGTTTGCCACCGTGCCCGCCGCCTACGTCAATACCAGCCATGGTTACTCCTCGAATCTACTCGTCGCCCGACCATCCCTGGTCGAGCAGGGGGCGGAACGACGCACGCTGCCCGCGCCACGCCGGCCGCCCACCTGGTTTCTCCTAACCATCACTTCGTTGGGTCACGCCTCAGAAGAGAATGATCTCTCAGGCGTTCTCGATTCCCTGCAGATTGACCTTCTGGCGATTGGCAACGACCAGATTGAGAACCTGTACCGACGCCTCGTTGATGTCGTCTTCCAGGCCCTGAGTCTTGCCGTTCATGATGGCGAATCCGGTCAGAGCTGCGATGGCGGCGATCAGTCCGAACGCCGTGCAGTTCATGGCCTCCGAGATTCCTTCAGCCAGGATGCGGGCCTTCTGACTGGGGTCGACGGACTCGCCACCGACCGCACCGAACGCCTTGATCAGACCGGTGATGGTCCCGAACAGTCCGGACAGCATCGCCAGGTTGGCGAACAGCGCGAGATACCCAGTGCGCTTGGCGATCTTGGGCATCTCACGAAGGGCCGCCTCATCCATGGCTGCCTGAACCTCTTCGTCGGGTCGATTCACTTTGACCAAGCCGGCCTGGATGATTCGCGCCAATGGTGCATTGGCGGCGGAGCACATCTTGACCGCCTTCGCTACATCGCCAGCGAGGATGCACTTCTGCATCGTCGCAAGGAACACCTCTTTGTTGATCGAGGCGCCGAACAGATACACTGCACGTTCCGCGATGACAGCGATCGCTAAGATCAACCAGAAGAGGATGATCCACATGGCGTAACCGCCTGCCTGATAGTGATGCCAGAGACTAGCCATTGCTGGTTACCTTCCGTGCTCCCGCTCGTGACCCATCGAGCCTGCGGCTCATTTGCTGACCTTGGGACGAGTCGTCTTGGTGTTGCTGAGCTTTCCCCTCGCCCACCTGGGCGAGACTTTGAAGCGGTTGCATCTTGCTGAAATCGACTCTGGACAGTCAAGAGACTTTGGGTGAATTGGTCATCTTCGCGCTTGGCGAAAAAATTACGAGATGTTGCGGGGTTTCGTCACAATTGAGCCGTTATTGATTACTGCCACCTTGAAAATGAGTAGCATAATTACCTTCATAGACCTACATTGTTCGGTGTGCTGTCGGCGGGACGGACGATTGGGCCTCGTGACCGACATGGATCCACCCGTCTTGGACCGACGGCTGGGGGTCACGCAAAGCCGATCTTGCTTTGGGAAGCGATTCCACTGAGGACAGGACCAATCAGGCAGAACCCGGAAGGTTCACTCGAGGCAACAAGCCCCTCCAGTCACTGCGCGGAGCGTCAGGTCTTATCCCTGCATTCCGCGCGAGCCTCAGTGGCCACTGTCCGGCTCGCAGGCCGCCCCAAGCAGGCCTTGGCCCCCTCCGGAAACTCAAGGCCTCCGTAGATCGTTGCGGCCTTGCGACCGACTTCTCCAGCGCCTCGGAGCACAAAAAGGGGCCCGCGGTGACCAAACGTAGCCTACATGCCGTCTTGGGTGGATTTGGAGGTTAGGCCGCCTTGGCAGCGTTTTCTGTGCCATGCGGCGCTTGCGTTCGGATTTGGCTGCCGGCTATATAGGTAACACCTTGCGGGCGGCTCCACGCCCATGGGCACCACGTAGGAAGTCACCGAAGGGCAGTAGAAAGGGACAGGGGAATGCAGCTTCTGCTTCTAGCAGCCGAGGGGACAGGGACCAGTCAGCTCATCTCGGCGTTCAAGCACAACCCGACCTTCATGGTCTTGAACCTGGTGACCTCCGCCGTCGTATTGACGTTGGTCACGGAGCGTCTCCTTTTTCAGATGACCCGCTATCGGGTCAACTCGAAGGAGTTCTTCGCCCAGGTCAAGAAACTGGTATCCGCCGGCAACATCGATCGGGCCATCAAGCTTTGCGAGGCCAGCGACTACCCGGTGTTGCAGCTGGTCCGGTCGGGGTTGACGCACGCCAACAAGGGGCCGGACGAGATTGACGCCGCCCTCAGCGAGAAGCTCTCCGAGCTCAAGCCCGCCGTGGAGAAGAGAGTTGGGGCGTTATGGTCCTTGGCCAACATAGCAACCCTGATTGGTCTGTTGGGTACGGTCAGTGGCCTTATCTCCGTGTTTGCCGCGATCGCGGCGCCGGGTCTGTCTCAGGCCGACAAACAGTCCATGCTTTCCAACGGTATCGCCGAGGCCATGTACAACACGGCCCTTGGTCTGGGGATCGCGGTGTTCTGCATGGTGACCCACATCATGCTGCACACACGAGCCAAGTCGATCCAACACGATCTTGAGAGCGTCATGGAACGTACCTTTAACCTGCTGACGATCCAAAGGGGTCCCGGCCAGCACTGACCCATGGCAGCCGGGCCGATGGAATCGAGCAACGCGCTGAGCGCAGCCCAACGGGCCAAGGTTCGGCGTCTGAGCGCACCACGCGAGCTTGCACCCGACGAAGAGGGCGGCGAACTCAACGTGGTTCCGTTCCTGGACATCATCACCAACATCCTCATCTTCGTCCTTGCCACGGTGGCTGTGACATTCACGGCCACCATCGACACCACGCCCCCGGCAAGCGGAGGTAAGGGCGTCCGCAAAGACATCGAGAGCACGGCGCTCAACCTCACCATCCTCATCGTCAACGATGGATTCTCGATCAAGGCAGCCGGCGGCAACGTGGCCCCCGGCTGCGCCGGCCCCGGGCCCGGAATCGCCATCCCCAAGAGCGGGGGCCACTATGACTACCAGGCACTCAATGCCTGCGCGGCCAAGCTCAAGAGTGTGTCGCCGGACTTCGAGAGCGAGACCCAGTTCTACATCACCGCCAATCCCAGCACCGAGTATCAGGTCATCATCAGCGTAGTCGATGCCCTGCGCACCGATCTGCGTAACCCGAAACGGACGCTGTTCACGGACGCGAACTTCAAGGTGCCACGATGAATCCTGAAGGCGAAGCGGCGAAGGGGCACCCAGGGGCCTCGATGGCGAAGGTGAAGTCGGAGCTGCGCAAGGCAGTCCGGCGGTCCGCCCAGGAGCCAGAGGTCAACTTCCTCAACATCACGGCCATGCTCGACATCATGACCATCATCTTGGTCTTCTTGTTGAAGACCCTGGGGGAGTCGAGCGCTGCAGTTCCTCAGAACGATGATCTGCGCTTACCACGCTCCGTCGTGCGCACTCAGCCCTCCGAGAACGGCGTCGTTCTGACCGTATCCAAGACCCAGATTCTGGTGGGGGACCGCAAGGTGCTGGATCTCCCCGGTCGTGAATCATTGGCACTGACCGGCGTGGGCGCTCAGGAGAAGCGGAGCGGCCCCAACGATCTTTACATCGTGAAACTGGGCAACGCCCTTCAGTCGGCTCGCAAGCTCGACCGACGGGTCCGCGAGGCCAAGGGGCAGGATCCTTCCACGTCGGAGGCCATTATTCTGGCCGATGGCACCACGCCCTACCGCCTGCTGATCGAGGTCCTGTTCACCCTCGGGCAGAACGAGTTTGGTCGGTACCATCTGATGGTCATGCAGGGTAAGGAGATCCCTCGCTAGGCTGCGGTGAATCGGGCTCGGGCCTTGCGAGCCCCACCGGGTGTGCTACGGCCCTTTTGTCGATCGGCTTGCAGTCGAGTCGGGATTCGGGGTCGAGATTCGGCCCGGGGTCCGCCTCGTTGAACAACCGCGAACGTCTGGGTTCTTGGTCAGGGTCGGTCGGCGGGTGCTGATCCGTTGAGTGCTCGAGCGAGCACGCGGGCAGCGTGGCGCATCGTGCTGTCGGTCCATCGTGGTTCCGCTAACGCTCACCGTCGCTCTCTACCTGACAGGGTTCTTGTACGCTCTGGTGGGGATCTTGCGTCGCCCGCAGACGATGACTGTACCTGCCGATGTGCGACGCGTGTTGGCTGCTATCCAGCGAGCGAGCTTCGCGGTTCTGCTGCGTCGCAACAGGGCGCTTTTCATCGGAGCCGGCGTCGTGGCATCGGCGGTCGTTAGTGCCCATGTAGTCTTCAGTCTGTTCAAGACACCGACGAGCAGGCTGGCAACCGGCGTCGTTGCAAGCCTGCTCGTCTTGGCCGGGGCAGCTGCGACGGTGGTCTTGGCCGCGGCAGTGCTCCGCTACGTACCTCGGGCAGCCCTCCGGACCCTGGCCGCGGCCAGTCACGGTCTCGATGATTGCTTGGCGGAGGCAGTGCGCGGCACCGGAGCCCTGTCCCTCTTCGCTGAAGCCTGGGGACATCTGGTCGTTATCGTCGTGGCGGCATTGGTCTTCGTGCTCTCTCCCGGAGAGACGGCGCTGATGCGCGGCACTATGACCCTGTCGCTGTTGCCCTACCTCGGTTTGGGCATGGCCTTGGCCGCGTTGCTCGTGCAGCACGCCGGATTGGTCGTGGACTGTTCGGCCCGTTTAGGGGGACGAGGAGCCGCCCACACCGAAGGGGGCCTCTCGCCGGATGACCCGCGCAACCCAGCCGCCGTCGTGGAGCTCGTCGCGGCAACCACCGGCCGCGTCCTACCGAGGGTCTTGGACGGTTTCGTGTTGAGCGCCATGGCCACCATTGTCGTCGGGTCGTTGGCTCGCCTCGATCTGAAGCCAGCTACCGAAGTGGTTCCAGCAGCTCTGGGGCTCGCCCTGGTCATTCGCGCCTTCGGTATCCTGTCGACGATCGTGGGGTTGCAGGTGGTACGAACCAACGAAGCCCAGGATCCCATCTCTGCGTTGTGGCGCGGCGAGCTGGTCGCCGTCGTGGTTGCGCTGGGTGCCCTGGTGGGGGCAGCGGTCTGGCTGGCGGGGCCGATGGCCATCTCAGTCATCGTGGCGGGGATTGCCGGCGTCGTGATTCCGCCAGCGCTCGGGCACCTGACCAGTCATCTGGCGTGGTCGCGACCGCAGCGCGCGACGGATGGCCCGCGGCGACCGCCAGCCCTGGCCTGGACGGAAACCGCCATCCTTGCTCTGCGGGGAATGGTGATTCCCACCGCGGTGCTGGCCGCGTCATGGTGGGTTGCGGCCCACCTGTCACCACCCGATGCTGGCTTGGGGTCCTCGGGAACGTCTGTGCTGGCGGTGATGGTGGTCGCGTCAACCGTTCTTTCGCCATTCCATCAGACCTTCGACCTGCTCCGTTCGGGAGCAATCCTCGGTCTGAGAGCCACACGCATCGCACAACGTACACCCGGGGATCACGTGGCGCGGCGCGTGACACGGGTGGGGGACGCGGCCCATCGGTCCGAGCACGTCGGGGCATTGGTTCGTCAGACCACCGGCACCTTGGTCCTGCTTCTGGCGGCAGTCTTGCTGCGCCTGGGCCCACACGCCATGGCGCCCAATGCAACCGACTTCGTGTTCGCCCTGCTCTGCGTTCCGGCCCTTGCCGCGGTCCTGACCGATGTCCTTCGGGCCACAAGCCGAGCCACCCGAACGCTGTGGAGCGAGGTGGAACGTCAATTGCGCGTGTTTCCTCGCGAGCAGGGCCGGGCCAACATCCCCATGTCCTTCGCTCCAAGCTACCGAAGCTGCGTCGACCTGTTGGCCCGAGAGGTGGTGCGGGGGGGGGTCCTGTCCGTCCTGTTGCTGTTGCTTTCACCCATGGCGGTCAGCCTGTTTCTTCGTCGGTTTGCGGTTTCTCCTGGCTTGGCGCAAGAAGCCCTGGCATCCTTCGTGCTGGCTGCTGCGATCGCCGGTTTTTTGGCGGGGCTAGCTGTCGATGCGGTTCGCTTGGCGGCATTGGCCAACCGACGAGTGGTCGTCAGTTCATCCGCGAGTGCAGTTCCTCCACCGGGCGACGGGGAGAACGGCTCGGCCGAGGGCACAGGCCCGGTGGTTGGTCTGTCCGTACTCCTGTTGGCAAAAGCAGCCGGCCTGGTGGCTTTGGCTGTCATTCCTTTTCTTCAGTAAGCATCACCTTCTCTCGAGGACTCCGCTTTGTCTTCCCTGTCGGACGCACTCTCCACTCTATCGGACCGAGGACTTCGCCGTCTCTTGGGGGCACGAACATTTCTTCGTGGTCTCGATTACGAGAAACGCAAGGTGGTCGAGAACGTCTCGATCCAACCTGAAGTTGCGCAAGGAACCGTCAAGGGGTCGGATCCGGAACCCTACGTGGTCGCGATCCGGCTCGGCGGCGAAGGAATCACTTCCGAGTGCACTTGCCCGGCGTTCCAGAAGACCAATCTGCACTGCAAACACGTGGCGGCGTTGCTGATCACGGTCCGCAACCAAGCACGGGAACGCATGCCTCGACGCGAGCCGACACCAACCGCCGCCTCCGCACCAGCAGCCTCCAGTCCGCAGGCCGCCAACCACACAGACCGGGCCGGTCGTCGACGTGATCGCCGACGCCGCAATGCCCCGCCGGTCGCTGTATCGTCTCCCCACGGTATTGCTCCTTCGCCCATCCCCGACGCCGGAGCCCGAGCGACGGGCATCGGCGCTTGGCTGCCGCCTCCGGGAACCTCCCGTACCCTATCGCTCGAGTTCCGCATCCACGTCCGCCCGAGCGCCCTGACCGTCACCGTCCTGGACACGGAGGCGCGTGTCCCCCTGTTGCCCAGCGTGGCCCTGGGCTGGCAGGCCGTCAATCCGACGCCGGATCGGGATGCCCTGAGGGTGCTGGCCCGTTTCGAGAGCGGCAACCCACGCCACCCAGCTGTTGACATCCGAGGTGAGGACGCCGCTGAGCTGCTGCCGACACTGCGGGATCGAAGGGTGCTGTTGGAACCTGCTCTCATGCAGCTGCGCTTCTCGGAGGAGGTCGTTCGACCCCGTTTCGATCTGGAGATGGTGGGGGCAGAGACCATCATTGCGAAGATCACCTTCGAACGCCCGGGCAATGGCCGCCGGTTTTCCTTGTCGACCGGGGGCTGGTTCGAGGGCACCCCCGGCTGGCACGTCGATACGGTGGAGGGAATTGCGCGGGCACTGGATCGGCGCGTGTCGCCCGCTGCGTTGCGTCGGTTCCTGCGCAGCCCAACCATCGCCGAACCCGCCTCCGAGCTGATCACCATGATCACGTCGGGCCTGCCCCGCGTCGCTAGTGAGATTGGCGCCGAGCTCCCCGATCTGTCGCAGGTCGCTGACGTGGTCGACCTCCAGCCCACGTTCGCGCTGCGAGCAGGGGGCAGCCTGACTGACGCCCACGCCACCTTGCGTGCCATCTATCGCGACGTCGACGTGCAGGTGCGTGCCGACGGAATCTCCCCACCCATCCTGCTCTTTCCCCCGGAGGAGGGGCAGAAGAGAGCTCGCTGCATTCGGTGCGACATCGTTGCCCAGCAACAGGCCGTGCAGCATCTGCTGCAGTCGGGGTTGTCTCCCGACGAGAGTGGCGAAGCCTTCGTCGCTCACGGTGCCAACGCGATTGCCTTCTGGTCCGAGGGAGTCCGGAAGGTTCCCTCGGATTGGGAGCTGTACATCCCCGAGGAGTTCGTGGGCACTCGCGTGCGCCCTGAGCCGCTGACAATGCAGGCACGCGTGTCAAGTGGCGTGGATTGGCTCAGCCTGAAGATCACCTGGGAGGCGGCCGGCGTCGGGGTCGATCGGGCCGAGATCGAGCGTTGTCTGCGGGAGGGGCGCAAATACGTCCGCCTTTCGGACCAGACCTATGCCCCGTTGGATGCGGACCGTGTCCAGCAGCTCCTCGATCGCGAGATCGAGTTGATGCAGGCCACCAACAAGACCGGCAAGCTGGCGTTATCCCAGGCTGGACGGCTCCAGGAGTTGCTGGCCCACGTGGATGAGGCGGTCGTGGCGAGTTCCGCCCGTCAGTTGTTCGCCCGCCTTTCCGAGATCGATTCGATCAAACCAGCCAAGAAACCACGCAACCTGAAGGCGACGCTTCGTCCCTACCAGGAGCAAGGGCTCTCCTGGTTACGGTTCATCCATGAACTGGGGTCGGGCGGGGTTCTGGCAGATGACATGGGCCTGGGCAAGACCATCCAGACCATCGCCCTTCTGCTTTCGCTCAAGCAGGATCGCAAGGACGAGCCCTTGCGATCACTGATCGTGGCCCCCACCAGTGTCGTCTCCAATTGGCTCCGTGAGATCGATCGCTTCGCGCCTTCTCTCACCACGGCCCTGTGGCACGGCGCCGGACGTCGCGAGAACCGAAGCGAGCTGGACCAGGTCAACGTGATCATCACGTCCTACGCCCTGTTGCGGCGAGACATTGATCTGCTCAAGGAGCTGCGGCTCGACTACGTGATCCTGGACGAGGCTCAGAACATCAAGAACCCGCTCAGCGCGACCGCCCAGGCGGCACGGGAAATTGGCGCTTCCCGCCGGCTGGCGTTGACCGGAACGCCGATTGAAAACCGGCTCAGTGAGATCTGGAGCATCTTCGCCTTCGTGAGCCCCGGGCTCCTGGGCCCCTTGCCCAAGTTCGAGGACCGCTTCGGGCGTCCCATCGATCAAGGGGACTCTAAAGCTGCTGCTCGTCTGCGGGCGATCATCCATCCCTTCATCCTGCGACGCACCAAGCTCGAGGTCGTCAAGGACCTGCCTCCCAAGTTGGAGGTGGACAAGTTGATCGACTTGACCCCCGACCAACGGGCCATCTACCTGCAGGTTCTGCGCGAGGTCAGGGCCCAGGTGTTGGGCGAGGTGGAGCGCCAAGGGCTCGCCAAGAGCCAGATCCACATCCTGGCTGCCTTGACCAAGCTGCGGCAGGCAGCCTGCGACCCGCGTTTGCTTGGTCTGCCCCGCGAATTCAATCACGATGACAGTGGGAAGCTGGCAAGCCTGAGAGAACTCGTCGAAGAGGTGGAATCCGGGGGCCACAAGGTGCTGATATTCAGCCAGTTCGTGTCGATGCTGAAGCTCATCCAGAGCGCCCTGGACGAGGACAGGATTCGTTACGAGTACCTGGACGGGAGCACGATCGATCGAGTCGAACGGATTGATCGGTTCCAGTCTGATCCGACCGTAACCGCGTTTCTCATCAGCCTGAAAGCTGGTGGGTCGGGGTTGAATCTGACTGCCGCCGACACGGTGATTCATTTCGATCCCTGGTGGAACCCGGCCGTGGAGGATCAGGCCTCCGACCGGGCACATCGTATCGGCCAGAGCAAGGTGGTTACGGTGTATCGATTGGTCGCGGCCAACACCATCGAAGAGAAGATCCTTCTTCTCAAGCAGAGGAAGAAGGAACTGGTGGCCAGCGTGTTGACCGAGGATGCTGGCGGTGCCAAACGCCTCAGTCGCGACGAATTGGATGACCTGTTCCACATCGACTGACGCGCAGCACAGACCCGGGCGGTCACTCCCCACCCGCTTGCACCTGATCTACGCCGTTCGCCGCAGCCGAGTTCGACCCGGTGCGCCGTTCACCGGCGCATCGAAACATTCATCAGAAGGCCCAACCCCACCATGGTTGTAAGGACACTGGACCCTCCGTAGGAGAAGAGAGGCAGGGTCACGCCCACCACCGGCAACAGACCCAACGCCATCCCGATGTTGAACAGGACGTGCCAGAACAGAAGGGCACCAACGCCGATGGCCAGCGCAGCCCCAAACCGATCCTTGGCCTGAGACGCCACGCGGATCGCCCAGATACAAAGAAACGTGTACAAGGCAAGCAACACCGAACAGCCCACCAAACCCCAGTCCTCTCCGAAGACAGCGAACGGAAAATCAGAGAACTGATCGGGCAAGAAACCGAACTGGTTCTGTGTGCCCTGCATGAAGCCGTGCCCGAGCCACCCACCATTTCCAATGGCGGTTTTGGACTGCAGCGCGTGCCATCCCGTGTCCGTCACGTCGTGCTCGGGATCGAGGAAGCTGGTGATCCGATCTCGCTGGTAGCCGCGCAGCAAGTACTTCCACGCCAGCGGACCAGACAGCGCGGCCACTGCGGCCGCCCAGATGATACTGGCTGTCCGAATGCGCAACATGCTGAGCATGCTCCCCACCGTCAGGATGTAGATCATGGCCGTTCCCAGGTCGGGCTGGGCCATGACCAAGGCCGAGGGGACCAGGGTGACCAGAATGGGAATGGCCAGATCGACCCAGCGTCGCGGTTCGGTGCGCGGATCGTTGTGGATGTGCCGCGCCACCACTAGAACCAGTAGGATCTTGATGTACTCACTGGGCTGGAAGCTGAGAAACCCTACCTGAATCCAGCGTGAAGACCCCCGAATGTCCGCTGCCAGCACGAACACCAACATCAGGGCGACCAAACCACCAATGTACAGGACATGGGCCAGTCGCTCAAGGTGCCGATAGTCGATGGCTGCCGCCAGAATGGCGAACAGGCCCCCCACCACAATCCAATACACCTGCGAGACGTAGATGTCAGCCAGCCCGGCCTTTCTGCCTGCCTCGATGTAGACGCTGGTCGCACTGTACAGGTTCACGATCCCTGCAGTGGCGATGAGAACGCTGCAGATCAAAAGTGGCATGTCGATCTGCGGCCCGCTGCGGAAGGATATGCGACTGGGAGGCGCCATCAATCATCACCTTCGGCTTCGGCCGGCTTGGGCGAGGAATCCCTACGGTCGGTCATGCGCTGCTCGCGCAACCTCTGCCAGTCCCTAACCACCCGACTGGCGACTGGCACCGCGTTCTTGCCTCCACCTCCACCGTGCTCGATGAGAACCACCACCACAATCTCCGGCGTGTCGGCCGGCGCATAACCGGCGAACCAGGCGTGGTCCCGGTTGAAGTACCAAACCTTGCCTGGATCCACCCCTCGGGGCGTCACGTGACTGACCTGGGCGGTGCCGGTCTTGCCCGCCATGTCCACGCCTTCGATTGTCTCGGCGTGCGCCGTGCCCTCCCTCTCAGTCACAACTCCCTTCAGACCATCGCGAATCATCCCCAGATGGCTGGGGTCGAAGGAGATGAGCCGTCGAACGCGGGGGGGAAACTCCTGAACGACCGTGCCGTCACTGGTCTCGATGCTGCGCACCACCTGGGGCTGATAGAGGGTTCCTCCATTGGCCAACGCCGCGTATGCCAGGGCCAGTTGCAGCACCGTGACCGTCGCCGCCCCCTGACCAATCGCGGCCAACAGGGTGAAGCCACCCCGGAAGGCACCCTTGTAACGACGAGCGTACCAACCCCGCGTCGGCATCCTGCCCCGCGCCTCCGGATTGGTGCCGATGCCGGTCTTGCTCCCAAACCCAAAGGTCATCCCCACCTTGGCCAGTCGGTCGATTTGCATCGCCTCGTGGGCACCAATCGCGTAAAAATACGTATTACACGAGCGTACGATTGCATCGTGCAGGTTCACTCGGCGGTGTACGCCCGTGCATCGAAAATAGCGTTTGCCGTACTCGTAGCCGCCTCGGCAATCCACCTGCGTGTTGGCGTCGATGATCCCTTCTTCCAACGCAGCCAGGGCCGTGAATGGCTTGAACGTCGACCCCGGCGGGTACGCTGCCGAAATGGTCTTGTCCAGCATGGGCTTTAGGGGATCCACGAACAACCGTCGTGATGCATCACGGACAGCTTCCACTCCCCGTCCCCCAGAAAGCACGTTCGGATCGAAGCTGGGCTTGGAGAGGGCGGCCAGAATCCGGCCCGTCCTGACATCAACCACCGCCACCGCCCCCGCCACCTGTCCGCGCAGAGCCCGGTCGATGGCCTGTGCCAACTCGATGTCAACGGTCAGGGAGATATCGCGACCGGGAACGGGGCTGACCAGGCGGGGCTCCTCCAGGTATTTGGCCTCCAACTCCTCACGGTGAGCCATGTGGCGCATGGCGCGGATCGTCTTGCGGGTTCCGCGTCGACCGCGCAGATAGGACTCCCAACGACGTTCGACACCCACCGCCCCCAACCGGTCACCCGCTCGATACCCACGAGTCTCCAGATCGGCGAGGTCCTCGGCACTGACCTCCCGCATGTAGCCAACCAGGTGGGCACCGATTTCCCCATACGGGTAGTTGCGCACTGGAACCGGCACGACGTCGACACCGGGCAACTCCATCTCGTACGTTTCCAGGGTCGCTACCACGTCTCGGTCCACGTCAACGGCCACTAGGACCTGGTGATCCTTGCGCTTCTCGTCGGTGCGCAGGGAAGACATTTTCTTTTGGGTGTCGCTGGCTGCTTTCTCGCCAAGACCCATCAGCTTCACCACCCGAGGCCAGGTTCGCTCCAGGTTGAGTTGGGATGGCACGACGTAGACGTTGTAGGATGGCCGGTTGGAGGCCAGGACGTGTCCCTGCGAGTCCCGCAACACCCCCCTGCGCGTAGCAAGCTTGATCTCCCGCACGATGTTGCGACGCGCCTGGGCTTGGTGGATGTCCCCCTGAATCACCTGGAGCTGAACCAAACGCCCGAGCAGTACCAGAAATACGCCCAGCACCACGAGCACCATCCAACGATAGCGGCGCCGGAACTCCCCGACGTCGGATCGCTGGACCAGCATACTCATCGGTGGCCGCCCTCCGAACCCGTCCCGCTGGGAAGGCTCGCCTGATGCAGGCGCTGGATCGTGGCGAATACCAAGGGAGCGACCAGCCCGGTCGAGGCAGAGTGGGTCAGAACCATGGCGGCGATCTCCACGGGCCGCTTGGTGTCACTTCCAAACACAGCCAGCAGAATGAGCCCGAATGCCGCCTCCACCACGGAGAAGCCGAAACCCAGCGAGATGCGGGTCAGCCAGGTCTGCGAAGTCATGCGGACTCCAGCGATCCGAGCTAACCACCAGATCGAAACATGGATGAAGGTGAAGAACCCCACCGGAGCCCCCGCCACAATGTCCAAGAGATAACCGAACACCGCGGACAGGATGGCGCCTCGCGCCATGGAGTGCTCGTGAACCCCGAGAAAGACGACCAGTGGAAGCACCAGATTGGGAGTGATTCCCGGAACGTGCAGGGGCCCCAAGACCCGGTACAGGTTCGACTGCACCAGAGTCAGCAGAATCCCGACCGTCAGGAAGAGGGCATTCCGCATAGTCCATTCACCGGTTGGGTCTGGCCTTCCGTCGCCCCAACGGGCTGCATTCCTTGGTGTCACTCAGCACGATGAGGACCTCCTCCAGGCGCGAGAAATCGACGGTTGGTTCCGCTTCCACCTCCTGATAGATGCCGAAGTCACGCTTGGTGACCTTGGTGACGCGCGCCACCAGGATGCCCCTCGGGAAACGACACCCGACTCCACTGGTCACCAGGAAGTCTCCGACCTCCACCTCGTCCGACCTCTGCACGTATTCCACCCGCACCGCGTAACGCCTCGAATCGCCCACACCGCGAACGAAACCTCGGGCCTGGCTGCGTTCAACCACCACGTCGACGCCAAATCCGCTGTCGACAGTCAATTGCACACTGATCTTGTCCGCCGCGACCCGAAGAACGGTACCCACGGCTCCATCCAGCGACAACACCGGCATGGAAGGGCGTACGGCCGCGCGCGGATTGTCGAGGATCAGCTCGGCAACGCGGAAGTATTCCAGGGTGTCCTTGGCTACGACCACGGCACTCACCGTCTCGTCGGGGATGACCTCGCGCAGCCCCAGCAGTCGCTTCAGCCGGCGATTCTCCATTTCCAAGCCGGTCAGTTCCCGGACTCGGGCCCGAAGGCGGGCATTCTCGTAGCTGAGCTTGTTGTTGTCGGCCTTGACGTCGACCAAGTACACGTAGTCGCCGATCAGACTCGATACACCGCGAGCTGCCGCGGCTGCCGCATACTGCAGCGGCGCTGCGACTCGCATGATGGTCCGATCGACCGGGCTCATGTCTTCGGGACGCCGAATGCTGGCCCGCAAGAAGAAGAACGGGAACGCCAGTAGCAGGACCACCAGCGCCACGTCGCGGTAGCGTCTGAGGGGGTTCATCGACGCCTCCGTGTTAAATCGATCGTGAACCTGCCGGCACACGCCCGAGGGCGAACGCCCACCAGCTGCGTCCGGAATGAGTCGATGACCCCGGAGCCAGCCACGATATCAAGGGCGTTCGGGTTCAATGCCTCCTCGGATTCAATTGCTAACCGGGGGCGATCACCGGACTAGCCGATGGTGACTTCCTTGAGCAGTTCGATGTGGTCGAGCGCCTTGCCACTCCCCAGAACGACGGCGCTGATGGGGTCATCGCTGACCATCACCGGCAAACCGGTCTCCTCCCTCAACAACACGTCAAGGTTCTTCAACAGGGCGCCGCCCCCGGTCAGCACCACGCCCTTGTCCACGATATCCGCCGCCAACTCGGGCGGCGTCCGTTCCAGGGCCAACAACACCGCCTCGACGATGGCATTCATGGGTTCCGAGAGAGCCTCCCGGATCTCGTCGGAACTGACCACCACGGTCTTCGGAATCCCCGCCACCATGTCCCGTCCCTTGACCTCCAGAGTGAGCTGTTGCTCGAGAGGGTAAGCGTTCCCGATGCTCGTCTTGATGCGCTCGGCGGTTTGCTCCCCGATGGCCAGATTGTACTTGCGCTTCATGTAGGCCACGATCGCATCGTCCATCTTGTCGCCACCCACCCGCACACTCTGTGAATAGACGATACCGGCCAGGGAGATGACGGCCACCTCGGTGGTGCCCCCACCGATGTCCACCACCATGTTGCCGCTGGGCTCCGTGATGGGCAGCCCAGCACCGATGGCAGCAGCCATCGGTTCCTCGATCAGATAGACTTCGCGAGCCCCAGCGCTCTCGGCACTCTCCTTGACCGCCCGTTTTTCCACCTCGGTTATCCCAAAAGGCACGCAGATGATGATCCGGGGTTTGACCAGCGTGCGACGGTTGTGGGCGCGAGCGATGAAGTAGCGAAGCATCGCCTCCGTGATCTCGAAATCGGCGATGACGCCATCGCGGAGGGGTCGAATGGCCTGGATGTTCCCGGGCGTGCGACCGAGCATTTCCTTGGCTTCGCGCCCGACAGCCAGAACCCTTTTGTCCCCCCGAATGTCTCGCTGGACCGCCACCACCGACGGTTCACAGCTGACGATCCCTTTGCCCTTCACATAAATGAGAGTCGTCGCCGTACCCAGGTCGATGGCGAGGTCGTTCGAGAACAGACCGTAGAGCCAGTCGAAGATCATCAGTCCTCAAGCTTGCGCGTTGTTGCAGCTGACCCCTGACACCCAGTTGGGACATCAGCCAGGGCGTTCGGCCGACAGCGCCAACGTTCCTAGCACGCTCACGCGTCTGGGTGCAATCAGCGACGCTCCGCGTCGGTCATCCGGTCGTTGCGCGGAGCGTCCAACCAGCGCGTGGGCTGCACAAATCCCGCAAGCCCTCCCCCGATCCGCCCGCAGCCGCTGCCTCTGGGCGGCCTTCCGCTCCGCGACTCCGACAACGAGGACTAGTCCTCGTCCCAGTCCTTCCATCGCTGCCAGGCCGAGGCCCCACCCCTTCCCCGCCGATCCTCCGTTGCGCGGTCACTTCGGCGACGGGTGGTGGTGCTGGTTCCCCGCGGCTTGCCGCTGCGCTTGTCCGCGGCAACCCGCGCCTTGCTGCTAGGCCTTTCCCCATCTGACGGCCCCGTCCCATCGTCCTCGTACTCGGCCACCGAGGCATCCGTGCGGTGGGGACGAGAGGAGGGTGGGGTGTCACCACCGCGACTCGAATCAGGCTGCCGGAAAACCGGGGCGTTCGCCGGATGCGGTGAAGAGCCGCGCGGGTGAGCAACCTTCGCCTGCACACGACGACCTCGCAGCTCCGCACTGGACAACGCGTCCAGAGCGGCGGGAACCGCATCGGCACTGGACAGGGTAACGAATCCAAAACCACGGGGTTTCCCATCTGGCCCCAGAGGCATGTGAATCCGCGCCACGGATGCAACCTCGAGTCGCTCCAGAAGCTCGGCGACCTCCTGCTGGCTAGCGTCGTACGGAAGATTCCCGAGATAGAGAGTGCGGTCCTCGCCCGAGGACACGGGACCCGTATCCGGGCGCACCTCACGACGCGGCGTTCCGGTCTGGAAGGGCCGCACCGAGATCGAGCGTCCCGCCTGCACGCTTCCGTCCAGGACCGAGCGAGCATTCGCTGCTTGATCGGCTGTCTCAAGCGTCACGAATCCGAACCCACGCAGACGTCCGGTGGCTCGGTCTCGGGGCAAGTTGACTTCCACGACCGTTCCCCCTGCCGCCTCGAACAACTGGCGGAGCACCTCTTCCGTCAAGGAATCCGGTAGCCCCGCAACGAACAGTTTGCACGCATCCTCCGTCGTCATTCCCATTGTCTCGGTAGCCGTAACAACGGCGTTCCCCTCCCAGCCAGCATCACTTTTGGAGAGATCAATCAGTGGAACGATATCCGCAACCTTCGCGGCGTCAAGTCACCCCCAAGGGTCCGGGGCCGGTCGGTCCCCCGCCATGCACGTTGGAGGCACCGAAGAGCGGGGGTGGGCGGTGCCGGGAAGCCCGGGCGGGAGACCGCGCGCGACGGGAAAGTCCTTGGGTCCCGAGGTGGCGTCACGCACCAGGGGTCCCCGAAGCAGCGAGTCTCCTTGATCCTGCCCCAAGGAGGCACCAGCCGATCACCAGTAACACCGGGCCATGCCACTGGGCGGGAGTCAGCCCCAGGTAGCGGGAATCCGAGCTCGCCAGATCATCGGCACGCAAGAAATCCAGTAGGAACCGCATCGGTGCGTAGTAGATTGCCATCCAACCTGCGTAGAAACCACAGATTCTGCGCCGCCGCCGCGACCACAGGAAAGCCGCGGCCAGCGGGATTGTGCCGACGGCCTCCAGGAGGCCCAGGTCAAGGCGCGACCCTCCCGGATAGGCCACCGCGAACCAGGCGTCGCTTCGGATCCCAGGATGGTCATGAGCCAGAGCGCAGCCCAACCGCCCGATCACCCATGCCGCAGGGAGCGCGCTGGAGGTGACCTCGGCAAGCGGCAGCACGGGCTGGTGATGAATGGCTCCCCAGGCCAGCGCGGCCAGGGTGGCTCCCAAGAACCCCCCCATGCTGGACTGTCCCTGCCCCAATCGGAGAAGAATCATGGGGTCATCCAGGATGAGCACCGGATAGTAATAGACGACATCCAGGACGTGTCCGCCCAAAGCCCCCCCCAGCAGGATCCAGAAAAGGAAGCTCCACAGCCGGTGGCGAGAGATCCCCATGCGGACCGCTTGCTGATGCGCCAAGACGATACCTATCGACACAGCGATCGCCACCAGGGTCCCGAATGGCTTGAGGCTCACGGCCTGCTCGGGAAAGGATGAGCCAATGCCGTGGGCGTGGATGATGACCAGGTCACCGGGTTCAAGGTAGGGGATGAGGGTCATGGCCCCCGTCGCGAGTCCGGATTCATCAGGGCCTCAATGTGTTCGGGCAGCTTCGGGATCGCAGCGGTCAGATTGCTCCGTCCCTCCTCGGTAACCAACACGTCGTCCTCGATCCGGATCCCGACACCCCGTAGCCCTTCGGGCACAGCCGGGTCGGTGGGCTGGAAGTAAAGGCCCGGTTCGACGGTCAGGAGCATCCCGGGCTCCAGTAACCGAGGCTGGCCGTCGCGCACGTAGGTCCCGACGTCGTGCACATCCATTCCCAGCCAGTGGCTCGTCTGATGCATGTAGTACTTCTTGTACAGCCCCTGCTCGATCACCGAGTCGAGCGAGCCAGAGAGAACCCCCAGTTCCAATAGACCGCGACTCAGCTCCTCGACGGCCTCCGCGTGGATCCGTTCCAGCGTCTGTCCTGGGCGTGTGGCCGAGATGGCTCGCTGTTGTGCCCGAAGCACGATGTCGTAGGCGCGACGTTGCCAGTCGGAGAAGCGTCCCGTGGTCGGCAGGGTCCGGGAGACGTCGGCCGCATAGTAGTCAACCTCCGCACCCGCGTCGATCAGCAACAGTTCGTCGCTTTGCAGACGCCGATCGTTGCGTCGATGGTGCAACGTCGTCGCATTGGGGCCTGAAGCGACGATGGGCACGTAGGCACAGCGTTCCGCCCCTCGAGTTCGGAATTCGGCGCGCAGGACCGCCTCCAACTCGAATTCGAACACCCCGGGGCATACCCGAGGCAAGAGTGCGGCGTATCCATGCTCGGTGACTTCGACGGCGCGTTGCACACACTGTATCTCGTGGCTCGACTTGCACAGCCTCATCTCGTGGAGGATCGTGCCCGGATCGATGAGTTGCGTAGGGAACGAACCAGAACGCCGCGCCGTCTCCCGTGCCGCAGACAATGCGGAGATGACCAGTTCGTCGGCTGCGCGGTCCCTACCCAAGGCAAAAAAGATGGTCCGTTTGCCGCGGAAGGAGTCGATCAGGCGAGAGCGAAGCGTGTCGATGGGATGGGCCACGTCGGCTCCCAGCTCGGCCACGGCGCCCTCCAACCCACAGCGGGGACCATCCCAGACTTCGCGATCCGGATCGCGAGGCCGCAAGAACAGGGTGAAGGGGGCCTCCGCTGCGGTATCCAGCAACAGAGCACTCTCCGGCTCGTCGAAACCGGATAGGTAGAAAAGATCCGAATTCTGGCGATACTCGTGTTCCACATCGCCGTTCCGAAGCGCCACCGGCGCGGCGAACGCCACGAGTACGGCACTGTCAAGCTTCTGCAGGACCTGGCGACGTCGCTCCGCGAAGACACTGGGCATGGCCTCGACTCTAGCCAAACCCTGCCCGGGCGAAATGTCACTGTGATGGGTCGCCCCCCGGCCGAGCTCCACTGCCGGAGGCGACGGGCCACCCCTTGCGGCTCGGGCGCAGCCAACGCCGCCCGCAACGAGACAGGCCGGCCGTCTCGTTTGAAGAGCGATTGACGGATCCAGAGGCAAAGGGCAGGCTCGTGGGCGTGGCAACCGAGGCTCCGACACCCCCTGAGCGTGACGACCGGGACCGCGAGAGGGGGCGCGGGGAACACGCTTTCCTCGAACTGGTCAGGCGGCTCGTCGGCTCCGGGGTGGAGCGCCTCTCGGAAGGTCCGGAGAACCTGAAAAATCTAGTCGCCGACCTCCGCCTCCCCAAGGACCTCGCGACCAGTCTGGGTTCGCAGTGGGGCGAGCTGAAGCAGGAGCTGCTGGACAGGATGTCGGCCGAACTCCGGCGTTACCTCGATTCGAACCGACTGGGAGACGAGCTGGCTCGTGCCCTTGCCAACCTGACGCTGGAGGTGACGACCGAGCTCAGGTTCGTGCCCAAACCCAGGTCGGAGGATTTGGAGGCTGCCAGTCAACCCCAGGCTAAAGCCCCAAGGGAAGAGCCCGATTCGGACCCCGGTTCGTCTCCGATGGTCGCGCGGCAGGACGCCGAACGGGATTCACGAGCCCATTTGGAATATCCTCGTTCGACGAAGGAGTAGATGGCAGTGAAGAACCTTTCTGCTGGCGCTGAGATCGATGCCTGGTGCACGCGATGCAAGATGATTCTGGTCCACCGGATCATCGCTCTGGTCGACCGAGTTCCGGCGCGCGTGGTCTGCTCCAGTTGCGGCTCACAGCACAACTACAAGAAGACCGGACCTTCCACCACCTCTGCTCCCATCATCCGCCGCCGTGATGGTTCGTCCGCGTTGGCCAAACCCGCTGCGGTGCGAAGTAGTCGTCCTTCCGCGCCTTCGGCTCGCGCCCTGGCCGAGGCCACCCGCCTCAAGGAGTGGGAGACGCGGGTGCTCGGTCAGTCCCTGCAGACGTTCACGCGCTATTCGATGGAGCGAGACTACGCGGCGGGCGAGCTGATCACGCATCCCAAGTTCGGCGACGGGTTCGTGGCCGAGGTTCTGGACCGCGGAAAGGTTAGTATCATGTTCCGCGACGGCCCTCGCACGCTCGCTCATGGTCAGACACGCTAGTCGCCGGCTGATGCTGACGGCCTGGCTCGCCTTGGGCTCGGCCCATGCGACGCCGCCACCCCCGCGCCCGGATTTGGCAAGCGCTCCCAGCATCCCCCTTCCCGAGGACGGAACGGTGGGAGCTTGGTTCGTGGCGGGTCCGTATCCAGGCCTCCGAGGCCTGACCGATGGCGATCCCTCGTCGCCGTCGGCTCCGCGAGGCAAACAGTGGCAATGGATGGGAGAACCTCGGGGGGATCTGGATCTGGTCAGCCGCCTGCGTCTGGGCCCCACCAGCTCCGAGGCGGCGCTGGCCGGCGGCTGGCTGATGCTGCCCGAGGCTCTGCGGGGCTGGTTCCTGCTGGCCTCGGATGGAATCGCCGTCGTCACCATCGACGGCAAGCCGGTCCACTCCCGATCCATCCCACGTGCCAGAGGCCGAGGTTGGGACGTCGTCCCCGTCTCGCTGGACCCGGGCTGGCACTCCGTCATCTTGGCTTTGGAACGTCGCAGCTCACGCCTCGCCTTTCGGGCTCGTTGGTTGGACGGAAAAACCGGGCAGGCCCCGGTGAACGCGCGGTGGATCGTGCCCAGCTCGACGGAGCTGACGCGCCGTCTCGCTTCCACGCTGGTGGTCGAGCCGTCCATCGATCTTTCCCTGGGAGTCCCCGCTTTGGTGGTGAAGATTGCGGCCCCGGCCGGCGTTTCCGAGACGACCCTGGTCACCAGCCTGGAGCTTGTGGGTAACCGCGAGCCACGCTCGACGCTCCGTTTCCGTACTGGCTCGTGGAAGGTGAATGGCACGTCACCGGCGGCCTTTCTGGTCCGCGTTGCACCACTCGGCGATCTCGCATCCCTGGGCGACTCCCTCGAGCTTCGCGTCGGAGTCGACCAATGGGTCTGGAAGGGCCAATTGAATCTGGACCCCAAGGCCCTCGACGCACTCGTCGCGTCCGAGGCACAGCTGACGGCGGGCCTCGACAGGGTGGGCGAGCCGACCCAATGGGCGTCGGCCTTGCTGGCCACCATCCAATACCGAGCCCAGCGACTGACCTCTCGCCTGTTGGGCGCCGCCACACCCGAAGAGGTCGCGACCCGAACCGGCGAGCTGACCGCGCTATTGGAGACGATCCGCAGCAAACAGACTCCCCTCTTCGGCCCGGGTGTCCACGAGCTGGCTCTGCCGTCAGCCTACGACCAACGCCCGCAACCGTTCCTGCTCCACGTCCCCAAGCCCCATCTAGGCCAGCCCGACGCGGAGGTTCGCTATCCCCTGGTGGTCGTGCTGCATGGCTACAACAGCACGCCCCAGCGGGCTCTGCGCGCCTTCCTGGACCAGAAGGGCACCCTCCGCCCCCGGGTCAACGGGTTCGTGCTGGCTCCGGCTGCCCATGGAAACAGCTTTTATCGCGGAGCAGGTGAGGCCAGCGTTCTGTCCGCCCTCGATTTCACCCTGGCTCAATTCCCCGTCGACCCGGATCGGGTCGCCATCACGGGCGCCTCGATGGGCGGCACGGGTGCGGCCGAGATCGCCTTGCACCACGTCGACCGCTTCTCGGCAGCTGCTCCGCTGTGCGGTTACCACAGTTACTTCGTGCGTAGGGACACGCAAGGGCAGCCGTTGTTGCCCTGGGAGCGAGCTCTGATGCATCGCTTCTCCACGACCAGCTGGGCCGACTCCGGCCTGCACCTGCCATTGTACGTCGCCCAAGGCACCAAGGATCTGCCGCTCAGCAACTCCCAGGTCCTCGTCGAGCGTTACAAGAAGCTTGGTTACAGCTTGAAAGAGGAGTGGCCGGAGCTGGGCCACGACGTATGGAAACAGACCTATGCCAAGGCCCGGATGTGGGATTGGCTCGTCCCCTTCCGGAGGGCAACCGAACCCCGCCGGGTGGTCTTCACCACCCCCAGCTATCGTTATGCCAAGGCTTACTGGGTCGAGCTGACCGGCCTGGCCGAACCCGGCAAGTTCGGTCGAGTCGAGGCAATCATCGGCAAAGAGCAGACCGTGCGCCTGAAGACGACCGGCGTAACCGGGGTGCATCTGTTGCCAAACCAGCACGTCGATCCACACCGATCCCTGCTGGTCGACATCGACGGGGAACAGCTCACCGTTCCCGCCGAAGCCCCCCTGTACCTGGTCAAGACGGACCACTGGCAGACAGCCGTGGGACCGCCGCCGGATCTTCGGCGTGGGAGGGGTCTGGAAGGCCCCTGGGCGGAGCTGTGGAATGAACCGGTGATGGTCGTTTTTGGTTCGCAGAATCCCGCCACGGCTGCCATCAACCGGGACGTCGCCCGCACCCTGGCGACACCCGCCTTCGGGGTCGATCTACAGATCCCGGTCGTCTCCGACGCCGAGTACGATCCGGTCCGAAACACGGCCTATCGCGCCCTCTACGTGGGGCGCCCCGACGATCACCGGTGGTTGGCTCGAATCGCGGCTCGACTTCCCATCCGCGTGCAAGAAGACGGTCTTCAGGTGGGGGCCACGCGTTTCGAGGGTCCTGATGTGGGAGCCGTGTTCGTCTACCCCGATCCCGACCGACCCGGAGCCTTGTTGGGCGTGGTCACCGCAGTGGGCGCCGCGGGTCTGTACCACTCCCTGTCCCTCCCCGCGCTGATCCCGGACTTTTTGGTATTCGACACCGGGGTGCTCCCCGCCGAGTCCAAGGTCGTGCTCGGCACCCAAGCCAGTGTGCTAAGGGGCGGCTTCTTCGGGAACCAATGGGAGCTCCCGGCAGTCGAGCCCCCTTGAACCGGGGTCCCCTGGGTTCGAGGTGATCCTCAGCGACGCCGTCGGACCTTGGCCTTGCTGCGCGGACCCCGACGCGTCACAGGCCGCCGCTTGCCCGGATCCGAGACCTGACCGATCCGCCTTTCGCCCGAGCCAGGCTCGCGGGGCACGTTCGCCGCGGCTCGAACCTTCCTCGGAACACCGTAACGCTTCTGCAGCGCGCGGAGCTCCTCCACGGTCAACGACCGAAAGTGCCCCACGGGCAGATCCTCAACGGTAATGCCCGCGAATTCGGTGCGCGCCAGCCGCTGCACCAAGGAGCCGACGGCCTCCCCCAGGCGGCGGATCTGGCGGTTCTTGCCCTCGGTCAGGCGGATTTCCAGCCAGGACTTGTCCTTTTCTGTCCCCAACAACCTCACCTTGGCGGGCCGGGTGGCGACACCATCGATTCTGATGGGCCGTTGCCATCTGGCCAGCACCGACTCGTCGACGATCCCTTTGACCTTGGCACGATAGACCTTCTCCACCTCCTTGCCCGGATGGGACAGGCCTTTAACGAAGTCCCCATCGTTGGTGAGCAACAGGACCCCGCTGGTCGCATAGTCGAGGCGCCCAACCGGCACCAGGCGGGCTTTGACCTGGCTCACCAGGGAGGCCACCGTCCGGCGCCCCTCGGGATCCCTGAGCGTGCTGACGACCCCCCTTGGCTTATGCAGGACCAGATACACGGGGCGTTCGGGAACGATGCGCTTCCCATCCACCTCGATACGATCCGCGCGAGCGTCGGCCTTGGTGCCCAGCTCGGTCACCACCCGCCCCTTGACGCGCACGCGACCGGCCAGAATCAACTCCTCGGCCCGCCTCCGCGCCGCCACTCCAGCCCGAGCGAGGATCTTTTGTAGACGTTCCACTTGGATTGCTGCGCTATCGCCCCCGACTGCTCAGGGTTTGGGACCTGGGGATTCTGCGCCCTGGGCCTTGTTGTCCTTTTGCCCTGGAACGCTGGGCGGGGCACCGGCGTTCCCTTCGCGCGCCGCCGCTTCTGCGGTGCGTTTGCGCTCTTCCTCCAGCTCCCGCTCCAGGATGGCTCGTTCTTCGGCCTCGTCTCGATCCCAACGGTCGACGTGACCGTCAAAATCGAGATCATGCCCCATGCGACGCAGCCGTCCCTCTTCGTAGATCTCCCAAACGTCCGCCCGACCATCACGGTTCGTGTCCCGCTGCAAGCGCGAGAGCTTGCCGCGCACGTAGAACCGGTGTTCGTCGGGTCGACCATCGCGGTCGGCATCGACGTCCACCTTGGCCATTCGACCGCCGGCGAAGGTAATCCAGGTGTCGACCTTGCCGTCGTAATCGCTGTCGGAGACCTCTCTGAGGCTTTCGCCTTTGTCATTGAACGTGCGCACCACGTCTTTAACCTGGTCAAGGTTGGTGTCTACCTCCCGACACAAAAGGACACGGCGGCGCTCCTCCCCACTGCCGATGGTCGCGTAAACCCGGCGGATATTGGGACGGATGCTGCCGAGGCCTGCGCTCTCCCTCACCTCCCGGTCGGCGCGCCCCGCGGCTTCACAACGAGCCACGTCATCCCCAGCTTGGGCTGCCTCGATGAGCTCGGTGGGACGCTCCACCTTGGGCGCCTGGCTCGCACCGCCACAGGCCGCCACGAGACTCGAAAGCCCCAGCTTGGCCGCCACGCAGAGCGACCTTGCCCCCTGCATCATGGTTGCCCCTTGGGTGCGGCGGCCGGACCCGAGCCCGGTTTACCGGTTGGCGTGGCCTCAGCGGGCTTGGTGTCAGCGGCCGCCCCCGCGCTCTGCTCCGATTCGCTCTCTGTCTCGGTGGGGATCCCCTCCAGCTCCTTGCGCATGGTCTCCGCGGGCCTGGTCTCGGCTTGCTCGGGTGGTTTGTAACCGGTTTCCTCGCAGTAGTTGACGATGGCCTTCGGATCCGGTGCCCCGTTCCGGTCTTCATCGGTGCGAATGGTTGGGCAGTCCGGCGACGCGTAGTCCCACCACTGGTCGACGCGGCCGTCGCCATCCGAGTCTCGCTCCGCCCGAGCGAGCCGGCCGGAAACGTACGTCTCCCAGGTATCGAGCCGCCGAGCCAGTGTGGTCGACCGATGCTTCTCCAACATCACGCCGCCCGAAAGGATCTGTATCTCGTCCACCGACCCATCGCGATCGTAGTCGAGCTCACGCCGACGCACCGCCCCCGAACCGTCCCGATAGGACCAGACATCGATACGACCGTCGAAGTCGAGGTCCGCCGCGCGACAGATCTCGCGCCCCCCTTCTTTGACCACGGTCACATCGGGCCGATTGTCCGCATTGGCGTCCAGCGACTCCGCCGCCCTTGAGTCGATCTCACAGGCTTCGTGGCGAATCTCTCGGTCCCGGGCCGTCGCACCACCGGGCCCCGTCGCTCCAGTCGTCGCTGCGCCGCCACAAGCCAAGGCCAGAAGGAAAACCAGCACCAGCGAGCTTGCGCCACGCAGTCGCACCCCCGCCTGCCCTACCGCTCTGGTCCTGGTGTGCCTCCGCATCCCGATTTCTCCTGCCTGGTCTGGTTCTGCGACCTGCCAGATTCTAGGGCAGTATGGCGCGCCCTTGGGGGGTCGTGTCGGCAATTCGCGGGGCTGGGGCTCGGAAGTCCGTTCGGCCCGCTCTCTGGTTGGCCCGGCGCAATCAACCCGATTTGCGTGGACCGCGACCCGCCAACGTGTCAATGCCGCGCGTCCCTTGCCCCAGACCAGTCGGGAGCCAGGCTCGAGAGTATCGGGGTTGCGGTGATTGTGCCGAACGGCCGCCCCGGAGCCAATTCCGTCCATGGGGCCTGACTGTCCCAATTCTGTAACATATTGATATTATTGAATAATATCGAAATGCTCCACCCAAGTTCCTGTTGACAACACACGTAGTGGAATCTATTGTAACGACTGGCAGGTTGCAGTGGAGCTTGACAGTGATGTCCCGGAAGAAGATCTCGACAACGGTTTACATCACGCCCGAGCAGAACGATCGGCTGCATCTGCTCCATACCCGGACCAAGGTCCCGGTCGCGGTTTACATTCGCGAGGGCATTGACCTGGTCCTCAAGCGCTACGAGCACGAGCTTCCAGGGCAGATGACTCTGGTCGAAGCCGGTGGCAGACCCGGTGCCGCGGCTGCCGCTTTGTCCGCCAAGAAGTAGGGTCAGAAGCTGCCTCGAGTCGAAGGCGTGGTGAGGCAGCGTTCTGCGCGCTACATGCGTCCCGCGCTTCGATGTGCCGTTCGGTCCGCTCGGAGGCTCTCCGAAGCCCGCTCCCACGATGCCCAACGACCCCCATCTCATCCGCAACTTCTCGATCATCGCCCATGTGGATCATGGCAAGAGCACTCTTGCTGACCGGATCCTGGAACTAACGGGGGCACTTTCCCAGCGGGAACGGGTCGATCAGTTTCTGGACAAGCTCGATCTGGAACGGGAACGGGGGATCACCATCAAGGCGCAGTCGGTGCGGCTGCAATACCGCGCCAAGGACCAGCAAACGTATCAGCTGCAGCTGATCGACACGCCCGGCCACGTCGATTTCAACTACGAGGTCCGCAGCAGTCTGCGTGCCTGTGAAGGGGCGCTGTTGGTCGTGGACGCCACCCAGGGAGTCGAGGCACAAACGGTGGCCAACGTCTACTTGGCGTTGGAGAACAACCTCGAGATCATTCCGGTTCTCAACAAGGTTGACCTTCCGTCAGCCGACGTTGACCGGGTGATCAACCAAATCGAGGAGATCATCGGGCTCGACTGCAGTGGCGCCATCCTCACCAGCGCCAAGACCGGCCAGGGCGTGGCGGAGGTGTTGCAGGCGGTGGTCGAACGCGTCCCGCCGCCCACGGGCGATCCAAACGCACCCCTGCGCGCCCTGGTGTTCGACAGCTGGTACGACAGCTACCGCGGGGCGGTCATGAACGTGCGGGTCGTCGACGGTTGCCTCAACCGAGGCGACAATGTCCTGTTGATCTCGACGGGGCGCAAGGTGGAGGTCACTGGGATTGGCTGTTTCTCACCTCATGCCGCGGAGCTCAAAGAGCTGGGCCCGGGGGAGGTCGGTTTCGTCGCGGGAAGCATCAAGAGCGTCGAGGACACCCGGGTCGGCGACACCATCACGCTGTTTTCTCACCCGGCCGCCCAGCCGTTACCCGGCTTCCAGACCGTCAAGCCGATGGTCTACGCGGGCGTGTTTCCCACCGATTCCGCCGAGTACGAGAACCTGCGGGATGCCCTGAGCAAGCTGCATCTCAATGACGCCTCCTTCTCGTACGAGCCAGACAAGTCCGAGGCGCTGGGCTTCGGGTTCCGCTGTGGATTCCTGGGGCTGTTGCACATGGAGATCGTCCAGGAACGCCTGGAGCGCGAGTACGATCTCGATCTCATCACCACGGCGCCCAGCGTCGTGTACCGCGCGACCGTCAAGTCGGGAGAGGAGTTGATCGTGGACAATCCCTCCCACATGCCGCCAGTCGGTGATCTCATCGAGATCCAGGAACCCATCATGAAGGTCACCGTCCACGTACCCTCCGAGCACGTGGGAGCCGTGGTGGCGCTGTGCGAGGATCGACGGGGCCGCCAGCTGGGAATTCACTACGCCACGACCGATCACGTCGTCGTCACCTACGAGATGCCGCTGGCCGAAGTCATCCTCGACTTCCATGACCGGCTCAAGAGTGTGTCACGGGGCTATGCGAGCTTCGACTATGAGCTCACCGGCTACCGCGCCGACGACCTGGTCAAGCTCGATGTGCTGGTCAACGGCGAGCCTCTGGACGCCCTGGCCGTGATCACGCACCGCCAGAACGCCTATTTTCGGGGGCGCGACCTGACCATCAAGCTCAAAGAGCTCATCCCACGCCAGCAGTACGATGTTGCCATCCAGGCCTCCCTCGGCAGTCGCGTCATCAGCCGTACGACCGTGAAGGCCCTGCGCAAGGACGTGACTGCCAAGTGCTACGGTGGAGACATCTCCCGTAAACGCAAGCTCTTGGAAAAGCAGAAGGAAGGAAAGCGGCGCATGAAGTCGGTGGGAAACGTGGAAGTGCCGCAAGAGGCCTTCTTGGCCATCCTGAAAATCGATGGCTAACAATCCTCGCACCACCGCGCCCCTGGGTGCGGATCCACGCCTGGCCCGCAGGCTGCAGACAACCCTGGAGCGGCTGCCCGCCGAGGTTCGCCCCATTCACCAGGGTTCGGTGAGCTTCGGCCCCAGCCTGTGGGTGGAGCGTTTCTCCTACCCGAACGGGTTGACGCTGCTTTCCTGTCGGGACCCGGGCGCCCAGGTCGTATCGGTTCACACCTGGGTTCGCGTCGGCTCTCGCCACGAACGTCCCCCCAAGACTGGGCTGTCGCACCTCTTCGAACACCTGATGTTCGGCGAGTCCCAGAACTTGCCCCTCGGGCAGTATGATCGGCTTCTGGAAGAAGCCGGAGCCGATACCAACGCCTCGACCTGGCTGGATTTCACGCAGTACTCGGTCAATGCTCCGGCGCGCGCTCTCCCGCTGGTGATGAAGCTGGAGGCGGAGCGCCTTGAGAATCTTCTGCTCTCCGAAGCCCAGGTGGCCCGAGAAAAGGACGTGGTGGCCAACGAACGGCAGTACCGTGTGGAAGACGACGTCGAAGGGGCGGCCAGCGAGCGCTTGTGGTCGCTGGCCTACACGACTCATCCCTATCGCTGTCCAACCATCGGCTGGATGTCGGACATCCGCGGCTTGTCCCCCGAGGATTGTCAGGCCTTCTACCAGACGTACTACGCGGCGGCCAACCTCACCCTGGTTGTCGTCGGGGACTTCGACCCGGCTTTGCTGCTGGCCAGCGTGACGGACGCATTCGGTTCCATGCCGGCACGGGAACCGCCCGTCGAGGACGTCCAACCGGAACCACCCCAGCTCCAGGAGCGCCGGGCGGAGATGGTGTGCGCGACCCCAACCGAGAAGCTTTGCATTGGCTATCCGGGCCCCGCCCTGGGCGATGCGGACTACGTGGGCATCAGCCTGCTGGCGGAGATCCTGGCGGGGAGCCGGGCCAGCCGCCTGTTGCATCGCCTGGTTCACGAGCTGGAGATGGCTTCCGATGTCCGGGCCTTTGCCGGACCCTTCCGGGACCCAGGGCTCTTCGAGCTGACGGTGACGGCCCGCAACGAGTACACCGGCGAGCAGCTCTTGGCCATCGTCGACGAGGAGATGCGCAAGATTCTCGAGGTGCCGGTGACCCTCGAGGAGCTGGAGCGTGCGCGCGCGCGTTTCGAGCTGGGCCTGTTGTCTTCGCTGGAGACGGCCGAAGGAAAGGCCTCGACCTTGGGCTTCCACGAGACGCTGCTCGGTCAACCGGCGGCCGCATGGCATCGGCTCGCCGATGCGCGTCGCATCAACCGGGGGGACATCCTCAGGATCGCCCGACGGTACCTGATGGCTAACCAGCGCTCGCTCGTCTTGGTTCGTCGACGCACCCCACCAGCTCAGGAGGGTTCGTGAAGCTCTGGCCTGCTCCGACGCGCCTCGACGTCCAGGGCGTGCCCGTCCTGCTCGAGACCTGCAACGCGCTCCCCTTGGTGGGCGTCACCGTGTCGCAACGAACCGGCACCACCCTCGATCCCCCGGGACGATCCGGGTTGACTCGGCTCCTGTCCCGCCTGATGCGACGCACGGCGGGCGGGCGATCCTTGCTGTCCATCGAGTCGGGCCTGGACCGGCTGGGAGCCTCGCTGGGCACCGATGCGTCCTACTCGACGGTCTCTCTGCAGGGTGTGGTACTAGCACGCTCCCTGCCTGGCTTCATCGATCTGCTGGGCGACGCCCTGGGCAAGCCAAGCCTCGACGACCAGGAAATGGAGCGGTTGGTTCGGGAGACACGCGCCGAATTGGTCGATCTGCGGGATCACGATCGGTCGTTGGCGTTTCGGGCGCTCAGACAGCGACTGTTCGCACCTCACCCCTACGCGCACAGTCCCTCCGGGACGCTGTCCAGCATCGCCGCACTATCCTCGGTCGACGTGCGCCGCCACTTCGCCCGCACCGTCACCCGCGAGAACCTGGTCCTGGGCTTCGCGGGAGCTCTCGGCCCTTCCCAAGCCACGACCCTGGCCGAGCGTCTGCTGCAGGCGGTTCCCAGCGGGGCAGCGCAAAAGGAAGAGCTGAAGGAACCGGTCTATCCCGAGGGACGCCACCTCGTCGTGGTCCAGAAGCCCGAACGCACGCAGACCCAGCTGGCCATCGGTCTGGCCGGCACCTGCGCCCAGGATCCCGATCATACCGCGCTGGTGGTCGCCAACACGGTCTTCGGGGGGACCTTCTCGTCGCGACTGATGCAGACCATCCGAGTGGAGAAGGGCTGGTCGTATGGGGCCTATGCCTCGCTCTCGGTGGATCGGCGCCGGCAGCCCCTGATCCTGTCCGCGTTCCCTCAGGCCGCCGACGCTGCTGCCTGCACCAGGTTACAGCTCCAGATGCTGGATGGACTGGTCGAGCGCGGCATCACGGCTCGCGAGCTATCGGGAGCCAAGAAGTACCTGGTACGGTCCTTTGCCTTCGCCATCGACACCGCTACCAAGCGTCTGGGGCTGGCCCTCGACGAGTTGCTGCTGGAGCTGCCTTGTGACTACTACCGCCACTACGCGGACCGGGTTCAGCAGGTGACCCTGGCGCAAGCCAACGACGCCCTGCGCCGTCGCATCGATCCGAAACGCTTGGTCGTGGCCGCCGTGTGCTCGGAATCGTCGGTCCAGCAGGCGTTGGCTGAGTCCATCGCTGATCTTTCGACCAGCGAACACCTCAGCTACGACTCCGATGAGCTCTAGGGTGACCGAGCTCGGCCGCTACGACTCCGGGCACTCGACGCGGCGACTCACGGAGCCAAAAGGTATCGTTCGAGCTCCAACAGGACTGCCTCGGCCTGGGCGGTGGCTCGCTCGAAGACGCGCATCGGGGAGCCGTCGGCTGGGCTCTGCTCCACCCAGTCCGCGTACAGTTTGAGCTTCGGTTCCGTCCCACTGGGACGCAGGATTGCCCTTCGGCCCGAGGTCAGCTCGAGCAGCAGAACCTCCGCTGCCCCCAGCCAACGCGGACGTCGCGAGGCGTCGAGCTGGAAATCCACCACCCGCTCCACGGCACAACCCCCGAGCGAGGAGGGAGGCTGGGTCCTGATTCGGTGAAGAGTTCCCTGGATCTCGCGGAGCCCCTCGGCCCCGGGGCGCACCACGCTCCGCGCGGCGCTGCCCCAGACCCCATGCCGTCGATACAGTTCGCCCAACTGGTCGAAGGCCAACCGATCCCGACGCTTGCAGTCGGAGACCCAGTCACAGAACACGAGCGCTGCGGCGATGCCATCCTTGTCTCGAACGTCGGGGTGCGTCGAATAGCCAAGCGCTTCCTCGAAGGCCAGGCAAAAATCGGAGGATGCATCGTGGACCAGCTCCAGCGCCGCGGACCACAGCCATTTGAAACCGGTCAGAGTCACCTCGAAGCGAGCCTGATAACTGGCCGCAATCGCCGCAGATAGCGGGGTCGAGACCAGGGTGGAGAGGACCAGCGGTCGAACCGAGCGCGGGGACCGCGAACTCAGCAGATAGTCGAGCATCACGACGCCCAGCTGGTTCCCGGTCAGCACATGCCAGACGCCTTGCGCGTCGGGAAGCGCTGCCGCCAGTCGATCGGCGTCCGGATCGTTGGCGATCAAGAGATCGGCCCCAACCCCCTCGGCCAGAGCCAACCCACGCCCAAGTACGAAAGGCTCCTCGGGATTGGGAAACGAAACGGTGGGAAACTCCCCGTCCGGGGTCGCCTGGGAGGATTCCACGAAGATCTCGGGGTACCCGGCGGAACGCAACAGCCGCTGGACCCACTCACCCCCCACCCCATGCAGCGGAGTGTACGCGATGCGAATCGGAGCGGGGCCTTTGCCGGGGGGTCGATGGGCGAGCGCCGCTGCCAGGTAACGCTGTTCCATCTTTTCCCCCAGCACCGTCACCCGCTGGGGATCGAAGGCGCAAGCCAGTGGGTCACAGGGGATATCGACGGCGGGGCCCAGTCGCTGCATCCGCTCGGCGATTTCGGAGTCCACCGGCGGGATGATCTGAATCGCATCCGGGCCATACAGCTTGTACCCATTGTATTCGGCGGGATTGTGACTGGCAGTGATGGCCACGGCAGCCGCCGCGCCGAATTCGCGAGCTGCGAAGGCCACCAGCGGAGTCGGGATGGGACGCGGAAACACGGCTACCTCGAACCCTGCCGCTGCAAAGACCCCCACGGCCTCCCTGGCGAAACGCTGGCTGTCCCGACGCGCGTCGAAGCCCACCACCACGAGCCTTCTTCCAACGGCGAGCACCCCAGCATAATGGTCGGCTACGGCCCGGGTCACCCGACGCACCACGGCACGATTGAAGCGCGCCGGCCCCGGCCCCACGATCCCCCGAATTCCCGCCGTTCCAAACTCGAGCGTGGGCTCGAAGGCCGCCGCCAGCGCCCTCTCGTCGCGGCGCCGGATCAGCTCCTCTAGAGCCTTTCGATCCTCTGGGTCCGGATCACCACAAGCCCAAGCGCGGGCGCGCTCCATGGGGTCCATGGTCTCTCAGGCTAGCCCGACTCGCGGCTCGGAAAAAGGGCCAGCTGCCCGCAGGCCGCAGAAAGCTCGTCACCGCGTCGAGTCCTGGCAAAACAGCTGTAGCCCTCCTCGGCCACCCACTCTCGGAACTCGAGAACCCGCTGTGGATCCGAACCCAACCAGGACGAATTGGGGATGGGGTTCATGGGGATGAGATTGATCTTGACTCGTAGACCTCGAAGGATGGTCGTTAGCCTCTTGGCCTGTTCGCGGCTGTCGTTCAGACCGCGCAGCATGGTATACTCGATGGTAAGGCGTCGCCGTTTGGGCAGCGGGTAGCGGCGCAAAGCCTCCAGCAGGGACGCCAGGGGGATTCGATGATTGACGGGGATCAGGCGCGAGCGCAGTTCGTCGTCAGGCGCGTGGAGGGACACGGCCAGCCCCACCTTGCCGTCAAAGTCCCGCCCCAGCCGCTCGATCCCCTTGACCAGGCCCACCGTGCTGACCGTGATTCGCCTCAAGCTCAGGTCCAACCCCTCGGGATGGGTCAACAGGCGAATGGCTCGCGCCGTTGCGTCGTAGTTGTGCAAGGGCTCGCCCATGCCCATGAATACCAGATTGGTCAGGCGCTCGCCGCCCTCCAGACATCGTCGAGCCTCCAGGACCTGCCCAACGATCTCAGCCGCGGTCAGACCGCGCATGAGGCCAGCGCGCCCACTGGCGCAGAAGGCACAGCCCATCGCGCAGCCATGCTGAGTGGAGACGCACAGGGTGACCCGCGTCCTCGTCTCGATCTCCCCTGGCTCCGCCTCATCTTCGTCGAGAACGTCGGTGCGCATCGGGATCAACACACATTCGACACGAGCGCCATCAGGGCAGGCCACCAGCAGGGTCCGCGTGCCGTCCACCGAACGGTGTTGTCGCTGGCAGGCAACCGCCGCAAGCGAGCCAGCCGCGACGAGGCGAGAACGCAGCGCCATCGGCAGATTGGTCATCTTCTCCGGCTGCTGCTCGCCCTGCTGGTGGATCCAGCGAAACACCTGTCGCCCACGGTAGGCCCGGTCATTGTACGACAATAGGAGGGCTTCCCAGTCCTCGGGGAGCCGCTCCACGGGGTGACGTTGGCCGGCTGCGTCGGGCTCGGAGCTCACGGTAGCCTCGTCTTGGCCCGCTCCCAGTATGCATCCAGGACCGCCAGCGGCAGCTTCGGCGAATCGGGCGCGGGCCAACCGCCATGATCGGTTTTCACCTGGTCTTCCACGTCCGCGAAGCGCCTCTCGAAGCGGTCTCCGGCATGACGAAGGGCGGCCTCCGCATCAACCCCGAGGTGGCGGGAGTAGTTGACCAAGGCCAACAGAAGATCCCCGAATTCGTGGTGCACCGCCTGGGGATTGGCGCTCTGTTGGGCTTCGGCGAGTTCCGCCAGCTCCTCCTGCACCTTCAGATACGATGCCGGAGCGTCGCTCCAATCGAAGCCCACGCGATGCACTCGCTCGCCCATTTGCTGGGCGCGAGCCAGGGCCGGCAAGGACCGTGGGATCCCATCCAGGAGCCGGCGTTCCCTGCCCTTCTCCTGAGACTTGATGGCAGCCCAGTTGCGCACCACGTCCTCGGCCCCCTGCACGGTGACGTCGGCGAAGACATGGGGATGGCGCCGAATCAGCTTTTCGGCAATTGCGCGGATCACGTCGTCGGGACCAAACTGCCCTTTGGCTCGAGCCAGCTCGGCGAGAAAGGCAATTTGCAGGGCCAGATCCCCCAACTCCTCGCAGAGCTCCGCCGGATCGCCCCCTTCGATCGCGTCAATCACCTCACAAGCTTCCTCCAGGACGTAGCGCCTGAGCTTTCGCTCGTCCTGTTCCCGATCCCAGGGGCAACCCTCGGGTCCCAACAGATCCCGCATCAAGGCCACCAGGATCGGGAAACTTGCACCATCTTGGTCGGCAACGGATCGCTGAGGAGGCAACGGCGGGGCGGGTTTCATGGGGCGTTCGAGGGCGCCCCTACCACGAATGGGACCCGGCCGTCGGGTCGCCCCGCTCCAATCCGGGGCCGAGACTACTCGGCCTCCGACCGCCCCCGCATGGGTACGAAGCGCACGCCCATCAAATCCTGGTGTGAATAGACTGGCTCTTTGCCCACGTCTGGCTTCCGGAGCCACAGCTCCAAATCCTGCGTCACCGATTGGGACCCAACCGGGATCACCAATCGGCCACCCACCGCCAACTGATCGAGCAGGGGTCGAGGAACCGTTTGGGGGGCTGCCGTCACCAGGATCACCTGGAAAGGAGCCGCCTCCGTCCAACCCTGGTAGCCGTCCCCGACGCGCAGCTTCACGCGGTCCGGTCCGTAACCGGCCCCCCGCAGGTTCGCCTCTCCCACCTGGGCCACCTCCGGAAGATATTCGATGCTGTAAGTGACCTGACACAGTTCCGCCAGGACCGCCGCTTGGTACCCGCTTCCCGTACCAATCTCCAGACAACGATCGGTCCGCTCCGGCTTGGCCGCGGCGCTCATCGCCGCCACGATGAAGGGTTGGCTGATGGTCTGTCCGAATCCGATGGGCAGGGGCCGATCTTCGTAGGCAACCGTGGACAGCGCCTTCGGTACGAATCGATGGCGGGGCACGCAGCGCATGGCTCTGAGCACCCGGGGATCGTCGATCCCCTCGCGCCGAATGTAACGCTCGACCAGCTGGTGCCGTTCTTCTTCCCGTTCAGAAGAGCAGGACGGGCCCGTCGGCTCTCCTTGCCCGGCGAAGGGAGGTGGTTCGGTGGATCGTGTCACGTCCGTCTCCCGCACGTCTCGCGAACCGCCCGGTGTCTCGAAGCGATGACAGCCAGCGAACATTAGCCATGCCCCAAGCAGGCACCCCAGGGAACCCCGAGCGTTCAGCATGCACACCAATTGTAGCGCTGTCCCGACCACGGGCACGCCGCGGGCTAGGCAAGATAGCGCTCGCCGCCGTCACACAGGATGGTCACGATGTCCCCGCAAGCGAGCTCTCGGGCCAGCTCCTGGGCTACGTGGACGTTGGCCCCCGAGGAAATGCCCACCAGCAGCCCCTCCTTTTGGGCCAGGCGACGAGCCATGGCTTCGGCGCTCGCGTCGCTGACGGTTCGCACCTCGTCGACCAGGGTCCGATCCAGGACGCGGGGAATGAATCCGGCTCCAAGCCCCTGGATGGCATGGATCCCCGGTGCGCCGCCGCTGAGCACTGCGCAGTGCTCCGGTTCGACGGCAACCACCTTGATGTGGCTGCCCAGCTCCCGCTTGAGGACCCGCGCCACCCCCGTCAGGGTTCCACCGGTGCCCACGCCTGCCACCAACACGTCGACGCGACCCTTGGTCTGTTCCAGGATCTCGCGACCCGTGCCAGCCTCATGGCAATCGGGATTGGCCGGATTGTCGAATTGGCCGGGCATGAATGAACCCGGGTGTCGACGAGCGAGCTGCTGCGCGCGGGCCACCGCCCCCGCCATCCCCTCCTTGACCGGGGTCAGATGCACCTCGGCGCCGTACGCGGCAATCACTCGACGGCGCTCGACACTCATGTCCTCGGGCATGACCAGAGTGCATCGGTACCCGCGCATGGCAGCAATCATGGCCAGACTGATCCCGGTGTTGCCGCTCGTCGCCTCGATGAGCAAACCGCCACTCGCCAAGGATCCGTTCCGCTCGGCTGCCTCGACCATGGCCAGGGCCGGGCGATCCTTGATGCTTCCGCCGGGATTGGTAAACTCCGCCTTGCCCCAGATCCGGACTTCGGGGTTCAACCCGGAACTTGCGAGCTGCACGAGCGGGGTGTTGCCGACGAGCTCGAGCGCTCCCGAGGCTACCACTGACACAGCGCCCCCTGGCCAATATGCGAGGTCGGGTCGGACATGAGCAGGGGGGCCTTGGCCTAGTCCAGCGAGACGCCCTCGCCCTTGATGGGATAAACGGGGCCCTCGCGCAGGCTGACCTCGACGGTGTTCCCGTTGCCCTGTTTGATCCTCAGCACCACCCCCGAGGCGGCATTGGCGTTGATGAGGCTCTGCACCTCTCCCTGGGCCATGCGCGACACCGGGCGGCCCATGATGGCCAGGATCTCGTCACCGCCCTGAAGCCGCAAGCGACCCGCTGGCGACTCGGCGATGACCCGTGTCACGTAAACCGAGCTGGTTCGCAGCTCGTAGAAGAGCCCCAGACCCCACCGAGCCTTGGCGGGGGCTACCCCCAGGGTGACGCGAGCTCCGCTGTCACAGCTCACCGACCGTTGCCCTTCGGCCGCGGCGTTGGTCAGACCCTGCACCACCTGGTGGCATATCGACGTGGGCGAGAGGGCGTTGTCGTCCCACAACTCCACCACGACCTCCGCATCCGCCTTGATGCGGTAGTTGTTGCGGAGCTGATCGGGCCAGGAGGGAGACAGCGTATCGGACTGCACGGGCGTCCGTATCAGCTCCTCCCCGTTCACCAGCAGGATGGCGTAGGGATCGGGCGCATTGCCCCCACGGTCCCATTTCCTGCCGTCACGAGTCCGATCCGGGATGTTCGCCGAGTCGAAGCCGAGATAAACCACGTCTTCGGGTGGTTCGGGGTTGAGCTTCTTCGCTTCCGGCACGGTGCGCAGCGACGTCGCGATCTCGGGATAGATCGCGCCGCAACCCGCGCACAACGCCGTGATTGCGCCGCCCAGACCAATGGCCAAAAGGCTCGTTATTTGAGGATGGGACCTTCCCCTGAGTCGGTTCACGCTCGGCATCCTAACACAGGCCCCGGGTATCGACAGCATCGAGCCTCGCCTGCGTCACAAGTCTCGTGTTTTGACGATACGGCACACGTGGGGCATGGTCGGCTGGTGAGAAGACCGCTTGCCGGGACCCGCGGAGCCACTGCCATCCTGCCGCTGATGGCCATCCTGGCGGCAGCCTGTCATCGCGGTCCGCTGGCGGAAGGGGTCCGCACGACGGTGCCCTCGGACTCTCCGCCCCCAACGGACGAGACCGAGTTCGTCTGGCCAGAGGCCCCAAACGCCAGCCTGCAGTCCGCCGAGACCCGTGGCTCCCTCTCCCTGCCGCCTCCGTATGCCCGACTTCGAGCCGTTGTGTACGGGTTCTTTGGGGCCGTCTCCGCCGAATCCGTCGCCGAACTCTCCCGGTGCCTAACCCCAGGAGCCGTGGTCCTGGACGAGAACGGTCGAACCGCCCCGGCTCTGGCAGCCTGGAAGGAGCGGCTCGACCGGTGGGACTTCGACTCGCTGCCAGCACCCCTGGTCATCGATCCCGACGAGCTTCTGGTTCTGTCGCCCGCAGCGACGGATCCTCGACGCCCACCCCGGCTTCCGCGGCTCGAACCAACCGAGCAGTTGGTCCTAGCCGTACCCCGGCCGGTCCCAGCAGGCACCACCCGCCTCTTCGGCGAACGACTGTGGTTCGTGCTGACACCCCAGCAACGAACCTGGAGGATCCGGGCCATCGTCGAGGACGTGCCCTAGCCTACATTCCGGAGATGATCTTGAACTTGTCGTCACCCTTGGGCAAGAGCTCCAAACGATTGTCGGCCACGGTGCGGCGCCAGACCTCGCCCCCATCCGTGGTGAGCTTGTAGCTGGCAGTGTACGTGTAGTCGACGTACACGATTTCTTTGCGGCCCTGCCCCACTCGCCGGTAGCGAATCTCGTAGCGGATCGCTCGGCTCTTGCGGAACTTGGTCTCCAGGTACTCCTTCAGTCCTGGATAGTCGAGGTCGTCAGTGGCGTCCGCATTACCGCCGTCCTCGTAGTAGGTCGCGTCGGCCATCTGCAACAACATGGCGATGTTGCGACGCTCCACGGCCCGTCGGTACTCCTCACAGAACCGGATGACGCCTCGGTTGAAGTCGGTGTCGTCGACGTCCGTGTTGGGGATGAGATTGGCACCGCATCCCCAGAGCCAACCCACGAGGGCCAGCAGGGGTACTGAACGAGGGAGAACGAATCGCTTCATGCCTGTCTCGCCTGACCACCACCAACGCCAATGGGGGGGCCGGCATTCCGTGGGCCAACCCTGTCAAAGTCCCGGCAGCCTCGCAAGGCCACAGAACCCGAACAACGACCATGGGTCATCGGGCCGAGGCCGCCTCGACCAGGGATCTGAGCACTGGCCAGCCCGGCTCGGCAGCCTCTAGACGACCCAAACCCGACCGAACCATTTCCTGCCCCGCCCGAAGCTGGTCACGAACCAGAACCGGCGCCGGCTCGGCGTGCGGCACCAACAACGCCGCACAGGCTCCCGCAGCCGGCAGGGGCCAGCCGGCCTCCCGCCAAAGCTCACGCACCACCTCGCCCAGCTCCTCCGCGGCTACCACCAGGATCGCGTCGGCATCCCCGCTTGCCACCAGGTCATGACCAACCAACAGGGCCTCGGCAGCCGCAGCGAGACTGGCGCCTACCGCGAAGCAGGGACCCAGAAGGCCCAGGGCGATGCTGGTCTCGGACGCAACCAGGTTGGGAGTCGTGGCCGGGAATCTGCGTGGCTCGGCGGTACGAGGGCCACCTTGGCGCCGTCGCCTGTCGAATCGCTCGTTGGCCTCGATGCTCGCCGTCGCCGTGCCCACGACCAACCCGGTGCGCGACCGGTCGAGGCCCGCCAGCTGCCGGTGAAGCCCGAGCACAGCAGCCAGTACTAGCGCGGCTCCCGGCTCCAGCCGTTCGATACGAGCTGGGTTCGAACACAATGTGCGGGCCAGCTCCGGATCCAGAACGGTCGCTGGGTCGCCGCAACCCAGGCAGGTGACGGGACGCGGCGAGCGTTGCGCCACGGGCACCGCTGCGCCCAGCACAACCGCCGCGTCCAGACCACCGAAGGCCGCCGCCAGTTTGAGTGCCACCCGCGGCTGCCCGGTTTGGGTCCGCTCCAGGATTCTTCCCGGCATGGTCAGCGTCGGCCCCTCACCGAAACTGGCCGGAAGCCACCCCGCTTCGAGGCACCGGAACAGTCCCAGGATCTCCAGGATCCCCGCGGCGCCCAGGCAGTGACCGAGCGACCCCTTGGGGGCGTGCACGACCAAGGAATCGTTCTGACCGACCAGACCCGTCAAGGCGGACGCTTCCGCGGCGTCGTTGTAACCAGTCCCCGTGCCATGGGCTCCCAAAAGATCGATGGCGTTGGGGGCAAGCCCCGCATCGAACAGGGCGGCGCGCGCCGCTCGGACCAGTCCCTCACCCTGGGGTTGCGGAGCGGTTACGTGGAAGGCATCGCTGGCCGTCCCGAATCCGACGATCGCGGGCTGATGGATTGATGGGAGAGCCACCAGGGCTGCCATGGCCGCTGCCTCACCCACGACCAGTCCGTCCCGCCCGAGACGGAAGGGTTGACAGGAGGACTCCGCGGTGGCCTGCAGCGACTCGAATCCCGCAAGGACGAAGGGGTGCAGCGCATCGTACCCTCCCCACAGGACCAGATCGACCCGGTCTTCGGCGAGCGCCCGGGCCGCCAGTCCCAACGCCACGACCGATGAAGCGCAGGCTCCCAACACCTGGACCTCGAGGTCCAGGGGAATCCCCAGGAGTTGGCGCACGGCCTGCGCCGGAGCGAAGTAGTTCGCCTGCCTACATACTCCCCCGTCCAGGCGCGCGCCGGCAGCCCGTTGCACCAAGACAGAGCACAGCGTCGCCAGTCCGCCCGACGAAGTCCCGAGAGCCAGACCAACCCGCATCGACCGCCAACCGGGGCGGAGCTGATCCAGACTCGCGAGTAGCTCCGTCGTGACCAGCATCAGCAGATGCGTTGCGCGATCCGCGATGGGACCGGGCCCCAAGAGCTCATCGGGGATCGCCGCCCAGTTGGGGCGGCGAAACCCCTGAGCCTGCATCGTCGTCGAGCGCGTCACGAAGGTTGGAGCCGTCGTTCCGGGAGCGGCCAGCCCCAGAGCCTGCTCCCCCGCGCCGGCCGCGGAAATGGCTCGAAAGTCGAGGATGAAGACGGGACGCATGGCTCAGCTCCAGCGGGCTCGCACCAGAAGCGAAAGGTGAACACGGCGTGAGGCTGCCGAAACCATCAACAGCCGATCGACGGCGCCGGTGGCCACCTGGGCCACTCCGATGGCCAGGGCCATGGCAGAGCGGGCCAGATGATTGCCGCCAACCGTTCCCAACGTTTGGCGCGGAACCTGAGCCCATCCCAGTCGCGTCAGCCCTTCGAGGACCGCGTCGGAGGCAGCATCGGGTAGCAAGACCAAGGCACGTCCTTGGGGCGGAGGCGCACCAGGCCTCGCTCGGGATAGTTGCCGGGGCTCGCTCCCTGTCCAGCACCACTCGACCTCGGCGAGGATCGACGCGCCGCGCCGTTGTGCAGACATCCGCTCCTCCAGGGCCAAGAAAGCGCTCCCTTCGTCCAGCAACGAACCGCGGATCGTCTGCAGACCCGCTTCACGCGGTTCGACCGCACCCACCACGACCGCCTCCAACGCTCCGGCCTCCAACAGGGAGAGCCCGGTGAGCCAGGCGGCGTCTGCACTGTGTTGGTCACCCGAGACGTTCAGACAAGGACCGGTCAGACCGGCGTACAGAGAGACGTTGGCTGACGGAGCCGATGGCAGTAACTGCGGAAACTCCTTGGGGTTGATACGACGCGCCCCCTTGGTGAAAAGACGCTCCAGATGCCGCAAGGTCCGCATCAGACTGCCATGGGCATTGCCAACCACCAGCCCCGTCCCGCTGGCAGGGAGCCGGGCTTGGTTGAGGACGGCCGCGACACCCACCGCGGCCAGCTCCGAGATTTCGTTGAAATAGCTGGACTTTTCCAGGAGCAGCCCCTTGCGCCAAGCCGGCGGCTCGCTCACGCCCGTCTCGGGCTCCGCAGCTTCGATGGATTCGACCACCGCTTGCGGCTCGGTGACGAAACCGCGACGGTTCAGCAGCCCCACGCCAGTCACGACCACCCGACGATTGACCGCTCGATTGACACCCCCCTCGATGGCCGGTGGTTTCGGACGACTCGTTCCCGCGGCCTGAAAGACCAAGACGGTATCCTGACCACCGAAGCCGAAGGAGTTGGAGAGCGCAGCCCGGAGCTCCGCCTGCACGCCCTTTGCCATCACGTGGCAGAGTGCCTGCTGTGGGTCGGGCGCGACGAGCCCCCCGGTGGGAGGAACCCATCCTCGGCGAAGGGCCTGTACGGTCATGCAGGCCTCCACCGCGCCGGCAGCGCCCAGGGTGTGCCCCAGCTGCCCCTTGCAGGAGGAGACCCAGACGCGGGGGCTGTGTTCGCCCAGGACGCGACGAATGGCTCTTGCTTCCATGGCATCGTTGGCCTGGGTCCCGGTGCCATGGGCGTTGAGATAATCGATGTCGCTGGGTCCCAGCCCAGCGCGTGCCAGGGCCTCGTTCATCAGACGCACCGCGGTGTCACCGGACGGCTCGGGATGGGTCAAATGATGGGCTTCCGACCCGAGGCTCCACCCGCTCAGCCAGGCCAGCACCGGAGCCTGACGGGCCAGCGCCGCTGACTCTTGTTCCAGAACCAGGAACGCTGCCGCCTCTCCCAGGTTCATTCCCGACGGCTCTCGGTCGAAGGGGCGGCAAGGGGTCGGCGAGGTCGCACCCAGCGAGTTGAATCCAGACAAGGTGAGCAACGCCAGGGCATCCGCCCCGCCCACCAAGACTCGGGAACAGCGGCGGGCCAGGATCCATGCTGCACCCAAGACAATGGCGTTGGCACTCGAGGAACAGGCCGAACACAGCGTCACCTGGCTGGTCACGCGGGGCCAGCATGCCGCGAGCTGCTCGGCAACACTGGCGATCCCTTCCGCATGCAGGCTTCTGAGACACCCGTCCACGTCGAATCGCTCCGCCCCCTGGCCCAGGAACGACTCCGACTCCCGCATGCCCCCGGTGGTCGTCCCAACCACCAAGCCCAGATCCAAGTTCAAAGCCCCCGCCTGCGTCAAGGCCTCCCGCGCCGCGCGCAAGGCCCAATATGCCGTCCGCGACGAGGCCTCGTCCGGCTCACCGTTGACCGCCGACTCCACCTCGGCAGCCAGCTGTGAGCGTTGTCCCCCCACGTCGAATCCACGCACCGTGCCGATCCCCGAGTACCCCTCGACCAGTCGAGCAAAACTCGACTCGGCATCGGCCCCCAACGCCGTCACCGCACCCAGGCCCGTCACCGCAACCCGTTCGACACCGGTCGTCATGGGGAAGAGCGGGCAATGTGGGCCGCAAGGGTGGCCACCGTCGCCAGGATCTCCCGCCCGACATCGCCCTCCGGGATGGTGACACCATAGCGTTCCTCGATGGCCACCACCAGCTGCAGGGCGTCCAGCGAGTCGAGTCCCAGACCGGCTCCGAAGAGCGGAGCGTCGTCCTTGATGTCCTCTTCGGTGCGGGTGCGCAGATCCAGCTCCCGCAGGATGAGCTGCTTCAATTCGCTCTTCAACGCCAAAGGATCCATGAACCAACCGTTCCTTAGCATGAAAACGGCCCACCGCGAGCCAGTCCGAACGACGGCGCGCTAGCTGACGTGGAGCCTCGGCAGCTTCAAGTGGCTCGCGACGGCCGCCAGGACGTCCACGTCGCGGATCCCGTCAGCCTCGGCTCGATACCCGAGCACCAGCCGATGCCGCAGGGTTGGCACGATCAGGGCGGTGATGTCCTCCACGTCGGCGGCTGCCTCACCGCGCATCGCCGCGCGGGCCTTGGCCGCCAACACCAGCGCCTGACTCCCCCGAGGTCCGGCCCCAAATCGCACGTACTTCGCTACCTCGGCCACGGGAGCCGTATGACTCGGGCGGGTGGCCCTGACCACGCGGACTGCCAGTTGCACGGCCTCGTCGGTGATCGGGATCCGCGGAACCAACCGACCGAAAGCGTGCACCCTGTCGGCCTGCAGGACCGGTTGGAGTTCGGCCTTTGCCCCCGATGTGGTCCGGTGCGCGATCTCGCGTTCCTCTCCCTCCGAGGGGTACTCGACGTGGATCTCCAGCAGGAACCGATCCAGCTGCGACTCGGGGAGTGGATAGGTTCCCTCCTGTTCGATAGGGTTTCGGGTGGCGAAGACCTGGAAGGGATCGGGGAGCTGATGGGTCGAACCACCAACGGTGACCTGCCGCTCCTGCATGGCCTGCAACAGCGCGGCCTGGGTCTTGGGTGGAGTCCGATTGATCTCGTCAGCCAACACCAGATTGCGGAAGATGGGCCCCGGGACGAACTCGATCTCGCGTCGCACTCGGCCTGTCGAGAGTTCGACCTCGTTCATGAAGTCAGTCCCGGTGATATCGGCCGGCAGCAGGTCCGGCGTGAACTGGACGCGTCCGAAGGACAGCCCCAGACTCTGGGCCAGGCTGGAGACGAGAAGGGTCTTGGCCAACCCCGGCACCCCGACCAATAGGGCATGGCCTCGGCCCAGGAGCGTCACCAACAGCGCCTCGACGATGGCCTCCTGACCCACGACCACCTTGGCAATCTCCCGCCGCAGCAGCTCGCAGGAGCTTGCGCATTCCTTCAGCAATTCGGTGTCAGACAGCCCCTGGGAGTCGGTCACAGTCGCCTATTTCTCCTTGGCGCAGAATAGCATCTGCCCCTTGACCGAGGATCGGAGTACTATAGAAAGGGATATTGGCCGTCTATGCTGAGAAACTGCCTTCGCTGTCATGGCTTGCCCGAAGCGGTTTGGGTGGGCGCGCTGGTCTCGTTCCTGGGAGTTGCCTGCGGGGGTTCCTCGCCAGCTCCAGCCACCGAGAAATCCTCGGACACCTTTCGGCCGGTCGGGCTCGCCCAGGCTAGCCGTGATGCCTTTCGGCTGCACTGGGAGGGGCCCGCCGAACGTCCCCAGGGCGTCACCAAGCCCTCTGAGCTCTCCAGCTGGCTCGCTTCTCAGACCGAGGAGCTGACCCATCTCGATCTTTCGGGTACCGGTTTCGGCCCGGAGCTCGGCCGAATCCTTGGCAAGAGCAAGAACCTCGGGTCACTGGTGGCACTCAACGTCTCCGACAATGGCCTCGGCGCGGAGGGCCTCGGCGCGATGTTGGACAATCCCAAGCTCACCAAGCTGTCCCATCTGGATCTGGGAGGCAACGCCATCGGGGCGGAGGGTCTGCAAAAGCTGGCCGAAACGCCGACGCTGTCCAGCCTGCAGTCGCTCTTCGTCCACACCAACGACATTCCCGGCGACGCCATGGCAAATCTGGTCGATTCCAAGATCGCCAAGGGGCTGGAGGTGCTGGATCTGACCATGAATCCCCTCGGAGCGGAGGGTGCGACCCAGCTGGCCACCAGCGCCGCGCTGTCCCAGCTCAAGGCTTTGTTCCTGTTGGGTTGTGGGATCGGTCCCGAAGGAGCTGCCGCGCTGGCCAAGGCGCAGAACCTCAGCGGGCTCGTCGTCCTGTCGCTGGGGGGCAACGGAATCGGTGATTCGGGTGCCCAGGCCGTGGCCGAAAGCACGGCTCTGTCCCGTCTTTCCACGCTCGATCTGACCAGCAACGAGATTGGTGATGCGGGGGCGGAAGCGCTGGCTCAGTCGAGCCAGTTCGACGCCCTGGGCTCGCTGGAGCTCTTCGGCAACGGCTTCGGCGAGAAGAGCCGCACGGCACTCACCGAAAAGTACAAACACCGCGTCAAGCTCTAGGCTGGTTGGTCTGCCGCCCGCAACCACGAAAGGGTGCGCTGCATATCGTCAGGCAACGGCGATTCGAAACGCAGAGACTCCCCCGACGTTGGATGGACGAAACCGAGGAGCGCGGCGTGGAGTGCCTGGCGTCCCAGAGCGTCCGCAGCAACCTGCCAAGGAGCCTGTTCGCGTGGTCGCCCGTAAAGCTTGTCCCCCAGGATCGGCGTGTTGGCTTGCTCGGCCAGATGGACTCGCACTTGGTGGGTTCGACCCGTGAACAATCGGCAACGCACCAGCGCCACGCGACCGCCCAGGAGGCGCTCCACCACGTGGATCTCGGTGATGGCGTTCTTGCCCTGTTTCACCCGGGAACAGAATCTCAGCCTGGACCGCGGGTGACGCCCATACGGGGTACAGATCCGAGAATCCTTCGGAACCCCGGCGGTCAGCGCCAGATACTCGCGATCGATGCTGTGCGCGGCAAACTGCCCCTTGAGCCCCTCGCGAGCCCCAGCGGTCTTGGCCACCACTAACAGCCCGCTGGTGTCCTTGTCGATTCGGTGCACGATCCCAGGGCGCAGATGGCCCCCCGCGTCGCGCTCGTCAACGGTGTCGACCTCGAACCCCCCCCGCGCCAATAGGCCATTGACCAGCGTCCCCTCCCAATTGCCCTTGGCGGGATGCACCACCAAACCGGCAGGTTTCTCGACCACCAGGAGGGATTCATCCTCGTACACCACTTGGAACACGACCCTCGGATCCGCCTCGGCCCGGGTCGTGGGAGCGGGCCCTTCTTGGATCTCCAGCCACGCGTCAGCGGTCACCTGCTCCCGACAGCGGCAGGGTCGCTCCCCGAGCTTGACCCGCCCCGCCTCGATCCACTGCTTGGCCGTAACCCGGGAGATCCCAGGGACCAGCGTCGCCACCACCTTGTCGACGCGCATCCCCGATAGGGTCGACGGCACCTGGACCTTGCGGACGCTCACCAGATGCTGCTGCGGATATGCCCCTTGGCCTTGATCAGGATGTCGACGATGGCTCGATCGTAGAAGTTCTTCCGGTACAGCTCCGGGGCCACGCGGCTCTTGTACAGGGCCCGCCCCTCCTCGATCTCCTCGGCCAGCTCGTCGAACAGGGTATCTTGCTCGATGCCGCGAACGATCTTCTCCTCGTTGTAGAGCGACAGATCGCTGGCAATGGCTCGTGCCAGGCGGCGGGCGGCGTCCTCGACTTCGATGGGCATGGCAACTCCTCGAGTCTCCTAGTATCTCCCGGGGCCCACCCGCCTGTCAAAAGGGCAGCAAAATCGGGAGCCCTGACCGGTGGTCGTCGGGCCGAGCCTTGGTTACGGCTGTCGACTCAGGGACCCACCCTGCGCGGCCGCACACGATGGATGGTGCCGTCGCAGTCGTCGAACCATGCGTCGGAGGGACGCGAGTACGTGTCCGGTCCCCATGCGATGCGGACCACAAGGGCACCGCGGCCACGGCTCACGGGCTCGGCATGCACCACGACATCCGAGTCAGCCGGCTGCGCGCCATCTTGCCATGTTCTGCGGATTCTGGCCGAGCTGACCCCACCTGGACCGATCATTGACCCCCCTTGCTTTGCATCCGTATGCTCCCGCGCGTGGTGAGTGAACCAGCGTCGCCAAGCGACACGCGACCTTCTCCGTCGTCCTTATCCCGGTATCTGCAGGGCATGGTGCTCTCGGGGGTAGTCGTCGCCCTCGGTGACCTTTTGAACATGGGACGGGGCCTCGAATGGTGGTCACAGTTCGACGTCTTGGTCACGACGACGGTTGCCGTCGTCGCAGCGATTAGCTCCGTCGGGCTGCTGCTTGGATGGTTGCGGCTGGCACTGAGGGGCACCAGGCCCACCCGCTGGCGCGCTGCCTTGGTCGCAATGCTCGAGACCGCAGCGATCCTTCGCTTGGTCCTTTGGACCCAGCGTTACGCGAAGTTCGAGCTCCAGGGCGGCTCGCGCATCCTGGTCGCCGTTCTGGTGCTGGTGGGCGCGGGAGCTCTCGGGTGGTTCGTGCATCAACGTCCCCGCGTCACTCGCGGAATTTGCCTGTTCGGTGCGGTGGGCGCGTTTTTGGGAAGCCTCTTCGCCGGGCGTGGCTGGATTTGGACCAATCTCGCCTTGTGGCTGGTTCTGCTGGTGGCCCTCGGCGGTTGGCTGTCCGGATTGGGTCGCCGCCAGTTCGCGCGTCCATTGGCGTTTGGCGTCAGCACGCTGTGTACGCTCGGGGTCGCAATCGCCGTGCTTCTGGGCAACGTCCAAGTTCGGGGACTCGTGCTGCAGCGAAGCCGGGTGGCGGGCGATCTCATGCAAGCTGTCGCACGTTCCCGATGGGGGAGTCGCTCCGGCACCGCCCATCGCTCCCTGCCCTGCGATGACTACCCGGCAGCGCAGATCTTCTCCGCCAGGACCAGTCTGTCCGCCAGCGCCCGCGACGCAGATGTCCTGTTGATATCCATCGAAGCGCTCCGCTGGGACCATCGCGACGCCCTGCCCCAGCTACACAGAGCACTGGGCCCGCAGGTACGTTTCACACGGGCCGTCTCGCCGGCACCGAACACCAAGCACTCGATCCCCGCCGTCTTGCGCGGGGTCCCGGCCCGGGAGATCCCCTTCGGTGAAGAGATCCTCCACCAAGGTGCGCGACCCGATGCGCCTGCCACCCTGGCCATTCCGTTGGTCGACGAGGGCTACCGCGCGGTTACCGTTCCTTCCCATTTCTACTTGAATCCTCGAGCCAACCTGGCCGCCGGCTTCGAGACCATCAAGGCCGATGAAACCAGGGTCTTTCGAGACGGCTCGGGGAAGCCCACGTCCTTCGTCCTGTTCCGCGCCCTGGTGCCCAAGGCTCTCGAGGTTGCTGCGTCAACACAAGAGCCATTGCTTCTGTGGCTGCACGTCATGGACACTCACGCCCCCTATCCCTACCCGGCGGGGAGAGGGCCCATCACGAAGGCCGGGCAACGACGTGCCCTGGACGCCCTCGATGAGCCGCTGACTCGCTTTCTTGCTGCCTTTCGCCGTGCGCGCGGGGACCGTTCCCTGGTGGTCGTGATTTTCGGGGACCATGGCGAGGAGTTCAGCGAACACGGAGGCCTTTATCACGGCCGCACGGTGTTCGCCGAACAGGTCCGCGTGCTCTTTACGCTGGCCTACTCTGGGCTTCCCTCCAAGACCATCGACAGCCCGGTCTCGACTGCGGCCATCGCCACGACCCTGCTCGATCTCTTGGGAATGCCGCAACCGCAGAGCATGACAATCCCGAGCCTTTTGCCCTGCATAGCGGGCCTGGACTGTCCTCGATTGGCCGAATCCCAACAGATGAAGCAAGACGGATGGGTCAGCTACACCGGTCAACGGGTGCGCCTGGTCTACAACCCCCGCTATGCCGTCGAGTATGGCTTCGACACCCAGAACGACCCCTACGACCAGCGGCCGCTCCTGGGCAGCCGGTCATCCCTCGGCCCCGCCCTGGCTGAATTGCGACGACTCGTGGAGCGGTACGATTCCGACCACTGTGCCGCCGCCCCGCTGACGGACGAATGATGCCCTCCGAGACAACTGCCTTGCTCTGGTCCTGCCAGGCAAACTAGCATGGGAGGTTATGAAACCCTGGCTGAATGGTGTCACCGTCCTTGTAGCCATCGGGAGCGTCGCGTCTTGCTCTCACAACAGCAGTCGCCTGGCCTTCGATCTCCTCAACGGCCAGCGCTCCCTTCGGCTGGCCCAATACGAGGGATTCTCCTTGCTCGAGCGGGAGAACCCAACCGCCTTCCCGGTCCGCGCAGCCCACATCGGCTGGTACGACCACGTTCAGAAGCGGGAGTTCACACTCGAGGTCGGTCAGGCCAACCCCCTGTCAGTCAGATGGGGAAGCTACCGCGCGGCCAACGCGAAGCACAGCACGTACTATCTGCCACTGTGCAACGAGTTTCCTGCCCAGTGTGGATGGATCTTGACGATCGAAGCCCCCCCCGACGGCACGCCCACCCTCTCCCTGCGGACGCTGGATGATACCGTGGTCACCCTGGCGACACGCTCCCTGCAACCGGCCGAGCGCCTGCAACGACCCGAGTTCCAGGCTCTTGCCCCCAGCGCTCAAGTCTTCGGCACGGTCTCCGAGACGCCCGGCGCCGGAACGGCATTCATTGCGACCCAGGGCGAGACGTTCCTTCGTCTGATGGTGGCCTTTTCGGATCTCCCCCTCGGCGCCGAGAGCCGGCGCCCCGTGCTAACCCTGCGCAAGGGGACCGACGTGGAAGTCACTCCCGCCAAGGCACCCGCACCGGTGGCCACTCCAGCCGCACCCCCTGCCGCACCGCCACCGCAGTCACCCGACGCGCCGCCGGCCGATGCGGGCCTGGGACCCCAGCCCGATGCAGGTGTCGTCGCACCGTCTCCCGTGGCACCGCCGCCGCAGTCACCCGCTGCACTCCCGCCCGCACCGCCGTCGCAGTCACCCGCTGCATCGCCGCCACCACCCAGCTGGGCTTCACCGTGATTGCGCCGACCAAGACAAGCAACGGCAGCCCCAGCTACCCAAAGCCGCTGCGCCGCCTCATCCGCTCCAGCTTTTCTCGCTCGTGGTCCTGGTTGGCCTCTTCGATCGAGCGGTAGCGGCGGAGCCCTGGCCGGTGCTCGGGTGGACACAGCGCGAAGGCGCGGTTCCACAGAGCACGGATGCGGAGCGCAAGCTCGGGGCCCTGAACGCGCTCGGGGGGCGGCATCTCTTCGACAGTTCGGTATCTGAAAAGGGGCATCCCTAATCCTCGTCGTCAATCTGGAATGCCGCGTGGAGCGCGCGAGCGTCAGCCTGGTCGATGGGGCGAACCGTGTTCTTCTTCATTCGGAAGAGGGTTCGAGGTGAGGCGACTCGTACTCGTATCCCCTGCAGTTCCTTCTCCTCGACCTCCAGATCGGAAAAGAGCGTGGCCTCGCCGAGCCGGGTCAGGATGTCCAGGTACAGAGCCCCCTCGGGAGGGCCATACCTGACGCTGGGATACGCACCGCACAGATCTTCGGCTGTGATCTGGTCGATTGCCGGATCGGTCCAGATCTCCTTCAGCGCCGAGCGCAAACGTTCGATGTTCTCCGGTTCCGGACGAACGAACAGGTCAAGGTCCTCAGTGGAACGTAGCAGCCCGTGGACGTTGAGAGCCACCCCGCCGACGACCACGTAGTCGACCCCCGCCCGATTCAGGCTCGAGACGATCCGTAGAACGTCGGTCAAACTGTCCACGATGGCTAGGATAGCATGCTACCGCCCTATCGGCGCCGCCAGATATGGCAACAGCGCGTCGATCTTCCACTGATTGGGCGTCAGCCAGTCGTAGCCAAGCAGCCCCTCGGTGTCGCCGGAGTTGGGGTTGAAGCACCAGAACGTCCAGGAGTAGCTTCCGGCCATGTACTCGAGCCAGGTGTCGAACCAGACCCCTGCTTTACCCGAGGCGGATGCCCGGTCCTTGATCCCAGACTCTCCCACGAACAGATGGCTCAAGTCCTCGTCCAAGATGAACCCGAAATGGGAACGCCAAATGGCTTCCAGGTTCCCGGGAAAACTCGCAGCCTCGAACCAGGGTTGGGCGAAGACCTCGGGCCCATATTCGTGGGGTGAGTAGACTAGCTTTTGGGGATTGGAAAAATTGATGGGCTGGGAGCGAACACCAGCCAGGTTGCCACCCCGCCAGTACGTGTCACCGTTGTGTTTCTCCACGCCCTCCACGATTCGCCGAGCCACCTCCCCCCTGGCAACCGATTAGGAGCAGCGTCAAGAGCAGGCCGGAACGAGGTGACATGCGCCCGCCCAGTGTAGCGCACGGGCAAGTCAGTTACTCTGATCGAGCTCCATGACCTGGGCAATGATGGCCTGGGCCTGCGGGCCCTCGAGCAGAACCACTGGTGTGACCGGGATGGGCTCCGAGTTCTGGTACTCCTGCACCTGCATGGCCACGACCGAACCGGACTTGGTGTAGTGTAGGGAGATCAGCACGGAGCTAGTATCCGGGCTCCCGTCCTCATCGAAGGCAAATGGCATCCTGAGCATAGTGGCCATGTCGCCCCGATTGAAGACCTCGATGACCGACTGCGCCGAGCAAGCAAAATAGCGAAAGCCTCCCTCAACCTTCTCTCCGGTCGGTGTGTAGACGACCTTCCCGAACAGCCCCATAAACCAGGTCTTGTCGACGAACTTGCCCTGGCAGTCTTCGGTCAGAAAGTCATCGATCTCTTTGTAGTTACTCATGGCCCAAAAGGCTATGGTCGATCGGCCCACGGCGTCAACGCCCGTTGCGACGCGGGGGTCGCCGCTGCTGGGAAGCCGGTGCTCGACCAAGGCTTTCCATCCGACATCATTAGCCTTTTTGGCTACCCGGAGCGGCATTGGCCGGGCATCATTCGGCTGATGCCACGGCGATTGCAGCAGCGGTCTTGCTGGCGGTGGCACTGGCCAGACCACACGCCGCGGCAGCCTATTCCTCCATCTTGTACGGAGAAACGAACCGATCGGCGCACTCGCATTCCGGACAGTGCATCCCGATGATGCGCACCTCGTCCGCCTCCTGATTGCACTGATGATAGGTCGGCGCCTCGAGGAACTTGGGGCGCGGCTTGCCCTTCCACATGCAGTGGGTGACCCATTTGCCAACCTTGCAGGGCGCTTCCTTCTTGTTCTTGGTGGCCAGAGCCCGATCCGCCTGCTGGTTCAAGTAGGTCAACTTGCCGGCGGCCAGCTTGCCGTACTTGCTGTTCGGATCGATGGCGGCGGCTGCCTTGCACGCTTCCCGAGCCTTGATCGGATCCCACTTGGTCTCCAGCGCCACGCACTCGTCGTACTTGGGCTTGGCCTTGTCTTGGCAACCGCAGACCACCATGACCAGGGCCCCCAGCAGCAGCACCTGCCGAAAAAGACGGGGTGTCGGGGAGGTCTTCGGGGAAGTCATGGGGGTCATCGGTCGGCTCCTGAGCTGCGCGGCAGCATGGCCCAAGACCCCTTTGGGAGCAAGGGCCTGGAGGTTGGGGTGTCCGGAGCCGCGAAGGTGCTAGAAGTCGGCTCTCGATCGTGACGCAGATCCCTGGTGCCGACCGGCTCGTTTCGCTCCTGGGCTTCCCCTGGGAGCTCGTCGAGTATCAGCGCTTCGTGGAGGCGCAGGCACGTTCCACCCGCACCGTCAACGACCTGTTCTCGGATGAACGCCCCCGCTTCGAGCCGCGGCCCGAGGATCTGCTGACCGCACCCGATGACGTGGTCCTGTCACGCCACGGGAGTGGGGTGTCTCTCAGCTCGCGCCAAGCCGGGGCAAGGGTCGAGTGTGCCGAGATCTCCGAGTCCGAAGCCCGGCGGCTGTTGCGTCTGATGGACGGGACGCACACGGCCGCCGAGATCGGTTGGCAGGAGCCATCGCTCAGACGACTGCTGCGCGCAACGTTTGGACTGGTCGTCTTCGCCCCCGCGGCAGTACGAGCCCTGGAGCAGGAGCTGCCCGGCTGCGAGATCTCTCGTTTCCCCGGTTCCCCCTATGCCATCGCGCGGCCCTACTGGGAGAACATGGTGGCGGTTCGGCGCGCCATCAAGGACGATCTTGGGGGCGTGCTCGGTGATCCACGACGCGGGCTCGAGTTCCTGCGTGAGCTGCATGTTCTGGCCACCATGGGCCCGTCGCTTGGCAGTTTCTACAAGCCCTCCAGCCCGGTCAGTGACGGGGGGGTAATGCCTGGCAGGCTGTGGGACACCGAAACGCGGACGGTGGCTACCGCCAGTGGCACGCTCTTGTTGAGCGGCCCCCGGGTGAAGGCGAGTGCCATTGCTGGCGAACTCTACCATCATCTGGTCCATGCCCAGCTGGGGGATCCGGCAGCGTCCGACCCGGAAAGAGCCTTCGGTGACGAGGATGGGCTGGCGTGGGGCCAGATCCTCATAGCTCGCGCCGCGACTGATGACGCGTTTGCATCCTGGTATTGCCTGCCCAGGCCGAGGAAACCCGAACACGCCCAGCGGCTGTTCGAGGAGCTCGGACAGGCCCTCGATGCCGCGGAAACGGGCGACGCTGGGGGCGCCATCCGACAGGCCGCCAGATTTCACTGGCGCTTCGTGCATCTGCATCCGTTCCGTTGCGCGAATCAGTGTCTGGCCATGAATCTGGTCAACCACGTCCTGAAGCGGGTTCTGCCCTCTGGAATGCCACACCTCATCCTCGATCAGTTCGCCCTGCGCCTGAGGCCTGAGCCCTACCAGCTGCTTTTTGCTCGGGCGGCGTCCCACTATGCCATCGCCACCTCGGAGCCCTCGTTGCGCTACGCCGAGCTGCGGGCCAAGCGCCAACTGGCCTTCTGTTTCATGCAACGGGTGGGTCAGGCAGAAAGCCACGCCGCGGCTGAGCCGCTGATCCACGAATACCCCGACGAAGCCCGGGCCGCTCTGCTCGAGCCCGGCTAGGACAGCGGGGCCTATACCAGCAAGGGTCTGCGGCGTTTCTGGCTCTGCAAAAGCAACATATCGGGACGATCTGCAAATGGCGCGGTATAGGCATCACCGCCACAGTCCAGGATCCGTTCGTTCAGGACATTGGCTCGGTCCCGCAGCTCCCGTTGCCCCCCGCTTTGCCAGCTGGCCTCGGGAAGGCCCCGCACCTGTTCCATGAGTCCTCTGTAATGCTCGGCGTTCCGGGCCTCCAAGAACTGGTTCAGCGCCACGTCATAGAAGGCGGGAAGCCGTCGGTACAGCCGCTGGCGGGGCTCCGGCCAGCGCAAGGGGCTGTCCGTGATGTTGTTGCCCACGAACTGCAACCCGGATCGAACCCGTCCCTCCCGAATACACTTCTGATAGAGTTCGGTGCCCGGATACGGCCAGAACAGCGAGAATTTGAGGGCATCCGTGCGCAGCCGGGCCCCAAAGCGAAACGTGGCCCACACGTCGCGCAGGCTCTCACCGGGGATGCCCAGCATCTGGAAGGCGAAGGCGTTGATCCCCGCCTCTTGCAGGGTGCCCACCGCCTGGCGAATGATCGAAGGCGGCGTTCGACGGTACAACACCTGCTCGCGAATGCGAGCGCTGCCGCTCTCCACACCCATCCGAACCATGTACACGCCTGCTCGGGCTGAGCGCTGAGCCACCTCGGCATCGATGGCCCCAGCCGAGGAGAGAAACACCAGCGGGATCCGAAAGCTGGCCCCATATGCTTCCAGGAACTCGAAGGCCCAGCGACGACTGGAAAGGAACTGGTCGTCGGTGAAGGAGAAGGCTCTGATGTGCGGACCGTAGAGCTCCTGGTACTGTCGGAGCTCCTCGAGAACGACCGCGATGGGGCGGCGGCGGACGTAGTGAAGCTTCCCTTTGGACCCCGAGGCCAAACCCTCCAGATAGCGGCGTCGCAGCGGCTCATTGAAACAGTAGCTGCAACGTTGGGGGCAACCCCGCCCCCCATGGACATCGGCCCAGCCTCGCTTGAGTTCGAGGATTCGCCGGTGGTCGAACAGGGCAAGATCCATGGGCCGAGCGCGATCCAGATCCACCGGAAGCCCCATGGGGTTTCTCACCACCCCACCCCGGTCTCGGAACCAGAAGCCGGCACAACCCCGAGGGAGTCGATCCCGATTCAGCCCCTCCAGGACTGCGGCCAGTCGAAAATCGTCCACCTCACCCAGGGCGGCAATGTCCACCTCTGGCCAGCTCATCACCTGTTCTGGAAAGAGGGTGGTATGGGCTCCGCCCGCCATCACCCAGCAGTCGCGAAGAAGGCTCTTTGCAGTGGCCGCGATCTGGGCCGCAGCCGCGGCGTGGTTGCTCCCAAACGACAACCCCACCAGGTTCGGAGAACGGCGGGAAAGCTCCGAACCGATGCGCTCCAGGTCGAAGGGCATTCCGAGCTGGTCGTTGACATGTAACACATCCACCGAGTGGCCCGCAGCCTTGAGCTCGGCCGAAAGAACCGCCAGGCCGTGGCTGAAACCCACCGGCGTATCATGATTCAGCCAGACGAACAGGACTCGCAGGGAACGCCTCCAGGAATCGCGACTCGCGTCGCCGGTCAGCTACCACGCCACCCCTTTGCGGTCCACGCGAGGCGCCGACTATTCCTCCCGGTAGAACAGACAATCGAAGTAGGGGGAGCCCCGCAGGTGTTCCGTCCCCCGGCAGAGAACTGCGAACCCTAGCTTTTTGAGGTGAGCGATGCAGGCCTCGGTTCGAGGTCGCAGCTCCGGCGCCAGAAAGTCGTGGAACTCCACCGAAATCTGCCCGATGCAGGCCGCCTGCTGCTCCGACAAGGCTCCCAACAGGTCCCATTCCGCCCCCTCGATGTCGACCTTCAAGAGATCGACAAAGGACTGTCCGGAGAGCTTCAAGAGAGCTGGCAAGGCGATGGTCTCCACGGAAATCTCCCGGCTTTCCCCAGGCGCCCAGCTGTCGCTGAAGCGAGCAAAGACCGAGTTCCCTTCCGGCACCTTGCACAAGAAGAAGGACGCGCAGGCCTTGGATTCTACCCCGACAAGGCCCCGAAACAGCTGGACATTGCCAAAACGGGCGAACCTTTCGTGTAGGATGTCGGTCAGGTAGGGATCGCCCTCCACGAGCACCACTCGAGCCGAGGGGTGAAGGGCCAGGAAATCGGTCGTGAACCGACCGACGTTGGCGCCCAGATCCATCAACACCGGGACGTCGCCAAAGCGATCCCAGAAGCTGTGTCCCCTGAGCTGAACCAACTGGTCTCTCATCTCGCCTCCACTGGCCACCTAATGGGCGCCTCGCACGCCAGTATTGCCGTCGCACAGTTCTCCGGGGACGCAGCTCCGCACGGCACATCCAGGTATCCGTGGGAGAATCGGGCGTAGGGGTCGGACCGGGACAGACGTGGCATGAGTCGCTCCTCTGGGAGGCTATCACTAGCCCGCACTCTCCCGCAGAGCCCGATCCAGCTCCCTTTCGAGATCCCGTACATCCTCCAGCCCCACCGAGACACGGAGAAAGTCGTCACCGATGCCAGCGAGCTGCCGCTCCGCAGGGGTCAGGTTGCGGTGAGTAGTGCTGGATGGATGGATCACCAGGGTCTTGGTGTCCCCGATGTTGGTGCTGTGACACAGCAAGTCAACTCGGTCGATGAATCGCTTGCCCGCCTCGTAGCCGCCCTTGATTCCAAAGCCTATCATGGCCCCGGCGTGCTTGCGAAGGTAGTGCTTGGCCTGGACATGGGAGGGATGGTCCTCGAGCCCCGGATAGCAAACCCAGCTAACCAGGGGGTGGTCCCTGAGGAACCGTGCCAGATAGGCCGCGCTCGTGCAGTGACGTTCCATCCGAACATGGAGAGTCTCCATCCCACGGATCAGCAAGAAGGCAGAAAAGGGCGACATGCAGCCCCCGAGGTTCATCAACACCTTGGCCCGCAGTCGCGCCAGAAATGCCTGGGCCCCGAACTCGTCCACGAAGGGGCGCCCGCTAGGACCGGGTTCGTGCAGCAGCGGGTAGCGATCCCTGGCCCATTCGAACCGGCCGATGTCAACGACCATCCCGCCCAGGATGCTGCCGTGTCCATCCAGGTACTTGGTGCAGGAGTGAACCACCAGATCGGCGCCATAGTCCGCGGGATTGGTCAGATAGGGGGTACTGATCGTGTTGTCGACGACGTAGGGGATGTGGTGAGCTGCGGCCACCGCCGCTAGCGCTTCGTGGTCGGGAACCAGCAGGCGCGGATTCGCCAGGTTTTCGACGATGACGAGCCGGGTGGCTTCTGACACACGTTCCAGCATCGATTGCTTGTCCAGCGGGTCGAAGAACCGGGTCGTGATCCCCAGGGTAGCCAGGGTGTCGCGCAGCAGCCCGACGGCTCCACCGTACAGGCAAGAGGCAGCCAGGATCTCGTCGCCCGGTTTGAGGATGTTCAGGACCAAACCGCTCATCGCCGCCATCCCCGAGGCGAAACCAACCGCGCCAACGCCTTTCTCCACCAAGCTCAGGCGTCGTTCAGCCTCGTCCACGGTGGGGTTACCCAGTCGCGTGTAGATGAATCCGGGTTGCTCGAAGCCAAACAGCGAGGCCGCGAAATCGGCGCTGTCGTAGGTGAAGGCCGCCGTTTGATAGATGGGGACGGCGCGCGCACGGCAGTGCTTGCGCGGCTCGTAGGTACCATGCACGAATTCGGTGTCCGGTCGGTAGCGGGAGGCCATATCACGGCCCACGCTATTTCCCTTGGGGTCCCCCGACAAGTCCAAAGGGGGGCGGTGCAGTGGCGACCGATGATCCAGGCTCGGATCGCGGTTTGGGCAGCGCCAAGGCTGCCGCGGCAATCACCCAGGGCCAAACCACCACCAGGTACCTGGCGCCACCGAAAAAGACGCCATGAATGACCGCGGTGGCGCACAGGCCCACCGTCGCCATCAACAGGGCGGGGCTATCGAATAGCCGCCTGCCCAGCAGGCACGCCGCTAGAACGAGCAGCCCCACCGCAAGCCAGGCCGTGGGGAAGCACACAAGGAGCGCCGAACCCGCGCCCAATACCCAGCGTGCATATCGGTGCGGACCCTCATGACGGGCCACGGCCAGAGCCAGAGCCAATAGGACGATTCGATGAGCCAGAACCTCCAGGATCCCCAACCCCATCTTGTGCCGGGCCCCGAACACGACACGGTTCGATGTGTTGAGGTACCAGCCCGGCGCACCGACATCATCGAAGGTTCGCTCCAGCTTGCGAGGCAGAAGAGAGAGCCAGGCTACGCCCTGGTTCCGAATCCGGGCCAGCGCCGCCCGGCCGAAGCAGCGGTCCTTCTTGGCTTCATCGAATACCAATCGACACTCAGGAGGCACCCCGACAGCATCCACCGGAACCCAAGCCCCCTGTCCTTTGGGGGAGGTCCCGATGAGAAGATTCCATCCCGCGTTGGCACTGACCCAGATGCACTGGCCCATCTTGTCGCAATTCCGCAGCGTCCAGGGGAGAGGCGTCGCGGCCGCTAGGGCCGTCACCAGGCCCAGGGTAGCGAGGTGACCCTTACGCCTCGGTCGATTGGGCGGGCAGGCCAGCCACGCGACGAAGGGTGCGAAGACAATCTGTTGCGGGCGCAGCAACACGCAGAATCCGAGCAGTAATCCCAAGCCAACCAACAGTCCCCGACGCACCGGGCGCCGGGTCTCGTCCCGGGCCCTGAGCGCCAACATCGAGGATAACACCAAAAATGAAGCACAGACGAGCTCGGTCATGAGCATCGGCGTGTAGAAGAGCAGAGTCGGATCCAGGGCGGTCACGAGGGCGGCCACCAGAGTCCCCCTCCGTGATGCTCCGGATTTTGAAGCCAACCGGTGCACACCGAGGACGAGCGCGGAGCCCAACAGCGCGTTGGCCAACATCCCCCAAACCGGATAGGCCCCGCCCAACGCGTACAGCACACCAAGGAACGCCGGGTAACCCACCGGATAGTGGGCGGCATAGGTAACGACCCCGTCCGGCCACAGCCAGGTGTAGCCATCGCCCTGTGCAATGCGCGAGGCGACCACCTGGTAGTATTGACCATCGCCCGCCGGCGGGAATCGGGACGCCGAGTAGGCGACCAGAACCAAGCGAAGCGCCAGGGCCAACAACGCCACGAGCCAGGCATCGCGGCGGAGCGGGCGGTCCCAGGATTTCACGGAAAATCCCCCAACATCCCCAGGGTCTTCAGATCCTCGACCACCTCGCAGACCGGCAGTCCTACGACGTTCGTATAGGAGCCGGTGACACCGCGAATCAAAAAGCAGCCAAGCCCCTGGGCGGCATAGGCCCCCGCCTTGTCCAGCCCCTCACCGGTCGCTGCGTAGCGGCGCAGCTCTTCGGCGGAGCCAGCGCGCATCTCGACCAAGGTGGTCACAGTCCGCGCGCATCGCGCCGTTGTCCAGTCGGGAGGCTGGGCAATCGCATAGCGAGTCTGCACTTCGTGCACCCGTCCGCAGATGAGAGACAGTAGCTGAAACGCTTCCTCGACGTCGACCGGCTTGCCCAGGATCTGGTCGTGCGCAACCACGATGGTGTCCGCCACCAGAAGACCCGCGCAGTCCCGGAGTGCGTCGGTCCGAGCCGCGACGGCCGCCAGCTTGCTCGAGGCCATCCGCTCCAGATACTGGTCGGCGCCTTCGCCAGCTCTCACCGCTTCCTCGATGTCGGCAGGAACGACGCGCAATTCGATGCCCAGATCCCCGAGAAGCTGACGCCGGCGGGGGGACATGGAGCCAAGACACAGGGGGTTGACGCGACTGACCAGACGAGGTGACACGCTGGACCGACCATGGCACGGGCGCGCCGCTGCGACCATGGAATCCCCCACCCTCGGTAACGACAATGGCCAGTCGAGCACGAGGCTCGGACAAGCCGCTGGTCAAACCTGCCGAGGAAGGGTTATCGTGTTTTTCCCATGCGTCGTGTACTGGTCTCGTTGTGCGTCTTGGCCACCACCGCATCCGCATGGGCGTGGCCGTGTGACGGCCGGTCGGACCGTGTGGGCTGTTTCGATGCAGCTCGCCTGCCGGGACCCGCGGAACCCTCTCCGTGGCGGAGCCTCGGTTGGGCTGCTCCCCTGCCGGCGCGAGTCTCGGCCCTGACACTGATGTTGTCCTACGCGGATCGACCTGCCGAGTTGGTCGCTGCTTCACCCGATCCCCAGGGACGAGAAGTTCCGGTCGTGGCGCACACCACGCGCCTCGATTTTCGGTTGGGGTATGGTCTTGGTTCGGGTCTGGACGTCTCGTTGGCATGGCCGGCGGCGCTCAGCCAGAGCGGCACCGGGCCCGATTCGCTCGCCGCGCAACACCCCGAACCGCTCAGAACCTCCGGCTTCGGGGATCCAGCCCTGGGTTTCCGTGTCGCGTTGCCGGAACGGATACCTCATCTGTTCTGGTCCCTGCGTCTGGAGTTGACGATGCCGTTTGGTCAACAAGGGGCGTACATCGGGGATGTCTCCGCTACCGAGACAGTGGCCGTGGATCTGGGTTGGCGCTCAGGTGGTTGGGGCGTCGCAGCAGACAGCGGTGTGCGTTTTGCGCGACCGGTGGTCTTTGGGGACACCCATCTGGGCACCAGTGCTCAGCTGGGCCTGGGTGTGTCGCGGGAGCTGTTCCAGAATCCCCATCTGACCCTGGCCGTGGAGGCGCTCGCTCGACCCATGCTCGTGGCCCAGCCGCCTTCACCCACTGGGGAAGGAACCATCGACCAGGTCGTTCCCGGAGAATGGCTGGCGAGCCTCACCTGGCAGCCCCAAAACACCCCCATCGCGGTGTCCCTTTCCGGAGGAACGGCGTTGCCGCTCTCCCATCGCTCCGACGCCCCTGGGTGGGCAGACTCCACCTTCGTCGCCCCCTCCGTCCCCCGCGCGCGGTGCCTGATAAGCCTTTCCACGGTTTGGGATCCCCGGCCCCCCCGGGAGCCGGACTCCCTGCGCAGCACCAGCCCGCAGCCCCGACGTCCTAATCCTCGTTACGATCGTGCCCCTCCGGGGGCCGGGCTCCCCGCGAAGCACCAGCGTTGAAGCGAAGCAACGGCCTGCCTTGCATCGGTGCTCCCGAGTTCGCCCACTGGACTCGGTAAGCCTGCCGGTCGCCCTCATCGCACCTGTCTAGAACACGCGCTCAGCAATGAAGACCACGTCACCCGCCTGCAGCGGAACATCCGGCGACCGCCCCTCGGTGATGGAGTCGACGCTCAACGCCACCGTCTTGCTACCACCCTTGGTTTTGCGCGTCAGTCGGATCTGATCGCTCTTGGCAATCGAGGTGAACCCACCTCCCAGCGAGATGGCCTGGAGCAGAGTCAACCCAGGCGTCATGGGGAAGCTGCCTGGCTTTTGCACCTGGCCGAGCACGGTCACCTTCTTGCTCCGGTACTCCTTGATAGTGACGATAACGCTGGGATCCTTCAGGATCTGAAGGTCGATCAGCCGCTGGCGAGCCAACCGGGCGATCTGATGCGCCTCCAGTCCAGCCACCTGCAGTCGATTCACATAGGGCAAATCGACGGTGCCATCCGATGCCACCTGGTACTCTTCCGGGAGATCCTTCTCACCCACGATCCTCAGAGTGAAGACGTCGTCTGGGCCCACCGTCGTGCTCTCCACCGGAGGCGGCAGATTGACGCGCGAGTTGTCGACCCCACTGCCACAATTGATCGCACAGAGGGCCAGCACCACGGCCATCCCTCTGTGCAGGGCAATCGACATCCTGGCTACCGAGGTCACGGATTCGTTCCTTGTCAGAGGAACCACCGGGCACCCACCCAGCCGGTGATCCGAGAGAAGGCCAGGTTATCATCGTCGCCGGGCAGCGGCAGATAGGTATCCCGCAGACTGCCGTCATAACGCAGGGTCGCGTTGATTCCCACCGAGTCGCTCAGCCGGTACTCGGTGAAAAGCTGCGCGTCGACCCGGTGCTCACGTCGCGGGTCCACGTTGACACCAGCCGTGCTGGCGAACGCCGGATGCGACACGACCGTGTACCCGCCACTGATGTCGACCAGGAAGCGGCCTCCCACGAAATAGGAAAAGCCCAGGTAGCCACGGTCCCGCCGGTAGTAGTCGGCCAGGTAGCTGCTGGAATAGTCGCGCAGATACCCGATGGCAATGCTGCTAAGACCCACGGTGGCCTGCCCGGGTTGCAGTCGAGGTTGCGGCAGGATGTACCACTTCAGTTCCGCGTGCGCGATGGGCCCATCGTAGTTGCTCAGCACGGCAGCCGCCGTGGGCTCGTAGAAGCTCGCTGCCCAACCCGCCATCACCAACAGGGCGAAGTGATTGGTGATCAGGCCGTTGAAACCCAACCGCGCATTGATGGTCTGCCCATCGTTACGACCGCCCTGGCCCCCGCCGTAGCGAACCAGAACCGTGTGGGCATCGTAGATCAGAGCCGTGCGAGGGAAGAACTTGTATCGCCCGCGTGTGTTGATACCGTGCTGCGCGTTGTTGAGGTGTCGGTAGGCGTCCTGTTCGAAGTAGTTGTAGTTCAGATCGTAACCCAGCCGCCAATCGAACATCCCACCACCAGGACGCCAGGTGATGCCGGGGCCCAGATGGAACGTGTCCCGATTCCAAGCCGAATTGGCTCCCGGGTCATTGGAGGGTTGGATGGTGCGAACGTAGTCGGCACTCACGTCGGCACCCACCGGCCGCTCCGGCAAGATGTCCAGGCTCAGGCCGACTCCGGCGTCCAGATGCCGCTCGTTCGAGAAATCGTAATCGTTCCCCGCCGCAATGAGCTCGTTGTACGAGGCGTGCAGTCCAGCCCGGAAATTGACCTTGGGGGGAGCCGCACTCTCCGTGTCCCCCGCACGCCGTTGCGGACTGAGTGTGGACAGGGTAAGCGACGGTGTGATGCGCAGGCGGTAGGCAGAATAGACTGGCGACTCCAACTGCGAATCATCATCACCGGAGCGCTGGAAGTAGTTGGAGTCGTATCCAATCTCGCCGGCAACTCCCGGGTGCAGCTCCAAATCCCCGGTGCGAATCCCCATACCCTCCCCGTAGGCACGGTCCTTGATCCAGGGTTGAGCCTGGGCCCACGCGGGCAGTGGCGCCGCCACACCCAGCAGGGCAACCAGTAGCTTGACCTTTTTGCTCATCGGATCCCGTCGCTCATTCCCGGGCCAACCTGACAATTCCCGTCGTCACCCGACCCTGCCATCATTGGGTCGGACTATTGATCATTGGGGGAACGTTGACGATGGGTTCCTCGGGAAACTCGGTGGTGTCGGTCTGAGGCACCGCCGGGTCAATCTCTACGGTAACCCGCGAGTCTCCAACGAAGCCCGTCTCCTCACCGATGCACTGGTTGGCCTCTTGGACAAGCGCCCGAATCCGATCCTTGAGAACGACCACGACACGGTATTCGTGGCGAGCCTGTTCCGCATCCCGACGCGTCACCGCGGAATTGAGCGCTGCCAAACGATCGCGAGCCGAACGCATCGCCACGTCGACCTGATTCAGCTTGTCGTTGAGGCACAGTACCTTGACGACATCGCGCTTCTCTCGGGCCTGTTCGAGCTGCCCTCGAATGGTTTGCCCTGCCTGCTCCATCCCCGGCACAGCGCGGGTGGCCTCCTGCTGCATCGCTTCTGGCGTCAGGTTGGCTTCGGGACTCTGGATGCCCACCGCCGCGGATTCCCGCGGACCGTCGGGAGCCGGTTGGGCCAGCGCGACCCCCAGTCCACCCAACAGGGAAACCGCGACAAGGATGGCGCGCAACTTCTTCTCAAGCTTCATGGTTGACCAGACCCTCCCGCATTCCAGCTCTGACCGAGAAAGTATACGGAGCCAAATCGAAGCATGTCAACGAACGTTCGGCCACCGGGAACTCTTTGTATATCAGTGTCTTTTCGCACTCTTCCGGCCCATCATCCACCCATTCGGCCGATATTCGCCGTCATTGCTTGACGAAGGTGACAGGCACCACGATGACGGCGCTTCCCCCCTGTGGGGCGTCGAATTGGGCTGCCTGGGCTCGTGCCTTCACGCAAGCGACCGCGGAGCCAAGGTTCCCAGATGGCGCCGCCGAAACACCCTGGACCTCCCCACCGGGCCCCACTCGAATGGTCAGTCGGATGGTTCCCTGAGCATCTGGGTTTTGGGCCAGTTCCCGATTGAAGCAGTTGCGGAAACCGGCTTTCATTCCAGCCACGACCCGGTTGGCATTGGCCACCGCCCCACCGCTCAGGCTGTGGCCTCCGATGTTGGCCGTTCCCTTGGGACCAGCCACCTTCTTGACCTCACCAGTTCCTTGCGTGCCCTCGGTCTTCCCCGAAGCCCCGATTGCGGCCAGGCCTCCGCCGGCGGCGCCTGGCCGTAGCGTTCCTCCGCCGCCACCAATCCGCAAGTCGCCCATTCCCCCCGACGACACGCCTGCACTCGTCGCGGCTGCCTGATCCAACGCGCTGGTGGCGACCTCTCCGCCGGAGAGGACACCTGCTGTGGCAGGACCCGACCCGCTCAATGCTCCCAGAGTTGCCATTTCCAGGGCCTCGAGTTCCTTGGTCAACGCAGCGGCCTGCGCAGCGCTCATCTTTCCGGGTCCAGCATCCCCACTACTCGACTTCTGTTGGGAGCTGCTGCCCTTCGACTCTTCCGTTTTCTGGTCCGACTTGTCCGCAGAGTTGGCGTCTGAATCGTCGCGCGCCTGCTCGACGGGAGGCGGAGGCGGCAGACTCCTGACCGAGTCGACCAAACTGGCGAGGCTTGCTTCCTCGTTCAGGATGGGGTCGAGCCAGTCGGAATAGAGAGCGCCTATCCCCAAGAAGTGCAAAAGGAAGGAGAAGGCGGCAATCATCGTGGTTGGCCAGTCGATGCTGGTCGCTCCACGCAAGACTGCGACCGGCAGCTGCGGCTTGGGCTGCACGGGGGGGGGCGCCACGAATTGGAACAGGAAGGTGGCGTCCCCGATGCTCACCTTCCCCCGCGAATCGTCGGTCAGCCGAAGCTGATGGATCCCCTGAGCGTTGCGCCGAGCCTGACCCTTGAGCATCGCGATGTCCGAGATGCCGGTGGGCAACGCCACTCGACCCGTCATCGTATCCACGAAGTTCAGGCAATAATCGTCCCCCACCAGCTCGAACAACCGAAAGTTGGCGGGCACCGCGTTGGAAGAGATGACGAACATGCTCTTCTCGCTGGGCCCCACCGTGACGTGAGTCCGCTGCTTGATGATCCGTTCCTCGGTCACACGACCGCTCTGCACGACTCCAATTCGCAGTACCTTGGGACCAGTCGCGGCCACCGCCCGCATCACCGCCGTCATCTGCCCGGGTCGCGAGGTCGGAGATTGTGAGTACGGCTGCTGACTCATCAGGTCACATCCTCAGGTTTGGGACAGGTCTGGCTGGGATGACCAACCCAATCGACTGCTGGCCGAATCCCATCACAGGAAAAGGAGGATAACACGCCTGGCCTCCGGTTTCGGCCCGAACCAGGATCCGAAGGCAACCCCGGGGCTGGCACCAGCTGTTGGCAAGGCCCGGACTGGGCCAGCGCCACGCGTGCAAGCTCTGCCCAGGCTTCACGGCGCGCTCTTGAACCCGATCGGGCCAACCGACCGAGCCAAAAGCAGGTCCCCGCCGTCACGAGAAAGACGACCAACGGCGCGAAACCCCACAACAGTCGTGCCGGTCTCTCGGGCGGCGAGGCGGCGAGCACTGCCACGATGGTCAGCGCGAAACCGCTGGCCAACGCGATCCGAGCCAGAGCGTTGGGAACCTCCGACGCGCCCCGCGTCTCGAAGGCCACCTCGCCGGAGAGCTCGTTCCACAGCTGCACGCGCCGGTCGGGCGCAATATGGTCAGCGACGAACTCTCTCACTCTTGCCGAAAGGGTCGGCATCTCGGCAACCGGGCAGAACGGAGCACCCCGAGCGAGCCGCACTCCGTGGGGCACGCTCGAGGCTTCCGCATCGGGCTGACCAAGCCGGTTCTGGCGTTGGATGCTGAGGTATCGCCGGATGGCTTGCGTTTCTCCGGCCGCGCAACTGCGCCGCGTGACGTCGGCCGCAACCTTGATCAGCACGGAGCACACCAGAACCGACAACACCACCCAGAATGCCATGGGCATCAGAACGGAGAGCGCTGGATGGCTTTCTCGATGCGCTCGACGAAAGGCTGTTTCATCTCGCCCAGGGTCAACTTGGGGGGGATCTTGCTGACGTCGACCGCAGCAATCGGCTTTTGGACCCTGCCGACGATAGTGACCTCACTGATTGTCACCACACGCGGTTTCTTCTGCGCCATCCCCGGAACGCTCTGGCACAGGATGCTTAGCCCCAACGACACCCCGACGAGCCGCAGACAAATCGGCCCAACCCTTGATTGATCGACGCTCGCTGTTTGCCGGTTCATCGTCCGCCCTCCTTCGGATTGGCGTCATCTTCCGGGAAAGAGCCCACCGATTTGGGTTTCGACGCCGGCTGAGCGGCGCTCCCGGGCCCTGGGGTGGGGGGCGCCGCGGCTTCGTCATCAGTGGGGAACGAACCCGATGAACTCGGCGCGGCCGGGGCAGGACCGTTCGGTGCCGGTGGGGCTGCCGCGGCAGCGGACGCAGCAGCAGCCGCCTCAGCCGCCTCGGCCTGCTGGGCCTCCAGCATGGCCTTCTTCGATTTCGCAGCCGTGATGAGCTCCTCGGCATCATCCGCCTGGCCCGGACCCGAGCGGGGCCGAAGCGATCGATACTGCTCAAGGTAACCGGTGGCCCGCTCCGTGGCCTCTTTGGGGGAGATGCCAGGAATCTCGGCCGAGAACAGATACAGCAATCCCAACGAATAATGCACTTGCGCCAGGCGGGGCTCCTTCTGGGCCACCCACTCCAGCTGAACCTTGGCGTCCGCCGGTCTACCCAACAATCGGTAGGCATCCCCCAGGTTCAAACGAGCCAAGATGTTGTCTCGGTCGTAGCGAAGCGCGCTCTCCAACAGTGGGGTGGCCTCAGTGGCGTTACCGGCCTCCAACAGATAGCCCGCCAGGTGAACCATCGCTTCCACGAGATCGGGACGGAGTTCGAGGCAGCGCTGGAAATCCTTGACCGCACCCGAACGCTGACCCCTTTCTTTGAGGATGAGGCCTCGCAGTAACAACGCCTCCGGGTTATCCTTGTCGCGAGGGGGATTCTCGGGGCCATAGCCATCAAGGATTCCTTGCAGCGCATACAGGGACAAATCGAGCCGTCTGGCTCGGTAGTGGTCTCGGGCCAGGGCAATCATGGCCGGTCGATAGTCGGGGTTCTGCTTGAGGGCCTCCTTGGCCAACCGCTGCGCTCCCCCCGAGTCCCCCTGCATCGACCGCACCTCGGCCAGAGCGGTCAGGAGGGCTGCCGTGCGGTTCATCTTGGCTGCTCGCTGATTGAGGTATTCCTCGGCAGCCGGCGCATTGCCCTCCCGAGCGATCAGCAGCGCATAGGCCACGATGGCCGGTTCGTAGTCCGAAACGACGGAAATCGCCTTCCCGTACGCAGCCGTGGCACCACTCGTGTCGCCCAGACGTTCCCGCACCACACCCAGCGAATAGAGGGCCTGGTAGGAATTCGGATCCGCATCGATTGCCTTCTGGAAGTCTCGCGTTGCCCCCTCCAGATCACCGTTCCTGAAGGACCTCATCCCCGCCTGGTAGGATTCCGCGGCCAGGGCATTCATCTTGGGACGGTCGACACCAGTACCGCTGGACAGGGCGTCGGACATGCCCAAGAGCGGCCGCGTCGCCGCGCTATCCCCTGAGGTAGCCGGCTTGTCACCACTCGCTACCTTGGGCGCCTCAGCGCCGGTTTGAGTCCCCGCACAGCCCCCAACCCAGCCGAGCCCCATCAATAGGACGACAGGAACGCCACGTAGCCCGGAGCCGAGCCAAGCCATCATCCACCTCCCTGGACCAGCGCGGGCAGGGGTCTGGGCATCCCTTCCGGTTTGGGCGTGGTCACCAACCCGGGACGCATCCGCTGGAACATGCCTGGGGTATAGCCAAGATCGTTCACTCCGCTGGCAAAGCCACCCATCTTGGCCTCACCCACCACGTCGCTGACGAACGCCAGACGTCGAATGGCGCGGCTGATGGCAGGATTCGACACGTTGTACCGGCGTGCCAACACCACGGCCGTCGCGTAGCGATCGACCAGTACGCGATCTGCGCTGTCCAGCTCCTGATCACGCGCGGTACGCCACGCTTGTTGGATGGACATGCGCTTGGCATCCGCCTGCTCCTGAAGCTCGGGTATCCCGCTCTCCTCCGCCCGCTTCAATAGGCTCTCCAACTTCTTGTCGTACATCTTCAGAGCCGGGGGCCGCGTATTGTAGAGCCCCGTTCGGAGCGAGTCGTAGACCGAACCTTGCCGAGCAATGGCGATGGGGGTCCATTCGGGAGACAAGTAGGAATCCACCACCGCCTGGAGGCGGTCGAACCACCGTTTTGCCTCGGTCGCGTCCTTCCGGTACGCCTTGATCACCTCGACAGTCGTGCCTTTGTATCGGTGGTGCCCCGACTCATAGTCGAACTTCTGGGTCATTTCGTGATCCAGCAGGGTGAACTGTGCCTCGGCCGCCATACTGGCCTCTTTGGAACCCAGCACGCCGTTCTGGGCGCCCGAGGCCGGCCCCGAACGTCGATAGCGCTCGAAGGCTGCCGTCGTGTTGGTCCACCACGCCGAGGTGTCCGCTGCCCCCGAGGCCTTCTTCATCCGCGCCACCCAGTAGGCCGCCTGGACCACGTACTGGGCTGAGCCGTCGCGGTTCTTTTCCGCATCGTAATAGTCGGACATCGACTTCTGGGCCCGTCGTCGCGCCTCCTGATTGGCTCCCTGGTCCGGGCTGAACTCGTCCCAGCGCTTCAGATCCGCAGTGGCCACCACGAAATCGGCCTCTGCCATCTCCTTGCTCGACGCCCCCAGGCTCCGGAAGCGATCTCGAGTCCGATTCATGCCGCCTCGATCACCAAGACTCGAGTACAGCACCAGAGCCTGTTTGCTGGCGTCGCGACGACTGGTCTGATCGAAGTGGTTGACGGACGATATCTTCTCGAAGGTCTCGGCGGCTCGCGGATAGTCGAAGAACAGCACGTAGGCAGCGGCCAGAGCATCGTAAGCGCTCTTGAGGTACCCCACCCGTTCCTCGTATTTCTTCGGATTGGCCTCCACCGGGGGTTTCGCCTTCGGATCGCCATCCTGGATCTTCTTGAGCGTGGCGTCGTTTCCGTACCGGCTGATGAACAGCTCGTACATCTCGATCGCCTTATCGTATTCACCGACCTGCTTGTAGGCGAAGGCTCCGTTCATGGCCGCTTCGGGGGCCTCATCCCGATCCGGTGCCGCGTCCAGGGCAACCTTGTAAGCAGCCGCCGCCTCTCGCCACTTCTTGTCCCGTTCCGGTCCCGCAGGCATCCCCTCCGCGGCTTGATAGATCTTGCGCGCGTCCAGATAGGCCACCCCCTGTTGAACCGGTTTGCGGATGGCATCCTCCGCAACCTTGGTCTCCTCGTTGTAGGCGCAGCTCTTGCCTTCGGCGAGACGTCGGCTCTGCTCGACGTTTGCCTCGAAGTTGCTCATGCTGATGAGCTTCTCCCAGGCCCGATACCCCCACTCGTTCTTGCCGCAGTTCTGCACGTAGATGGGATTGAAACGCGTCGTGGCGCTGGGGAACTGGCCGTACACGAAATAGTAGTCGGCAGACTGGAAATCGTAGAGCAGCCCGTTCTTTTGGGGATCACGATCCAGAGGGATCCGGGCGTTGTACTGATCACGGGCCAAAATGGCATCGGTGACCTGTCGGGGAACGTCAATGACCCGGACCTTGCGTGCCTCCCCTTCCCCGTCGAACTCCACGCTCGTTCGCTGCTCGAGACCTCGAGCCCCACCGCTTTCGCGATATAGACGGTACTGATCCTCCAGGACCTTCTCAGCCATCGTCACCACGTAGTAGGCCGCGGGCTGCAAGTACTTATCGTCTTCGTTCGAGTCTCGGACCTCGACCGACGCCTCCTTGGCCAGTCGGATATCTTCGTCCGTCGGGGTGCGATTGATGGCAATCTGAAGAACCACCACCCAGTAGCGGGCGTCGGCAAGCCAGAACCGGGTCTCGTATCCGTCCAGCGCGGTGGGATCCTGGGCCAGGTACGCTGACCATCCCTGATCGGCGAGCCGGTACTCGGCAATCGACTTCTCGATGAGTCCCATCTGCTCGCCGGCATCGTTGAGCTCCAGCGCTCGGTCGTAGTAGTTGCGACCGAAGTTGGTGTGGTCGGCCGCAGCACGCTTCAATCCGCTGCGCACCAACAGCTCGGCCTGCTGCAATGCCTCGGGGTCGTCCCGGTTGGCGTCCGTCCACGGCGTCACGCCGACGTAGGCAGCCAGAGCGGTCCGAGCCGCCAGGGCCTTGCTCGAGTACTCGGAGTGGGCCGCCGAGCCATCCGGCGAAAGACGGGCCAGCTGGTCGTAGAGTTCGGCCACCTTGTGTTGAATGACGGGTGCGTCGCGATCGACCGGGAACTTGGTGAGGGTCAACTCCATGGTGGCGATCGCGTTGCGGTTCTGGCTCACGTCGATGTACTCCTGAGCCAGGGCCTTGTAGATCTCCACCGACCACTTCTGGTCTTGCGGGATGAGATTCGGATCCTGGACGCGCTGGATGGCAATGGCCATCTTCTGCTCGGCCACCACCGGGTCAGTCTCGACGTCCAGCACGTCATTGCGCGGCACGTAGGGGTCCTTCGCTCCGGGCCCCTCGAAATCCAAATAGGTCAGCGATCCCGCGATGTAGGTGTAGGCCTCGGCCCGGAAATCCGCACCCGGATCACCGGTCTGTTTCTCCTGTTCGTCGGCGTACTTGAGTAGCTGCACGAAGCTCTGCGTCGCGGTGTGATAGCGCTGCTGCTTGAAAAAAGCCCACGCCAGCTTGTACAGGGACACCCCGTACAGTGGGGGTTTCTTGTAGCTGAGACCCGCCTCGTACGCGCTGACCGAACGGTTCAAGCCGTAGGGACCCGCATTGGTGTCGATTTGATCGAAATGGTTGTTGCCGATCTGCCACCACACCTCGGCCAGGTAGCGAGGTTCTTCTCCTGCGGTCGTGCGTTGCGGCAGGCTCTGACAGTCGGCGTACGGATCCCGATAGACCAGTTCTTCCTCCGGATCGGCCAGGCGCTCGGCCGCGCTTGCCTTCTTGCCCAGCAGCTGATCGACGGGCAGCGGATTCTTCGTGTACCAACGATCCCAAAACCGGTTGTCGTGATCCTGAAGCATGGGGGAGACAACCAACCGCTTCGGATCGGCGGGGTCGTCGGTGACCTTGTAGCGGTTGGCGCAAACCAGTGCCCGCCAGGCCTGCTGCCCTTCCTCGATGCGGGAGGCATCGGTCAACGCATGTCCCAGGTAGTAGTGGACTGCCGCAATCTCCTCGTATTGGGGATACTCACGAATGATCCGCCGGTACAGATCGATAGCCGGCACCAGCCTCGGCTCGAGATTTGTTTCAAGATCGGTGCGAGCCCGTTCTTCGTAGAGAGCAGCTAGCCGGAACATCGCGTCGGGTGTGGCGGCGGGATCGGCGTTGGGTCCGCTGTAGCGAGCCACGAACCCCTCCAATCGACGGATGGCCTCTTCCCTGGCCTCCTTCAAGCTCGCCTGTTCGATTCCAATCTCTCGACCCAGTGTGGCCAGGATGCGGCGGCGACGTTCCTCGTAGTGGTGCCGCACGATCATGGTTAGGGATCTCTGGAAGCTCTTGGCCCCGTCGATGTACGATTTTGACTCCTCGGTCAACAGCTCGAGAGCCCGGGTTTGGCCCGCCGTGGGGGCGGGCGGTCGCACGACGGTGTGAGGTCGCAAACCGCCAGCTCGCTGGGGGGCGGTCACCGCTACGGGCGCCACGCTGCCGGTCGGCATGGTGGCCAGCGAGGCCGATCCCTGCGGCGACGGTGCGGGCAAGGTCTCGGCGCGCGCCCTTTTGGGACCGGGTGACACGGCCAACGTCAGCAACAAAGCGCAAATCGTTGCGGTGATGGGCCTCACAGGGCTCCCTCCGCGTCATCCAGGACTTCCCGGAGCTCGTCGTTCAGGTTCTGTTCCTCGCGCGCCCTCTCCCGTTGCAGGTCGAGCACACGCATACGTCTCTCCTCGCGCACTTCCCAGGCCTGTTGGACGATTCCCACATCCGCCCTCAGCACGATACTCTTGAGCCGGTCCCGGACCAGAGCGAAGTTGTTCATGGCCACGGCCCCCAAAAGGAGGCGTGCTTGCTGGTCGAGTCCGTCCAGACCCTGCGCCGCCACCTCGACGAGCTCCGCCTCCCTCTTGACCGCCTCGTCGAGCTCCCCCGTTCTCTGCGCGGCGCCCTGCTCGAAGGTCGATATCTTGGACTCCAAGGTGGCCTCCAGGCCCTCCGCGCGTGCCAGAAGGCCCCGGATCGACTGAATGTACTCGACCGCGTCGGCGCCGTCCCGACCGGCCCCCACCAGCGCGGCCTCCTTTTTGAACAGCTCCCGGAAGCTGCGTCGAATCTGGGCGTCTTCGACGTATCGCGAGTCGCCGAACCCGATCTGCACGCGACCGTTCTCCAAGGCCTCGCGATAACGGTCGATCCGTGCCCTGTAGCCGGCCATGTCCCGTTGATTGGCCTCAATTTCGGTGCGCAAACGCTCTCGCGTGGCTGGATCCACCTGAACCCGATATTGATCCGCTTCGCGGAGCATCTTGCCCAGGCCATTGACGATGGCCTGCAGCTTATCGACCTCCAGGGTCATCCGCTGCAGCTGCTGGGAAACCGCGTTCCACTGGACCTCTCCCGACGACTCCCGTCGAACGAAATCCCCCGGTGAGATTGGCAGCTGGCCCAACCGCTTCATCAGAGCGCGCCGTGCCTTGCGGATCGACGACAGATCCGCGGGGACCTCGTCCCGAGCCTCCTCGTCCAGCCCGCGCGCCAGGATCAGCCGCGCCTCCGAAACCCTGTTCAAGGCCCCCAAGGCATGTTCCATCGCCTGCTTCAGCTCCGGAAAAGCCCGAACCCGAGTCGGGGATGAAAATACGGCCCGCAGCTGCGCAGCAAGGCGCCGAGAACGCCGAATCAGATCACGCGTGCGTGCCACGTCCTCGATGACCGTGAAGGCGCGTTCGTTCTCGGCTTCTTCCCTGGCCCATTCGATGACCAGCGGGGACAGATCGCCAGATTGTTGCTCCAACCGATCCGCCACGAGCTTGTCGTAGTAGAGCGCCGGATCCGTCTGAGTGGCCAACAGGCGAGTGACCTGCTCTCGAGCCGGGTCGTAGCGCGTGCGAACCCCCTCGTACACGCTCAGCGCCTTGTCGAATTGCCCTGAACGCAGGAGGAGATCCGCACGCAGCAAAGACCCATCTACCATTCTCAGGCTCTTGGGATCGGTGATACTGAGGACTTCCAGTGCACGCTGCGCTGCCTGGTAGTCGCCCAGACGAGCATGCGCCCACGCCAGCTCGAACAGCGCCGCGGAGAACTCGGGCGACTCGCGACCCACCTTCTGATAGGCATCGGCCGCCTCCAGCAGATGATTGGTCTCGTAGTGCAGACGACCCATGGCCATGTTGGCCAGATCGACGACGTGGTGGTGCTCGGCGGTCTTGACCGGCATCCGAGCGACTGCGGCGAACTGGGCAACGGCCGCATCGAAACGACTCGTGGCGGGAGCGCCGGTGGAACTGGATTCGCCCTCCTTGGCGGCGGAGGCCGCGAGCACCTCCTTGGTGAGGACGACCCCCAGCAGATAGCCCGCCTGCGGCGCGTACGCGGAACCCGTCGGCAGCTGACGGAGCGCCTCCCGAGCCCGATCGAAACGCCCCTGTGCCAGGTAGGCTTTGCCGCGCGCATAGGCCAGTGAACCGCTGGAATCCGAGGGGGGTAGCCTCTCCAGCTTTGCCACTACTTCGTCCAATCCGCGGTCGTCGGACGTCCGAAGCGCGATGTCAACGACGCGAGACACGGCCCGCCCCGCGTAGACGTCGCACGGGGGGGTATCCGCGCGTCGGACCACCTCCAGGAAATGGTGTCGGGCCGCCAGATGCTGGTTGCTGCCCAGATAGGCCTCCCCGATCAGAAACTCCGCGTCGGCCCGGGCCGTCGCGGGGGCCTTGCCCTGGGCGTGCAATTCCAGGACCTTGGATAGGACCTGGATAGCCCGTTCCCAGTCCTGATTGCGCAGCAGGATTTCGCCTGCGGCCACGCGCTCCTCGACCGGTGTCGTGATCTTGGCCAGGGTGGCTGCCCTTTGGGTCACGGTGGGGACTTCGATCTCCACTTGACCCAGGATGCGACCGGCCTGCTCTCCAGGATTTTCAGCACCCCTGGCCGAGGCGACAACCACCAACAGTGCCCAGAGCGCGCCGAGGCCGGCGGGTGACGTGCACCAACGCATCACTCACTCCCCACCCCAACCGAGGCCTTCCCCGACGAACCAGACGACGACAGACCAACACCCTCGCGCCCCTCGGCTTCCGATCCCGAGGTGCCGGCTTTGATCTTCTGAACGTAGCGCACAGCGGGCCGTTGCTCGATCGCGGTCGTTACGTCGCCCTGCTCGAAAGCGACCGCCTTCAGCTCGACGGTCTTCCCTTCGGTAACCGTGAAGGAGTGGCTGTTGCGGACCTCGAATTGATAGCTCCGGAGGTAAGAAAACACTCCATATCCGTGTCCCCGCAACTTGAGCAAGATCTGGAGGGTGTGATCACCGGGCGGAATCGATCCGCTGAAGATGGGGATTTCCTTCTGGCTGGCCAGAAGCCCCGTATCATCCTGCTTGTTGTACTGCACCGCTCCGTCCAGCACGAACAGGGCCTGTGTTACTCGGAATGTCCCACTCAGGTCGTTGATGAACACCACGTCCGCGCGGGCCCCGCCCGCTCCGCCCGCCAGGACGGTCTCACTGAGCAGACTGAGTCGGGTATGACTGCGGCGGATCTGCTCCTTCAGCTCATCGATCCGCTGTTCCAGGTCGCGCAACCGCACCAAATAGGTCGAGCCGTCGACCCCCGCTGGCGGCGGCACCGTAGAGGTCTGCCCGGGTGTGACCCCCGGGGAGTTGGTGGCAGAGCCCGCGATGCCAACGGATTCTCCTGGCGCTGGACTCGGGGCCGCAGACGTCGCTGGCATTGCCGAGGACTCGCTCGCCGGCCTGGGCGCCGTGGTCGTCGCAGTGGGTTCAGCGACTCTCGACTGCGCCAACGCCAGCGACCCAATGCCCAACACGGCCGCGCACAACAAGATCAAGGTCCTTCCGAGACGCATGTTCGACCCTCTCAACGCTATGGATCGAGCAGGTTCCACACCCCTACGGGGCGGGAGACTGCCGCTCCCAAACTTCCAGCCAGGTGAAGAAGAGACTTCAAAGGCTCCCACTCCGCAAGGACATTGCGCAGGAGTATCCTTGCCCGAAATGCGACTCGACGGCTACCTTCCACTTGGCCGGTTTGCAGCTTTCGCTGAGCTTCTACCACCTGGGGCGACTGAGGCACGCACTATTGGCCGGCCATTCACTACGACGAGCAAGACCAGGCGGGTCGACGTGTCTGAACAGACTGACAACTCCCGCCCAGCAGCCGGAACCTGGCCCTGCTGAATCCGGTGAGCGAACCGACCGACAACCGCCCAGCACTCCGGCCACGCCGACATCCCGGCCCCAGCCCAACGCCGAGGTTGGGGTGGAGTGGACCACGACCGTCGAGAATCGTGCGGATCAGCCGGAGCGCGGTAGGGTTCCTGCCACGAATCGGTTGAAGCGATGCGCAACCCGGTCGATGACCCACGAGAGGCCACGGATGAGACGCTGATGGTTCGCTACCAGCGTGGAGACAGGAACGCCCTCGCACTGCTGGTGCGACGCCATGACAACGTCCTCTATTCGACCTCGCTGTATCTGCTCGGAAGCGAGGCGCGCGCCGCAGAGTTGACCCACGAGACGCTGCTGGCGTTGGTCCAGAACGCCGGCTCTTTCCACATGGAGACCCGTTTTCGCCCCTGGCTCTACCGGCAGTTTCACGAACGCTTCACCGGACTTGTCCCGGATTCAGCTCGGCTGGACGGGACCCTGGAGGGACCACGAGAGGGTGGTGAAAACTCCGGCCACGATAGCTCACCGGTTTCGTCGTCGCCCGTTTCGTCGCGGGGCCGCCGCTCACAGCTCGTGGTTCGACGGGTCTCGGAACGAGTGGCGGGGTTGCCCCCAACCATTCGTGAGATCTTGCTCCTCAAGCTGGTCGCCCAGCTCACCCTGCGAGAGCTGGCGACCGTACTCGACCTGGATGACGACTCACTGCGACAACAGCTTCGATTCGCCCTGGAGCAAATCCAGAGCTCCGTCAACGATACCGAGGACTACGCACGAGCGTTGCGTTGAGAGTGGGCATGGACTGCGAGGCATTCGACAAGATCGTACTGGATCGTATCTTCCAGGAACTCGACGAGCTGGCGGCCGGGGCCGCTCAACGCCATGTCGCTCACTGCTCTCGATGTCGAGGTATCGAGGCTGGCCTCAAGGCAACCCGAGAGGTTGCCACGTTCCCGGCCGTCGAGCTCCGCGTGCCGGTTGCCGAGCGAGTCCTGCTGCTGGAGCGCTCGATTCGTCGCCAGCTTCCGGTGCGACATCGGCTGGGCAGTGCGCTGAGGTTCTTGGGGGGCTACGCGATGCGCCCCCAGGTCACCATGGCCGCAGTGTTGCTGATCATGATTGGCTCCAGCCTGTTCCTGGTTCGCTCCCACCCCAGCGAGCACGATCTCATTCAGATCACCGAACGGGGGGTTCCGGAGAGGGATCCCGTGATGGCATCACCCCCGCCCTCCACTCGGGTCGCAGCGGCTTGGCTGGATCGTGACAAGGCCGCACGCGAGCGTCGCAGCCCCGAGGAGGCTGCTCAGGAGCCCGACGCCTCGGCGAGTCGCAATCTCGACAGCCAGAAGGAGCTCGAGAGTGCGCTCTCGGCGTTCCACCGGGGTCACTACCAGGAGGCCCAGACAATCGCCGAGCATCTGATTGCCAGTGGCAGCCCCGCCACCGCCGCCGCTGCCCTGTTGGCGGCTCAAGCCTTGCGCAAGAGCTCGGGCTGCCAAGCAGCCCTAGCGCGCCTGGAGGCGTTGCGGGTGCGACACGGCAAGACCGAGGTGGGGGAGGAGGCGGCCTATCACGCCGCGGAATGCCAACTCGAACTCGGGCATTCCGACCGCGCTCGGGAGATCTTCACCGAACTTCGCAGGAGCGCCCGGTGGGGCGGTCGGGCCAATGAGCGGCTCCGGAGTCTGTCGCCCGCACCCGACACCAAGCCCACCGAGATGGCCCAGCCACCCCCCTCGGCTTCCCCCGGAGTCGTCCCCTCGAGCGAGCCCCAGTAGTCGACTCAGTTGCTGGTCGGAAAGGGCACGTAGGCAATGGTGTGGATCGCCTCGACCAGCCTGTGGCGATCCTGCACGGTCAGCTCGACGAACCGGATCCCCATGCCCGGATTGGGACTGACGGACAAGGCCCGGACCGGGTTGATCCACTGAACGATGCCACGGACGACGAACGACTGATGACCCGGAGGGGCGAACCGAAGGGTCAACTGGGTTCCAACCTCCAGCGGCTCCTTGGTCTGGACGAAGATCCCGAACTCCGAGATGTTGCGGATCGAAGCGTACAGGAACGTGTCGTCGGTCTCGCAATCCACCGACCAGGTCACCTCGACCCGTTCCGCAAGCCGACGCTCAGCGCCCTTCTCCGACTCCGGCGCGTCCGACCCCTCTTTGCTCGACGTCACGAGAGAACCGCTTACCCCGCTTTGGTGGCGGTGTCACCTGCGATATGCCCTGAAACGTCGACCACCACCGGCCCAAAGACCGTGGCAGTGCCGCGTGCCAACCGGCCGGGCCCCACGTCGGTGGCTTTGCTCTCCTCGCGCGTCACCGCACCATCAACGCTCCACCGACCACGCGGTCGTCCTGCTCGGGCCCGCGGGTTACGTCCATGCGTCGCTCCCCCCGAAACAGACCAAAGTAGAGATGATACCCACCGGGAGCGGTACCGGATTCGAGTCGAAACGGATGGCGGTCGACAACGTAGTCCCCTGCCTGCCAGTGGGACATCGGGTATCGATCGGCCAACGTGTCGTGATCCAGATTGATTCGTCTGCCCTGACCCTCGACGTGAACGAAGGTCTTCCAGTCGAGGCCGATCGCGTCCAGGACGCGGTAATAGAGCCTGAGCTCATAGCCGTTGCCCGGATGCAGCGGTTCGGCGGGGCTGCCGTCGGGCTTCGCCACGTCCCAGCCAAGCACCTGCAGACTGGCACCGAGACGCGCCGTCAACCGATGACCGGGTGACGGCGCGTGATCCGGAACCACGTCGAGCAGAGGATTGCGATTGGAGGTGCCGGCGGGCAAATCGCTAGCCAGAAGGAGGACCCGGGCAGAGGGGATTTCCAGAACCGGGAGATTACGCGCCCGCTCCCCGCGTGCCCGAAAGGCAGCGTTGGCCGACGGAAGGTAGTCGACGTCCATGATCATGAAACGCCGAGTCCTTCCCCCGATCATCCAGTCGATCGCCGAACTCGCCTCCTCGAATACTGGCGGGCTCATTCCGATGTAGTAGTGGGCGGTGTTGGCGCGCAGCCCCAGGATTGCCACCGGCTCGCCGGGACGCGCGATCCGCGCATAGGCCAAGAACGCCTGCTTGGGAGACAGTCCCTCGGACAGCGCCGGACCGTTGCCTAGACTCATGCAGAGCCCTGAGAGCACCAAACTGACGGTCAGGACCAGCACACGACTCGCCACACCGACCCGGCGCTCGGCGCGGCTGGCCGCAGCGATGCCGCCGCAGGGGGAACTCACCGACCCACACGGTTGGGGCCAGAGGACGGGAATGACGCGATCGAATAGGAGCCGCGAAAGGTCCCGAAGGGTCAGCACACCAAGAGGTAAGAGAAGGACCGCCGCTGGCAGGAGCGCCCACGCCACCAGAATCAGGCTCCTGATCTGCCTTGGCAGCTGCTGCAAGCGAGGCATGCTGACCCCGTGCTCGGCGGCCCACACAAGGCCTGCCAGAGTGACCAGGGCTGTTTCCAGCAGAATGAGCAGGAAGGCGACATTTCCATCCTGGGCGGTGCGAACCCGCTGAGCCCAGCCCAGGTACTCCTCCTTGCGAAATCGAAACCGATCGTTGACTCCAGATTCGGCGCCAGCAGCCACCGCACCGACCAGCAGAACGGCGAAGGCGGACTTGATCCAGCCGAGCCCCAGCTGGGAAGAGGCCAGGGGGGCCGTGTCCGCTCCGGACGCAGCCGCCACCAGAGCACGGTCCGGAAGGTTGATGAAGTCGCCGAGAAGGAGGGTCAATACGGCGACCGTACCCAGGATGGGGACGGTCGCGACCGACGCGGCACGCCGACTCTGCGACAACGCAACCGCTGCCAAACCAGCCGCCGCAAAGGGAGCGACGAAAGGGAACGTCCCGACCCAAGGCGCCAAGATGGTTTGGAGCGACAGGGCTGCCCCTAGGGTCCCAACCAGGGTGAGCCCCAAACCACGTTCCCCGGCACTCAGCCGACCCGGAGTGCTGGCCGAGACCAGAATCTGGCCCGCTGCCCAGGGCAGGTAGGCGGAGAGCGGGAACAGCGCATAGCCCAACTGGCCCAGCACGACGTCGAAGGTCAACACTGGCTTCTGCAAGTCGAGCACCGTGCCAATCCAGTAGCTGAACCCACTCCGCGGCCCGTGACCCTGAGTCAGCACCAACAATCCACCAACCATCGCCGCCACGCCGAGCAGGATCAAGCCGACCGCATGCCGGCGAGCGGCCTGGGGCTGCCCCTTGGGGCCAGGACCGCCCAACACCGCCAATCCCACCCCCAGGCAGGGAACCGCCACGGCGATCATCACGCCTCGGCACAGAATGCCCAACGACATCCCGATGGCGCCGAGCAGCCAGTACAATGCCGTGCGCCCCGGCAACCAGCCGTGCCGTTTCTCGGACCGTTCATCGAAGCAAGCGAGCGCCACGCCGGTAGTGGCCAAGCACAGACAGCCGATCGTGGCAGCGTCTCCCAGCATCATCCGCGACTGAAAGGCGAATACTGGCAGGGTCGTGAGCAGGATCATGCTCAACCCTCGTGCGAATCGGTCCGCGAGACGCCCCACCAACAGCCCGAGGGACAGAACGGCCACTAGTCCCCAGAACACCGAGGCCAAGCGCCCCGCCCAGTCATGCAAGCCGAACCACCGGAAGCCAAGCGCGGCTGACCAGAACGGGAGCTCGCCCCACCCGAGCTCACTCAGATTCGGCATCCGCTGGCTGTCCTCGGGGAGCAACGCAAAGCGCGCTCCCAGCGCAGTGGCAGCCAGCCGCCGCCCCATCTCCGCCACGCGCAGCTCCAGCGGATCCCAGAGCCCCCCCCGGTTGAACGGCAGCAACAGAACCGTTACCGCGGTCAGCAAGGACAGCAGCGACCCAAGCCATCCACGACCGCTGGACCTCCGCCGTGCCGCCCCATCGGGGCGGGGCGGGGCGTGTCGGGCGACGGACCCAAGCATGACGATGGGCCAGTTAGCCTGCTTTGGGGACTGTCGCAATGCCGTTCAGTGGGTCGATTTGGGCTTTTTCCCGCAACGACCGGGGTTACCGAGCCGTGCCGATCCAAGCGCCCCGCAGAACGTCGAATTTGGGTGCAGGCTGAGACCTGTAGCCTATCTTTGCGGCGCTCAATGGCGAAGTTCGGCAAGGTGGCCCTGGTGGGGCGGTCCAACGTGGGAAAGTCCACCTTCCTGAACGCGGCCCTGGGTCAGGCGCTGGCCATCGTCTCTCCTTTGCCGCAAACGACGCGCCACTCATTATTGGGGGTCGTTCATTGCGGCCCTGCCCATCTCGCCATCATCGACACACCCGGTTGGCACGTGCCCCGCTCCGAGCTCGGCCAGCTGATGAATCGCCAAGCTCAGGAGAGCTTGCGTGACGCCGACGTGATCCTGTGGATGACCGACGTCTCGGCCATCCCTCTGCGAGCAACGGACGGGCGAGCTGCCAAACAGAACCGGCGTTGGGAGGCAGACCGTGATTTCTTGACCCTGTTGCCGGGGGATCGACCCTGCGTCGCCGTCGTCAACAAGGTCGATGAGCTGAACCGCAAACCCGAGCTGCTTCCCTATCTCGAACAACTGGCTGGACTGCGAGCGTTCGCGACCATCCTGCCGTGCTCGGTTCACGATCCGAAGGACGTTCAGCGAATCCTGGAAGCGACGCTCCCTTTGCTCCCCCAGGATTGCTCGCCCTACGACGAGGAGACGCTCACCGATCGCCCGAGCCGTTTCTTCGTGGCAGAGTTCATCCGTGAACAGGTGCTGCTGCAGACCGCGCACGAGGTACCCCACGCCGTGGCCGTGACAATCGACACGTACCACGAGACCGACCGGAGCGTCTGGATCGCCGCCACTCTTCACGTGGAAAAGGTCAGCCAACGCAAGATCCTGGTGGGTCGAGGGGGCTCGCGCCTGCGCGCCATCGGCATCGGCGCCCGCAAGAGGATCGAGACATTGCTGTCGACCCATGTTCGACTGGACCTGGTGGTCCGGGTGACTCCCCGGTGGAAACACGTGCCCCGCATGCTGGCCGACCTCGGCTTCGACTCAGCGACCCGCTGCGCGCAACCAAACCCCAAGGATGGGATGTCGTGACCCCCATCGTCGCCATCGTGGGAAGGCCCAACGTCGGCAAGAGTTCGCTGTTCAATCGACTGGCGGGGAGCTCTCTGGCCATCGTCGACGATCAACCGGGCGCCACCCGGGACCGCCACTACGCCGATACGCTCCTGCACGGTCGCTGGGTCACGCTGGTCGACACGGGCGGGCTGGACTCTGGCACTGGCGATGCGATAGGGAGCGGGATCGCGCGGCAGGTCACGGTTGCCATCGAGCAGGCCGATCTGGTCCTGTGCCTGTTGGACGGTTCCGAAGTCCCGACCGAACTCGACCGCAAGGCCGTGGCGTTGTTGCGCCGCTCCGGCAAGCCCGTGCTGTTCGTGGCCAACAAGACAGATCGTCAAGGGGCCCGCGAGCAACACACCGAGTTGTTTTCGCTGGGGTTGCCGGATCTGATTGGCATCTCCGCCATCCACGGACGCGGTATCGATCGGCTGACTTCGGCAATGATCCAGGCGTTGCCCGAGGCTGCCGATGACCAGGAACCCGCCGATCCGTCCCGGATCGGCGTTGCCATCCTGGGAAAGCCCAACGCTGGCAAGTCTTCCCTGCTCAATGCGGTGCTGGGCGAGGAACGCTGCCTGGTCACAGCCATCCCAGGGACCACCCGCGATCCAGTGGACGCCCTGGTGTCCTTCCAGGGTCAGACCTATCGAGTCATCGATACGGCCGGCATCCGACGCAGGAGCCGAGTGGATGCGAAGGGCATCGAAGCAACCAGCATCATCTTGGCACTGCGGGTCATGGAACGCGCCCAGGTGGTGATCCTCCTGTGCGACGCCACCCAGGGGGTCACCGAACAGGATCAGCGGCTGGTCGGGATGGCGGTCGAGCGTGGGCGCGCGGTGGTGGTGGGTCTGAACAAGGTCGACATGCTGGACAACGCGGGCCGTCGCGCCAGTCGGCAACAGGCTGAGGAGGCCCTGCGCTTCGCGAGCTGGGTGACGCTGTGCCCGGTGAGCGCCCTGACTGGCAAGGGGGTCAAGGATTTGATGCGAGCCGTGAGCCAGGCAGCTCGGCAGCTGCAGCACCGGGTCCCGACCGCAGAGCTCAATCGGTTCTTCGAGAAGGTCATTGCGGCTCATCCCCCGCCCACCCGAGGCGGGAAGGCGCCGCGCCTTTATTACTTCACGCAGGCGGGAACCGCTCCTCCGCTCTTCGTCGCGATCTCCAACGCGCCCCAGCATATAGCGCCGAGCTACGCCCGATATTTGGCCAACCAGATCCGCAAGGCCTTTGGATTCGAGTCGGTGCCCATTCTGCTGCGCTTCCGAGCCAAAGAGCGCGGGGCGCGAGGTGGTCACGCGTAGCCCCGGCGAACGGGGGCCTGGCGCCGCGGCCGAGGATGGCGGCATTCTGGTCCGGGTTCGGGCCAGTCCGTTATGCTCGCAACCATGGAGAAAGCCAGTCTCGAACGCCGCACAGACGATCGAACCGACTGCCTCGTGGGACTTTGGCGCTGGCTGGAGGCCGCACGACAGACCTCGGGGGCAAGCGCCCTGGCCCTGGCCGATCAGTCAGGATTCTTGATAGCTGGAGCTGGACCAGCTCGGTACTGCGAGGAACTGGCCGCGGTCGCCCCCCTGCCACCGTTGCAGGCTGACGGCGGGGAGGTCCGTCGGAGCGCACTGCCCGGTGGCCTCTGGCTGTGCGAGATCCCCTCCTGCCACGCGGAGGCAACCTGGCAGAAGCTGGGTCATGGTTGCTCCCGCATCTTGCGTGTGCGTGACTAGGTCGTGCCAAACTTCGTCGACCTCCACTGCCACTGGGTATTTGGGATCGACGACGGAGCGCAAAGCCTACCAGAGGCAGTAGCCATTTTGCAGGGCCTCAAGGCGCTCGGGTTCGATCAGGTCATCGCCACGCCCCACATGCGCCCCGGTTTGTTCGACAACACCGCCGAGGCCATCCGCGAAGCCTATGCCCTGGCGAAGCAGGCCACCTGTGAAACCCTCGACCTGCCCGACACGGCGCTGAGCGCCGAGCACTATTTCGATGACGTGGTGTTCGAGCGCTTGCTGACGGGAGGTGCCCTGCCCTATCCGGGGGGACGAGCCGTGCTCCTCGAGTTCTACGAGATTGACTTCCCGTACACCATCGACCACCGACTCGCCGATTTGCGCCGGCGGGGGCTCCTGCCCGTCATCGCCCACCCCGAGCGCTACCATCCCATCGCCCGATCCATCGAGCTGTTGGAGCGGCTGCTCGACGTGGGAGCGGCGGCGCTGTTGGACGTGGCGGCTCTCTGCGGGAAATACGGTCGCCACGCTTCGACCACCGCCAGGGAACTATTGCGTCGCGGGCTTTATCACGCCGCCTGCACCGATGTGCACAGACCCACCGATCTCGGGGCCGTGGAGCGGGCCATGGGTTGGGTTGCCCGTGAGTACGGGGAGGAAGAGCTCGAGCTGCTGTTCTCGGAGGGCCCCCGAGCGCTGCTGGAGGGCCGTCTTCTTGGCGAACCGTCGGGCTAGACTTGGCTTGGCGGACCACTCGGTCCAGGATACCGTCCCATGGGTCGCCCCCCCCACCCGCTCCCCCTGTCCGTGGCCGCCTGGCTGCTCGCGGTGGCCCTGGCCGCGCCCGCCCAGGGTCGTGCCGAGGGTGATTCGGCGTACACGCTGGTCCAAACCTACAGCTCAACGCTCCGCTTCTTGCGCATCGACCTGGGCTACGAGGTGACGGAGAAGGATCCGGACGCAGCCTACTTCTTGTTTCGGTACCGGGTCCCCGACGATCCGAAGCGTGTGGTGGATGGCTCGATCGAGCTGGTCCCCCTGGAGAACCACGTGCGGATCCTGGTCAACTTGCCCAAAATGCCCGTTCACCACGAGCGTTGGCTCCGGGACGGACTGCTCAAGAAGCTGTTGGATGATTACGGAGAACCGGTTGCATCGAAGCCCTCCAAACCCACACCTCCCACCGAGACCAAACCCAAGCGCCCGCCAGCAGAAGCCAAGGCCCCCGGGGCGGCTCCCGGTCGCTGAGCAAGGTCCGCCGGGCGCGAGCATCCATATGCGAGGTGCCTGACCATGAGCGACGCCCGTTTGCCGCGTTCCATCGGTCGCTACGAGATCGTGAGCCGCCTGGGCCAGGGGGCGATGGGGCGGGTATTTTTGGCTCAGGATCCGGTACTGAGCCGCCAGGTGGCCATCAAAGTTCTGCGCAACGACCTGGGACTGGTCGAGGAGCATCGTCTGGCCCTGCTCGACCGGATGCGCCAGGAGGCCCGCGCTTCAGCACGGGTCAGCCATCCCAACATCGTCACCCTCTTCGACATGGGAGAGGACCCAGAACTGGGGCTGTTCTTGGTCTTCGAGTATGTGCAAGGTCCCACCCTGAAGGAACGGATCGCCCTGGGTCCGCTGGGTGCCGCCGTGGTCCGCGATCTGGCACGGCAACTGGGCAGCGCTCTAGCCACTGCCCATCAGGCGGGTGTCCTTCATCGGGACATCAAACCCGAGAACGTGATTCTCGCCTCGACGGGAGCCAAGATCGCCGATTTCGGCATCGCGCGGATCCCCGAGTCGACGTTGACTCGCGACGGGCGTCTGTTGGGGACTCCCGCCTATAGTTCCCCGGAGTCCATCGCCACCGGCGCTTTTTCGGCCGCCAGCGATCAATTCTCTCTGGCCGCAACGCTGTACGAAGCCATCAGCGGTCAGCGCGCCTTCCCCGGCGATGACGCGGTTCAAGTGGCAGCCAGCATCACGACCGACAATCCGCCAATGATGGCGGCACGGGTGGGCGTGGATGCCAGGGTGGATCTGGTATTGGCGCAAGCGCTGCAGAAGGATCCGAGGGACCGCTACCCAGACTGCGAACAGTTCGGTTCGGCGCTGGCCAGCGTATTGAGCGGCCTCGCCCCCAGTCGCCCCGTCGCCGTCACCCCCAGGGCACCGGCCGCCACTTTGCCACCCACCCGCGACCGGTTGGTGGGCCCTCGCTCCCTGCGCCTGGCCGTCGGTGGCGCTGCTCTCGGAGGACTGCTGACCCTCGGCGCACTGCAGCTGTTTCGGAGTTGTCAGCCCCCTGTTCCGCCAGCGCCCGCCCCTGTCGATGCTGGCCCAGATCTGGAACAGCCGTGGAATCGAACCGACCGAATCCTCCGGCTTCCCGGGAGCGCCGCATCCCAAACGTCCAAACCACGCAGAGCCCATCGCCCCCTCCCTTCCGCGCCGCCGCCGACAGCACAATCCCTGGCGGACTCGGGGACAGCGGGCACCCGGGAGCCGGGCGACCCCTAGATATGCTGACGCTTCCTGTCCAAACTCGGACCCAGTTCGTGCTGTGTCGTCCCCACTACCCCGAGAACGTCGGAGCCGTGGCTCGGGCAATCAAGACCATGGGCTTCGCGAGCTTGGTGCTGGTCAAGCCGGGACGGTTGGCCGTGCCCAGCCACGAGATGGCCCACAAGATGGCAGTCAAATCCTGGGATGTACTGGAGCAGGCCGTCCAGTACCCGGACCTTTCACAGGCCTTGACTGGCGTGGACTGGGTCCTCGGAACGACGTCACGGCGCGGAGTCTCTGGAGTGAAGCTCCCACGGACGGCAGCGCTCGAGATCGTGCACCGCGCCAACCAGGGGGCCCGCATCGCGATCGTGTTCGGCAACGAGAAATCCGGACTCGATGCCGCCGAGGTCGAGAAGACGCACGGTCTTCTACGTATCCCGATGGCAAACGACCAGCCTTCAATCAATCTGGCGCAGGCCGCACAGATCATCGCCTACGAGCTGTTCATCGCAGCACTGTCTGAACGGGCACGGCTCCGTGAGCAGGACCGGTCCGAGCAGGACGGCAACCCGTGAGGTTGCGGGCCCGGAGCCAAGCCGGCAAGAATCACTCTTCGTTGTCGTCCCGGAAGTCCTCGTCCAGATCCTCTTCCTCGCCGTCCTCGTCCCCGTCCTCGTCGGGATCCGGCTCTTCTTCCTCTTCCTCTTCCTCGTCCTCGTCCTCGCTGGTTGCCTTTGCGTCGATCTTTAGATCGATTCCGACTTCACCCAGCTGGGTCTCGAGCAACTCAACGAGTTCGTCAACGTCGTCCCCACTCCACTCATCGATGATGTCGGTGAGGAACTCGAACAGATCGCCGCTGTCCAGACGGCGCTCTATCTCCTCGACTTGCTCCTCGGTGAACGCATCGAGGATGTCTTCACGTAGCGCTTCCATGTCGCCCTCTTCGATCGCTTCTTGGGTCGAGAGACGGATCTGGCGCGCGGCCCTTCGGTCGAGGTAGATTTCCATGGATCGTTCCGCTAGATGTGACTTGCCCCGCCTTTAGACGATGGATTGGCGGGACGTCAAGGCAGCTGTTGCGTGCAAGCCAAGGAGCCGCTAGGGGTACCCCTGCTCCCATGGTCCGCTGCTTGAGCCGTCTGTTGCCCGCCGCGGCAGTCGTCGCCACCACGTCCGGGGTTCTGGGACAGGTTCAGCCACCGAGTCGGCCGCCGTCCAGCCTCCACTTCGTCGAATATGGAGTGGCCGTCGCAGCCGAGAGCCCGCTTGACGCAGGAGACGTGTGTCCCGAGGGGGCAACTGCACCCTGCGTGCTGGGTCCAGGAGTCGGTGTCGTTCTGAGGGCTGGCTATCGGGCCCGCGGGCCCTGGTACCTGGGCGGAGCCTATGAGGCGAGCCGTCACGAATCGTCCAACATCCTTCGCCTGGCCATCCTCCAGCAGCTTCGGGGCGAAGTCCGACGCTACTGGGCCGAGGGACGACGGGTAACACCCTTTATCCTGGGTGGGTTCGGCGCGGCCACCTATGGCAACGAATGGGGCGTGAATACAGCCGGACCGTTGGCCAGCCTGGGGGTCGGAGGTTCACTCCAGGCCAGCGCCATCGCCAGTGTGAGCCTTGGTCTCAGTTGGCGCTGCCTGCTGTTGCGGGCCTGGACGGATGGTGCCGACCAACGCCGCGCCGATACGTTCCTCGGATTCGGGTTGGCCCATATCCTCGGATTGGAGTTGTCCATGGAGGTGAGGGATCCCCTGCCCAGATGGTAAGGTGAGAATATTGGGGTGGGTCGTGCGACCCCCTTGACGTGACACCCGGGAACGGGTTCCCCTCGCTCCGTGAGGTGCAATCACTGCGGGCGAAGCAACGCCGATTCCGTTCGGTACTGCGAAGACTGCGGGTACGGTCTGGCTGCAGAAGAGACTCCCCCGGCCACGCGGCAGTTCACGGGACCGGAGTCTCTGCTGGAAGCATCCCCGCCACCGAACCCGAGCGGCACCATCCACGCTTCGGTGCCACTACCGTTGGGTATCGCGCCCTGCCACAGCTGTGGTTGGATGCCGTCGCGGGGCGACGCCTTCTGCGCCGAGTGCGGAACGAGATTGTCCGGCCTCGTCGGCCCTTCGCCCACGCGGTCGCGTCCTCCAGACCAGGTACCCGAAACCGCCGCAGCCGGATCCTCCGACCGGGCGGCGGCCATACCGGAACAGCCACCGCTTGCCGATCTGGGTCCACGTGTTTGCCCCAACTGCAATGGAGAGAACGAGGGCAACGCACCGAGGTGCCAGCGCTGCGGCACCCGGCTCGAGCCTGCATTCCCCCCACCCGAACCCGATTTCCCCGACCCCAAGACCGCACTGACCCATCGGCCCGTTCCCTTCGACCTGCACCTGCCTCCAGGCGCGGGCCCAAGATTGGTGATTATCGGCCACGACGGGTCGCCTGGTCGTTCTTTTCCCCTCGTGGGAAAGCAGATGGACATCGGACGGTGCGAGGGCGAAATCGTCCTCGGTGGTGATCCCTACGTGTGCCCGCGTCACGCGCGCGTGTACCGAACGGACGGTCGTTTGCTGATCCAGGACCTCGGCTCAATCAACGGGGTATTTCTGCGTATTCGCGAGCGTGTCCGCCTGAGGGATGGGGACCGGATCCTGTGCGGCCTGCATCTGCTGGAGGTCTGTGAGGTGCCGGCTCCTGGTGTCGCGCTGGAACAGGCCACCGAACGCGGTACCCAGGTATTTGGCTGTCCGCTGGCCCCACGATACGCTCGCCTCTCGGAGCGAGCTATGGATGGCGCCCCCGGCAACCAGTACTTCCTCAGCCGCGAAGAAACGATCCTGGGCAGGGAAGTCGGTGATATCGTGTTTTCAACCGATCCATTCATGAGTCGACGACACGCCGCAATATCCCGTGATCCCGCGGACGGAAGCCTCTGGTTGCAGGACATTGGTTCCTCGAACGGAACGTTCATCCGGGTGCGGGGCAAGGTCGAGCTCACCTCCGGCGACTTTTTGAGAATCGGACAGCATCTCTTCCGGATCGACGAGGAGAGCGGGCAGGCACAAGCGCGATGAACGATGCCGTAGAACCCGCCAAACTCGGGGAACGCTCAGGTCCTATTGTCGTGCATGTCTTCGGTAGGACCGACGTGGGACAGATCCGCGAGCACAACGAGGACAACTTCGTCATCGCCGATCTGACCCGTCGCAGCCGCAGCCTGCTGGAGGCGGATCGGCATCAGACCGTGGGGCCGCGAGGTACGGTCCTGGCCGTGTGCGATGGCATGGGCGGCGCCGCGGCCGGGGAAGTCGCCAGTCAGCTTGCGGTTGATATCATCTTCGAGCGCCTCTGCGATGGCCCCACCCCGCAATCCCGCAATGATTTGGCGCGCAGCGTGGTCGCCGCCGTGGAGGAGGCGGGCATCCGCATCTTCAACGAGGCGCGCGTCGATCGCTCCCGACGCGGCATGGGGACCACCGCAACCGTCGCCGTCCTGCTGGACGAGCGGTTGTTCATTGCCCAGGTGGGGGATAGCCGCGCGTACGTGTTGAGAAATGGCCAGCTGGTCCAGGTCACTCGCGACCAGTCGCTGGTGACTCAACTGATCGAGGCGGGGCAGCTTACCGAGGAAGAGGCGGAGACTTTCGAGCACAACAACATCATCCTGCAGGCCCTGGGGACTGCGGATACGGTCCAAGTCGATCTGACCTTCGCCGACCTGCGGCGCGGGGATCGACTCATGCTGTGCTCGGATGGCCTCAGTGGGATGGTTCGCTCCGACGAGATCCGTCACGTCTTGCTGTCCCAGGTCGATCCGCTCCAGGCATGCAAGGAGCTAACCGATCGTGCCAATGCTGCTGGAGGACACGACAACATCACGGTGGTGGTCGCCGATTTCCAGGGAGAGGGGCTGCTCCCGGTCCAAGCGACGGATGAACCGCTCTGCTACCGCAAGTTTGCGCTGCCCGAGGTGGACGGGTCCGGCACCGAGACAGTGCGCTTGGACGGACCCGGACGATTGATCACCATCGAGCCCGCGGTCGCGTCCGCGGAGCCACAGCGCGAATCGCGAGGGCTGCGTGTGGGGCACACCATCGTGGGTCGGTTGAGCCCAGTGCCGCCCGAAGCTGCGCCGCCACCTCCGCCGGCTACCGGATCGCTGCCCCCGCCCCCCCCGCTGTACGACCCCACGCAGGATCCAATCCTTCTGCCGGTCTCGGGACCACCTCCGGCGGTGGTCGGGGCACTGGTGGTCGGGGCCATGGCGTTGGCGGCGGTGGCAGGCTACTTGTTGCTGCGCTGAGCTGCAATGCGCATCCTTTTCGCTCGAATCGCGTGGATGCTGGCGCGACTCGCCCTGCTGATGGTGTTGTGCTTCCTGGTCATCGAAAGCGTACTCTGCCCCAAGATCACCAAAGAAGCCTTCGACTCGCAAACCCTGTCAGGGTTCGACCGGCCAAGCTTCCTCAACCCGCGCCCAATGGACCTTAGAGAACGGTGCCGCTGGGTCCTGGTTCGGCTGCAGCGAGGGCCCGATCAAGCCGCGCAACGGGAACTGGTCCGCCTGGGAGGGGCCGCCTTTTCCGAAGTGATCCCTCAACTCGACGCGCTGCCCGCCGCAGCTGCGCGGCGGGCTTCCATCGCGCTGCTGCAGGTGGCACGTCGTATGGACCCCCAGGCAGCTGCGGGACTCGACACCACGGTCAATCCTAAGGCAGCGATCCAGTCCTTCTGGCGAGAGCGCGAACCCGACTTTCACCTGGTGATGGCTCATCGCTGGGTCCGTCGTTACAAGCAACACCCCTTGCCAACTCGGGAGGTCGAGCTCGGCCGCCTCGACACCTTCGCGCTGGGAGCATTGATAGCGGAGATGCCACGGATCACCTCAACGACCGAGCTCGCGCAAGCGCGGCGACTGTCGCGGATGGCCGCTCGCGCCACCGGTCTGAACTGGTCGATCCCGGACCACTCTGATTTTGGCGCAGCAGGAAACATCGTCAGCCACTGGAAACGCTGGTGGTATCTGCACTCCGCGGAGTACCGAGTTCTGGATGGACCAGCCCGCCTGTCGGCAGCTCTCGGGGAGACCCGATTCGGCAAATGGCTCGGACTGGTGGCCTTCCATGGCATGGGTCTGGACCGTCAGGGAACCCCGGTATTCCAGAAGCTCGTGGCATCGGCCCCGCCCACTCTGGCTCTGGTCATCGCCGGGTTTCTCGGTGCCTGGCTGAGTTCTCTGGCTTGGGGAGGCTTGTGGCGACGCGCTGCGACGTTCCCCTTCGTCGCCGACACGATGCCGGCCCTGGGAGCTGTCCCGGCAGTGGCGATGATCACCTGGTTGGTGGGCCCCGGTGCCGCCGGGCACAGCAGCACGACCGCGGCGTTTGCCGTGGCATGCGCGGTGGGGTTGGGCGCCGCATTGACGCTGGGACCCACCGAGCGAGAGGCCCACGTCCGACGACTCTCGCTCGCCGCACCAGTGGGTTCGCTCTTCGGGCTCTGGCGACAGAGCGCGCGGACCTTGGCCGCAGTGACGGGTGCCGACTGGCCCTGGGTGCTCACCACCTGCACCGTCGCCGAACAGGCCGCAAGTCTGGACGGTCTGGGGCGCCTGAGCATCGAGGCCTTTCGCAATACTGACGTCGAGACACTCATGGCTCTGGCCTTGGCCAGCGCCACGCTGGTTTTGGCGGTCGAACTTCTGCTTCTGCCATGGCCAAGACACGCTCCGCGCCCCCTGCCCGTCAAAGGGGTGGCATGAGCGTGCAGTCCACCCGGAGGGTTACGCGCCGTTCGGCCGTTGTCATCGCGACCGTGTTCGCGCTCGTTTTGCTGAGCATCGGTGCATGGTGGGAGCGAACTCGAACCCTGGTGTCGTTGACCGGTATTACACTCCTGCAAACGCTCCTGGCGCTGACAATCATCGCCGCTGGGTGTGCGCTGACCCTCCCAGAAAGCCCGACAGCGCGTCATTGGGTCGATCGGTTGACCACCCGCGGACTGGAGCTGGTCGGAGTGCCGTCGGCCGTGATTCTAACGGCCGTGGTAGCCGCGGCGGGCCCTTCGGGTCCCTGCGGCGTGGCCACGGTGGTGGGGACCATGGGCGCTCTGCGCGCCGTGCGGATGGTCTTGCGAGGTTCCCAAAGCTCCACGGAGCTGCCTCGAACGATGAATCCGAGTCGCTGGCAGAGGTACCTGGTCGGCCTCTCGCTAGGTCTGCGTGGCACGTTGTCCATTACAGCCGCACAGATCATCGGACTCGAAGCCGCATCGACGTGGCTCGGCCTTCGGGCCCCCAGCGCGATCGGAGGCTGGGGATCTCGCCTGGGGACGCTGGCTCGCTCGGGCCACGGCTGGGAGCTGGTCCCGTGGGTCGCGGCCACCATGGCCCTGGCCATCGGCCTCGAACTGGCCGTAGGACGCGCGTTGGCCCAGCCGGCGGCAGCCGACTTGCCCCGGCCTGCTGCGGGATCTACATAGGGCTCGACCATGGCGCTTCGAGAGATCACGGATCAAGAATTCATGTCGGAGGTGCTGGAAAGCGATCTCCCGGTGTTGATCGAATTCGGGGCTGACTGGTGCGGCCCCTGCAAGACAGTGGCCCCGGAGTTGGACTCGCTGTCCGAAGAGCTCAAGGGCAAAGTCAAGATATTCACGGTGAACGTTGACCGATCCCCAATGGTCGCCCGCGAGCTGGGGGTCCAGGCCGTGCCGACGTTCGTCATCTTCCATCAGGGGCGACCGGTGGGAGCCAAATCCGGAGCGCTCAAGAAGGCTCAGCTGCGTGAGATGCTGGAACCGCTCCTGCCGCGAGCTGCTGGCGCTCTCAAGCCCGAGGAGGTTGCCGCGCTGCTCAAGCAACGAAAGGTTGCCCTGGTGGACACTCGGGAACCCGCCGTGTGGAGGCGAGTGCGGCTCCCCGGTGCGGTCAACATCCCCTTGTCCGAGATTGAGTCGCGACTGGCAGAGCTCCACATGCTTGCCGCTGCGCCGGTTCTGTACTGTCGCAGCGGTGAGCAGACCAAAGACCTCGCTCAGCGTCTTGCGGAACAGGGGCTTCCGGTCGCGTTCCTGGAGGGTGGCGTCCTGGGGTGGGAAGCGAATGGCCTGCCCATCGAACGGCCCAACTGACAGCCCGCTGCGGACTTAGGCACCCGATTTGTCCCCCGACTGCTCGCGCGCCAAGACCAGAGCCTCCGCCAGGATTTCTCGCACCGGAACGGAGTTTTTGCGCGCCAACTGGGCGCATTGGTCGAACTCCGGCTTCATCTGGGCGGGACCGTAGGGTCCTTCCGCGATCTTGACGGAAACCTCACCGTAGCGAGTCATGACGCGCAGCTCCCGGCGCGCCCGCTCGACCCGTCCCACCCAACGGCGCCGCACGCCCAGGGTCGTGGTCTCCCTGAGGAACACCGCGGCCACTGAATCAGCCTGCGCTCGAGTGGTGATGGCGGACAGAATCCACCCGGGCCTGCCCTTTTTCATGGTCGCCGGCACCGCCCAGGCATCGAGCGCCCCGGCCTCCAAGAAGAGTCTCTGAGCATGACCGGCGAGTTCACCAGTCATGTCATCGACGTTGGCCTCTAGGACGACGTGCCCCTCCGAGGACTCGACCTCCCAAGACGGGCTGGATTGACCCAGGACCAACCGCAGCACATTGGGACGGTCCTCGAGCTCCGAGGTGCCAGCCCCCCATCCGATTGCCTGGGGAGAAATGGCTGGCCATCCGGTGAAGCGCTGGGCCACCGTGGCCACAATGGCCGCCCCGGTGGGTGTCACCAGCTCTCGGGTGGTGTGGGCCTCGACCGTGGGGATACCAACAAGACACTCGAGGGTCGCCGGTGCCGGCAGGGGCAGCGTGCCGTGACGGCACTCGATGAATCCTCGCCCCATCGGCAAGGGGGATACGACCACCTCGGCACCCAGATAGTCGAGCGCCGCCGCTGCCCCCACGATGTCCGCAATCGAATCGATGGCTCCTACCTCGTGGAAATGAACCTGTGACAGCGACCAACGATGAACCCTCGCCTCGGCCTCGGCCAGACGGCGAAAGATCCGACGGCTCAACTCCTTGACGGACGACTCGAGGACACTTGCCGCCAACAGACCATCAATCTCGGGGTAGTGGCGCTCCTCGGATTGGGGGCCAACCTCCACGATGAACCGACTGGCCCCAATCGCCCCCACCCGTCCCGATTCGCAGCGCAGGGTTGCTCCCTCGATTGCCAAGGCCGACCACGCCCCCTGCACCACGGAAAAGGGGACCCCCAGATCGATGAGCGCCGCCACGATCATGTCCCCTGCCACCCCACTGAATGCGTCGAAATAGAGGGTCTTGCCCCGCCCTGCACCCTTGGCCAGGTCGGGGCGTTGGGCGCTGCAGGAGCCCTGCGCGTCCGGGCGGAAGCCTTGTGACCCGGGTGCCGAGCCGGAGTGATGATGGCTCACGTCTGCTCCTTTCTGCCCAGTTGGTTGACGATCCGCAGCACCGCCATCGCCGCGCCAAATCCATTGTCGATGTTGACCACTGCAATGCCGGAGGCACAACTGGTGAGCATCCCGAACAGAGCGGTCAATCCCCCCAAGGCCACGCCGTATCCGACCGAGGTCGGCACGGCGACCACCGGACATCCCACCAGGCCACCGATTACACTGGGCAGGGCTCCCTCCATCCCCGCAACCACGATGACCGCTGGAGCTGATGCCAGACGGGGCAGATCCGCGAACAACCGATGCAGACCGGCCACGCCCGCGTCGTAGACACGTAGCGCGCGGACTCCAGCAACCTCAAGCGTCTGGACTGCCTCCTCCGCCACTGGAAGATCGCTGGTCCCCGCCGTGACCACGGCCACTGGATCACAGGTGCGACAGGGGGGCTCCGTTCGCGTGCAACGCAAAGTCCTCGATATCGGATCGTAGACTGGCTCTGCCCACGCGTCTCGAACCTGCCTGGCCTTCTCCGCCTCCACGCGGGTGACCAGGACACGTCCATGCTTTTCTGCGATCTCCTGAGCGATGCGAGAGATCTGCTCGGCTGATTTGCCTTCGCCGAAGACGACCTCCGGCATGGCCAACCGCAGGGTCCGGTGGTGGTCGACCCGAGCAAACCCCAAATCCGCATAGGGAAGATGGGCGAGCCGCTCCTGGGCCTGCGCCGGAGTCAGAAGCCCTGCCCTGACTCCTTCAAGCAGGTCTCGTAGGTCTTCCGCGTTCATCGCCAGGCATGTAGTCCAGCTGGCTTGGGGCGTCGACCCCGAAGCCAAGCACCCGAACCGACGGCGACGGGTTCCCTTGTCCCGCTTGGTGGCTTTTTGTCGTAGCCGTCGCGACCAAGGCGTGGTTCGCTCGACGGAGTGCCTGGTCCAATCGCACCGCTGGTCGGCCTGTTGCTCGGCATAGCCTTCGCCTGGGCGGCCCGGGAGGACCTGGCTCAGTCGGAAAAGGGTCCCTTGGCGACGCGGGCCGTCCTGCTGGTGGCAGCCTATGGTCTCCTCGTTCACGGCCCTATCACCGGATACTTCCTCACCTATGCCCCGGACTGGTTCTACGCGTACCTCGTCGATTCCCGGCAGTTGCCGGCAACCGTGGAGGTGTTCGGCGTGCTCCTGGCCGCGGCCACACCGCTCATCGCGTTCGCGGCAGCAGCCCGCGTCGCCAGTCGCCGACGTGGCGCAATCCTGTTCAGATGGTCGGCAGGCTTGCTGATCGTAATCCTGGGACTGTCCTTGGCGTTCGGGACTCGTTGGGCCACCGACGCGACATACACCCAGTTCCGAGGTGACTTTGGGACGCGCGCCGTGGCGGGTGGCGACCTGGGCTACGCCCTTTTGTGGATGAATTCGGTCATGGCCGTGGCCATCGCGTGGATGTTCCGCTCCCTTCGGTCCCTGGGACGGGCATCGCAGCACCGTTGACGCAGCGTGATCCGGTTGCAAGACTGGCGAATCGATGGATCGGGGCGAAAACAACGAGCTGATTGACCTGGCCAGTTCCCTCGTGGACCGGTCTGTTCGGGGTGGGGCCCAGGTGGCGGAGGCCACCGCCCACACTGGCTGGGAGTTGACAGCCCGGGTGCGGCTCGGGCAAGTCGAGCTGCTCGAAGAGGCTGGCCACCGAAGTGTGGCCCTGCGAGTCATGAGGGACGACCGGGTGGCCATGGTGGTCACGAGTGATCTCACACCCGAGGGCTTGAATCGCTGTGTCGGCGATGCCCTCGACCTCGTGCAACTCACCGAGCCTGACCCGGATGCACGTCCCGCCGATCCCTCCCTGCTTGCCCGTGAACCAGTGGATGCTTTGGATCTGTTCGACCCATCCGTGACTGGAATCGAAGCAGACAATGCCTTGGGGCTGGCGCAACGTGCCGAGGCGGCGGCCCTGGCCAGCGACCCTCGCCTCACCCTGAGCGAAGGCGCCAGCGTCTCGCGCAGTTGGGGAGAGAGTGTTCTGGTCCTTTCTTCCGGGTTCGCCGGGAAAAAGCGGGGAACTCAGGTGAGCCTGTCCGTGGTTCCGGTCGTCGAGGACCGAGACGGGAAGCGACGACGAGGCAGCTACTACTCCGCCAGCCGACACTTCGGGGATCTGGAATCGCCGGAACGAATAGGCCAACAGGCCGCGCAGCGCACCCTGGCTCAACTCGGTGCGCGCCGCATCGCCACCACCGAAGCCAGTGTCGTATTCAGTCCCGAAGCCGCTCGTTCTCTGGTGGGTACACTGGCAGGTTGTGTACTGGGCGGTGCCCTGTGGCGCAAATCGAGCTATCTGTTGGGGCGAGAAGGAACGCCAGTGGCAAGCTCGCTGGTCAGCGTGGTTGACGAGCCACTCCTGAAGCGGGGTTTCGGCTCCCGGGTCTTCGACGGCGAAGGCCTTCCCTGTCGGTCGAACGTTGTCATCGAGAACGGCCTGTTCAAGACGAGCCTGCTTGATTGCACCAGTGCGCGAAAACTGGGGCGGGAGTCGACCGCCAGCGCCGCTCGTCACGGGGGGGCACTGTCGGCCTCGATCAGCAACCTGACCATGGTGCCGGGAAGCCTGACGGCCGACGAACTGCTTCAGGACACCGCGCGCGGGTTGTACGTCACGGACATGATGGGCTTCGGCTTCAATCCGGTCACGGGGGACTTTTCCCGAGGGGCTTTCGGGTTCTGGATCGAACGAGGTCGACTGGAGCATCCGGTCAGTGAGGTGACCATCTCCTCCAACCTGGACACGATGCTCCGTGGTATCGATGCGGTTGCCTGCGAATGCGAGAGAAAGAGCTCCATCATCGCCCCAGTTTTTCGCGTCGCACGGATGACCATCGCGGGAAGCTAGACGGCCAGGCGACCTCAAGGCACGACGTTGCCACAGCCCGGAGACGCACCCGGATCCGCATGAGCACCAAAGCAGTCCGCTGCGTCGTCCAGATCCTCGGGGTGTCGTCGTCCGATACTGATTCCCGCCTTGCTGGCCGCACGCGCTGGGAACCGAGAGACGGTTTGACCCTGGGCGTCAAGCAGCCAGAGCGCCTCTCCACCATTAGCCAGACCACTTTTGCCAAGCTGCGGCATCTCGACCACCGTGGTGCCTTCTGCCACAGGAACGTCACCGTTGGTGCCGGACTGGAAGTCCTCCCGCACCAGCAGAAGGTAGTTGCCTGGCGCCAAGCGGATCCTGGGCAAGATCACGTCAGCCCCGCTGTCACGGAGGATCCATCCCTCCAGATCCGCGGCGACTCGACCCCAGTTGGTTAGCTCGACCCATTCCGCCTGCGGTTCGGCTCCGAGCGGATTGGCCAGCACCTCGTTGATCACGACGTGAGCGCGGGGCGGCGGGAGCTGGACTGACACTGTACTTTGGCTGACGCGACCCGCCGGGTCGAAGACGACCAAATCCACCGGCAGATTGGCCAACTGGGCGGCATCCCGGATCACCAGCTGTCCGCCGCCCGCAACACGTTCCACGTGCAGTCCCAGTGGGCTGGACAACACCCAAAGGGTTTCCGACTCGATGGAACGGATGACGACCCGGTCGTCCTCCACCGTTGCGCAACCGGGCCCCAGGCGCGCTTCGCCCGCGGCGCAGGTCAGGCTGGACGCCACCCCGGGCTCCGGGTTGTATCCGAGAGGGGAAGGATCGAGCGCAAAACCCTGTACCTGTGGCGGTGGACAGAGCTCCTCGTCGATTGGCGCTTCGGGCACGAGCCGGACACACTGACCCCGAGCCAGTCCATGCTCGTCCAAACCAGGCAGGATCTGGGCGTTCGTTCCCGCAGGCTGCAGTTCGACTCGACTCGGCGTGACCGGCGCCGTCTCTCCGCAGTAGAGGAGCTGAATCGCCCGATTCGACAGATCCACGGCCGGCCACAAGCGGGCCAGATAGGGCAACGGTTGGTCGGTGCAGACTCGAATCGTACCGAGCGCGCCACTCCTGGTTACGACTGTGTACCGTTGGCCGGGCAACAAGGGAGCTCGGGGTCGGAGGATTGCCGACCCATCGTCCCTTCCTACCAACGTGGGTATGGTTCGATCCTCCAGCGTCTTGGTCACCTCGCCATCGGCGAATCGGCGCAGGGACACCGCCGAGGGCTCGCCTTCCACCAATCGTACCTGGTCGGAGGAGAGGTCCGTCGACTCGAGTGGAACGCGGAGCTTCACCACCGGCTCGACACAACCCTGTCGTTCTGGAGGATCGACCTCGAGCTGGCGTCCAGCTTCTTGCTCGCGGTCTTGCGGAGAGGGAGGCTCCCATCCACCGTCACCGCAGCCAAAGAGGGGAATCAGAGCCAGGATCCGAGGCCAGTCCATGCTCGGGGTCGGCCGCGGCCAAAGGCCGGTTGCGTGCTATCATCACCCCCGTGGAGCCGGAACAGATAAGACAGCTAAGGGAGCAACTCGGGTGCAGTGTGAAAACACTCTGCTCCCTGCTGGGCGTCGAGCCGAAACTATTTTCTGACTGGGAATCGGGACGGCGATTTCCAACGCGGCGTCACGTGGAGCGACTGCAGGCCATGAAGCTGACAGGAGCCACCGATCTGCCCAAACAAGGCCCCGACACCACCCTGACTGTCGGTTGTCCACGATTCTGGGACGTGGTGCGCAGACTGGCGGAGAACCCCGAGTTTTTCGCCAAGGTCGCGGAGCTGGCGCAGGGCTATTCGCAGGAACTGCCCAACCCTTAGTCCAGGCACCCACGGTTCGGGGGAGTAGGCGCCGCGAAGAGCGTCGAGCTCACGAGGGTTCCTTGTCCTCGTCGTCCTCGTCGTCCTCGTCGTCCTCGTCGTCCTCGTCGTCCTCGTCGCCCTCGTCGTCCTCGTCGTCCTCGTCGCCCTCGTCGCCCTCGTCGCCCTCGTCGTCCTCGTCGTCCTCGTCGTCCTCGTCGCCCTCGTCGTC